>NZ_JBFBAJ010000001.1:174147-570727 GCF_040682215.1 Actinoplanes sp. NPDC051346 | reverse complement strand
CGCACGACAGGGTGGTCGGCGTCTGGCACGATCCACGCATGGAGATCCTGGTGGCGGTCGCCGTCGCCATGCTGCTGCTCGGCTTGGCCGCGCTCGCGCTCTCCGCCTTGGCTAGGAAGCGCCGGGAACAGCAACGTGCGGCAGCCCGGCTGACGGGGGTCGAGCGCAAGCTCGATGCGACGCTCGCCCCGACAGGCGAGGTTGCGCCCGAGCCGTCACACCCGGCGGTTGAGGAATTGGTGCGGCAACAGCGGTTCGTCGAGGCGGTGCGGTTGTTCCGCGAGGAGACGGGCGCCGATCTACTCACCGCGAAGAACGCCGTCGACGCGATTGCCGCCCGCCTCGAACGGTGACGGGACCTGCCTCGAACGGTGACAGCGCCCCTCGAACAACGCGGACAGCGCCCCTCGAAGAACGCGGACAGCGCCCCTCGAACGCCGACAGGGCCTCGGGCGGCCAACAGAGCCTCGGGCGCCGACAGGGCCCTCGAACGCGGATGGGGGCCGTCCGGGGGCGAAAGAGCACCTTCCCAATCTGTCCGACCACATAGATCAGACGACGCGGGCGGAACAAAGGCCGAGGCGAGCTCCGACGGAATTGGATGTGGATGTCGTCGTGCCGTTACGGCGGGCGCTTCCAGCGCATAGGCCGGGAACGCGTCGGCAAATGGGGTGAACGGCCGCTGCCCCATCGGGAGGTCCGGCGAGGGCAGCGGTTTGGGTTGGCGGTCAGACGGCGGGGCTGGTGCCGGCCGTCATGCCGTAGCCGGTGTTCACGATCGCGCCGTTGGAGTCGCGTGTGTGGAGGAAGCCGTTGTTGGCCTGGAAGGTGATCCGCCAGCTGCCCGTGACATCCGGCGATGGACGGGCTGGTGCCCCCGCATCATGCCCAGACCCAGATCGGCGGTGGACCCGGTCGGCGGTTCAGGGGGTCAGCTCATCTCGTCGCAGCGTCGTTCGGCTCAGGGCCGCTGAGGGGAACGAAGCGGGATCCACGTAACATAGCGGGACGAGCCACTTCAGCTCTATATGTCCGACCCGCTGTCGGGTCCGCACGTCGAACAGCGGTGCGATCGGATCCACAGCCCGGAACTCCACGCCGAACGGCGGAAATCGCATGATGTTCTCGGCGATGAACTCTTCCTTGTCGCGGTAGAACGTGCCAGCGGGAGTGATGTACGACTTCTGAACGTCGAGCATCATCTTCGCCGGGAAGTCGCTTCCCGGCCGCATCGATTCGATCCAGCCGACGTTCTTGTGGCCGAACATTCCGATCTCGATCTCCCCGAGGCCCTCGATCCGCGCGCCACCCACCCGAATCGCGCAGCCGATCTCCTGCTGCCGGCGGCCATCGGGGAGCGAGACGGCCGGCGTTCTTCCGATGATCACCTGCGCGGGGTCCATCTGCAGGGGTACGTCCTCGACCACTCCCACGATCGTGCCGTTGCCCTGGCAGGCTCCTGCCATGGGAGTCACGGTCACGTAGTCCTCAAACGTGGGGTCCGGGGCCCCGACCTCTTCGATCTGCGCTCGAGTAGGCCGTTCGCCGTCGGCGTTGACCAGGAGATAAGACAGGCCGGCCAGAAGGTTCCGCTCATCTGATTCGGCGTAGCTCCAGCTCCCGACCCGACTGTCGGCGGGCAGGCGCGCCAACCGCTGCCCGACCCACCCCACCGGCATGTAGCCGTGCACATCCACGGTCGCAGAGCCAACGGTGTCAGCGAACTCATAGCTGACGACGTTTGCGTAGGGGTCCACTGTCAATCTCGCGAGAAGCTCATTACCGGTGCCGGCCCCGGCGCTCCGCCTGGCGGCCATCTCGATGCTTGCGGGCAACTCCGTGATCTGCGGCATGTGCGCACTCCCTTCGACACCGGGGCGACGATCGGCCCGCAGGGCCAAAGCGTTGCTTTCGTCCGCTTTGAGGATCAGGCGGAGGCTCCGGCGCCCACGACTTCTGACGTACATCCTCGGCGCTTGCGGCAGTACGTGGCCTCTTGTCGGTTGCTCAACCTGGACCGGGTTCCGCACGGTCCGGCAGCGGACGGGTGCGAGTGGCCCGCCTGAGAACGGACCGGCGGGACTTACGAACGGGTGCCTCGAGCCCCTGCGGTCGCCGGCTCGGACTGGCCGGCCTGCTCGTCACCGGTCCGCTCCGTCGCGACCGGTACGAGTATCGCGGCGAGCAGGGGAAGCGCCGCCACCACGGCGAAACTCGACGCGAAGCCCGCGGCTCCGATCGCCACGGCCAGGACCGGCGGAGTGGCCGCCGTCAGTGCGTTCTGGCCCGTGGTCTGGATGCCGAGAGCCCGGCCGGCCCACGCGGATCCCGCGTACTCGGCGACTGCGGTGAAGGACAGGGCGTTGCTGCTCGCCGCCACCACCGCCAGGAACAACAGGACGGGGACCGCCAGGCTCGATCCGGCCGCGGCGGCGCAGGCCAGCACCAGCAGTCCCACGCTGGTTGCGATCGCGATGACGCGCATGGGCTTCAACCGGCTGCCGATGCGGTCGGACCAGTAGCCGGCCCCGAGGCGGCTGAGTGCGCCGCAGGCCTGCGCGCCGGCCAGCAGGTAACCGGCGTCGAGGACCGTCCAGCCCCGGGCGTCGGTGAGGAACACGATCGCGAACGTGGTGACCGTGAACTGGGCAATGACCAGAAGCGCGCTGGCCGCGTGAATCCGCCACAGGCCCGGAGAGCGATAGGGCGACGTCGAGGTCGACTTGCGACCCGGATCCGTTTGGCCGGTCGCGGACGGCTGCGGGGCTGGATCGCGTACGAAGACGAATGCCGCTGTGGCGGCGACCAGGAACAACGCGGCAAGGAACAGCAGCGGCACGCCGGTGCCGCCGGCGGCGAGGGCGGGCAGCGTGGCGGCGGCCAGCGCGAGGCCGATCGGCTGCGCACTCTGCCTGATGCCCATCGCCACGGCGCGCTCGTGCCGCGCGAACCAGCCGAGGATGAGCCGGCCGCTCGCCAGCACCGAGCCGCCGGCCGCGCCGGCCAGCCCCAGGCACACGCCCAGGCTCACCGTGCCGTGCGACCAGCGGGCGGCGACGAGGACGAGGCCGGCAAGCCCGAGGCCGGTGGACAGCACGACGCGCTCGCCCCACCGGTCAGCCGCGGCGCCCCAGGCGATGAGCGTGAGCATCACCCCCGCGGTGGGGCAGGCGACCAGGACGCCGGCCTGCTCCAGGGAGAGGCCCTCGTTCCGGAACGCCGGAATCAGGTAGGCGAGCCCGAACTGGAACGTGCTGCCGGCGGTCATCGCCAGCATGCCGACGACCAGGATCAGCCAGCGTCTGCGCTCACTCACCATCCGCAAATCCGCCCAGGGCCTCGGTACGGCCGTCAGATTTGCGTACGCGCGGGTCTGAGATCGAGCACGTGCGCGTTGATCTCGCGAACCAGGTAAGCGAGGTCGGTGATCTCGATGACCTCCACGCCGCCCTCGCGAAGTGATTCGACACCGTGGCAGTCGGCGAACAGGAGCGGTTCACGCAGGGCGAGAACGACGCGTCCGATGCCTGCCGCGAGGATCAGATCCGTGCAGGTGCCCGGTCGGGACTTGCGAGCCGTACACGGCTCCAGCGAGCTGTAGATGGTCGCCTGGGAGAGGTCGATCCCCGGCCGGACGGAAAGCTTCGCGAGAGCGGCTTCCTCCGCGTGATCGCGGGGCCCTATCTCCCCGGTATAACCGGTGGCGAGAACGGAACCGCGACGGTCGACGATGATCGCGCCGACGGCGTAGTTGGTGGATGTCGGTGGGGAAAGCCGCGACATCTCGACCGCGGCCGTCAGCCAGCTGCGATCTTCCGAAGAGGCACCGGTGAACGCCGGGGAGCCGAACGCGTCGAACGCCCCGTTTGCAGCCATGATCGCAGTTTACGGCTGGCGTACCCGTCCAGGGACGTGGCGTACGGCACCTTTGGCTCACATGATCGACCTATCCCCTCGGCTGTGTGAAGCTGTCGGAATGCAACCGCGCATCCACCCCGTCGCCACCCCGGACGGACTGACGCTGACGGTCGAGGAGTACGGCACGCCCGGCGCCGCCGCGTCGATCGTCTTCCTGCCCGCCCTCGGCGTGCCGCTGGCGTACTACCGCAAGTTGTTCGACACCTGGGCCGCCCGCGGACGCCACCTCGTCGGTGTCGAGCTGCGCGGCATGCCGCAGAGCCCGGTCACCGACCTGCGCAAGGATTCGTTCGGGTACGCCCACCTGGTCAACGTCGACCTGCCCGCGGTCTTCGCCGGGTCCGCCGTCTCGGCGGCGCCGAGGGTCGCGCTGGTCGGGCACAGCCTCGGCGGCCAGCTCGCGCTGCTGTCCGGCGCGGCCGGCACCGTACGCGCGGATGCGATCGTCACCCTCGGCACCGGGACGAGCTCCACGGCCGCCCGCCGCAGCCGCCTCGGCCGGGCCCGCAGGGCCGCCGGCGTGCGCTTCGTGGGCGCGGTGACCTGTTCGCTCGGCTACTGGCCGGGGCACCGGCTCGGATTCGCGGGCCGGCAGCCGCGCACGCTGATGGCCGACTGGGGATACGAGGCCCGGCACGGCCGCTACCGCCTGCGCGGGGACCGCACCGACTACGAGGCCGCCCTGGCACGGATGGAGACACCCGTCCTGCTCGCCGGCATCGCGGGCGACCGGATGATCACGACCGCCGCGGTCGACCACCTCGCCAGCCGGCTCCCCGCGCACGTCGAACGCGCCCGCATCGACACCGTGCGCGACCACTTCCTGTGGGCGCGCCGAGCTCCCGAGCACGTGATCGAGACGGTCGAAACCTGGCTCGACGGCCACTCCCTTTAACCCAGGGCGCACTAGCTCGAGCGGGCGTGGAGGGCCAGGCGGACGCGGTTGGGACTGTCGGTCTTGGCCATCAGGCTGGTGACGTGCGTCTTGACTGTGGTTACTCCGATGTGGAGGCGTTCGGCGATCTCGGTGTTGGACAGGCCCTCGGCGACGAGGTCCAGGACGTCCCGTTCGCGGGCGGTCAGGCCGGGCACGCGCCTGGGCTCGCCGCCGCGGGCTTCGACGGCTCGTTGGACGAGGCGTTGCAGGATCTCCTGGCTGAAGGGGCTGTCGCCGGCCGCCGCGCGGCGGATGCCGTCGAGCAGTTCGGCCGGGGGTGCGTCCTTGAGCAGGAAGCCGCAGGCGCCGGCGGTCAGTGCGGGGTAGAGGTGGTCGTCGTCGCCGAAGGTGGTGAGGACCAGGATTCTGGTGGCGGGGCGGGCGGCGAGGATGCGGCCGGTCGCGGTGATGCCGTCGACGCCGGGCATGCGCAGGTCCATGACGATGACGTCCGGGGTGAGGCGGGCGGCGAGGGTGATCGCGTCTCGGCCGTTCTCGGCCTCACCCACGACGTCGAGGTCGGGCTCGGCGCCGCAGAGCATGCGCAATCCGGCTCGGATGAGCGGCTGGTCGTCGACCAGCAGCACCCGGATCATCCGTCGCCCCCGAGCGGTGAGACGGGCAGCGGCGGGACGGCGGCGGGCAGGACGGTGGCCACGCGCCAGCCGCCGGCGGACGGGCCGGCCGTGAGGTGGCCGCCGAGGACCTCGACCCGTTCGCGCATTCCGGTCAGGCCGTGTCCGCCGCCGGAGGGTAGGCCGGGGGCCACGCCGCCGCCGTCGTCGGCGACCGACCAGATCACGTCGCCGTTCGTCACTTCGACGCTCAGTTGGGCGCGTGCGGTCGGACCCGCGTGCTTTGCCACGTTCGTCAGTGCCTCCTGGGTGAGCCGGAGCACCGCCATGCCGCGGACCGCGTCGATCGCCGCCGCCTCGTCGTCGATCGTGTAGTCGACGGTCAGTCCCGCCTGGCGTGCCGTCGATACGGCCGCCGTCAGGGCTGCGGGCAGTGCTGCCGGTTCGATGGCGGTCAGCGTCGCGTCCGTGCGTACCGTGGGATCGCGGAGCACCGCGACCAGCTTGCGCAGGTCCGCGAGCGCTGCCGTGCCGGTGCGGTGGACGTCGTCGAAGACGTCGGTGACCCGGGGGTCGGCGTCCGGCAGGACGTGCCGGGCGACGCCGACGCGCAGCACCATCGAGGCGACGTGGTGGGCCACCACGTCGTGCAGTTCGCGGGCGATGGCGCTGCGTTCGTCGGCGCGGGCCGCGCGGCTCTCCGACTCGCGCTGGTGGCGCTCGGCCGCCGCCTTGGCCTCGGCCTGCCGGCTGAGTTCCCGGGTGGTGCGGATGACCAGGCCGAGCAGCACGGGCAGGCCGACCACCACGAGCGCGCCGAAGACGGGGCCGGCCCAGCGGTCGGGATGGTGGGCGTACCCGCCTATGAGGTGGATGACCGCGACCAGCACGGCGGCGCTGGTGAAGACCCGCGGGCGCGATGCCGCCATGGTGAGCTCGAGCAGGGCCCAGGAGGTGCCCACCTCGTTGATCATCTGGTCCTGGACCAGAATGTTCGCGGCGATGAGCAGCGCCGACTGGGCGAGCAGGTTGGCCATGCGCCGCTTGTGCAGCAGCAGCGCCGTGGCGAAGGCGATCAGGGCGAGGATCCACTGGGTGCGTGTCGGCTCCCGGCCGTCCCCGGTGCCGAAGACGAGGTAGCCGAGACCGCTGAGGTCGAGCAGCAGCATGCGCACGAACGTGTCGCGCGCGTCGAAGAGTCTGCTCACCCATCCCACGCTGACCACCCTATGGCCTGTCCTGGGTGTCTCCGGTGGCGTGGAAGCGGGTTCGCGCGAGCAGGTATCCGGCGAGCCCGAGCGGGCCGAGCAGGATCGTCAGCACGAGCAGCGGGGACAGGATCCAGGCCGGTACGCCGCGCCGGGTGCCGTCGAGCCAGGCCCAGCGGCCGACGAAGAGGTCGAAGGCGATCATGTGCGCCCAGGCCGCCGTGGCGCCGTCCGCCGTGCCGAGGAGCGTACGGACACCGTCGAGGGTGGGGAACGCGACCGTGGGCAGCACGTCGGCGATCGCGGGCAGCACCAGGATGGCGTAGATGACCACGACCGGGAGGACGATCAGCGGCGACGCGACGATCCGGCGGGTCCAGGACCAGCCCGGGAACACGATCATCAGCGCCCAGAACGGTGCGGCGACGGCGAAGGTCAGCGTGAACAGGACGGGCGTCATGCGGCGAGCTCCAGTTCCGGTCGGCGGGCCCGGATCACCCGGTTCGCGGCGAGGGCGGTGGCGGCGACCAGCGCGGTGGCGGCGGCCAGGGTGAGCAGGTCGGGCCGCAGCAACGGCTGCCCACGCAGAGCTTGCCAGGTCAAGAGCACGATCAGCGTTCCGTACGCGGCGCCGCCCACCGCCAGCAGCCGTACCCGGGTGAGGACGTCGAGGCGGCGGCCGAGCAGCAGGGCGAGCAGCGGCAGGGCCTGCAGCGCGTGCAGTCCGACGAAGTGACCGATGCGCAGGTCGCCACCGGTCGTGCTCCAGCCCAGCAGCGGGAGCCCGGGACTGCCGTCGGCCACGCCGACGCTGTGCGCGCCGACGATGTCGTCCTGGCCGGGCGGCGCGGCGAAGGGCAGTGTCATCGGGATGGCCACGAGCAAGCCGAGCAGGGTCAGCCCGAGCCCCCAGCGAACGGCGTGCGCGGCGACGCGGTCGGCGATCCGGGCCCGCAGCACCGCGACGCCGATGACGAAGTGGCCGATGAACAGCACCATGATCGCGGTGCCCATCACCTGCCACAGCGTGGCGTTGAGCGGGGTGCTCGCGTTGTAGTGGCTGGTCGTGCCGCGTACCACCTGGGTGACGATGACGACCATCTCGGCGACGCCCATCGCGACCACGACGGTCGCCGCCCATTCGGCGGCACGGTGGCGGCGCGGCAGCAGGGACAGCATCCACGCCAGGGTGCCGGCGTAGACGGCGAAGGACACGGCGAACTTGAACGGCTTGGCCCAGATCGGCATGCCGGTGAGGATCCGGGGGTCGGCGATGACGCCCACCGCGGCGACCACGGCGAGCGCCACCATGGCGGCGGTGAAGGCCATCAGCGGACGATGCAGACGCGACAGGGTTGGCATGCCGTCGATCCTCATCGGCCGCGGACCCGACTTCGTCCGCCCGCGGGCCCGTCCCCTCCTCCCTAGGTAGGAGGAGAACCTCCTAGGGGAAGGCGGGGTGGCCGAAGAGTCCCGGGAGGCCGCCGGTGTGCAGGAACACCACCTTGCCGTCCGGCGGGTTGGCGCGCAGACCCGCCAGCGCCCTGCCGGTGTAGGTCGGGTCCAGGAACAACCCCTCGGTCCGGGCGGCGAGCACGAGCGCTGAGCGTACGGAATCCGTCAGCGCGGCATAGCCCGCACCGATCTGGGAGTCGTCGATCAGCAGCGCGGCCGGGTCCACCTTTCTGCCCATGTCGGCGAGCAGCGACGCCACCGTGGCGCGGGGCGACGGCAGCGCGCCGACGTCCACGCCGTACACCCGGTGCGGGCCGAGCTCGGCGACCAGGCCCGCCATCGTGCCGCCGGAGCCGAGCGCGACCACGACGGCCGCCAGGTCCGGAAGCTCGGCCAGCAACTCCCGGGCGCAGTCCTGGTATCCCCGGGCCGAGACCGGGGACGTGCCACCGAACGGGATGACATAGCCCTCCTGCGCCGCCGCCACCTCGTCGAGCGGGGCCGCGCCCGCCCAGACGATCGTCGCGCCCGTCAGGTCGTCGAGGAGCAGATTGCCGCGATGGGTCTCGGGCGGGTCGCCGCGCAACACGAGCGTGCACGGCAGACCGAGCCGGGCGGCGGCGGCCGCGGTCAGGCGGGCGTGATTGGACTGTGCGGCGCCGGTGGTGACCAGCCTCGTCGCGCCCGCCTCGAGCGCCTGGGCGCAGAGGTAGCGCAGCTTGCGGACCTTATTGCCGCCACCGCCCAGCCCGGTGAGGTCGTCGCGTTTGATCCACAGCTCGTCGAGGCCGAGCGCCGCGGCCAGGCGCGGGGCCGGCTCGAGCGGGGTCGGCCACGTGCCGAGGGGGATCGGCGTGAGCGTCATCGGTGGTCCTCCCTGTGGATGGGTCCGGAGGTGCCGGAGAGCCGTTCGCCGGTGCCGTTCCAGCGTGTGGCCACGATCTCCGCGGCCACGCTGACCGCGGTCTCCTCCGGGGTGCGGGCGCCCAGATCCAGCCCGATCGGCGAGCGGAGCCGGGCCAGCGCCTCCTCGTCCAGGCCGGTCTCCCGCAGGCGCTTGAGGCGGTCGTCGTGGGTGCGGCGGGAGCCCATCGCGCCGACGTACGCCAGGGGCAGCTCCAGCGCCGTCCGCAGCACCGGCACGTCGAACCGGGGGTCGTGGGTCAGGACGCACACCACCGTGCGGCCGTCGATCCGGCCGGCCGACGCCTCGGCGGCGAGGTAGCGGTGCGGCCAGTCGACCGTGACCTCGGCCGCCTCCGGGAAGCGCTCGGCGGTCGCGAAGACCGGCCGGGCGTCGCAGACCGTGACCCGGTAGCCCAGGAACGCGCCGATCCGGGCCACGGCGGCGGCGTGGTCGGTGGCCCCGAAGACCAGCATCCGGGCGGCCGGCGCGAACGAGGTGACCAGCACGTCGAGCCCGGTCCCCCGGCGCTGTCCGTCCGGCCCGTAGTGCAGCAGCCCGGTGCGCCCGGCGGCGAGCAGCCCCCGCCCGTCGTCGGTCGCGGCGTCGTCGAGCCGGTCGCCGTCCAGCGAGCCGTGCCGAGCGTCCGGGGTGAGCACCAGGTGCCGGCCGAGCCGCTCGGGCGGGCCGTCCACACAGGTCAGCAGCGCCACCGGCCGCCCACCGTCCACCTCGGCGGCGAGCACGTCCAGCTCGGGGAACCCGGCCCGTTCCACGAACACGTCGATGGTGCCGCCGCAGGGCAGGCCGACCTCGAAGGCGTCGGCGTCGCTGACGCCGTAGCGGACGGCGCGCGGGCGCCCGGACTCGGCCACCTCGCGGCACAGCTCGTAGACGGCGGACTCGACGCAGCCGCCGGAGACGCTTCCCACGGCGGTGCCGTCCGACCGGACCAGCATCGTGGCGCCGGGCTGCCGGGGCGCGCTGGACCAGGTCGCGGTCACGGTCGCGAGTCCGGCAGGTTCCCCGCGCCGCCAGGCGGCGACGACTTGCTCCAGAACGTCACGCACGGTCGCCCACCGTCGAAGGCACGTCGAGGTCGAGATCGTCGGCGACGTCGGCGACGGGCACGACGTGCACCTCGGCGGCGTGCGCGCGGAGGTAGTCGCGGGCGCCCCGGTCGCCGGTCGCGCCGCGCGCCACGCCCGCCCAGTGGTCGCGGCCCAGCAGGACCGGGTGGCCACGGCGGCCGGGGTAGCCGCCGGCGACCAGGGCCGTGGGGGACGCGAGCGCGGCTACCCGGCGTACGGCCGCGGGGGTGACGCCGGGCATGTCGACCAGCAGGACCACCGCCGCCGCGGCCGACGAGTCGGCCAGCGCGGCCAGGCCGGCGCGCAGCGACGACGCCATGCCGGTCTCCCAGTCGGGGTTCTCCACGTAGTCGAGGCCGGGCGCCGCCGCGCGGACGCGGTCCGCCGCCGCGCCGACCACCACGACGGTGCGGCTCAGGCCCGCCGCCCGCGAGGTCTCGGCGGCATGCGCCACCAGGGGTCTCCCCCGCCACGGCGCCAGGGCCTTGGGCATCCCGAACCGGCACCCCGCGCCCGCCGCGAGGACCAGACCGGCGATCTCCATGCTGGGGAGCGTAACCGCCGGGCGGCCTTCGTAAACCGCTCGCCGTGTCACGGTGTGACGGGTACGCGAGAACGCAGGCGGCGCAGCATCCGGGCGTCGCCGAAGCCCACCGCACGCGCCGCGGCCTCCATGGTGGCGCCGTGGCCGATCAGGTGCTCCGCCCGTTCCACCCGCAGGAGTTGCTGGTAACGCAGGGGCGTCTGGCCGGTGGCGGCCTCGAACTGGCGGGTCAGCGTGCGCTCGCTGACCGCCGCCGCTGCCGCCAACTCGGCCAGCGGCAACGGCTCGGTGAAGTGGGCGTCGATGCGGTCCTGCACCCGGTGGACGGCGTCGCTCAGGTGGGCGCGGTGCCGCAGCATGGCGCTGGACTGCCGCTCGTCGCCGTTGCGCCGGGCGTACACGACCATCTGGCGGGCCACCCGCGCGGCCAGTGCCGGGCCGTGCCGCACGGCGATCAGGTGCAGGGCCAGGTCGATGCCGCTGGCGATGCCCGCGGAGGTCACGACCCGATCGTCGCTGACGTAAAGCACGTCGCGGACCACGTGGGCCCGCGGATAGCGCCGGGCGAGCTCCTCCTGGACGTCGTGGTGGGTGGTGCAGCGTCGGCCGTCGAGCAGTCCGGCCCGGCCCAGCACGTCGGCGCCCGCGCAGATGCTGGCGACCGTGCCGCCCGCGGCGTGGTGGGCGGCGATCCGTTCCAGGGTGCGCGGGCCGAGGTGGCCGGTGCCGGCCAGGCTCGGCGCGCGCCAGCCCGGCACCACGATCAGGTCGTCCACGTCCAGCCGTGGCCAGGTGGTGTCGGCGCGGAGCTCGACACCCTGATGGGTGCGGATGCCGGGCTGCTCCGCGACGTAGGACAGATCATGGTCGTGCCCGTGGTCGGCCGCGGTCGAGAACACCTGGGCCGGGCCGGCGAGGTCCAGCAGGTGCAGGCCCGCGACGAGCACGAACACCACGCGACTCACGATCCGGTCAGCTCCTTCACGGTGGATACGGTAGCGAAGCGGCCCGCCAGCGCGTACTCGGTGCGCTCGGTCACCGCCGCGGCGGGCAACGTCCGCGGATCCGACAGCAGCTCTTCGAGGGTCTGGTCGGCGGGAGCGTCCCAGTGCGGGATGGGGAAGGTCGCGGTGGCGTCGGTGACGAACGTGACGGCGTACCCGAGGTCCGAGCCGACCCGCGTGGTGGTTTCGACGCACTGCTCCGTACGGATGCCGCAGACCGTCAGCCGGCGCACTCCCCGGGCGGTGAGCACCTGCTGCAGGTTGGTCGTCGTGAAGGCGTTGTGCGAGGTCTTCGTGAGACGGGCTCGTCGGGCAGGGGCGCGAGCTCGGCGAAGACCCGCACGTGCCCGCTGGCCGGGTCGAACACGTCGCCGCTGCCGGGCTCGGCGTGCAGCACCCACACGACGAGGTCGCCGGCGGCCCGGGCGGCGTCCGCGAGCCGCTGGACCCGCTCGGCGATCTCCGGGTTGCTGACGGCTCGCCAGAGCGGACGGGCACGGAAGGACTCCTGGACGTCGATGACGATCAGCGCGTTGGTCATGTGTCGATCCTCGGCGCGACCGACCGCCGCCGGAAGGCACGGAAGCGCCCGGCACCGGAACGATCCGGTCATCGGTCGCTACCGCGCCACGTCCGTGCTCGCCGACCTCAGGTCCCCGCGGGTGGGCAGCCCCTCACAATCGCCCGGGACCGTCACCGCGAACGCCCCCGCCGAGATCGCCGTCGCGAGCCGGGTCGCCGGCGATGCCCCGCACAACCGGTCGGCGAGGTATCCGGCGGCGAACGCGTCGCCCGCGCCGACCGGATCGACCACCGCCACGGTCGGTGCCGGCAGCGCGTGCCGCTCTCCGTCGATGAGGGCCGTGCAGCCGCGGGCGCCGTCCTTGACGATCACCTCGGTAGGGCCGAGCGCGGCCAGGCCGTCGAGGGGCCGCCCGTCGACGATCAGCGCGGCCTCGTCGGGGCCGGCGAACACCAGGTCGGCGCGGGAGACAAGGTCGCGCAGCACCGGCGCCGCGTCGTAGGTGGACCAGAGCTTGGCCCGGTAGTTGACGTCCACCGAGACGGCGACGCCGGCGGACCGGGCGGTCTCGACCGCCTGGAAGACGGTCACGCGCGCCGAGTCGCTCAGCGCCGGCGTGATGCCAGTGACGTGCACGATCGCCGCCGCACACACCGCGTCGACCGGGATGTCGAGGGGCGTGAGCCGCGAGCCGGCGCTGCCCGCGCGGTGGTAGTCGACGTGCAGCAGGGCGCCGGTGCGGCGGTGCTTGACCATCAGACCGGTGAACGACGGATCGCGGATCACCACGGCCCGCACGCCCTCGGCGCGCAGGCGCCGCTCGATGAGGTCGCCGGTCGCGTCGTGGCCAACCCGCCCGATCCAGGTCGCCGGAAGGCCGAGGCGGGCCACGCCCACCGCGACGTTGCTCTCGGCGCCGCCGATGCCGAGGTGGAAGCCCCGGGCGTGCTCCAGCGGTCCGACGGTGTCGGCGCCGAACACGCCCATGGTCTCGCCGAAGGTCAGCAGGCCGCTCATGAGCGGGCGTAGGCGACCGCGTCGACGGCCCGCCGGGCGCGGTCGGCGAGCGCGGTCAGGCTGCCTCCGGAGGCGGCGTCGCCGATCAACGGCCCGCCCAGGCCGACCGCCACGGCCCCGGCGGTGAGCCAGGCGGCGACGTCGGCGATCTCGATGCCGCCGGTCGGCATGATGCGCAAGCCGGGCAGCGGCCCGCGCAGGTCGCGCAGGTAACCCGGGCCGACGGCCGAGGCGGGGAAGAGCTTGACCAGGGGCGCGCCCGTCCGGGCCGCGGCCACGATCTCGGTCGGGGTCAGCGCGCCCGGGTAGACGGGCACGCCGGTGCCGTCGAGGCCGGGCACGGCCACCGGGGACACGAGGAACTGCGCCCCGGCGTCGATGCTCGCCTTGGCGTCGGCGGCGGCGAGCACCGTGCCGGCGCCGACCACGACGCGCTCCGGAAGCTGGCGGCGCAGGCCCGCGATCGCCTCGAGCGCGCCTCGGGAGGTGAGGGTGACCTCGATGGCGGTGATGCCGGACTCGACGAGGATCTCGCTGATCGCGGAGAAGGCGTCGGCGGTGGGTGCCCGCAGCACCGCGACGACACCGCTGCGCACCACCGCCGCAGTAACCGAAATGTCCGACACGGACGGCTCCCATCGGGTCTGGTCAATTGCCCCGATCATCCCTGGAATCGGCCGCACCGGCCAGCGGAGCGCCCCTGCGCAGATACGACCGCAGCGACCGCGAGGACCGCTGCGGCGCCTCCCCCGGCGGGGGCGGAGTCGCCTCGATGCCCAACTCCTCCCGGATGGCCGCCTCCAGCTCCTGCATCACCAGCGGCACGTGTCCGAGCATCTCGCGCAACGACTTCGCCGGATCCACGCCGCGCGGCGGCGCCGGGCGCTCGCCGTAGAGCTTCTCCAGCAGCACGTGCACCGCCAGCGCGGCGCTGCGGACCTGGCCCGAGGCGAGCAGGCGCACCTGCATCAGCGCCGGACCCACCTCGTCGACGTACGTGTACGGCCCCGGCATCCGCTGCCCGGTCTCGAGCGCGACCCGCAACCGGTACGTCGCCCGCTCGAACTGGGTCAACAGGGCGACGTACGCGTCGCGGCGCTCGGCGTACCAGCGGCGGGTCCGCTTCGCGCGGCTGCGTACGTAGTCGTCACGGGCCGACACCAGAACCGTGACTCCCGCCCCGGCCAGGGCAAACACGGCGGCGACGAGGGGCAGGCTCCACCACGGGATCTCAGACACCCGACCACGGTAGCGATGCCTCGGCCGGTAGTACCGGACGCGTCGGCGGATCTCTCGATTCGCCGACCGCCAAACCATAGAGATACGGGTACGACTACCGAGAAGTCCCGCCTCGACGACGCGACCCCGGTGCCTGGTCCGGCCGTTGCGCCGGTTTCCGGGCTGGGGGGCCAAAAAGATCTCGGCCCCTCATCCGTGATGAGAGACCGAGATCCTTAGACGGTGCGTTCGGTGTGGCGGTGGATCAGGCGACGAAGCGGGTAGCCCGTCGCCGGCGCGCCACCAGAAGGAAGGTGATAGCACCCGCCACCAGCAGCGCGAGGCCCGCGCCCGCGACGGTCAGCACGTTGGCGCCCGTCAGCGGCAGGCCGCCGCCGGAGCCGGAGCTCGCGTTGTCGGTGTCCGTGCCGTCCGTGCCCGTGCCGTTGTCCGTGCCCGTGCCGTTGTCGGTGCCGGTTCCGGTGCCGTTGTCGGTGCCCGTGCCCGTGCCCGTGCCGTTGTCAGTGCCGGTTCCGGTGCCGTTGTCAGTGCCCGTGCCGTTACCAGTGCCGGAGCCGTTGCCGGTGCCCGAGTCGCCCGGGGCCTCGCCCGCGTTGACGATGATCTCCGCGGTGTCGTCGGCGACGTTGGTGTCGGTGCCGTGCCGACCGCCCATCTGCCAGTCGTAGTTGACCTTCACGCTGCCCTTCGTCTCGCCCTTGCGGTCGATCCGGAGGTCGAACTCCCAGTCCTGGCTCGCGTTCGGCTTGAGCACGCGGTCCAGCGACTCGTCGAGGTAGCACACGTACTGCGGCGCACCCGGCTTCGAATCCACCGCGGTTTGCTTCACCATCGCCGCGCAGTTCTTGGGCGTCGAGACGACAGTGGTTCCGGCCGGGATGGTGACGAGCGTGAGGTGCTTCAGGCTGGCGATCTCACCACCCCAGAAGCTGGCCGCCGCCGGCCCCGCGTTCTGCTGACCGACCTTCAGCTTGACCGTGGCCCCGACCGCGCCAGTCACGGTGGCGCCGACCGCCTTGAGGTTGAGCGGATTGTTGCCGGTCACCTCCACCTTCGTGAAGGTGTCGTGAGGTTCGAACCCTGACGGCGCGAACGTCCCCGTCGTGGCCTGCAGTTCGAGCTTGCCGTCCGTGCCGCGTGTGGGATGCGCGGCGCGCCACTTGTCGAACCTCGACGCCGCCTCGTCGGCGGTGTACCAGTTGGACTCGCCGGCGAGGCGGCTCGGCGCGAAGGTGTCCGCCTTGATCTCGTACTGCAACGGCGTCTTGGGCACGTACTGCGTCGCGGGAGCGATCTCGGTGTCGATCTCGCAGTAGGCGAAGCGAGTGTCGTAGTAGCAGTTGTCAAAGGTCTTGACCGGCTTCATGCCGGCCGACCACTGCACGGACAGGTACACCTTGGGAATCGCGGTGGTGGTCGAGTTGCCGACCGAGACCGCGTCGGTGATCGTGCCACCGGGCGCGACCGAGACGGTCGTATCCGGGCCGCCGACAAGCCCCACGTGCGGCTTGGCGGGAGCGGCCAGCGCCGCGGTCGACGAGGCACCGACGGCGAGCCCGATGAGCCCGATGGCGCCGAGGCCCCTGATCCACGGCCGGAAACGAATGCTTGCCACGCTTATCCCCCACTCGTTTGATCAAGAATCCCGCGCAGCATAGGGATCGATGATGGTGATCGGCAAGTGGCGCCGCCGGCAACGAAACCGACGAATATGGGCGATTCGGATCCGATAATGGGACTTTTCCCGCGCGGCGACCCTCATCCATAGGGGAACCCCCTATGGTCGGGCCGATCCGCTCAGCGCACGGTGGCCCGAAGGATCAGGTCGTCGTGCTCGGCGGGCAGCGCGGGTCTGCCGTAGAGCCAGCCCTGCGCCAGGTCGCAGCCCTGCTCGCGCAGCCAGGCACCCTGCAACTCGGTCTCGACGCCCTCGGCCACCACCCGCAGGTTCATGGCCCGGGTCATGGCGAGCACCGCCCGCACGATCGACTCGTTGGCACCGTGTTCGCCGACGTCGCAGACGAAGGAACGGTCGAGCTTGACGATGCCGATCGGCAGCCGGTGGAGGTAGCTCAGCGACGAGTATCCGGTGCCGAAGTCGTCGACGGCCATGGTCACGCCGAGCTCCCGCAGGGCGTCGAGGGTGGCGAGCGCCGTCTCCAGGTCCTCCATGACGCCGGACTCGGTGATCTCCAGCCACAGCGCCTCCGGCGGCAGCCCGGTCTCGGCCAGCACGTCGCGGACGACGCCGACCAGGGCGCCGTCGCGCAGTTGCCGTACGGACACGTTGACCGACACGTGCAGAGCCCGCGCCCCCGGGCCCCGTTGGGTCCGCCACTGCGCGAGCTGCCCGGCCGCCTCGCGCAGCAGCCAGGCGCCGCTCTCCACGATCAGGCCGGTCTCCTCGGCGATGGGGATGAAGTCGAGCGGTGACACCGCGCCGAGCGTGGGGTGCCGCCAGCGCATCAGCGCCTCGAAGCCGTCGAGTTCGCCGGTCGCCAGGTCGACGATCGGCTGGTAGTGCACCGAGAGCTCGCCGCGCGACAACGCGGTGCGCAGCGCCTGTTCCAGGTTCATCCGGTCGCGGACCCGGTCGCGCAGGGAGGTGTCGAACAGCGCGTACGCGTTGCGCCCCTGCCCCTTGGCCTTGTACATCGCGGTGTCGGCGTCGCGGATCAGCTCCAGCGCCTGGGTGCCGCCCGGCGACTTGGCGACCCCGATGGACGCCGAGATCGCCACGCGGCCCACGGACAGTTCGAACGGTCGGCAGAGCTCCTCGAGCACCCGGGTGGCGAGCGACTCGGCCAGCCGCGAGTGCGAGGGGCTCGCCAGGGCGATGACGAACTCGTCGCCGCCGATGCGGCACACCAGGTCGTCCTCGCGGACCTGGGCGCTGAGGCGCCCCGCGACCGCGCAGAGCAGCTCGTCGCCGACCTGGTGCCCCCAGTGGTCGTTGACCATCTTGAACCGGTCGAGGTCGATGAAGAGCAGGCTGACCTCGAGCTGCTCGGCGGCGGCCCGGTCGCCCCAGCTCGCGATCGTCTCGGCGAGCAGCTCCCGGTTGGGCAGGTCGGTGAGGGCGTCGTGGGTGGCGCGCCGGCGGGTGGCGCGTTCGGCGCGGGCCCGGGAGTTGTTGGAGCGGACCACGCGGTAGAGCACGGCCAGGATCAGCAGCACGCACAGGACGGCCCGGACCGCGCCGTTCACCAGGCCGCCGGCGGGAGTGACCGTGGTGATGACGACCGGGACGACCACCACGACGGCGATCAGCACCGTACGGATCTTGCTCAGGTCCTTGACGATGATCCGCTGCGGCGCGGTCAGGCTGCGCATCGACGGCTGCAGTCCGGCGGCGCCGACGAGCAGGAACGTCGCCGTGAACAGCACGTCGACGGTGTGCGGCGGCACGTCGGCCAGCGCGCCGTCGCGGAGCATGAACAGGAAGTCGCCGGCGAACATCGCCGCGGCGCCCCCGATCAGCAGCCACAGGGCGGGCTGTCGGACGCCGCCGGAGAGGGCGAGCTGGGCGGCGAGCACCAGCAGCACGATGTCGAAGATCGGAAAGAAGGAGGTGGCGATCCGCAGCGGCGTGAGGTCCGTCTGCTGCATCGACGGCACCATCAGGTAGGTCCAGCACATGAACGCCGCCGCCAGGCCGACCAGCAGGGCGTCGATCCGGGCGGGGTCGTCCTCGGACGCCCGGCGCCGCCACAGCATGCCGGCGAAGGCGTACCACATGACCACGTACGCCGGGAGCGCGAACGCGTCCGGAATCAGGGCCATGTTGGTCGGCGGGGAGGCGCCCGCACCGGGCACGACCGCGCGCACGACGATGCCGGCGAGGAAGAGCGTCGCCGACCACAACAGGCACAGCCACGGGAGGCGCTCGGCGGGCAACGCCATGCGCAGCGCGCCGTACCGCATGGCCCAGAGTCCGGCCAGCGCACTGGTCAGCATCAACGGGATACGCAGCCACTGCGGGCCCGTGGCGAGCAGGGCCAGAGCCGCACCGGCCCCACCGAGGTAGGACCAGGCCAGGGTCCGGCAGTACCGGGGTAGCGCTGACCCAACGCGGGCCGGCACGGCGGCGGCGGCATCCGCGCGCCGCGGCGCCGATGAGGTCACGTCCTTTCATCGGCAGTCCGGCCGAGCTCATTAACCCGCCGGCCCGGTGCGTAACGGTGTCCCCGGAAACCCCTACGCGACTCGGGAGGAACGCGTACGTTTCATCCTGATCTGGGCCGGTCCGAAGTCTTTCGCGGGGGGATACGCGTGAAGCGAGTGCACAGGCGATTCATCAGTTCAGCGGTGGGCACCGCCGTTGCCTTGAGCGGCGTACTGGTGATTCTGAGCAGTGGTGGGCAGGCCGAGCCGGCCGAACTGCGCGCGGAGGTGGCCACCTCCGGGCCCTCCTTGCAGACGATCGACCTGGCCCCGGCGTCGCCGACCGGTCGCGGCTTCGCCGCGCGGACGACGGCCGCCGGGAATGCCGTCGCCCCGCGCTCGACCGGCCGGTTCAGCCTGCTCGGCGCGACCTGGACCGATCCGACTCGGCGGCTGACCGGCACGGTGCAGGTGCGGGCCCGCTCGGCCACAGACGGCGCGTGGACGCCGTGGCAGTCCCTGGAGGCCGACGAGCCGAACCCGGCCGAGCCGGGCTCCCGTGACGCCGACGGCAACCGGGGCGCCACCGACCCGCTGTGGGTGGGCCTGTCGGACGGGATCGAGGCCCGGGTGGCGACGGACGCCGGGCACACCACGGCGCTGCCGCCGGGCCTGCGCCTCGACCTGATCGACCCCGGCGAGGCCCCCGCCGCGCCGGCCCCGAGGGCGTTGGAGCGGTCCACGGCAGTGCCGCCGCGGCCGGCGCCGAACGTCGTCACCCGGGCCCAGTGGGGCGCCAACGAGAAGATGGTCAAGGAAGCGGCGGAGTACACCCCCGACGTCCAGGTCGTCTTCGTGCACCACACGGCCGGGCCCAACGGCTACAGCTGCGCCGAGTCGGCGGCGATCGTCCGGGGCATTCAGGCGTACCACGTCAAGAGCAACCACTGGAACGACATCGGGTACAACTTCCTCGTCGACAAGTGCGGCACGCTCTTCGAGGGCCGCCGAGGCGGCATTGCCCGGGCCGTCCTGGGGGCGCACACGCTGGGGTTCAACGCGCACAGCAGCGCGATCGCGGTGCTCGGCACCTTCAGCTCGAAGGGTGTCTCCGCCCGCGTGCGCACGGTCATCGCTCAGGTGGCGGCGTACAAGCTCGGCACGTACAACAACCCGCCGGCCGGCCGGGCCACCCTGGTCTCCAGCGGCAGCGACCGCTACGCCAAGGGCAGCCGCGCCGTCCTGAACCGCGTCTCCGGGCACCGGGACACCGGCAAGACCGAGTGCCCCGGCAACGTCCTGTACGGCCAGCTCGGCGCGGTCCGGGGCATCGCCGCGGCGCCGCCGGCCGACCTGAGGCTGACGAAGATGAACGGCGCCACGAAGATCGGCAGCACCTGGTTCAGCCGCGGCACGGTCCGGCCGTACTGGCAGGTGGACACCGCGACCACGCTGATGAACCGCTACGACGTCTACGTCGACAACACGCTGACCGCCTCCGTGCCGGCCCGGCAACGGCAGCAGGCGCTGCGGCTCACGCCGGGGCGGCACACCGTACGGGTGCGGGCGGTCGCGCTGAACGGCCGGATCGCGGTCACCGAGACCACGGTGTTCGCCGACGAGACCCTCCCCGACTTCATCAGCGGTCCCAGCGTCACGCTGCGGCCGGGGTCGCTCAACGGTGTCGTGCCGGTCCGGCTGCACTGGGCGGCCCGCGACGCGGGTGGCCTGCGCGCGGTGCGGCTGACCACCCCGGTGACGGCCAGCCTGGGCACGACCGCGACGGCGTGGGCCGGCTCGGTGAAGCCTGGCGTGCGGACCACGTACGGCCTGCGGGCCACGGACCGGGCGGGGAACGCGCGGTCGGTGGCGGCGGTCCGGACGTCGGTCACGGTCGCGGAGACGGCCGCGGCGCGTGGCGGCGCCTGGCGCTCGATCGGGAGCAGGACCTTCCTGGGCGGCTCGGCCCTGCGGGCCACCTCGGCCGGCGCGTCGCTGAGCTGGTCGTTCACCGGCCGGTCGGCCGCGCTCGCGGTGAGCCGCACGGCGGTCTCGGGCCGGGTCCAGGTGTACGTGGACGGCGAGCCGGCGGGCATCATCGACCTGCGGTCGCCCGCGACGCTGCATCGCCGCGC
Source organism: Actinoplanes sp. NPDC051346 (assembly GCF_040682215.1). NCBI lineage: Bacteria > Bacillati > Actinomycetota > Actinomycetes > Micromonosporales > Micromonosporaceae > Actinoplanes > Actinoplanes sp. NPDC051346. The sequence goes on along the minus strand of NZ_JBFBAJ010000001.1, from coordinate 550,073 downwards.
GGTGTGGACCCGTTCCTGGAGCTCCAGCGGCCGGCACACCGTCAAGATCGTCGTGGAGGGCACCGCGGGCCGTCCCGGTGTCATCTCCGACGGGCTGGTCTACCTGCGGTAGGGCTGCTCTACCCGCGACTCGTCGGGCGCCTGCCGATCGAGCACGGTCCGCAACGCCCGTAGCGCGAAGTAGAGGCTGGACTTGACGTCCCGCACCGGCACGCCCCGGCTCTCGGCGGCGGCCTCCAGCGGCACGCCGCGGTAGAAGAGCTCGATGAGGATCTCGCGGTGCGTCGCCGGGAGATCCTCCATCGCCCCGACGATCGTCGTCTCCGAGCGGATCGGTGGGGTCGTCGCCTCCGGGTAGGGGGACGGCGAGCGCTCCACCGGCACGACCCTGCGGTCGTCGTGCCCGGCGGGGGCGGAGCGCTCGCCGTCGCGCAGCACCGTACGGGCCGTGAGGACAAGCCAGGGCCGTACGGCGGCGGCCCGCGGGGGGAAGCGGGCCGGATCCTGTGCCGCGCGGTAGAGGGTCTCCTTGAGCACGTCCGCGGCCAGTTCCTCGTCGCCGTCGGTCAGCCGCAGCACGTAGGCCCTCAGCGCCTCACGGTGCGGCGCCACCAGCGCGTCGAAGGCGTCGGCGGCCCGCTCCTGGGCCGCCCGCGCGGCGGCCATGCCGGGAGCCGGGGCGAAGAGGTCGGCGTGCAGCGGCGATCGGGTGGGCCGATCGGCCGCGTGGCGGCCCATGACGTGCCCCTCTCCTCGTTGATCGGTCAAGGGGTCCCATGCTGATCGACCACGGCGCCCGCGGCACCGGGGAAAGTACCCACGTCCGGGGATTCGGGTATCACCCGGGTAGTTCCCCGGTGTCCCCGCACAGCGACCCCGCAGCCGCGGGGCGCACCCACTAACGTGCACCTATGAGCACCGCCACAAGCACGCCCGGGTCGCTGGGCAACCTGCCCGCCGAGGTGACCAGCTTCGTGGGCCGGCGGCACGAGCTGACCGGTGTCCGGCGGATGCTCTCCACCAGCCGACTGGTCACTCTCACCGGCGCGGGCGGCGTCGGCAAGACCCGCCTGGCCCAGCACGCCGGGCTGGAGCTGCGCCGCGCCTTCCGCGACGGGGTCTGGCTCGCCGAGCTGGCCGAGCTGCGCGACCCCGACCTGGTCACGGTCACCGTCGCCGAGGCGCTGGGCGTCCGCGAGGAGTCGGTCCGGCCGGACGCGCCGGGGCTCGCGACCTTCCTCGCCGACCGGCAGGCGCTGCTCATCCTCGACAACTGCGAGCACCTCGTGGCGGCCTGCGCCGACCTCGTGGAGACCCTGCTGCGTTCCTGCCCGCACCTGCGCGTTCTGGTCACCAGCCGGCAGGCCCTGCGGATCACGGGCGAGGCGACGCTGACCGTGCAGCCGCTGTCGGTGCCGGCGTCGGACCTCGCGTGCACCCCCGCCGACCTGTCCCGCTTCGAGGCGGCGAGCCTGCTGGTGGAGCGGGCCACCGCCGTGCTGCCCGGCTTCGAGGTCACGGACGCCAACTGCGCCACGGTCACGGCGCTGTGCCAGGCCCTGGAGGGCATGCCGCTGGCGATCGAGCTGGCGGTGGCCCGGCTGCGGGTGCTGACCCTGGAGGAGATCCTCGAGCGGCTCACCGACCGCTACCGCCTGCTGACCACCGGCGCCCGCAACGCCCCGGCCCGGCAGCAGACCCTGCGCGCGCTGATCGACTGGAGCTGGGACCTCTGCTCGGAACCGGAGCGCCGGCTGTGGTCCCGGCTCTCGGTCTTCTCCGGCGGCCTGGAGTTGGACGCGGCCGAGCAGGTGTGCGCGTTCGCGCCGCTGGCTCCCGAGTCGATCCTGGACCTCATCGCCTCACTGGTGGACAAGTCGGTCATCTTCCGGGTCGGCGACGGCCGTCGGGCCCGCTACAAGATGCTCGAGGTGGTCCGCGAGTACGGCGCCGCCCGCCTGGCCGAGGCCGGGGAACAGCCCGAGGTGGCGCGACGGCACTGCGACTGGTTCGCCGAGCTCGCCCGTTACGGCGACGTGCACTGGGCCAGCCCGGACCAGGCGGCCCTGATGCTGCGTCTGCGCCACGAGCAGGCCAACCTCCGCGTCGCCCTGGAATACGCGGTGGGCTCCGCCGCGCCCGAGGTGGCCCTGCGCTTCGCCGCGGACCTGCAGAACCACTGGTTCGTCCGGGGTTTCCTGTCCGAGGGCCGGCACTGGCTGGACCGCGCGTGCGAGATGCCGCCGCCGCGGCACTGGACCCGCGCGAGGGCGCTGCGCGTAGCGTCGTGGATCGCCTGCGTCCAGGGCGATCTTGCGCGCGCCTCGGCGCTGCTGTCCGAGGCCAAGGAACTCGTCGCCACACTGCCGCCGACTCCGGAACAGGCCTTCGTGCCGGTGGTCGAGGGCAACATCGCGATGTTTGCCGGAGACCACGCGACGGCCGTGCCGCTGTTCGAGGAGGCCCTCGCGGGGTTCCGCGCGCAGGACGTACGCGCCGGTGAGCTGTGGTGCCTGGCCGTCCTGGGCCTCGCCCGGGGACTGTCCTCGGCGGAGCCGTCCGACGGCTACGCCGACCTGACCGCCTGCCGCGACCTGGCGGCGTCGCACGGCGAGGTGTGGTGGCGCTCGTTCGCGCTCTGGGCGCTGTGCGTGCTGCGCTGGCGGGCGGACGACCACGCGGGTGCCACCACCGCGGCCAAGGAGAGCCTGGAGATCGGCACGGTCGTCGAGGACGAACAGTTCACCGTGGGCCTGTCGCTGGAGGCGCTGGGCTGGGTGGCGGCCAGCCTTCGCCGGGACCAGCGCGCCGCGCAGTTGCTGGGCGCCTCGGACCGCATGTGGCGGGCCATGCACGCGTCCCTGTCGTCGTTCCGCGCCCTGCGCGACTTCCACGACGAGGTCACCTCGGAGCTGCGCGCCCGGCTCGGCGACCGCGCGTTCGAGGCGGCCTTCGACCACGGGGCCGCCCTGACCCCCGCCGAGGCGATGGCGCTGGCCGTGGAACGGATGCCGGCCCCGCGCCCGGCGCCGGACACCCGGGTGAGCCGCGGCCCGGACCCGGGCACGCCGGAGCCGGCCCGCCTCGGCGGCCTGGGCCTGACCCCCCGCGAGCGGGAGGTGGCAGCGCTCGTCGCCGAGGGCCTGACCAACCGGGAGATCGCCGCCCGGCTGGTGGTGGCCCAGCGCACGGCCGAGGGACACGTGGAGAACATCCTCAGCAAGCTGGGCTTCACCTCCCGCGCCCAGGTCGCGGCCTGGCTCGCCGCACAACGCTGACCGGAATTCCAAGCAGTTGCTTGACATCGATCATCGTCACGCCCAGAATCCCAAGCATGTCTTTGGAATCACATCCCGGGCGTCGGGTCGTCACGGACCCGCAGGCTCTGCGGGCCCTCGCCCACCCGCTGCGCCTCAAACTGCACGCGCTGGTGGGCCGGGAGGGAAGCATCACCGCCGCCGAGGCCGCGCGTCAGCTCGGCGTCAGCCAGGCGCTGGCCTCCCATCACCTGCGGCAGCTCGCCAAGTACGGCTACGTCGAGCCCGGCCCGGCCGGCGACAACCGCGAGCGACCGTGGCAGATCACCGCCACGTCCACCCGTTACGAGGGCGGCGACTCGCCGGAGGGGTGGGAGTCGGTCGAGTTGCTCGACCGCTACATGGCCGAACAGGCCGCCGCGCAGCTCGCCGACTGGCAGCAACGGCGCACCGACGAGGACCCCGGCTGGAGCGATCACGCCGGCGTCGACCAGTCCCTGCTCTACCTCACGCTGGAGGAGTTCGCCGAGCTCAAGGCCGCCTGGCACGCGCTGGTCGTCGACTGGGTCCGACAGCGGCCGCTCGGGGACGCCACGAAGCGGCCCGCCGACGCCGTGCCGGTGAACCTGACGCTCGTCGCGGTGCCGCTGCGTCCGACGCCGTCCGGCGGCTGAGGTGCGGCGGCTGTGGACGCTCCTCGGCGACGCCCGGGACCTACGGTTTCTTCTCGCCGCCAACCTGGTCTCGCTCACCGGCGAGTGGATGCTGCGCACCGGTGTCGCGTACCAGATCTATGTGCTGACGGGATCGACGCTCGCGTCGGCCGCCGCGGTTCTGGCGTCGCTCGTCCCCACCATCGTGCTGGGCTCCGTCGCCGGGGTCTTCGCCGACCGGTGGGACCGTCGCCGCACCATGGTGGCCACCGATCTGCTCATGGCCGCCGCGCTGCTGCCCCTGATCGCCGTCCACGATGCCGGGCGGGCGTGGATCGTCTACCTCGTGCTCGCCCTGCAGAGCTGCCTGGCGCCCTTCTTCGCCTCGGCGGAGGCGGCGCTGCTCCCCCGCGTCGCGCCGCAGGATCAGCTGGTCACGGTGAACTCCCTGAACGCCCAGGTCCGCGACGTCGCCCGGCTGATCGGCGCCGCGCTGGGCGGCGTGGTCGCCGCCGCCGGCGGGATCGGGCTGCTCGGCGCGCTGAACGCCGTGACCTTCCTGCTGAGCGCGTGCCTCCTGCTGGCGATCCGGGTGCGCCGGCGCCCGGCGGCCGGCGAGGCCACGCACCCGCTGCGCGAGTGGGCAGAGGGCCTGCGCATCGCCTCGTCGAGCCCCACCCTGCGGGTCTGGCTCGCCTTCGGACTGATCACCGGCATCGGGGAGGCCGTGATCGGCACGCTGATGGCGCCGTTCGTCCGCGACGTTCTCGGCGGCAGCGCCCGCGCGTACGGAATGATCATGGCGGCGCAGGCGATCGGCGGGCTCGGCGGCGGCCTGATCGTCACCCTGATCGGGCACCGGTTCACGCCCCGGGCCATGTTCGGCTGCGGCGCCGTCGCCTTCGGACTGCTGGATCTCGCGCTGTTCACCTATCCCCTGCTGAGGCCGGTGCTGTGGCCCGCCGTCGCGCTCATCGTGCTGGTCGGACTGCCGGCCGCGTTCATGACGGCCGGTGCGATGACGGTGTTTCAGGAGGCGACCGAGGACGAGCACCGGGGACGCGTCTGGGGCGCGACCGTCGCGGTGGACGGCGCCGCGATGCTGCTGGGCACCGTCGCGGCGGGGACGCTGGCCGGGCACCTGGGTATCCTGCCGGTCATCGCGGCGCAGGGCGTGGCCTACTCCCTCGCCGGCGCGATGGTGCTCGCGGCGCTCCGCCCGCCCGCGCCGGATCGCGTTCACGCTCTCCGCCGGTAGATCACCACCTGCCATGGCTCCAGGTCGAGGCCGGTCCGCGCCGGGGCGTTGGTCAGGACGAGCTCCGCCGACGACCAGGCCTCGGCTCCGGGGATGTCGGCACGGGCTCGTTCTCCGGAGAAGTTGCCGACGACCAACAGCTCGGTGTCGCCGTGCCGGCGGGTGAAGGCGTACAGCCGCTCGTCGTCGGGGAGCAGCATGGTGAAGTCGCCGTACACCACGACGGGGTCGTCGTGCCGCAGCGCGATCAGCCGGCGGTAGAAGTGGTAGACCGAGTCGGGGTCCTCGACCGCCGCGGCGGCGTTGATCTCCTTGTGGTTGGGGTTCACCGCGAGCCACGGCGTGCCGGTCGTGAACCCGGCCTGGTGCGAGTCGTCCCACTGCATGGGCGTACGCGCGTTGTCGCGGCCGCGGGCCCGCAGCACGGTGAGCACGTCCTCGCTCGAGTGTCCCTCGTGCTCGACGGCCTGCGCATAGTGGCCGAGCGCCTCGATGTCGCGGAAGTCGGCGATGGACGCGAAGGGCGCGTTGGTCATGCCGATTTCCTCGCCCTGATAGATGTAGGGCGTCCCGCGGTGCAGGTGCAGCACCGCGCCGAGCATCTTGGCGGACCGTACGCGGAATTCCGGCGAGTCGTCGCCGTAGCGCGAGACCACCCGCGGCTGGTCGTGGTTGTTCCAGTAGAGACTGTTCCAGCCGACGTCCGCGAGCCCGGCCTGCCAGCGCCCGAGGATGCCCTTGAGCTTGGTCAGCCGCAACGGGTAGAGCACCCACGGGTCGGGGCCGCGGTCGACCCAGACGTGCTCGAAGCCGAAGACCATGTCGACCTCGCGCCGCGCCGGGTCGGTGTAGCGCGCCGCCTCCTCGATGGTCACTCCGGGCATCTCGGCGACGGTCAGCAGCGTGGCGCGTCCGGCGAAGACCCGCTCGTGCATCTCGTGCAGGAACTCGTGGTTACGCGGCCCGTTCATGTAGTGCGGACCGCCCTCGGCGTACAGCGAGCCGGGGCGCACCACGCCGTCGGGCAGCGAGGTGTCCTTGGAGATGTGGTCGATGACGTCCATCCGGAAGCCGTCGACACCCCGATCGAGCCACCAGTTCATCATCGCGTAGACCGCCTCGCGGACCTCCGGGTTCTCCCAGTTGAGGTCCGGCTGCTTGCGGCTGAAGATGTGCAGGTAGTACTCGCCCGTCGCCGGGTCGTACTCCCACGCGGAGCCGCCGAAGACCGAGCCCCAGTTGTTCGGCTCGGCGCCGGGCGTGCCGGGTTCCATGCCCGGGCGGGCGGGCCGCCACCAGTACCAGTCGCGCTTGGGGCTGTCCTTGCCGGAGCGGCTCTCGGCGAACCAGGCGTGCTCGTCCGAGGAGTGGTTCACGACCAGGTCCATGATCAGGCGCATGCCGCGCTCGTGCACGCCGGCCAGCAGCTCGTCGAAATCCGCCAGCGAGCCGAAGGCCGGATCGATGTCCTGGTAGTCGCTGATGTCGTAGCCGTTGTCGTCCTGCGGGGAGCGGCAGATCGGCGACAACCAGATCACGTCGACGCCCAGGCCGGCGAGGTGGTCGAGGCGCTGGATGATCCCCCTCAGGTCGCCCATGCCGTCGCCGTTCGCGTCGGCGAAGCTGCGGGGATAGATCTGGTAAACGACGGAGCGGTGCCACCAGGGGTTGTCCATGGTCCCTGGTTTAACACGGGAACCACCGGCGAAACACCGAATCCGCTCGCATACTGTCGTTCATGAGGGTGGCGCTGCTGGGACCGATCGCGTGGCGGACGCCGCCCGTCCACTACGGGCCGTGGGAGTTGATCACCAGCCTGCTGGCCGAGGGGCTGACCTCGCGGGGCGTGGACGTGACCCTGTTCGCGACCCTCGACTCGGTCACCAAGGCCACCCTGGACGGCGTCGTGAGCCGCGGCTACGAGGAGGACCCGGACATCGACGGCCGGGTCTGGGAGGCGCTGCACGTCGGGTACGCCCTGGAGCGCTCGGGCGACTTCGACCTCGTGCACAACCACCTGGACTGGCTGCCACTGGCGTTCTCCGGCCACTGCCGGGCGCCGATGCTCACCACGATCCACGGGTTCTCCGGACCGAACATCCTGCCGGCGTACCGGCGGGCCCGCTCGGCGTACGTGTCGATCTCCGACGCCGACCGCTCGCCCGACCTGGACTACGTCGGCACCGTCTACCACGGAGTCGACCTGGACGAACTGCCCTTCAGCCCGGACGGCGGCGAGGGCCTGGTCTGCTTCGGGCGCATCCATCCGGACAAGGGCACCCACGCGGCCATCGAGATCGCCCGTCGCGCCGGCCGCCGACTCACGCTGTGCGGCATCGTCCAGGACGAACGGTATTTCGCCGAGCGGGTCGAGCCGCACATCGACGGCGACGCCGTGATCTACCTGGGGTCGGTCGGCCCCCGGGACCGCGCGCGGGTCCTCGGCGGCAGCGCGGCCCTGCTGCACCCGATCCGGTTCGCGGAGCCGTTCGGGCTGTCGGTGGTCGAGTCCATGATCTGCGGTACGCCGGTGGTCGCGTACCCGCGAGGTTCGATGCCGGAAGTGGTGGACGAGGGTCTCACCGGCCGGCTCGTCGACGGCGTCGACCAGGCCGTCGACGCCGTGGCGGGCATCGGCCGCCTCGACCGGGCAGCCTGCCGGGCGAGGGCCCGCAGCCGATTCGGCGCGGATCGCATGGTCGATGACTACCTGAGGATTTACCGGGAATTCGTCTGTTGAATAGGCCGCTTTTGTTAATGTCTTATTACCAATTTCGGCATTTCCTGCGAATCACGGAGTAATAGCGTGTAAGTACGTCCGATCCGTGCTGCGGGGAGGCAGCAACCTGAGCAGAAAGGCCAGTCATGCCCGCCACGTACGGCTTTCTCAGCACCTATCCCCCGACCCAATGCGGTTTGGCGACCTTCAATGCGGCGCTGGCGTCCCACCTCACCGGCGGCACGCCCGGCAGCGGCGTGATCCGGCTGCTCTCCGCGGACGCGGCCGGCGGCGGGCTGGACGTCGACCGGACGGCGCCGCGGGTGGTGCATACGTGGCACACGGACACTCCTGGTGGCTGGGCGGCCGCCGCCAACGCCCTGAACCGCTTCGACGTCGCCGTGGTCCAGCACGAGTACGGCATCTATCCCGGCTTCGACGGCGACGAGGTGCTGCCGCTGCTGCGCGCGCTGAAGATCCCGACGATCGTGGTCCTGCACACCGTGCTCAGCACGCCGTCGCCGATGCAGCGCTCGGTGCTGGAGCGCATCGTGTCCGCCGCCGACACCGTCGTCACCATGACGGACACCGCCCGGCAGCGGCTGACCACCGGATACCGGGTGGATCCTCGCAAGGTCACCGTCATCCCGCACGGCGCCGGCAGCCACTCCAGTGCCCCCCGCGAGACGCTCGAGGTGCCGCACCTGCTGACCTGGGGGCTGCTCGGGCCCGGCAAGGGCATCGAGTGGGCGCTGCGCGCCCTGGCTCTGCTCGGCGACGTGGACCCCCTCCCGGTCTACACGGTCGCCGGCCGTACGCATCCCAAGGTGCTCGAACACCAGGGCGACCGCTACCGGGAATCGCTCAAGACGCTGGCCGACGAGCTGGGCGTGACCGGGCAGGTGCGGTGGGAGGACGTCTACCTGGACCAGGGCGCGCTGAGCCGGCTGATCCGCTCCGCGGACGTGGTGGTGCTGCCGTACGACTCGACCGAGCAGGTGACCTCGGGCGTGCTGATCGAGGCGGTCGGCGCCGGGGTGCCGGTCGTCGCGACGGAGTTCCCGCACGCCGTCGAGCTGCTCGCCGACGGTCCCGGCCTGCTCGTGCCGCACCACGACCCGGACGCGATGGCCGCCGGAATCCGGCACCTGATGTCCGCCCCGGACGCGGCGAACCGCCTCACCGGCCTGGCCGGCGGGCCGACGCTGCGCTGGCCGGCCGTGGCCGCGCGCTACCACAGCCTGGCCGGGCGGCTGCTCGCCGACCGCCGGCCCGTCGCCGCCTCCGTGCCCGCGTGAGCGTCTCCCTGCGGCTGGTACCGCCGCCCCTGCAACTGCTCGACGCGCCGGCACCGGACTGGTCCCACCTGGTCCGGCTCTCCGACGACACCGGCCTGCTCGAGCACGCCCGCAACGCGATCGTGCGGCGCGAGCACGGCTACTGCGTGGACGACGTGTCCCGGGGCCTGGTCGTGGCGAGCCGCGAACCTCGGCCCGCCGCGCACGTGGTCACGCTCGCCGAGCGCTACCTCGCCTTCCTCACCCACGCCAGCGCGCCCGACGGCAGGGTCCGCAACCGGCTGTCGTACTCCCGCAGCTGGCTGGACGAGCCCGACACCGGGGACTGGTGGGGTCGGGCCCTCTGGGGGCTGGGTACCGCCGCCGCCCGCAGCACCGTCCCGTGGATCCGCAAGGAAGCCCGCGAGGCCTTCTCCGTCGCCGCCCAGCAGCGCTCGCCCTGGGCCCGGGCGATGGCCTTCGCCGGCCTCGGCGCGGCCGAGGTGCTGCGCGCCGATCCGCGGGCCGGCGAGGCGGCGCAACTGCTCGCCGACGCCGCCACCGTCATCGGGCTGCCCGGCGGCGACCCGCGCTGGGTCTGGCCGGAACGCGAGCTCACCTACGCCAACCCGGCCCTGCCCGAGGTCCTCATCCACGCCGGTGACCTGCTGGGCGACGAGCCCCTGCTGGCCGACGGCCTGCGCATGCTGGGCTGGCTGTGCCGGATGCAGGACCACGACGGGCATCTGTCGACCGTGCCGGTGGGCGGCTGGCGCCCCGACACCGACCGCCACCGCTTCGACCAACAGCCGATCGAGGCGGCCGCCACCGCCGACGCCTGCGCCACGGCCGCGGCGGTGACCGGCGACGACGCCTGGGACACGCCGCTGCTGGCCGCGATCGGGTGGTTCCTCGGCGACAACGACACCGGAACCGTCATGTACGACCCCCAAACTGGCGGGGGATATGACGGATTGACCGCTCATGGGCCTAATCTGAACCAAGGTGCCGAATCCACTCTCGCGCTCGTCTCCACGCTGCAGCACGCCCGCGCGTGGGCAGGCCGTGGCGCGACCCGACCCTCAGGTGGCCCAGCGTGACCGCGATTCTCGACCCGCACGAGGTGCGGACCACCTCCCTCGTCCAGCGCCACGCGATCACGATGCAGCCGGACGGGCGGCGCGTGGTGATCAAATTGTTCGTGCCGGGCGAGGACACCCAGGTCGTGCAGAACCGGGCGTCCCGCCTCATCGAGCGCGTGTTGCAGCTCGACGAGGACGAGATCGGCCGGCTGGTCGACGACGTGATGACCCGGTTCTCCGGGCGACACCACGACCTGCTGCACACCTTCCAGCACCACTACGACCTGGTGCACCACCGCGTGCCCGCGGACGTCGAGCTGTCGCCCAACGCGCGCACGCTGATCGGCGCGTACTTCAGCCACGAGTACTCCGTCGAGTCCGCGGCCCTGTGCAATCCGTCGATGGTCCCGCACCCCGACCAGAGCGGCCTCGGCCCGGGACAGCTGCGGGTGGCGATCAGCCTGCGGCAGATCGGCGAGGGCCACATCTCCTCGATCGGCTTCTGCTCGGCCATCCTCGGCCCCAACGACGGGATCCGCCTGGAGGACCGCGCCGGCCCGCTGGTGATCAGCGAGCGCACCGGCGCCCGGCACCAGCGCGACCTGCTCGCCGCCGGCCTCGCCGAGCTCGAGATCGACAACGAGCTGACCTGCAGCGTGCTCGGCTCGCTGCCGGAACGCTACGACGACGAGGAGTTCGAGGAGGTCCTCGGCCACCTCCCCGGCGAGCTGCTGTCCCGCCCGACCACCGGCGAGACCCTCGGCGTGCTGCGCGAGCTCGTCGCCACCGACTACGCGGTGACCTTCCCGGCCACCGTGCCGCTGCACCAGCGCGTGCTCTGGCCGGCCACGCCGGCCGAGAGCAACGGCATGGAGGACGCCCGCTTCGTGCAGGTCGTCGAGGACGACGGGCGCATCTCCTACCAGGCGACCTACACCGCGTACGACGGCCGGCAGATCGGCGGGCGCATGCTGCACACCCGCGACCTGCGCCACTTCGAGGTCACGGCGCTGCGGGGCCCGGCGGCGCGCAACAAGGGCGTCGCCCTGTTCCCCCGCCCGGTCAACGGCCGGCACCTCGCCCTGTGCCGCTCCGACGGCGAGACGCTGGGCCTCAGCGAGCGCGACGAGTCGAACCGGTGGCAGGAGGCCGTGCCGCTGCTGATGCCGCACCGCGGCTGGGACCTCATCCAGGTCGGCAACTGCGGCTCACCGATCGAGACCGACGCGGGCTGGCTGGTGCTCACCCACGGCGTCGGCCCGATGCGCCGCTACGTGATCGGCGCGATGATGCTCGACCTCGAGCACCCCGAGCGCGTCATCGCCGACCTGCCGCACGGCCTGCTGGACCCCGACGAGATCGAACGCGAGGGGTACGTGCCGAACGTCGTCTACTCCTGCGGCGGGCTGCTGCACGGCGGCCGGCTCTGGCTGCCGTACGGCGCGAGCGACGTGCGCGTCGGCTTCGCGAGCATCCCGCTGGGCCGCCTCCTGGACGCCATGGTCGTCGTTCCCTGATCCCGCTGGCGGAGCCGTACACTTCCGGCTCGTGACGACATCGCCCGACGCGGTCGAGGTGGCCTTCGCTCTGGTGCGGGAGGGCCGGCTGGGAGACGCCGAGAATCTCGTGACGCGCGAGCTGCGGACCGCGACCGAGAAGCACGGCCACGGCAGCCCGGAGTGGGCCTCCGCCCAGTGCGACCTCGGCAACGTGTTGTTCCAGGCCCGGCAACACGACCGCGCGATCGAGTGCTTCCGCCAGGCGGCCTCCGCGGCGCCTCGCGATCACGGGTCCCGCAAGGAGCAGTTGACCTACCGGCTCAATCTGGGTCTGGCGCTGCGCGTGGCCGGGCGGCTCGACGAGGCCGAGACGGAGTTGCGCCAGGGCGTTCGGGAACGGCTCGCCTTCTACGGTCGCGAGCACGCCGGGTACGCGTTCGGCCTGGAACCGTTGGCGGACCTGCTGCGGCAGCGTGGCGACGTGACGCAGGCGCGGCAGGTCGTCGAGGAGACGGTGGAGAACCTGTGGCGCAACGGGCACGAGCGGATCGCCTCCGCGTTGGCGCTGCGGGCGGCGATCGTGCACGCGGGCGGCACCGGCGAGCCGCCCTTCGTTGACCTGCGCCCCTTGCCGGACGAGGTCGTCGAGCGGATGGGGCAGGCTGTGGTCCCGCTGCTGGACCGTGGCGATCCCGGTTCCCACCACCTGCTCGCCTGTCTGGTATCGGCCCTGGAGGAGCGGCTCAGCGCCGACCACCAGGCGACGCTCGACGCCTTGTCCGTACTGGCGAACCTCGGCCGGGATCTCGGTGACCATGCCGGGCGGATCGCGGCGATCGAGCGCGTGCTCGCCTCGTACGACCGCGGGGGCCGGCAGGAGGAGGCGCTGATGGCAGCGCTCGGCCTGGCGATGGCTCAGGGCGACGCCGGTGACGCCGAGGCGGGGCTACGCACGTACGCGGCGGCGTACGAAAGGGCGGAGCGCATCGGACGCCCGGAGGCGCTGACTCAGGTCCTGCGCAACTGGGGACTCGCGCTCAAGGAGATCGGCCGGACCGGACCGGCCGAGCAACGGCTGACCGAGGCGGTAAGCCAGGCGCGCCGCGGCGCCGACCCCGACCTGGTCGGGCGGGCCTGTGTGGCCCTCGGCCTGTTCCTTCAGCACGAGGGGCGGCTGTCGGAGGCCCAAACGGTGCTGGAGGAGGGCCTGACCGTCATGGACCCCGTGCACCCGGACGCCATTGTCGGCCGCAGCCACCTGGGTGCGGTCCTGGAGGGCCGCACCTGTGGGTGCGGCGACATGGCGAGCACGATTGCCGACGCGTTCCGCGAGTTCGTCGTCACCAGGCTTCCCGCGGACCTGCTCGACCGCCTGGAGGTGGCGATCGTGGACGACGACTTCAAGATCGACGTCGCACTGCGCCGGGAGCCGACCGAGGACGAGTTGAAGCGGCTCGACGACGTGCTCCGGACCGCTCTCGCGGAATTCCGGAACCGGCTCAGCGAACGCTGAGCCGGTTGACCCGGGAAACGTACAGATCTCAGACCGTGCCGGCGGCGACCCAGATGGTGAGGACGGCGAGGAAGTCGCCACGCTCGCCGGCACTGGCGACCTGGGCGAGCCACTCGTCCCGCACGCCGTCCGGGGTCATCCAGTCCGCCTCCGGCACGTCGTGGTTGACCATCGGCAGCACCACGGCGGCCGATGCCGGGTCGGGAAAGAAGCAGGTCACCGGCGTCGTGGTGACGTCACTCAGGCCGTGGTCGAGCAGGCGGCGGCGCAGCGTGCGGCCCATGTCGAGCTGCCGGGGCGTGAGCCGCCCGTGCATGTGGGCGACCACCGTGTCGGCCAGGGTCGCGTCGACGCCGTCGAAGGCCAGCGACGCCCAGTCGGTGTCGACCAGGCAGACCCGGCCGCCGGTGCGGGTCACCCGGGCCAGCTCGCCCACCGCGGCGTCCGCGTTGTCCACGTGCTGGAGCACGCGCTCGCACCACACCCCGTCGAAACTCTCGTCGTCGAAGTCGAGCGCGCAGACGTCTCCGGCGACGTAGGTGATGTCGCCGCCGGCGTGCCGGGTCCGGGCGGCGGCGAGGGTCGCCTCGGAGTAGTCGAGGGCTACCACCTCGCCGTCGGGGGCCACGGCGGTGGCCAGTTCGCGCGCCACGTCGCCCGCTCCGCATCCCGCGTCCAGGAGGCGCTGCCCGGGCTCGGGCCGCATCGCCAGCCAGGCGGCGTGCCGCACTCGGCGGATCTCGGGATGGCGGGACATCGCCTCGAGCGCCGCCACGAGCATGGCGAGCATGTCGGGCGGCATCCGGTCGAGGTCCGCGAACGGGGTGCGGTCCAACTGTGCGGGCTCCATGGCGCCCATACTTGCTCGCGGGATCGCCGCGTCGCGGGCACCCGTCAACCATCCGACACGGAACGCTCACCTTTCGTGTTCATCCCACCCCGATTCGCCGGTCGGTCAGTGCTTTCCATCACGGCTGACCTGCGCCGCGGTTTGTAGGATCCGGTCCATGACGGCGACAAGGATCGGACTGGTCGGGTACGGCTCCGGCGGGCGCGTCTTCCACGCGCCCCTGCTCGCGTCGGCGGACGGCGTCGAGTTCGCCGGCGTCGTGACCCGCTCGGCCGAGCGGCGCGAGGAGCTCGCCCGCCTCCACCCGGGGGTGCCGGCGTACGACTCGATCGCCGACCTGGCCGCCGGCGGCGCCGAGGCCGTCGCGATCTCCACCCCCGCCGCGACGCACGCCGCGCTGGCCCGCGAGGCGATCGGCCTCGGGCTGGCCGTGGTCGTCGACAAGCCGTTCGCGCTCGACGCGGTGACGGCCCGCGAGGTCGCCACCCTGGCCGACGAGCGCGGCGTGCTTCTCACCGCCTACCAGAACCGCCGCTACGACGCCGATCTGCTGACCGTGCGGCGCCTGATCGGCGAGGGCGCGCTCGGCGAGGTGCGGCGCTTCGAGTCGCGGTTCGAGCGCTGGGCCCCGGAGCGCCAGCCGCCGGCCGCGGGCGGGGGCACCCTGCTCGACTTCGGCGCGCACCTCGTGGACCAGGCCCATCTGCTGTTCGGCCCGGCCACCAGGGTCTATGCGGAGCTGCACGCCGACGGCGACCTCGACAGCGAGTTCTTCCTGGCGCTGCACCACGCCAGCGGCGTCGAATCGCACCTGTGGGGAAGCTGGCGGCAGGCGGCGCCCGGCCCCCGCTTCCGCGTCTCCGGCACGACGGGCACCTACATCGTCGACGGGATCGACGGCCAGGAGGCGCTGCTCAAGGCCGGCCGCTCCCCCGCCGGTCTCGGCGACCGCTGGGGCTTGGAGCCGGAGCACGCCTGGGGCCGCCTCTACCGCGGCGCCACCGGCGCGCCCGTGCGCAGCGAGCGGGGGCGCTGGGACAGCTTCTACCCGGCGTTCGCGGCCGCGGTCCGCGGCGAGGGTCCGCTGCCCGTCGATCCCTGGGACGCCGTGCGCACCATGGAGGTGCTCGACGCGGCCCGCACGAGCGCGACCACCGGCGAGATCGTCGCGCTCTAGAGAAGACTCCGCAGCAGCGTGAAAAGCGCCGCCGGCTCCAACTCCTCGCTGTTGCTGAGCACCACGACGCGCCGGTCCGACTCCGGCAGGCAGGCGGCGAAGGTCTTGTAGCCGGCATTGTGACCGTCGTGCTGGAACCACGGTTCGCCGTGGTAGCTGCCGACGAACCAGCCGTACCCGTAGCCGCGCGAGAAGTCGTCGGCCTGGCCGGTCGCGGCGCGCTCGGTGAGCATCAGCGTGCGCCACGGCTCGCGCAGCACGTCGCCGGCCCACAGCCGGGCCATCCAGCGGACCAGGTCGCCGGTGGTGGACCAGACGTCCCCGGCGCCCATGTTGACCACCTCCAGGTCCCACGAGGGCACGGGCGCGCCGTGCTCGTCGTGTCCCGCGGCGATCCCGATGCGATCGCCGGGCGCGCCGGCGAACGTCGCGGTCAGCCCGGCGGGGCCGAAGACCCGGCCCGTGAGGAAATCCGGGTACGCCATCCCGGCGACCCGCTCGACGACCTGGGCCGCCAGCACGTACGCCGGGCTGCTGTAGCGCCAGCTCGCACCGGGCGCGAACAGCGGCGGCACCGAGCGGAAGGTCTCGACCAGCTCCGCCCGCTCCACCCGCACCCCGAGATCGATCGCATAGTCGTCCCAGTGCCCGATCCCCGAGGTGTGTGCGAGCAGGTGGTGCAGGGTGACGCCGGGCCATCCGGCGATCCACCGCTCCAGCGGGTCGTCCAGGCTCACCCGACCGTCCTGGGCAAGCAGCAGCAGGGCCGTGGCGGTGAACTGCTTGCTCACCGAGGCGAGCTGGTAGCGGATCGGCGAATCCCCGCCGACGACCACCTCGTCGCCACGGTCGAACCGCACGAGTCCTCCCTGTCTCATTTCGCCGACTCTAGGGAGGTTCACCGCCTCTAGGGAAGTCCGAGAACTTCCGCGAGGGGTCGCGCCGGGCGGCCGGTGAGCTGCTCGATCGCCGGGTCCACGGTGGAGAGCTCCCCCGCAGCCACGGCGGCGTAGGTGCTCACCCACGCGTCCAACTGCCAGTCCGGCGCGCCGTACCCCGCACGGGACGCGTACGCCTCCTCGCGTGTCTCGTCGTGGTAGCGGATCTCGCGGCCCGTGGCAGCGGTGAGCGTCGTGGCCATCTCGGCGAAGGTGAGCGCTTGTGGGCCGGTCAGGTCGTAGGTCTGCCCGGCGTGCGGTCCCGGATCACGCAGCACCGCGACGATCGCGTCGGCGATGTCGTCCTGGGCGACGACCGCGGCCGCGCCGGCACCGCCGGGCCCGCGGATCACCCCGTCGTCGCCGACCAGAGCGGGAACGAAGTCGGCATACAGGTTGTCACGCAGGAAGGTGAACGGCAGACCGGTGGCGCGGATGTGCTGCTCGGTCGCCCAGTGGTCGCGCGCCAGGGTGAAGGTGGCGTCCGGACGCGCGCCGGCGAAGGACGTGTAGACCAGCTGGCCGACGCCCGCCGCGACGGCCGCGTCGACGAAGGCGCGGTGCTGGTCGACCCGGCCCGGCCCCTCCGACGCCGAGACCATCAGCACGACGTCCGCGCCCTCGAGGCCGGCACGGACGGCGGCGGCGTCGGCGTACTCGGCCTGAGCGACCTGGGCCCCGGCGATGCGGGGCGCCCGGGCGGCGTCGCGCACGAGCAGCCGCTGCGGGCGATCCAGGCGGGCCGCGACCCGCCCGCCGAGCCGGCCGGTCGCCCCACTCACCACAATCATGAGCGGAGGATATTCCGGGGACGGACCTCGGGGCCGAGGACTCGCGCGGTCGCCAGCGAATCGGCGAACCGGCTGGGTTCGAGGTCGAGGCCGCCGGGGATCCAGCTCAGCTCGGCACGGCCCGGCTCGGTCATCGCGGCCAGGATGTCGGCGGGGGCGAGGCCGCACTCCTGCAGGGCCCGGATCTCCCGAGGGTTGATCGCCGGAGGCAGCGGCCCGTTGCCGAGATCGGTGCCGTAGCGCGCTTTTCCTCCGTACGCGAGGAAACGCCGCAGGTTGGCGACGGCGGTGACCCGCTCGGGGGTGGTGGTGCCGTAGCCGTGGATGTCGAGCGTGCTGATCCACGTCATCCGGTCGGCGCAGTCGCGGACCAGCGCGTCGTCGAGTTCCTCGGTCCACGGCGTGTGGGCGAGCAGGTCCGCGCCGGCCGCGACGGCGGCCGCGACCGTGCCCGGCCCCTCGGCGTGCACGACCACCGGCAGCTTCCTCTCGTGCGCGGCCTCGACCACCGCGACCAGCGTCGCGGGCGGCAGCGTCGGGCCGCCCGCGTGCGCGGTCACCTTGATCAGGCTCGCCCCGGCGGCGTGCGCCTCGTCGACCGCCTCACCCGCGTCGGCCGCGGAGCGCACCTCCCGGCAACTCCCCGGCGGCGCCCAGGCGCGGTCGCTCGGATAGCCGCCGGGCGCGGTCAGGAACGGCCCGGCGAAGCGCATCCACGGATGGCGGGCCGCCAGCGAGACCAGGCTTCCGGGCTCACCGCCCAGGTCCCACACCCACGCGAGCCCGCCCGAGCGCAGCGTCGGCAGGTCTACCAGCGCCGAGTGCACGTGCGCGTCGCCGAGCCCGGGCAGGACGGTGCCCGGCAGCCGCTGCCGCGGATCCGCGGCCGGCACATCGCCGGCCGCGGTGGCGGTGCCGTCGCGCAGGGCCCGCCCGGTGTGCAGGCGGCCCTGCCACCAGAGCGAATCCGGGACGAGCCAGGTCACGGCTGCTTCTCGAGCAGGTCCCGCAGCATGCTCAGCCCCCGGTGCACCTCGGCGAAGCCGGTGCTCAGCGGCGCCGGACCGATCCGGAGCCCGTCGGGACGCCGGTAGTCGGGGATGACCCCCGCGTCCCAGAGCGGCTCCAGCAGCTGCTCGAAACCCGGCCGGCGCAGGGTCACGTGGCCGCCGCGGCGCTCCGGCTCGCGCGGGCTCACCACCTCGACGCCCAGCGGTGCCAGCCAGCGGTCCGCCAGCTCGATCACATACTCGGTGAGCAGCAGCGACTTGCGCCGGACGGCCCCGATGCCGGCCTCGGCGAGCAGGTCGAGGTTCACCTCCAACGGCACCATCGCCAGGATGGGCGGGGTGCCGCTGAGCATCGCGCGGATGCCCGGCGCCGGCTCGTGCCCGGGTCCCATCTCGAACGACGCCCGATGGCCCATCCAGCCCCAGATCGGCTGCCGCAGCTCGTCCTGTAGACCGCTGCGCACGTACGCGAAAGCGGGCGCTCCCGGCCCGCCGTTGAGGTACTTGTACGAGCAGCCGACGGCGAGGTCCACGCCCCACGCGTCCAACTCGACCTCGACCGAGCCCGCCGAGTGGCACAGGTCCCACAGGGTCAGCGCGCCGGCCGCGTGCGCGATCCGGTTGATCTCCGCGACGTCGGCGAGCCACCCCGAGCGGTACGCCACATGGCTGAACAGCGTGAGCGCGGTGTCCTCGCCGACCACCGCGGCGACCTGCTCGGGCATGATCCCCGTCGCCGGATCGGTGTCGATCCAGACCAGCTCGAGGCCGCGTTCGGCGGCCACGGCCTCGCACACGTACCGGTCGGTGGGGAAGTTGTCGGTGTCGAGCACGATCGTGCGGCGGCCGGGACGCGCGGCGACGGCGGCCCGGACGAGCTTGTAGAGCAGCACGGTCGTGGAGTCGGCGACGACCGTCTGCCCGGCGGCGGCGCCGAGGGCGATCGCGCCGAGCCGGTCGCCAAGCCGCAGCGGCTTGGCGAGCCAGCCGTCTGTCCAGCCGCGGATGAGCCGGCCCGCCCACTGCTCCCGGACGAACTCGGTCATCCGCCGCTCGGTCGCGCGCAGCGGCCGGCCCAGCGAGTTGCCGTCGAGGTAGGAGACGACGTCGAAGTCGTCCGGCGCCAGGAAGCGGTCGCGCAGGGCGGCCAGCGGATCGGCGGCGTCCAGCGACTCCGCCCGCTCCAGAAACTCGTCGCTCACGACTGAACCTCCCGGGCATGCCCTCGTGGCCCTTGCTTCGCCGCGGTGCAGTCGGTCATGCCTCTACCACACCGATCTCGGTACGAACCGCGTACAGCTCTGGAAAGAACGTGAGGTCCAACGCCTTGCGCAGGAAGTCGACGCCGCTGGAGCCGCCGGTGCCGCGCTTGAAGCCGATCGTGCGCTCCACCGTCTTCAGGTGGCGGAACCGCCAGAACTGGAAGTTCTCCTCCAGGTCCACGAACTCCTCGCAGGCCTCGTACGCCTCCCAGTACTTGTCCTTGTTCTCGTAGATCGTCACGAAGACCGGCACGAGGTCCGGGTGGAACTCGTACGGCTGGGTCACGTCCCGTTCGAGCAGCGCGGCCGGCACCGCGTGGCCCTGCCGGGCGAGCAGGCGCAGGAACTCGTCGTAGATGCTCGGGGCCTCCAGCGCCTCGGTGAGCATCGCCTTGGCGCTCGGGTCGTCGTCGAAGATCGACAGCATCCGCCGGTCCTTGTTGCCGAGGGTGAACTCGACCGCCCGGTACTGGTACGACTGGAAGCCCGAGGAGGTGCCGAGGAAGCTGCGGAACTCGGCGTACTCACTGGGTGTCAGGGTGGCCAGCACGGACCACTGCTCGGTGAGGCAGCGCTGGATGTGCTTGACCCGCGCCAGGCCCTTGAACGCCGGGCGCAGCTGGTCGGCGGCCAGCTGCCTCAGGACCGCGCGCAGCTCGTGGAGGACCAGCTTGAGCCACAGCTCGGAGGTCTGGTGCTGCAGGATGAAGAGCAGTTCGTCGTGGTGCACCGGCACGCTGACCGGGTGCTGCGCCGACAGGATCCGGTCCAGATCCAGATATTTACCGTACGAGAGATTGACCTTGAAGTCCCGGACGATGCCGGACTCCAACGGCCTCTGGTTCGACGACACGATGCCCCTCCTCGAGTGATCCCTTGAAGGGAAGCACACGAGGTCAGATATTGGCGAGGGCCCCGTTGGTAAGGACCGGACCCCAGTACACCCACTGACCGTCGTGCCGCACGAACCGGCTCCGTTCGCGCATGTCCCCCGGCTTGCCGCCGTCGGTGTAGTGGGCGCGGAACTCGACCACACCCTCGGCGTCGAACAGCCCGCCGCCGGTCGCCTCGACCACCTCCAGGCCGGTCCAGCGCAGCGCCGGGTCCGGCTCGACCGACTGCGGGCGGGTGATCGGATGCCACGACCGCAGCACGTACGGAGCGTCGTCCAGCACGAAGGCGGCGTAGCGGGACCGCATCAGGGCCTCCGCGGTCGCCGGAGCGTGGCCGTGGTGTGCGGGGCGGCAGCATTCGCCGTAGGGCTGTCCCAGCCCGCAGGGGCAGGGGCCGGTCTCGGCGAATCCGGCCGGTGCCTCCGGTCGGCGCCGCTGTGTGCGTCGGGCCATGGCCCTATCCTTCCCCCTGCCGCCACCGGGTGTCAGCCGCCCTGCTGCTCCGTCACGATCCCGCTGATCACCATCTGGCAGCGGTCCAGCTCCTCGATGAGCGACTGCATCTCCTCGATGGCAGAGACCGCGTTCTGCGTGTCGGCGCGGATGCCGCCGACCTGCCCGCCGATCTCGTTCGTCGCGGTGGCGGTCTCGTTCGCCAGGTCCTTGACCTCGCTGGCGACGACCGCGAACCCCCGGCCCGCCTCGCCCGCCCGCGCCGCCTCGATGGTGGCGTTCAGGGCGAGCAGGTTGGTCTGCTTGGCGATGGTGGCGATCAGCTGGACGACCTTGCCGATCTCGGTGCTGCTCGCGTCCAGCCGCTGGATCACCGCCACGGCGGTCTGCGCCGCCTTCACCGCCGACCTCGTCGCCGTCGCCATGTCGCTGCTGACGTCCGCGAGCCGGTGCACCGAGTCACGTGCTTCCGACGGCAACGTGTACTTCCCGGTATCCACCTCAGCATCGGCGGACCACTCCTCGGCGCCGGTCTCGTAATCGCTCATCGCATCCCGCCCCATCACTCGTCCCCGTACACCCAACATCGCATCTCGGCCGGGGGATCCGCCGCCGTTTCCCCCCAATTGACGGTGGGCGGCTTCTAGCGGTGGCGATCCGTACGCACGGACGGCCCCGGAGAGGGCGCGGGACGCAGGCCGGCCACCAGGACGAAGATCCGCCGGCGGGCCACGGCCTGCCCCCGACGGTCCAGCTGGTAGCCGTCGAGCCACACCCAGCCGGAGTAGGTGGGCCGCCCGTCGACGGCGATGATCCGGAACGCGAAGCCCGACCGGCCGCTGAACTGCACGCTGGCCGCCCGCCCGACGAGCACGACATCGCCGGGGTGCAGGGTCGGGCGGCTCTCAGCCATGGCGCGGGGACGGCGGTGACCCGGGTCGGCGGAGACCCGCCTCGCGGACGAAGATGCGCCGCCGCATCAGGGGGTGTCCGTACCGGTCCAACTGGTAGCCGTCGAGCCACACCCAACCGGCATAGGTGGGCCGCGGGTCGACGTCGATCACACGGAACGCGAACCCGTTGGGGACGGCGAACTGCACGCTCGCCGACCGCCCCACGAGCACAATGTCACCCGCGCGGGTCGCCCGCTCCACGGTAGTCATCTGTCACCTCCGGCCGGGCGACGTCTTCACCCGCACCCAGCCGTACGGAGCGGATGTCCCTCGCGGCCGGGCGGGCCGGAAACTTTCGCGTACCGGCCAGGATCCACCTTGGGCCGTCCGGACGCGGACCTCAATGCCTACCGGGGAAATGGCACAAAGACCGCCGGTTCATGTCAGGCCCACGGGTCGGCGCACGCCGTCCTCGACGCGATACATCCGGGCCTCCGCGAGATCGAAGTAGAGCCCGGTCAGGGTCAGCCGGCCCGCGGCGGTCGCCGCCCGGACGCTCGGATAGCCGCGGAGGTTCTCGAGCTGCTGCTTCACGTTGGCGGTGACGCACTCCGTCTCGCTCTCGCCCTCCAGCGTCGCCGCGGCGGCGGCCAGCCAGGTGCCCAGCGCGGAGTTTCCGCCCGCGGCGCCGGCCATCATGGCGCGTACCGCACCGCAGCCCGAATGGCCGCAGACGGTGATGGCGGTGACGCCGAGAACGTCCACGGCGTACTCCACGGCGGCGCCGACCGACGCGTCGCCCGAACCGTACGGCGGCACGATATTGCCGACGTTGCGTACACAGAAGAGATCGCCCGGCCCGCTGGTGGTGATGAGGTTGGGCACGACCCGCGAATCCGCGCAGGTGATGAAGAGCTGCTCGGGCTTCTGACCGTCGCGCGCGAGATCGGCCAGGTGGGAACGAACCAGCGGCGCGACGCTGCGCTCGAACTCGTCGATGCCCGCCTGCATGGCGTCGCGGCGCTGCTCGTTCAGCGACACCCACTGCGACCACGAGCCGAGCAGACGCGGCGCGCGGGTGGACTGGGTGCGGGCGACGCCCAGCCGCCCCACGGTGGCCCGCTGGAACCAGCTGTCGTGGACCTCGCGGATCTGCACCCGCCCGCCGCCGCGCTCGTAGGCCTCGCGCCAGTCCTGGATGGCCTCGAACGCCCCATGGTCGAAGTAGTCCAGGTGCAGCTCCAGCTCCACGGACTCCCCCGGCGGCAGCACCGACAGCTCCCGCGCGACCCGGCCGGCACCGACAAAGGCGAGCGTGCCGGTGATGACGACGGTCCAGCGCCCCGGCGCGGGCGAGGTCCGGGTGATCTCGCACCGGGCCAGCCGCACCAGCATGAGCAGAACGGCGGTGGCCATGCCCAACGCGACGCCGGTGAGCAGGTCGGTGAAGATCACCCCGAAGGCCGTCACCAGGTACGTCGGCAGCTCCCGGTGCCGGATGTAGGTCTTGATCTGGGCCAGGCTGACCAGCCGCAGCCCCACCACGACGAGCACGGCGGCGAGCGCGGAGAGCGGAATACGCTCGAGCAACGCCCCGAAGAGCAGCACGAAGACGGCGATCCACAGCCCGTGCAGCATCGCGGACGCCCGGGTCCGCGCCCCGGCGGCGACATTGGTGGAGCTACGCACGATCACCCCGGTGACCGGCAGCCCACCAAGCACACCGGACACGGTGTTGGCGGCGCCCTGAGCGAACAGCTCCCGGTTGAGGTCGGCGCGCTCGCCGTCGTGCAGCCGGTCCACGGCCACCGCGGACAGCAGCGACTCGACGCTGGCCACCAGCGCGATGGTGACGACCGCGACGGCGATGTCCGCCCAGTAGCCGTCCGGCCAGCGCGGAAACGTCAACCCGCCGAGCGGATCCGACGGCAGATCGACCCGCTCCACCGCGAGGCCGCCCAGGCCGGCGACGGCCGTCGCCACGGTCACCGCGACAAGCGCGCCGGGCAGCAGCGACAGCTTCACGAAACGCGGCCACAGCAACAGAATCGCGATGGTGAGCACGCCGACCAGCACGGCACCGCCATGATTGCCGGCAACCTGCCGGGGCAGGTCCAGCAAGTTGTCCCAGGCGGCGCTCTGCGCGTCACCGCCCAGCACCACATGCACCTGGCTCAGGGCGATGACGACGCCGATGCCGGCGAGCATGCCGTGCACCACCGCCGGCGAGAGCGTGAGCGCGGCCCGACCCAGCCGCGACACCCCCAGCACGATCTGCACGAGACCCGCCATGGCGACGATCGCGGTGGTTCCGGCCCAACCGAAGTCGGCGACGACGCCGGCGACGATCACGGTCAGCCCGGCAGCGGGGCCACTGACTTGCAGCCGGGCCCCACTGAGCGCCCCCGCGACGATCCCACCGACGACCGCGGCGACAAGCCCGGCCAACAGCGGCGCACCGGAGGCCGCGGCGATGCCGAGCGAGAGCGGAATGGCGATGAGGAAGACGACGATCGAGGCCGGCAGGTCATGACGCACCAGCACGCGCCAACGGGAAGGCGCGTCGACATCGATGGTTTCCAGCGTGGGCATCTGGTCCCTTCCCGGCCGCGAGCGACCATGCGAAAACCGCAAGTGGGATATTTGGGACACCATAGCCAGACTGGATGAACAATCCGTTACGGAATGCGGTCCGGACGACTACTCTCAGCGCCTTCTCAGGCGGGGAACCGGGCTGACAGTAACGGGCGGCGCCCCCTGAGGACGCCGCCCGTGACGCTCAGGGCTCAGCGGCTGTCGGAGTCCTCGCTCGTGACGGCCGCGCGGCCCGCTTCGAGGCGGGCGACCGGTACTCGGAACGGTGAGCAGGATACGTAGTCCAGCCCCACCTCGTGGAAGAAGTGCACCGACTCCGGGTCGCCGCCGTGTTCGCCGCAGACGCCGAGCTTCAGTTCGGGGCGTACGGCACGGCCCTCTTCGGCGGCGATGCGGATCAGGCGGCCGACGCCGTCGCGGTCGATGGACTCGAACGGGGAGATGCCGAAGATGCCGAGTTCGAGGTAGCGCCAGAAGAAGGCGCCCTCGACGTCGTCGCGGGAGAAGCCCCAGCCCATCTGGGTGAGGTCGTTGGTGCCGAAGGAGAAGAAGTCGGCGGCTTCGGCGATCTGGCCGGCGGTCAGGGCCGCGCGGGGCACCTCGATCATCGTGCCGATGAGGATTTCGACGCCGCTGTCGGCGACGACCTCGGCGACGATCTGTTCGCACTCCTGGCGGACCATTTCCAGCTCCTGCACGGCGCCGACCAGGGGGACCATGATCTCGGGGCGGGGGTTGAGACCCTCGCCGGCGAGTTGGACGGCCGCCTCGGTGATCGCTCGTACCTGCATGGCGAACAGGCCCGGGATGACCAGGCCGAGACGGACGCCGCGCAGGCCCAGCATCGGGTTCTGCTCGTGCATCCGGCGTACGGCGTCGAGCAGCTGCGCCTCTTCGGCGTTCTCCTCGCCGCGCTCGCGGGCGACGGCGACGTTGACCGCCAGCTCCTCGAGCGAGGGCAGGAACTCGTGCAGCGGCGGGTCGATCAGGCGCACGGTGACCGGCAGGCCGTCCATGGCGCGGAACAGGTCCACGAAGTCGGCGCGCTGCAGCGGCAGCAGGGCGGCCAGCGCGTCGTTGCGGGCGCTCTCGGTGGAGCTGAGGATCAGGCGCTCGACCAGTTCCTTGCGGTCGCCGAGGAACATGTGCTCGGTGCGGCACAGGCCGATGCCCTCGGCGCCGAAGCGCCGGGCGCGGGCCGCGTCCTCGCCGGTGTCGGCGTTGGTCCGCACGGCCAGGCGCCTGGTGGCGTCGGCGTGACCCATGATCGTGTGTACGGCGTCGACCAGGGTGGACTCCTCCACCATGTCGCCCTCGAAGTACTGCACGACCTCGGAGGGGCGCACCGGCACCGAGCCGAGGTAGACGCGGCCGGTGGTGCCGTCGACCGAGATGACGTCGCCCTCGGCGACCGTCTGGCCGTTGACCGTGAACCTGGTGCCGGAGATCTCCAGCTGGTCGGCGCCGCAGACGCAGGTGCGGCCCATGCCGCGGGCCACGACCGCCGCGTGGCTGGTCTTGCCTCCGCGCGCGGTGAGGATGCCGCGCGCGGCGATCATGCCCGCGAGGTCCTCCGGGTTGGTTTCCCGGCGTACCAGAATGACGTCTTCGCCCTCGGCGGCGAGCTCGGCCGCCCGCGCCGCGGAGAAGACGGCCCTGCCCGAAGCGGCGCCCGGGGAGGCGCCGATGCCCTTGGTGAGCACGGCCGGGTCGGCGGACAGGTCGAAGCGGGGGAACATGAGCTGCGCGAGCTGGGCGCCGGAGACCCGGCGCAGGGCCTCGTCGAGGGTGATCATGCCCTCGTCGACGAGCTGGGCGGCGATCCGGAAGGCGGCCGCGGCGGTGCGCTTGCCGACCCGGGTCTGCAGCATCCAGAGCTTGCCGCGCTCGATGGTGAACTCGATGTCGCACAGGTCCCGGTAGTGGCCCTCGAGCTTGGCCATGATCGCCAGGAGCTCCTCGTAGGACTTGGGGTCCAGCCGCTTCAGGTCCTCGAGCGGCACGGTGTTGCGGATGCCGGCGACCACGTCCTCACCCTGCGCGTTCGACAGGTAGTCGCCGTAGATGCCCTGGGAGCCGGAGGCGGGGTCGCGGGTGAACGCCACGCCGGTGCCGGAGTCGGCGCCGAGGTTGCCGAACACCATGGAGCACACGTTGACCGCGGTGCCCAGGTCGGCCGGAATGCGTTCCTGGCGGCGGTAGAGCACGGCCCGCTCGGCATTCCAGGAGCGGAAGACGGCTTCCATCGCCAGCCGCATCTGCTCGCGCGGATCCTGCGGGAAGTCGTATCCGGTGTGCTTGGCGAAAATGCGCTTGAACCGATCGACCAGGGCCCGCAGGTCGGCGGCGTCGAGGTGCAGATCGTCGGTCGCGCCCTTGGCTTTCTTCGCCTCTTCGAGGGCGTCGGAGAATTCCTCGCCGGGCACGTCACAGACGGTTTTTCCGAACATCTGGATGAGCCGGCGGTAGGAGTCCCAGGCGAAGCGCTCGTTGCCGCCGGCCTGCGCGGCCAGCCCGGTGACGCTGGCGTCGGTCAGGCCGACGTTGAGCACGGTCTCCATCATGCCGGGCATGGAGAAGGCGGCTCCGGAACGTACGGATACCAGCAGCGGATCCTCGGCGTCGCCGAGCCGGCGGCCCATCGTGCGCTCGAGCGCGGCGAGGTGCTCGTCGATCTCGGCGTCGAGCCCGTCCGGGTTGTGCCCGGTCGCCAGGTAGGCCTGGCAGGCCCGGGTGGTGACAATGAATCCGGCCGGCACGGGCAGCCCGAGGCGGGTCATCTCGGCGAGGTTCGCGCCTTTGCCGCCGAGGAGCTCCTTGAGACCCTTGTGACCCTCGGAAAAATCGTAGACGTACTTCTCCCCGGCCATTGCCGCCTCCCATTGCCATCGAGCCCGAACGCCCGTTAATGGTGTCCCGGAGGCTACGGGCGGCGCCACCGGACGCCCTAGCCTTCGTGAACATTTGCACAAGGTTTCGCGTGATTGAGCGCGGAAGGCGATCCCTTCGAGCATCCTTGCGCACCGCACATACATGTGCACGCCGAGCGAGCATCGCCCCGCCGCCGGGCGGTGTGTTGATCATCATGCTTGGCGGCCGCCGGAAGTGGGCACCTCACGGGTCCCACGAGGCGACATAGGCGGTTGACATGGCGGAGTCACTGAGCGTCAGCGAAGGCCCCGGGAACGAGGTCCGCGGCACGGACCTCACGCTCGGCGTGGAGGAGGAACTCCACGTCGTGGATCTCAGGACCCGCGAGCTCGTGCCGCGCGCACCGGAGGTCCTGGAGCAGCTGGGCGGGGAGCACTACTCCGCGGAGCTGCATCGCTCAGTGGTGGAGACGAACACCCCGGTCGCCGCCGGCCTCGACGACCTGCGCCGTGGAATCGTCACGCTGCGTCGCGAGGCGATCGGCGTCGCCGAGTCGCTGGGCCTCGGCCTGGTGGCCGCCGGGACGGTCCCGGTCGTCGATCTCGACGCACTGCCGGTCACGCCGACCTCGCGCTACCGCCGGATGCTCGACGAATACCAGATGCTCACCCGGGAACAGCTCATCTGCGGCGCCCAGGTGCACGTCGGCGTCGCCGATCGCGACGAGGCGGTCGCCGTCGCGCAGCGGGTCACGCCGGCGCTGCCGGTGCTGCTCGCGCTCTCCGCCAGCTCGCCGTACTGGATGGGTGAGGACAGCGGCTACGCCAGCGTGCGCTCGCTGGTCTGGACCCGCTGGCCGACCGCCGGCGACAGCGGCGTCGTCACCGACGCCGCCGACCACGACGCGCTGGTCGCCGACCTCATCGCGTCCGGCACCATCACCGATCCCAAGATGGTCTACTTCGACGTACGCCCGTCGGCGCATCTGCCCACGGTGGAGCTGCGCGTCACCGACTCCAGCCCGGACGCCGACACCGTCGTGCTGCTCGGCGGCCTCTTCCGCGGCCTGGTGCTGCGCGCCCTCCAGGACCACCGCGCCGGCCGACCACCCGCGCCGGTCCGCCCGCCGCTGCACCGGGCCGCGATGTGGCGCGCCGCCCGGTCGGGCCTGGAGGGCGACCTGCTGGACCTGCCCCGCTCGCCGGTGCCGGTGCCGGCCGCGGTCGCCGTGGAGCGCCTCGTCGGCGACCTGCGCCCGCAGCTGGAGGAACTCGGCGACTGGGAGCAGGTGTTCGACCTGTCCGTGCAGGCGCTGAGCCGGGGCAGCTCAGCCGCCCGGCAGCGGCGGGCCATGGCCCGCCGCGGACGCATCTCCGACGTGGTCGACCTCGTTGTCGCCGACACCCGCGGCGGCGCCACCGGCATCGGTCCGGGCGGGCAGACCGTCCCGGCCGGGCTCACCCCGTACGCGGCGAGCGGCGACGAGGCGTTCCCCGGCGGCGATGTCGTGGAGGCGTACGAGCCGATCGTCACCGTTCTCGGCGCTCTAGGCCCGGCCGGGTTGCGCCGCCGCGAGGACGCCAAGGACGACGAGCAGCGCGCCCGAGGCATCACCTTCAGCGTCGCCGGCGAGGCCGCCACGCGGCTGTTTCCTTTCGACCTCGTGCCGCGGATCGTGCCGGCGACCGAATGGGAACGACTGCGCGGCGGGCTGGTGCAGAGGGTCCGGGCCCTCGACGCGTTCCTCGGCGATGTGTACGGCGACCGCGCCGTGGTCGCCGACGGCATCGTCCCGCAATGGGTCGTCGACGGCTCGCCCGAGCTGCGGCCCAGCGGCGCCCTGGCCGGCCACCCCGGCGTCCGCGTCCAGGTGGCCGGCGTCGACCTGGTCCGCGACGGCGCCGGCACCTGGTACGCGCTGGAGGACAACCTGCGGGTGCCGTCCGGGATCGCGTACGCGATGCAGAACCGCCGCCTCACCGAGAGCGTCCTGCCCGAGCTGCCCCGCCCGGCCGGCCTGCTCAGCGGAGAGGAGACGCCGCGGCTGCTCAAGCGGGCGCTGCTCGACGCCGCCGGGCCGGCCGCCGGGGACGACCCGCGGATCGTCGTGCTCAGCCAGGGCCCGGACGACTCGGCGTGGTTCGAGCACCGGATGCTCGCCGAGGAGATGGGCGTGCCGCTGGTCCGCGGCACCGAACTGCTGGTGGACGACGCGGTCGTGTTCCGGGTCGCGAACGGGCGCAAGCACCGCGTCGACGTCGTCTATCTGCGCATGGGCGAGGACAGCCTGGTGCACTCGCCGGGCGCGGACGGCATGCCGCTGGGACCGAGCCTGATCACCGCCCTGCACGCCGGCTCGGTGGTCCTCGCGAACGCGCTGGGCAACGGCGTCGGTGACGACAAGGCCGTCTACGCGTACGTGCCGAAGCTCATCGAGTACTACCTCGGCGAGAAGCCGCTGCTCGCGGACGTGCCGACATACCTGTGTGGCATTCCGGAGCAGCGGGCGCGGGTGTTGGAGCGGCTGGACGAGTTGGTCTGCAAGCCGGTCGACGGCTACGGCGGCGACCGCGTCGTCATCGGTCCGCACGCGAGCCGGGACGACCTGGCCGCCGTGCGTCGCCAGATCCTCACCGCGCCGCACCGCTGGGTGGCCCAGGAGGTGGTGGACCTGTCGACCCACCCGGTCTTCGACGGCCACGAGCTGGTGCCCCGCCACGTCGACCTGCGCGCCTTCGTCTTCACCGGGCGGGAATCGGTGGTCGCCCCCGCCGCCCTGACCCGCGTCGCACCCGCCGGGAGCATGATCGTCAACTCCTCGCGCGGCGGCGGCAGCAAAGACACCTGGCTGCTGGGCTGACGGAAGAGGAGGAGTCGATCATGTGTGGAATCGGTGGCGAGCTGCGGTTCGACGGCCGGGCGGCCGACCCCGAGGCGGTCCGGCGCATGCTGCCGAGCCTCGAGTCCCGGGGCCCCGACGGTGAGGGCCTGTGGCATCGCGGCCCGGTGGCCCTCGGTCACCGGCGGCTGAAGATCATCGACCTGACCGAGGCCGGTGCGCAGCCGATGACCGACGAGCGGCTGGGCCTCACGCTCGTCTTCAACGGTTGCGTCTACAACTACCGGCAGCTGCGCGAGGAACTGCGCGGCTACGGCTACACCTTCGACTCCACCTCGGACACCGAGGTGATCATCAAGGCGTACCACCGCTGGGGTACCGACTGCGTCCGGCGCTTTCTCGGCATGTTCGCCTTCGCGATCGTCGAGCACGCCACCGGCACGGTGATGCTGGCCCGCGACCGGCTCGGCATCAAGCCGCTCTACCTGGCGGAGACCCCGGGCCGGCTGCGCTTCGCCTCCACCCTGCCGGCGCTGCTCGCCGCCGGGGACGTCGACACCGCGATCGACAAGGTGGCGTTGCAGCACTACATGACCTTCCACTCCGTCGTGCCCGCTCCGCGCACGATCGTCGAGGGCATTCGCAAGCTGCCGCCGGCCACCGTGCGGGTCATCCGCTCGGACGGCACGTCGACCTCGACGGTGTACTGGGAGGCGTCGCACAGCCGGGTCGACACGCCCTCGACCCGCGAACAGTGGGCCGAGGCGATCCACGCCGGGCTGCGGACCGCGGTGGAACGCCGGATGGTCGCCGACGTGCCGGTCGGCGTGCTGCTCTCCGGCGGGCTCGACTCCTCCTACATCGTGGCGCTCCTGGCCGAGCAGGGGCAGCGCGGGCTCACCACCTTCTCGATCGGCTTCGAGTCCGCGGCCGGGGAGAGCGGCGACGAGTTCGCGTACTCGGACCTGATCGCGAAGCACTTCGACACCCGGCACCAGCAGATCCGCATCGGCCGGGACCGCTTCCTGCCCGCGGTGGCCCGCACCGTCGCGGCGATGAGCGAGCCCATGGTCAGCCACGACTGCATCGCCTTCAACCTGCTCAGCGAGGACGTGTCCCAGCAGGTCACCGTCGTCCAGTCGGGGCAGGGAGCCGACGAGATCCTGGCCGGATACAGCTGGTATCCGCCGTTGGCCGACGTTCCCAGGGACCGGGCCGTGGACGCGTACGCGCGGGAATTCTTCGACCGGCCGCACCGTGACCTGGCCGGCCAGCTGAACCCGGATTGGTTCCTCGACCGCGACGTCAGCCGCGAGTTCGTGGCGGCGAGCTTCGCCCGGCCCGGCGCGGACACCGCGGTCGACGCGGCGTTGCGACTCGACTCGCAGGTCATGCTGGTCGACGATCCGGTCAAGCGGGTCGACAACATGACGATGGCGTGGGGATTGGAGGCGCGCGTGCCGTTCCTGGACCACGAGCTGGTCGAGCTCGCGGCGGCCTGCCCGCCCGAGCTGAAACTGGCCCAGGGCGGCAAGGGGGTGCTCAAGGACGCGGCCCGTGGGACCGTGCCCGACGAGGTGATCGACCGGACCAAGGGATACTTCCCGGTTCCCGGCATCCGCCACCTCGAAGGCCCGATGCTGGAGCTGGTCCGCGACGCGCTGCACGCACCTGCGGCCCGCGCGCGGGGACTGTTCCGCAAGGAGTACGTCGACGCGCTCCTGGCCGACCCGAACACGCCACGGACGACCCTCGGGGCCAACCAGCTGTGGCAGCTGGCCCTGCTGGAGATGTGGTTGCAGGACAAGCGATTGTGAGGCGAAGCCGGATGGACGTCACCGTGCTGCCCGCGGGCTGGCGGGCGTTGGGCTCCTACCCCTCGGAAGCCAGCGGCAGTTGGTCGCCGGCGCTGTCACCGGACGGCCGGCACCTGGCGTACGTGTCCGACCGCAGCGGCTCCCCGAAGGTGTGGGTGCAGCCGGTCGGCAGCGACCTGACGTTCCTCGTCGACACCGGCGAGGAGCCGGTCGTCTCGGTGCACTGGTCCACCGGCGGCGGCTGGCTGGCCTGCGTGATCGCGCCGGGGGGCGCACCCCGTACCGAAGTCTGGCTGGTCCGCCCGGACGGCTCGGTGCCGCACCAGGTCGCCGGATTCGGCACGGACAGCGCGGAGAACGTGCGCTGGTTGCCCGGGCGGCCGCTGCTCGCGGTCACCGAGAACCTCACCACGGCCCTGCTGGTCGACGCCGAGCACGGCACCCGGGAGGTGATCGCCGAGGGCGAACTGGTGTCCCTCTTCGACGTCTCGTCGGATCGTCGCCGCGCCCTGCTGCGGCACGGCCCCCGCGGCGGCCGCCACGTGGTGCTGCGTGACCTCGAGACCGGGATCGAGGAGTACGTGACCAGCGGCGAACAGGCCTGCTTCGCCCCCGACGGCTCGGTCTACGCCCGCGGCGACGCCGGCGAGCGCCCGGTGCTGTTGCGCGCCCGCGGCGGCGCCGCCGAGATCCTGGCCGCCTCCGACACCGCGGAGGTCGAGACGTTCGCCCTCACCCCCGACGGCACGAGGGTGGCCGTCCTGTGGAATTCGGGCGGCGGCCTCTCCGAGCTGACCGTGCTCGGCGAAACCCGGATCGACCTGCCCGGCACGGTGGTCTCGGGGCCGGTGTGGAGCGCCGACGGCAGCACGCTGGCGTTCACCGCCGAAGCGCCGGGACAGGCGCACGGCGTCTGGGCGTGGGACGGCGACCTGCATCCCGTGTCCGTCGAGGAGCCCTCCCCCGACGCCGTCCAGCCGGTGCTGCGGCGGTTCTCCTCCCACGACGGCCTCGAGATCAGCGGCTGGCTGTTCGCGCCGCCGACGTCGGGCCCGCACCCGGTGGTGCTGTGGCTGCACGGCGGCCCGGAGGCCCAGGAGCGGCCCGGGCACGGACCGCTGTTCCAGTCGTTGGTGGGCCGTGGCATCGCGGTGTTCGCGGCGAACGTCCGCGGGTCGTCCGGCTTCGGGCGCGGCTTCGTCAACGCGGACAACGGCCCGCTGCGGTGGGCGGCCGTCGCCGACGTCGCCGCCTGCGTCGAGCATCTCGTCGCCACGGGCGTGGCCGACCCGGCGCGGGTGGGCTGCATGGGCCGCTCGTACGGCGGCTACCTGACGCTCGCGGCGCTCACCACGTACCCGGAGCTGTTCGCCGTCGGCATCGACGTCTGCGGCATGGCGAACTTCGCCACGTTCTACGAGCACACCGAGCCCTGGATCGCCGCCGCGGCCGTGTCCAAGTACGGCGACCCGGTCCGTGACGCCGAATTGCTGCGCGACCTCTCGCCGATCACGCGGATCGACCGCCTGCGGGCGCCGCTGCTGGTGGTGCACGGCGAGAACGACAGCAACGTCCCGGTCATCGAGGCGGAACAGGTGGTCGAGGCCCTCGCGGCGCGGGGTGTCGAGCACCGGTATCTGCTCTTCCCCGACGAGGGCCACGAGCTGCTGCACCGGTCGTCGCGAGCCGAATATCTGCGCGAGACAGTCGGCTGGCTCACCCGACACCTCGGGGGCCAGCCCTCCGCCCGGTGACGGGACACACGTCCGATTTATGGCGTTCGCCATTGGCGCTCATGGGCCGCCCGGGACAGGGTGGAGCGGCAGGCGAGCGGACGGAGTGGGTTTCATGCGAGGCGGTGCGCGCGCCTGGGCGGTGTGGGCCGTCGGGCTCGGTGCCTACATCGTCGCCGTCCTGCATCGCACGTCGCTCGGGGTGGCCGGGCTCGACGCGCAGGCCCGGTTCGGCATCGGCGCCGGCACGCTCGCCTCGTTCGCCGTGCTGCAACTTCTGGTGTACGCCGCCCTGCAGATCCCGGTCGGGGTGCTGTTGGACCGGTTCGGCTCGCTGCGGCTCGTGGTCGCCGGCGCGCTGATCATGGCGTCGGGGCAGGCCCTGATGGCGGTCGCCGACGGGGCCGGCGGTGCGGTGCTGGCGCGGGTGCTGGTCGGCGCGGGTGACGCGATGACCTTCATCAGCGTGCTGCGGTTGGTGCCGCAGTGGTTCCCGTCGCGGCGGGTGCCGGTCCTCACCCAGCTCACCGGCATCGTCGGGCAGCTCGGGCAGGTGCTCAGCGCCGTACCGTTGGCGGCACTGCTGGCCGGCGCCGGCTGGACCACCGCGTTCGTCGGCGCGTCCGCCACCGGGCTGTTCGTCGCCATCGTCGCCCTCGTGGCGCTGCACGACAGCCCGGAGCGCCGGGTCACCTCGGGAGAGGCGATGACCGCCCGCCGGCTCGGCGCCGACCTCGTCACCGTCTGGCGGCATCCGGGCACCCGGCTGGGGCTGTGGACCCACTTCACGACCCCGTTCCCGGGCACGGTCTTCGCCCTCATGTGGGGATATCCGTTCCTGGTCGCGGGCGAGGGCCTGTCGCGGGCCACGGCGAGCGCGTTGCTCACCATGTTCGTGTTCGTCGGGATGGCCGGCGGCCCGCTGCTCGGCGTACTGGTGCAACGGCACCCGCTGCGCCGCTCGTGGCTGGTGCTGGGCGTGATCGCCGCCAACGGGCTCGGCTGGGCGATGGTGATCGCCTGGCCGGGACGGGCACCCCTGCCCGTGGTGGTGCCGCTGGTGATCGCGATGGGACTCGGCGGACCGGGCTCGATGATCGGTTTCGAGTTCGCCCGGACCTTCAACCCGCCGCACCGGCTGGGCACGGCCACCGGCGTCGTCAACGTCGGCGGCTTCGTGGCGTCGCTGGTCACGATCCTGCTCGTTGGCCTGATCCTGGACGTCCGCACGGGCGGGCAGGCCACATATGACATCGCCGACTTCAAGGTGGCGATGTCCACGCAATATCTGATCGGCGCCGTGGGGGTCGCGGGCATCCTGCGGACCCGCAGGCTGGCCCGGCAGCGGCTGGCCGAGGAGGGCGTCCACGTGCGTCCGTTGCGCGAAATCCTCGCCGAACGAGGATGGTTTAGCGCCCAGCGCACCGGTAAAGGCTGAGAGCTTCGCGCAATCGGCGGACCCTGGCAAGTGAGGAGGACATGAGCGAGCAAGCACCGGACCGGTTATGGTCCGGCATCCAGATCAGCAAGGTCATCGCCGGCACCCTCGCGGCGGTGGCAGCCGCCGTGCTCGGCTCCTATCTGGGCGTGGCCGGCACCCTGGCCGGGGCCGCGCTGGCCAGCGTGGTCGGCTCGGTCGGCACGGAGCTGTTCAACAACTCCCTGAAGCGCGGCACGAGACAACTCCAGACGGTGGCGCCGTCATTTATCAAGGCCCCGGCAGCCGTCGGCACACCGCCGGTCGCGGCCGCGACCGAACAGGAGAACCCCGCGCACATCGTGCCGCCGCGGGCCCGGCGAAGGATCCGCTGGGGCCACGCCGCCCTCGCCGCATGCGCGCTGTTCGCCCTGTCCATGGGCGCGGTGAGCCTCATCGAGGCGTTCACCGACAAGCCGATCTCGGCGACGGTGCGCCAGACCTCGGGAACGGGAAGCACCCTGTTCGGCGGCCGCAGCGACACGGGCAAGGACGAGAAGAAGCCGAAGACCTCAGTCCCCTCCCCCGACAGCCCAACCGAGGAAACGTCCACCCCGGACCCGTCGACCAGTGAGGCACCGACGGACGCCCCGCAGCAACCACCGGCGACCACCACACCGGTGACGCCGGAGCCGACGACCGAGGCGACCACGCAGGCCCCAGGGGCGGGCGGAGCCAGCGACCCGGACCAACCGGCCGACCCGAAGGAGCCCCAGCCACCCGCGGATCGGCAGGTCGAGCCCGCGGCCGAATAGCTCGTCCACACTGTACGGAGCCGATCCGGGCTTCGTTTGGGCGAGGTAAGACCAAGCCGCGGGATCTGTCGGTGTGAATACTCCTCGTCGAGACTGTCGTGGCGCTCGGTAATGATCACCGGGCGCCACCTGTCTGAGGAGGAAACGTGGAATCTGACGGCCTTCCGCCGTCCGAGCGGGCGCCCGCCGTGCGGCGCCGCCGGGCGCGAGCGGCATGGGCGGTCGCGGTCGCCGTCGCGGTCGCCGGGGTATCGCTCATCGGCGTGCAGCCCCGGGCGGCCGACGCGGCGCCACCCACCGAGGCGATCCCGCCGCCGGGCACCCCGCCGTTGCCCGAGTACGCGTACAGCGCGGCGCGGATGATGGGTCCCGGACTCGTGGACGAACCGAGAACCTCGACGTCGCCGTCCGTGGGTGCCCTGCCGGTGAACCTCGCCACGGGCAACCTGTGGCTGACCAAGACCGACCTGGCCGTGCCGGGCCGGGGCGTGGCGGCCGCGCTCGGCCGGACCTACAACTCGGGGATCATGAGCCTGGGCGGATTGTTCGGCCCCGGCTGGACCAGCTCCCTGCCGTTCATGCGGTCCAACGGCTTCTCGTTCCAACCCGAGCTCGTTGACGAACACGGCAACGTTCTGCACTTCTCCCGCGATCCCGGCGGCAAGAGTTTCAGCGGCGCGCTCGGCCAGCGGATCGTCATCGCGCCCGACGGCAAGTGGGTGCTGACGCGGCACGACCAGACGACGCTGACGTTCAACCCGGCGCCGTGGTCGCTGCCGCAGGTCGGTGGCGAGCTGCTCTCCATGAAGGACGAGAACGGGGCGGGCATCACCATCAGCTGGTCCGGGAAGGTCCCGACGGCGATCACCGACACCGCCGGGCGCAAGCTCACCATCACGGCTGCCGGCGACCGCGTCGCGAAGGTGTCCGACGCGGCGGGCCGCTCGGTCGGCTACGCGTACGACAGCGCCGGACACCTGGTGGCAGTGACCGATCCGGTCGGTGCCGTCACCCGCTACGGCTATGACGCCGAGCATAAGCTGATCTCGGTGAAGAGCCCGCGCGGCCACACGACCCGGGTGACCTACGCGTACCTGAACTACGCGATCCAGGCGACGTCGCAGACCGATGCGCTGGGCAACGTCACCAAGTACGACTACGTCACCAACCCGGACGCGAAGCCGTTGATGGGTTGTCCCAACAAGGTCGTCAGGGTGACGAGCGGCGGCGGCGTGCTGCGCACGTACACGTTCGCCCAGTGCGCCATGGTGCAGCGCGTGGTCGGCACCAGCGGTTGGTCGTACAGCTACGACCCGCAGCTGCGCGGCATCTCGAAGATCGTCGACCCGAACCTGCACACCATCGAGCAGACCTTCGACGCCTACGGCAACGTCGCCACGGCGAAGGACGCCCTCGGCAGGGTGACGCGCTCGACGTACAGCCCCACGAACAAGGTGCTGACGACGACCGATCCGCTGGGCCGTGTCGCCACCCGGACCTATGACGCGAAGGGCAACCTGACGAAGGTCAGCCAGGGCGACCTCACCACGACGCACACGTACGGCGACGCCGACCACCCGGGCGACCGCACGTCCACCACGGATCCCGCCGGCAAGGTGTGGACGTACACCTACAACGCCCACGGAATGCTGGCATCGTCGCGGGACCCGCTCGGCAACACCGGCCGCTCGTCGTACGACGCGGTGGGGCGCCGGGTCAGCAGCACCGCGCCGTCCGGCGCCGTCACGGCCTACACCCTCGACGCCGCCGGCAGGGTCACCGCGGTCACCGACCCCCTGCACCGGGTGACCCGCACCGAGTACGACGCCGGCGGCAACGTCACGAAGCTGACCGAGGCGACCGGCGCCGTCACCACGACCGCGTACGACGCGCTGGACCGGCCCACGGCCACCACGGTCGCGGTCGGCACTCCCTCGGCGCGCACCACGAAGACGGCGTACGGCGCCGACGGCCAGGTCCTCACCCAGACCGACGGACTGGGACATGCCACCACCTACCGCTACGACGCTGCCGGTCGGCTGGCGGGCGTCACCGACCCGCTGAGGCGAAGCAAAAGCCTGACCTACGACGCCGCGTCCAACGTGGCCACCACGGTCGACGCGGCCGGCCGTACCACGACCTACGGCTACGACGCGATGGACCGGCTCGTGACCACGCGATACTCGGACGGCACCAAGGGAATCACCAGCACGACGTTCGACGCGGCCGGGCGCAGGACCGCGATGACCGACGGGACCGGCACGATCTCGTACGCGTACGACGACCACGACCGGCTGATCAGCCGCAAGGACGGCGCCGGCGCCACGGTGGGGTACGCCTACGACAAGCGCGGCCTCATCACCACGCTGACCTATCCGGGCGGGGTGAACAAGGTCGTCCGCGGCTACGACGACGCCGGCCGGATGACCTCGGTGCGGGACTGGCTCGGCAACACCAGCCGGTTCTCCTACGACGCGAACTCGAACCTGACCACGACCACGCTGGGCAACGGCGACGTGATCCGGTCGGCGTTCGACGCGACCGACCGCGCCACCGTCCTCAGCCTCAGTGACGGCAGCACGGTGCTCAAGCGGCTCGGATACACCCGGGACGCCGCGGGAATGGTCAGCGCCGAGGACGCCACGGCCTACACCTACGACCCCACCCACCGGCTGGCCTCCGCCGGCGGCACGGCGTTCGGCTACGACGCCGCCGACCGCCGGATCAAGACGGGCGGCACGACGCTGAGCTACGACGACGGCGACCAGCTGCTGAGCAAGGTCACCGGTGACGACAGCACCACCTACACGTACGACAAGCACGGCAACCGGTCGAAGCGCACCTCCGCGAGCGGGGTCACGAGCTACAGCTTCGACCAGGCCGGGCGGATGACCGGTCTCGACAACACCGGGTACGGGCACCACACCTTCGCCTACGACGGTGACGGCCTGCGGGTGTCGAAGCACATCGGCGGACCCGACCAGACCCAGAAGTACACCTGGAACGTGGGCGAGGGCCTGCCGACGATCCTCACCGACTTCGGCTTCTCCTATGTCACCGGACCCGGGGGCCTGCCGCTGGCGCAGATCGCCGGGACCACGGCGCTGTACTACTTCCACGACCAGCTCGGCAGCACCCGGGTGCTCACCAACCAGGACGGCTCGGTGAACACCACCTACGAGTACACCGCCGACGGTGCCCTCAAGAGCCGTACCGGAACGGCGAACAATCCGTTCCAGTTCGCCGGGCAGTACTGGGATTCCACTACCGGCCTGTACCACCTGCGGGCCCGGTATTACGACCCTGGGACCGCGCAGTTCATCAGCCGCGACCCGGCGGTGTCGATGACCCGGCAGCCGTACGGATACGCCAACAACAACCCGGTCAACCTGACCGACCCGAGCGGCTTGTACGTCCCCGGCGTCAACGGCTGCGGGTCGTCCGGCGGCGTCAAGTTCCCGGAGTTCAGCTTCGGTTCGGCGTGCAACCGGCACGACTTCTGCTACGGCGCCGGCGTGAGCAGGGGAACCTGTGACAGCCAGTTCCGGGACAACGCTCGGGCCTCGTGCAGTTGGGGCTCCCTCTTCTGCCGGATGGGCGCCGACTGGTACCACGGCGCCATCGAGAAGTTCGGGCAGGACGCCTATGACAAGGCCCAGTTGGAGGGACCGGCGGACCTGGCCAGACAGCTCGCGGCCTGCGGCGGTAACACGGGGTGCATCGAGACGGCACAGAACCAGGCCGAGTTCGACAAGGTCATGAACCAGATGCAGGGCTGCGGGAGCAACACGCAGTGCGAGCAGGACGTGGCCGACCAGTATCACAACACCGACGGCACCGACGACACGATCGACGGCGTCGAGAACTCGGACGACTGGAGCGACTGGGGCGACTCCGAATGGGACGACTCCGAATGGGGCGACTCGGACTGGGGCTGGGACGACTCCGACTGGGGCGGCGGCGGTGGCCCGGACGAGATCTGGGATTCCCTTCCCACCCCCGAGTGACCGTCGTCCTCGACAGGATCCCCGCACCCGTCGCCGGGTGCGGGGATCCGCGCTCAGAGAATGCGGTCCCAGTCGACGGTACGGGCCCAGTCGGCGTAGCTGTGCCACTTCACCTCGGGATACCGGGCGTGCAGCGACTCGACGTCCATGAATTCGGTGGCGTCCTCGAACCGCTGGAACATGTCGGCGATCTCGGCGCCGGCCCATTGCCGCACCTGGTCCAGCGGCAGTTGACGGTACGGGATCTCGCGGCCGGTCACCTCGCTGAGAATCCTGGCCGCCTGCTCGCCGGTGACCCGGTCGGAGACGATGTCGACGCGCTCGCCGACAAAGCGGTCCGGGTGTTCGACGGCGTGCACCGCGAGCGCGGCGATGTCCCGTCCGGTGACCTGGTCCAAGGGTTTGCCCGGCGACAGCGGATTGGCCAGGACGCCGTCGGCGAGGCGGCTGAAGCCGAGGTTGAGGGCGTTCTCCATGAAGTAGACGGGACCGAGGACCGTGGCACGGAGCCGCCGCTGTCGCAGATAGGCCTCGATCTGCTGCTTGCTGTCGGCGTGGCCGATGTCGGTCCTCTGTGTCCGTTCGCCGCCGCACACCGAGGAGTAGACGAGATGCGCGTCGGCCCGCGCCGCGGCGTCGATCAGGTGGCGTCCCTGCTCGACCTCCTCGCGCTGGCCGCCGGATCCGAACGGGACGGACAGCCCGAAGACGGCGTCGACGCCGGTGGCTGCGGCGGTGAGCGACCGCGGGTCACTCAGGTCTCCGGCGACGATCCGGGCGCCGGCCCGCGCGAGCGTCGAGGCGGCCGGCGACTCCGGCGATCTGACATAGACGGCGACGTCGTGACCGTGGTCTAGGAGGAGGTGGGCGACGGCGCCGCCCTGCCGGCCGGTGGCGCCGATGACGAGAACGCTGCTCAAGGGGTCAGCTCCAGGATCGTTCGAGGGGTGGACGCGCCCCATCCTGTGCCCTCAACCAAGGTTGAGGGCAAGTCCTAAGATCGACACATGCCACGCCCCCGTACGACCTTCCATGAACTCACCGTCGGACAGGTCGCCGAGCGCAGCGGCGTCGCGATCTCCGCATTGCACTTCTACGAACGCCACGGCCTTCTCCACAGCACCCGCACGGCGACCAATCAGCGCCGGTACGGCCGCGACACCCTGCGCCGGGTCGCCTTCATCCGAGCGTCCCAGCAGGTCGGCATCTCGCTCGCCGAGATCCGGGAGGCCCTGGACCGACTGCCGAGCGCGCGCACGCCGACGCGGGAGGACTGGGCCCGCCTGTCGGTGGCCTGGCGAGCCGAGCTGGACGCACGCATCGCGCGACTCCAGGCCCTGCGCGACAATCTCACCGACTGCATCGGCTGCGGCTGCCTGTCCCTACGCTCCTGTCATCTGACCAACCCCCGAGACGTCCTCCGCCGCGAAGGCACCGGCGCCCGCCGCCTCCTGGAACCACCGCCAAGCCCGTCGGACCACGCCGGTAAACGGCGACAAGGAGCCGACAATCAGTGAGCCAATCGCCACCCAGCCGCTGGGCAGTCGCGGAATGGCTTCCAGGCCGCCAAGAACGATCCGGCTCTCCCTGCCCGAAATCCGCCGCCTGTTCAACAGGCTGACCTGGTCCCATCAAGCCCACGCTCAGTCACATAGATCTCGAAGTTGCGTCGAGGTACTCAGGAGCGAAGTGGCTCGCGTACGCCTCCGAGGCGTCCACGTTGGTGATGACGTCGATCAAGACGCCGTCTGGGCCAGCGAGGATGAAGTGCCGCTGCCCGAACTCCTCGGTCCGGATGGGAAGCACGATCTCGAGGTTTCGCAGGCGCTCCCACTCGGCGTCAACATCGTCCACTTCCAGGTTGAGCAGCATCCCGCCGGCGACCGGCCCGCGGTAGGCCGCCGGGATGGTCTCGTGCTTGCTGTCCAGCACGGCCAGCTCCCACTGGCCGCGGCGCAGGCTCACGTACCACTCCATCTCGAAGGTCGGCTGAAACCCGAAGTGATTGCGGTAGAAGGCCGCGGTCGCGGCCACATCAGTGGTCATGAGGACCGGATACGAGCTGGTCAATGTCATCTCGAACTCCTTTACATACACTGTGCAGGTAAGCAGACTATACATACGCGGTGTATGTAAGAGAAGGGGTGCGGCATGGCACGGGCCACCAAGGAGCAGAGCGAAATCACCGCACGGCGCATCCGAGACGTCGCCGCGGCCTTGTTCGCCGAACGTGGCTACGCCGCCGTCGGCCTGGAAGAGGTAGCCGCCGCAGCCGGGGTCACCAGGGGTGCGGTCTACCACCACTACCGCAACAAGCAGCATCTGTTCGAAGCTGTTGCGGCCGCTGCGCAAGAGCGGGTGGCCGACGCGGTTGCCAGAGCGGCCGACGCGACCACCGACCCATGGGAGGGCTTGGTCGCCGGCTGCCAGGCATTCCTCATCGCCAGTGTCGCCGACACGCACCGGCGAATCCTGCTGGTCGACGCGCCCGCGGTGATGGGTTGGAGCACGTGGCGCAGCCAAGACGCGGCCGCCTCCGGGCACCACCTGACTGAGGCGGTGGCCGCGCTAGCGGCAGGCGGACGCCTTGAGGTCAACTCACCCGAGGCAACAGCCGCCTTACTCTCCGGCGCGATGAACGAGGCAGCGCTTCGGATCGCCGAGGCGCCGGACCGGGATGCCGCACTGGCCGACACCTGGCCCGACTTGCTGCGCCTGCTTCGGGGCCTCCGTAGACCCGGCACGAACAAGTAGAGAGGTTGACCGCCAAGCGGCGCTCGTCGCTGACGGCGCGTCCGTTTGCGCCCACGACCGCTTCGGGCGGGACGCGGATAGCTGTGACCGGCCCCGACGGCGCGGTCGCCTGCACGGTTACCGGAAGCGACAGCCGGGGTGCGCGGTCATTCGGAGGGTGGTTCGGAGGTCGGGAGCCGGACGAGGAAGCGGGTGTCGCCCGGCTCGGAGCGCAGGACGATGTCACCGCCGTGGCCGTTGACGATGATCCGGTAGGAGATGTCCAGGCCCAGCCCGGTGCCCTCGCCCACCGGCTTCGTGGTGAAGAACGGCTCGAAGACCCGCTTGCGGAGCTCCTCGGGGACGCCGGGGCCGGTGTCGCCGATGGCGACCACCACGTGATCGTCCTCGCGGTAGGTGCGAACGGTCAGCGTGCCGGCGCCGTTCATGGCCTGGACCGCGTTGTCGATGATGTTGGTCCAGACCTGGTTCAGCTCCGCCGGGTGGGCCGGGACCTCGGGCAGACCGCGGTCGTATTCCCTGACGACCGTGACGCCGGCGCCGATCTTGTGGCCGAGCATGACCAGCGTGCTGTCCAGGCCGGTGTGCACGTCGATCCACTGGTGCGCGGCGCGGTCCAGGTGGGAATACTGCTTGGCGGCCGAGACCAGGGAGGAGACGCGCCCGGTGGCGTCCTCGATGTCGCTCATCAGCTGCTCGGTCTCCAGCGCGTACCCGATCCAGTGGATGGCCTGGTCGAGCAGCTCGGGCGAGCCGACCTTGGCCTCGATGTCGTCGAGGCACCGGGCGTCGAGGCCACCCTGGGCGAAGACGGGGGCGAGGTCCCAGGCGTGGGTGATCGAGCGCTCCTGCATCCAGTCGCCGAGTTCGTCCTCGCGGTCGGCGGCCTGCAGGGCGGTCAGCGCCGGCGCCTTGGCCGCCTTCTCGATGACCTCTTCCTGGAGCTCGACGAGCGCGTCGAGGCGGTCGGCCGCCACCTTGCCGGCGGCCAGCATGCCCAGCTTGTGCCGCATGCCGGCGACCCGCATGCGCAGCGCGCCGGTCGCCCGGGAGGCGGCCGCGGCCGGGTTGTTGAGCTCGTGCATCAGGCCCGCGGAGAGCGCGCCGAGGGCGGTGAGCCGCTGGCGCTCGCCGATCGCCGCCTGGGTGTTGCGCATTCCGAGGTAGAGGCCCTCCAGCAGGTGGATCGCCATGGGGAACCACTCGCGCATCATCCAGCCGAAGTCGGCGGCCGAGAGCACGAAGAAGTCGGCGTCGTCGAGCGCCCGCATGGAGGCCATGTAGGTGTATTGCACGCCGTCGTCGCGGATGTACGCCTGGGTCGCGCCCATGTAGACGCCGCGCTGCTCCGTCCGCGTGGTCTGCACGTCGTCCTGCCCCACCCGCCGGGTGAGCGAGACCGTGCCGCTGAGGAGGACGAAGAACTTCTCCGCGGGATCGCCCTCGCGGAGCACGAGCGAGCCCGCGGGGGCGTGCATGGTGCAGCCGTGGTCGGCGATCCAGGCGAGCTGGTCGTCGGTCAGCTTCTCGAACAGGAACAGCGTCCTGAGCTCGGCGGGCGTCAGCCTGCCCGGCTCGCACGGTCGCAGGTGGATTTCCTCGACGTCGGTCTCGCTCATCACTGAGCCTCCAGATAGCGGTGGACCAGCGTGACGGCCATCGCGCCCTCGCCGACCGCCGAGGCCACCCGCTTCACCGAGCTGGCCCGGACGTCGCCGGCGGCGAAGATGCCGGGAACGCTGCACTCCAGATAGAACGGATCCCGGTCGCGATCCCATCCCGGCGGGCGCCCGCCGTCGCGCAGCAGATCCGGCCCGGTGCGGACGAAGCCCTT
This sequence comes from Actinoplanes sp. NPDC051346, assembly GCF_040682215.1. Classification (NCBI taxonomy): domain Bacteria; kingdom Bacillati; phylum Actinomycetota; class Actinomycetes; order Micromonosporales; family Micromonosporaceae; genus Actinoplanes; species Actinoplanes sp. NPDC051346. The sequence goes on along the minus strand of NZ_JBFBAJ010000001.1, from coordinate 505,866 downwards.
CCCGTCGCGCGCCACCGCGTCGCCGAGCCAGTCGGTGCGGGGTTCCGCACCGATGAAGACGAAGAGGTACCCACATTCGACGGTCGTGGTGAGCCCGTTCTTGCTGTCGCAGATGGTGATGGCCTCGAGGCGTCCGTCGCCGCGCGCGCCGACCACCTCGCAGCGGGTCCGCACCCGGATGTTGTCGATCTTGTTGAGCTGCTGGATGAGGTAGTACGACATCGACGCCTCGAGGGAATCGCCGCGGACCAGCAGGGTGACGCTGCGGGCGTACCGGGAGAAAAAGAGCGCGGCCTGACCGGCGGAATTGGCGCCGCCGATGATGTAGACGTCGCTGCCCGCGCAGGACGGCCCCTCGGTCGCCGCCGAGCCGTAGAAGACGCCGGAGCCGGTCAGCTCGGCCACCCCGTCGGCGACCAGCGGTCGGTACGCGACGCCGGTGGCGAGCACGACGGCGTGCGCCGACACCTCCCCTCCGTCCGCGAAGGTCAGCGTGCGGGCCGAGCCGTCCGGGCGCAGCCCGGTGACCTCCCGGGTGGTGAGCACCTCGGCGTCGAACTTGCCGGCCTGCCGGCGCGCGCGGTCGGTCAGCTGGGCGCCCGAGATGCCGTCGGGGAAGCCGAGGTAGTTCTCGATCCGGGAGCTCTGGCCGGCCTGGCCACCGACCGCCCGACGCTCGATCAGCAGCGTCTTGAGGCCTTCGGACGCGCCGTAGACCGCGGCGCCGAGCCCGGCCGGGCCGCCGCCGACGATGATCAGGTCGTAGAAGTCGCGGTCGGGCGCGGTGGCCAGGCCGGCCGCCTCGGCCAGCTCCGACGGGCTCGGCTGGGCCAGGGCCCGGCCGTCGGCCTTGACCACCAGCGGGATCGCCTCGGGGCCCACCCCCGCCGCGTCGAGCAGGCGGCGGCCCTCCGGATCGTCCGCACCGAGCCATCGGTACGGCACCAGGTTGCGCGCCAGGAAATCCCGGATCTGGTACGACGGCTCGCTCCACCGGTGCCCGACGACCCGGATGTCCTCGACCTCCCGGTCGCCGGTGGCCTGCCAGGCGTCGATCAGCGCGTCGATGACGGGGTAGAGCTTCTCCTCCGGCGGATCCCAGGGCTTGAGCAGGTAGTGGTCGACGTCCACCACGTTGATCGCCTGGATGGCGGCGTCGGTGTCCGCGTACGCGGTGAGCAGCGCCCGCCGCGCGTGCGGGAACAGGTCCATCGCCTGCTCCAGGAACTCGATGCCGTTCATCTGCGGCATCCGGTAGTCAGCGAGCAGGACGGCCACCCGCCCGCCGCGCAGCTTGAGGTCGCGCAACGCCTCCAGCGCGTCGTCGGCCGAGGAGGCCCGGATGATCCGGTAGTGCTCGCCGTAGCGCCGGCGCAGGTCGCGGGCGATGGCCCGGGACACCGACGGGTCGTCGTCGACGGTCAGGATGGCGGGGTGGCCCATGGCTGCGTCCTCAGCGGTAGGTCAACGAGGGCAGGCTGGCCACCAGGACCGTCTCGTCGCGATAGCACCACAGCCAGTCCTCATCCGGCTCGTACGACTGGACGATCGGATGGTCCTGCGCGTGAAAGTGCGCGGTCGCGTGCTTGCCGGGTGACGAGTCGCAGCAGCCGACGTGTCCGCAGGTCATGCAGACGCGCAGGTGCACCCAGTGGCCGCCGGCCGCCAGGCACTCGACGCAGCCGTCGCCCGACGGGGTGACGGCTCGCGCCTGGTCGAGGTGGGTGCAGACGGAACCGGTCATGCGGGTGTTCCTCCTCGGACGAGCAGGTCGGTGAACTCGGGGTGCCGCTCCACATATCCGGCCACGAAGGGGCAGGTCGCCAGCACCGAGGCGGATCGGCGGCGGGCGTCGCCGAGGGCGGCCGAGGCGAGCCGCCCGGCCAGGCCACGGCCCTCGAAGGCCTGGTCGATCTCGGTGTGCGCGAGCTCGATCCGCTCGCCGTCGCGGCGGTAGTGCAGGACGCCGGCGAGCTCGCCGCCGAGCAGGATCTCGTAGCGGGACTGCTCGAAGCTGTCCACGACCACCGCGTCGCCCGGGTCGCCGCCGCCCACCTGCGCGCTGCCCTCGACCCGGAGCTTGCGCCGGGCCCGCTCGTAGAACGACGTGCGGCCGAAGCGGATGACCTGGGCCGCCGCCGGCACAGGAATGATCGTCAGCCGGTCGCCGGCTTCCGCGTAGCCCTGGATGATGCCGTCGACCTCGATGGCGAGGCGGCCGCTGGTCGTCGCCACGTCCAGCTCGAGCTGCTCGTCGGGCGAGAGCATCAGCGAGCGGTTGAACGACGAGTGCGCCGCCGAGGCGGTGACCAGGATGCCCGCCACGTTCGGCGAGACGATCGGCCCGCCCGCGGAGAAGCTGTACGCCGTCGACCCGGTGGGCGTCGCGACGATCACCGCGTCGGCCGCGTAGCGCACGAAGTTGCTGCCCTCGACGTTGATGCCGATGTGGGCGAGGCCGTGGCCGGGCACGCGCACCATCGCGATGTCGTTGAAGGCCGACACCTCCTTGCCGTCCGGCAGGACGGTGCGCACCGCCGTGCGCGACTCGACGGTGAACCGGTGCTCGTCGATCATCGACAGGGCGTCGGGCAGGTCGGGCAGGTCGACCTCGGCGAGGAAGCCGAGGCGCCCGACGTTGACGCCGAGCACCGGCGTCTTGCGCCCCTCGACCAGCCGCATGGTGCGCAGCATGGTGCCGTCACCGCCGAGGCTGACCAGCAGCCCGGCCCGCTCGACCATCTCCTCGGCGGAGACCGCCTCGGCGGCGCAGTCGATGCGGGTGATCTCCTCGGGCACGCCGAGGACCGTCACGTCGCGGGACTTGGCCCACCGCACGATCGCGTCGATCGCGGCGCCGCAGTCGCGCCGCGGATGCAGGACCAGACCGACCACCTTGACCATGCCCATGGGCCCATCCTCCTCCGACGTCGGGTTCAGCCTTCCACGCCGGCGCGGTGACGGCGAACGACCCTGTGGACAGGGGTCCGTCGATATTGTGAAACATTGTTGACAAATATGACCTACATAGACAGACTCCAATACAGAGAGCGCTCTCCTTCCCCGGCTCCCCCGGATCAGCGGAAGGAATCCCCATGTCCCGTGCCTTCACGCTCGGCGTCACCGCCGCCGCGCTCACCGCCGCCGGTCTCCTGCCACCTCCGAGCCTCGCCACCGACACCCCCGCCTCCGCCGCGCCGGCCGTGGCACCCCGGTTCGACCTGGCCCCCGGCATGGTGGCGGCGATGCGCCGCGACCTCGGGCTCACCGACGACCGGATCGCCGCCCGCCTGGCCACCGAGGCCGCCGCCCCGGTCATCGAGCGGCGGCTGCGCGCCCGGCTCGGCCCCGCGTTCGGCGGCGCGTGGATTCCCGCCGGCGCGGACCGGCTCACCGTCGCCGTCACTGACGCCTCCCGGGCGCCGATCGTGCGCGCCGAGGGCGCCGTACCCGTCGTGGTCCGCCGCAGCGACGCCGACCTGGCCGCCGCCCGGGCCAAGCTGGACCACCACGCCGCGCGGGCCGTGGGCACCGCGATCCGCGGCTGGTATGTCGACGTCGCCGCCAACCGCGTGGTCGTCATGGCGAAGCCCGGCGCGTCGGCACAGGCGCGGACGTTCGCCGCCGCCAGCGGAGCGGGCCCGGTCTCCGTGACCGAGACCGCCGAGCAGCCGCGGCCGGTGTACGACATCCGCGGCGGCGACCAGTACGTCATCAACGGCAACACGCTGTGCTCGGTGGGCTTCGCGGTCGCCGGCGGATTCGTCAGCGCCGGACACTGTGGCGGCGTGAACAGTCCCACGCTGGGCTACAACAACGTGGCACAGGGCACCTTCGCCGGATCGTCGTTCCCGGGCAACGACTACGCGTGGATCCGCACCAACGGCAACTGGACCCCACGGCCGTGGGTCAACAACTACGCCGGCGGCAACGTCACGGTCGCCGGATCGCAGGAGGCCGCGATCGGCGGCTCCGTCTGCCGCTCCGGCCGCACGACCGGATGGCGCTGCGGCACGATCCTGGGCCGCGACGAAACCATTGTGTACGCCCAGGGCGCCGTCTCCGGCTTGTCCCGCAGCAACGCCTGCGCCGAACCGGGCGACTCCGGCGGCTCCTGGATCTCCGGCAACCAGGCCCAGGGCGTCACCTCGGGCGGCAGCGGCAACTGCTCGACCGGCGCCACCATGTGGTTCCAGCCGGTCAACGAGATCCTCGGCGTCTACGGGCTGTCGCTGACCACGAGCGGCGGCGGTGGCGGCGCGAGCTCGGTCGTCAGCAACTGGAACAACAAGTGCGTCGACGTGCCGAACTCGAACTTCTCCGACGGCGTACCCCTGCAGATGTGGAACTGCAACGGCACGGGCGCGCAGCGGTGGACGTTCGTGAACGGCACCCTGCAGACTTCCAACTCCAAGTGCATGGACGTCGCCTGGGGCTCGACGGCCAACGGCGCCGTCATCCAGATCGTCGGGTGCAGCGGCAACCCGGCACAGCAGTTCGTCCTGTCGGCCGCCGGCGACCTGGTCAACCCGCAGGCCAACAAGTGCGTCGACATCAAGGACTGGAACGGCGGCGACGGCGCCCGCCTGCAACTGTGGGACTGCGCCGGCACCCTGAACCAGAAGTGGCGCCGCGTCTAGCCGGACGAGCACCATGCTGGCAAACCAGTGTGCGCCGGCTGACGCCCCGTTGTGCTCAGCCGCTCTGACCTGGGTATCCTGGCCCGCCAACCGACCCCCGGAGACCCATGTTTCGCGCCATCCCCCGACACGCCATCGGAGCGGCAGCGGCCTGGCTGCTGTTCTGCGCGGAGGGTGTGCTGGCCTACCTCGCCCTACTTGCCTATGCGTTCCTCGCCTGCCTCGACCCGGGCGGCCCACTCGCGGGGATCCTGTTCGTGCTCCTCGCCGGCACCGCCGGCGGGGTGGTGACCGCCCTGGTGGTGTTTCCCTCGGTGCTGGTCGCCCAGGCAGCCAGCAGGCTGCGCTGGTTGGCGGCTCTCGCCATGGCGACCGCGCTGTTGGGTCTGGCCGCCGCCGGGTGGAGCGCGGCGACCGACACGACGGTTCGCGCGGCGGCGTACGGCTGGCTGATCGCGGTCGCCGCCACCACTTTGCCGCTGGTCGCGTGGTCCGCCATCGCCGCGCTGGCCCGGGCTCGGGCCGGCAACCACGGGCCCACCGCCGACGCCTGACGCCTCGGCGTGGCGCGACTCCGCCTCTATCTGGCCGGCGACCGTCCGGCGTAGTAGCCCCGGGCCCGGGCGACCAGCGCCGGCGATCCGCAGCTCTCGGCCAGTTCGAGGCCCTCGCGCAGCACCCGGCGGGCCTGGGGGCGGCGGCGGGCCAGGTTCAGCAGGCCGCCGAGGTCGACCAGCGCGGTCGCGAGCTCGAAGCGGCGCGGCGTGCCGTGCAGCACCCGGACGGCCTCCTCGGCGGGCTCCTTGCCGGCCAGGCCAGGCCGCACCCGGCCCTGGATCCGCAGCGCCCGGCCGAGCGCCGACGCCAGGCCGTGCCGGCGGGTCAGCGCGACCTCCTCCGCGACGAGCCGCTCCGCCGCCTCGGCCGCGCCCAGGCCGGCCAGGACGAACGCCGCCGCCGAGCGCCACGGCAGCACGCCCGGATGGTCGGACCGGAGCGCCGCCACCCGTTCCCCGCAGCGGTACAGGTCCGCGAGTCCCTCGCCCGGCCGGGCCAGGGCGGCGTGCAGCCGGCCCCGCACGTAGCGCAACAGCAGGTATTCCGGTTCGTCCGGTAGATCGCCGCCGAAGGGGGTGGCGCAGAGCAGGGCGTCCGCCGAGTCGAGCTCGCCGAGGTCCAGGCGGACCGCGATCCGGCGGGCCGTCAGCAGCGCGGCGGTGGCGCCGTCCGGCTCGACCCCGGAGACCTCCAGCAGTTCCGCGGCGGCCTCCGCGTCCTCGCGGGCGGCGGTGAGATCGCCGAGGCGGCGGGCCGACGAGCTGCGCTCCGAGTACGCCATGACGAGACCGGCCGCCGCACCCTCGCGTCCGGCGACCTCCACGGCGAGGGTGCATCCCGCGTGCGCGACGGCGAGGTCGTCGGCGTCCGACAGCCAGCGCAGCACGCCCAGGTAACGGGGCAGGTCAGCCGCGGAATCCGGGGCCCTGACGGGCACCGGGCGGGTGTTACGCACGGCGGTGTCGCGACCGGGGTCCGCCAACCTCGGGTGTGCGTCACGGACTGTCATGGGAGGGTCTGTACCCCTTCCGGCGCGGGAGGCACCTCCAGATTTCCCCGCCGCGCCGCGAAGCACAAGCGCCTTCCGCTCACGGTGAAAGCATGTGCGAGGCAATACCGAGATTTGCTCTCGCATCTGCGAGCACTATGCTCCGAGCGTGGCGACATACCGGATCGGCGAGGCGGCGGAGCTGCTCGGGGTCAGCGCGGACACCGTGCGGCGCTGGGTCGACGCGGGCCGGCTCGCCGCGATCCGTGACGACAACGGGCACCGGTGCATCGCCGGGGCCGACCTCGCCGCGTTCGCGCGGCATTTCGACGAGCCGGACCGGGGCGCGCACCGGTCCTCGGCCCGCAACCGGCTGCGCGGCATCGTCACGGCCATCACCCGCGACGCCGTGATGGCGCAAGTGGACGTGCAGGCCGGCCCGTTCCGGGTGGTGTCACTCATGAGCCGGGAAGCCGTTGATGATCTGGGCCTCGAGGTCGGGTCCGTGGCGGTGGCCGTGATCAAGTCCACGACGGTGGTCGTGGAGCGAGGGGACGACAGATGAGGACACGGTTGACGACGGCCGCCGCGCTGGCGGCGGTGCTGGTGACGAGCGGATGCGGCGCCGCCGCCGACGCCCCGGCGAAGGGCTCCGGCGCGTCGGCGAAGGCGAACACCAGCAAGGTGACAGTGCTCGCCGCGGCGTCGCTGACCGAGTCGTTCGACAAGATCGGCGTCCTCTTCGAGGGACTGAACCCCGGCGTGGACGTGACCTTCTCCTACGGCGGCAGCTCCGGCCTGGCACAGCAGATCACCTCGGGCGCCCCGGCCGACGTCTTCGCGGCCGCTAGCCCCGCGACCATGAAGACGGTCGTCGACGCGGGCGACAGCAGCGGCACGCCGGTGACGTTCACCCGCAACCAGCTCGTCATCGCCGTACCGAAGGGGAATCCGAAAGGGATCACCTCGCTCGCCGCGCTCGCGAAGCCGGGGGTCAAGGTGGCGCTCTGCGCCGAGCAGGTGCCGTGCGGCGCCGCCGCGAAGAAGGCGCTGGCGACCGCCGGGGCGGCCGTCACCCCGGTGACCCAGGAGCAGGACGTGAAAGCCGCGCTCGCCAAGCTCAAGCTGGGCGAGGTGGACGCCGCGCTGGTCTACCGTACGGACGCGAGATCGGCCGCCGCGGAGGTCGACGGGGTGGAGTTTCCCGAGTCGGCGTCGACGCTGAACGATTACGCGATCGTCGCGCTGACCAACGCCCCGAATCCCTCCGGCGCGAGCGCGTTCGTGACGTTCGTGCGGACGCCGCAGGCCCAGCAGGTGCTGGCCGACGCAGGGTTCCAGAAGCCCTGAGCCGGGCCGGCCGAAGCGCACCGCTCGTCCTGGCGATCCCCGCGATCGCCGGGCTGGCGTTCCTCGTGCTGCCCCTGGCCGGCCTGCTGATCCGCGCGCCGTGGGCGACGTTGCCGCAGCGCCTGACCGAGCCCGACGTCCTGGCGGCGCTGCGGCTGTCCCTGCTCACCGCCACCCTCGCGACCGGCGTGTGCCTGCTGACCGGCGTACCCCTGGCGTGGTTGTTGGCCCGGACCACCTTTGTGGGCCGGCGGTTCGTGCGGGCGCTGGTCACCGTGCCGCTGGTGCTGCCGCCGGTGGTCGGCGGCGTCGCGCTGCTGCTGGTCTTCGGCCGGCGCGGCCTGGTCGGTGAGTGGCTGGACTCGGCGTTCGGCATCACCCTGCCCTTCACCACGACCGGGGTGGTGCTCGCGGAGGCGTTCGTCGCGATGCCGTTCCTGGTGATCAGCGTGGAGGGGGCACTGCGGAGCGCGGACGCCCGCTACGAGGAGGCGGCGGCGACGTTGGGCGCCGGCCGCTGGACGGCCTTCCGCCGCGTCACCCTGCCGCTGATCGCTCCCGGCGTCGCCGCCGGCGCGGTGCTGTGCTGGGCCCGGGCCCTCGGCGAGTTCGGGGCGACGATCACGTTCGCGGGCAACTTTCCGGGGCGGACGCAGACCATGCCGCTCGCCGTCTACCTCGCCCTGGAGCGGGATCTCGACGCCGCGATCGTGCTGAGCCTGGTGCTGCTCGCCGTCTCCGTGGCGATCCTCGCCGGGCTGCGCGACCGCTGGCTGGGCACGACGTGACGCTCGACGCGAGGCTGGTCGTCCGGCGGCCGGGCTTCACCCTGGACGCGGCCCTCTCGGCGGCGCCGGGCGAGGTCGTGGCGCTGCTCGGACCGAACGGCGCGGGCAAGACCACCGCGTTGCGGGCGCTGGCCGGGCTGACCGACCTCGACGACGGGCACGTCGCGCTCAACGGACGCCGCCTGGAGGACACCGCGCCGGAGCACCGCCGCATCGGCGTGGTCTTCCAGGACTACCTGCTCTTCCCGCACCTGTCCGCACTGGACAACGTGGCCTTCGGGCCGCGCTGTCGCGGCGTCTCCCGGGCCGCCGCGCGGGCGCGGGCGGCCGCCCTGCTCGACCGCGTCGGGCTGGCCGAGCACGCGAGCCGCAAGCCTCGGCAGCTGTCCGGCGGCCAGGCTCAGCGGGTGGCGCTGGCCCGGGCGCTCGCCACCGAGCCCGAGCTGCTGCTGCTCGACGAGCCGCTCGCCGCGCTGGACGCGCGGACACGCCTGGACACCCGCACCCACCTGCGCGGCCATCTGAGCACGCACCCGGGACCGACGATCCTGGTGACCCACGACCCGCTGGACGCCATGATGCTCGCCGACCGGCTGGTCATCCTCGAGGACGGACGCGTGGTGCAGACCGGCGACGCGGCGTCGGTGACGTCGGCGCCGCGCACCGATTACGTGGCCCGGCTGGTCGGGCTCAACCTCTATCGCGGCCGGGCGGAGGGCACGCTGGTCCAGGTCGCCGCCGACTTCGCCCTCACCACGGCGACCCCGCAGAACGGCGAGGTGTTCGTGGCGTTCCCGCCGGCCGCCGTCGCGCTCTACGCGGCCCGCCCGGAGGGCAGCCCGCGCAACACGTGGCCGGCGACGGTGGCGTCGGTGGCCCGGCACGGGGACGCGCTACGCATCGAGCTGAACGGTCCGGTCGCGGTCGCCGCCGACGTCACGCCCGCCGCGGCCGTCCAGCTCGACCTCGCGCCGGGCCGTCGGGTGTGGGCCAGTCTCAAGGCCACAGAGGCCTCGTCCTACCCCGCCTGACGACCCGGCGCCGGTCCGGCTCAGTTCGCCGTGAAGGTGTACGACCCCGAGCCCAGTGAGTACGACGCGGTGCCGGCGGCGAAGCCCTGCGGCACCGCCTCAGCCGGGGCGGTGACCGCAGCCGCCGAGGTCGCCGGAACCTCGATCGTCGCGGTCGCGTTCGGCGGCACCACCACGGTCAGGGTCAGCTTGCCGCCGTCCCTGGTCCACTGTGTCCGTGCCTGGCCGTACCCGGTGGTGAGCGCGGTCGTCGCGGACGTCAGCGTGCCGCCGGGTTTCGGCGCGAGCAGCAGCCGCTGATACCCCGGCGCCGCCGGGGCGATGCCGCCGACGCTGCGATAGAGCCAGTCGCCGACCGACCCCAGGCCGTAGTGGTTGAAGGAGTTCATGCCGGGGTCCTGCAACGTGCCGTCCGGCCGGATGCCGTCCCAGCGCTCCCAGATGGTTGTCGCTCCCCGGGAGTTCATGTAGCCCCAGCCGGGATAATCCGGCTGTCGCAGGATCTGGTACGCCGTGTCGAGGTGCCCGTGCCCGGCGAGCACCGGGAGCAGGTTCTCGACGCCCATGAACCCGACGGAGAGGTGACCGGAGCGCGACGCCACCTTCGCGGCGAGCTTGTCCGCCACCGCCTGCGTCCGGTCCGGCGGGACCAGGCCGAAGGCCAGGGCGAGGACGTACCCGGTCTGGCTGTCACCGCGTACCGTGCCGTCGGCGGCGATGAACCGGCGGGTGAACGCGGTGCCGATGCGGTCCGCCAGATCGCCGTAGGCGGCTGCCTTGTCGGTGCGCCCGGTCGCCGCCGCCATCCGCGAGACCAGCCGCGCCGACCAGCCGAAGAACGCCGTGCTGGTGATGTCGTTGGCGGTGGGATCGTTGACGTTGAGCCAGTCGCCGTAGGTGTCGCGGTTGCGGATCAGGTCGGCGCCCGCGGTCGCCCGCAGGTAGTCGACCCAGCGGGCCATCGCGTCGAAGTGCTGGTCGGCGGCGGTGAGGTCGCCGTAACGCTGCCAGAGCACGTACGGGACGATGACGCCCGCGTCGCCCCAGCCGGCCTTGCCGGCCCCGCCGAGCACGTCCGGCGCCACATCGGTGAAGGCGCCGTCGGCGCGCTGGGCGTCCACCATGTCGGTGGCGAACTTGCTGAGCAGGCCCCGGGTGTCGAAGTTGAATGTGGAGGTGGCACCGAACGCCGCGATGTCACCGGTCCACCCCAGCCGCTCGTCGCGCTGCGGGCAGTCGGTGGGAATCGACAGCATGTTGGAGCGGGCGCCCCAGACGATGTTGCTCTGCACCTGGTTCACCAGCGGGTCGGAGGTGGTGAACGTGCCGGTCTGGGCGCCGTCGGTCCAGGCGGCCAGTCCGGTCAAGCTGTCGGCCGTGGGCGTGCCGGGGAAGCCGGTCAGCTCCACATATCGGTAGCCGTGCACGGTGAAGTGCGGCTCGAAGGTCTCCGGCCCGCCGCCGGCGAGGGTGAAGGTGTCGGTCTGCTGGGCCGAGCGAAGGTTCGCCGTGTAGAGGGTGCCGTCGGCATTGAGGATCTCGCCGTGGCGCAGGGTCACCCTCGTGCCGGCCGGGCCCTCGACCCGCAGCCGGTTCCAGCCGGTGAAGTTCTGGCCGAGGTCGGCGATCCACATGCCCGGCTTCGGCTGGGTGAGCCGCACCGGGCGCAGCTGCTGCTGCACGGTCACGCCCGGGTCAACCTGGGCGACGATCCGCGGCAGCGAGCCGGTGCGCACGGTCACGGCCCGTGCGGCGCCGCCCGCGATGCGGGCATCGGAATCCTCGCCGTGGTACAGGTCGTCCGAAACGACCGGGCTGGTGGTCGCCGACCACGACGCATCCGTACGCACGTCCGCGCGTGTTCCGTCCGCGTATTCGACGATGAGCTGGGCCGAATACCAGGGCGACGCGCCGTAGCGCCGGTTGCCGCCCATGCCGAGGCTGCCGGAGTACCACCCGTTGCCCAGCAACGCGGAGAGCGTGTTGGCACCGGGCTTCAGAGCCGCGGTCACGTCGTAGGCACGGTATTGCAGGCGCTTGGTGTAGTCGGTCCAGCCCGGGGCGAGCCGTTCCTCGCTCACCTTGGCGCCGTTCAGATACGTCTCGTGCAGTCCCAGCGCGGTGGCGAAGAGCCGGGCCCGGGCCACGGGCTTACCGATGTCGAAGGTCTTGCCCAGCCGCGGCGCCGGGTTCGGCACGATGACCTGGTCACCCCACGGCCCGGACCGGTAGGCGGCGGCGACGCGGGCGGCGGGCCAGGCGGAGTCGTCGAAGCCGGGGTTCTGCCAGCCGGCGGGCGCGCTCTGCGATGCCTTCCAGGCCGCGTCGGTGCCCGTCGTCACCGCGCCCTGGAGCTTGGCGATGACCCCGGCCGGCCCGACGGAAGTGTTGGACGCCGCCACGGCGATGGTGTTCGCGCCCGCCCTGAGCTGCGCGGTCACGTCCACTGTGGTGGCGCGTTTCCACGAGTCGGTGAACCGCCGCGACGTGCTGACAGGCGCCCCGTTGACCCAGACGTCGGCGGTGTCGTCGCCGGTCACCACCAGGGTGGTCGGGCCGGGCGAGGCGATCTCGACCGTACGCCGGAAGTAGCGCGTGGCCGCCGGCACGGAGACCGCGGGATCGCCCTCGGGGTACCAGATCCAGGACGCGCCGGCGAGGTCGGCGGTGCCGGGCACCCCGATGAAGTCGGCCTGCCAGGCGGCGAGGCCGGTGTCGAACCGGGCCGCGGCGCTCCACGGGCCGGGGCGTCCCTGGGCGTCCCAGATCCGGACCCGCCAGTGGTAGGTGCGGTTGGGTGCCAGCGCGGGGCCGCCGTACGCGACGTCGACCGATCGCTGCGACGCGACCGTGCCGCTGTCCCAGACGTCGGCCGTGCCCGGGGTCGTGCCCACGGTGACCTGGTAGCGGCCCTGCACCTGGCCCTTCGCGGCCGAGTCAAGCCGCCAGCCGAAGCGCGGCTTCGCCGCGTCGACACCCACCGGGTCGGTCCGGCGTTCGGTGGTGAGCCCACCGACCGTGACCGGCGAGGCGGCACCGGGATCGGGCAGCGCGACGTTCTCGCGCCACGGCCCGCTGCCGTATGCCCCGAGGTCCTTGGCGGGCACCCAGCGCTGGGGCACGGCGTCGGCGGCTTCCCAGGCACCGTCGGTGGTGAGTTCCACCGTCCCCTGCGCCGACACGACGCGCAGCCGGCCGACGACGCCGGCCGGTCCGCCGCTGTTGCGCGCGGCGATGGTGAGGGTGTTGGTGCCCGGCGTAAGGGCTGCGGCGAGGTCGACGGACAGGGCCTTCTTCCAGGAATCGGCGACGCGCGGCGAGCCGGCGAGCCAGGTGCCGTTGAGCCAGACGTCGACGGTGTCGTCGCCGGTGAAGACAAGCTGGGACTCGGAGTAGGGACCGGCCGGGGCGGTGAAGACACGGTGCACGTAACGGGTGGCGGCGGGTGCCGACGTGGCGGGGTCCCCCTCGGGGAACCAGATCCAGTGCGCGCCGGAGAGCGTTTCAATTCTCCGGTCATCGAGGCGGGCTTCGGCGGGGACGGCGGACAGCGGGAGCGCGACTATCGCGGCCAGCACGGCGGTTGCCGCCCTGGCTGTCGCGGTTCTTGCCATGCGGTTCTCCTCGGTCGATGAGAGAAGGGCACGGAGCGGGTCAGGAATTTAAACGTTTCAACGACCTGACCCTCTGAGCCTAGGCCGAACTCGAAGATCCACTCAAGAACCCAGCTGCCGCGAAGGCCGTGCGGGCACCCCGGCCACCCCACGCGACGCACCGATCGACGACCCGGCGCAGAAGTGTCGCGGCCGTGCGGGATGACCTCCTGGGCGGTAACAATCCAATGGTTTTCGTGACTCTAAGCAATTGGCTGAGCACATTTGGTTACGCTTCCGCGAGATGGCCGCAGAATCACCGGCGCGCGCCTTATCCACACCAACCGACGCGGTTCGTGAGGACCGTAGGAGGGGACCACGCATGCGTAAGTCCATGTCCAGATCCAAATCCCGGCTGATCCGCGCCGGGCTCGCGGCGGGAGCGGCCACCGCCATGCTGCTCGCCGCCACCGCCACACCAGCGCTCGCGGCGCCAAACGCCCTCGTCCTGAGCAGCCCCAGCGGCCCGAGCGAGGGTGGCAACACAATCACCGCCACGGCTACCGTGACCGCCAATGACCCCGCGCCCTTCACCGCCGGCGTCACTCCGTATGTCCAGTTCCAGTGGTTCGGGGCCAGCGCAGCGGCTACCTGCAGCCTCACCTACAAGGCCGCCGCGGCGATCACCGCAAACGCCACCAGCCCCTACGCGCTGACCGGCGGCGTCGTGATCACCGCCGCCGCCGACGTGAAGAAGCTGTCGACGACGAAGCTCGCCATCACCATCCCGTCGGACGATGCCGCAAGTGGTCAGAACAACGACGGCCTCAAGCTCGCCGCCAACCAGACCTCCGCCAAGTACAACCTGTGCGTCTACAGCGGCACCGTGGCCACCACGAGCCCGTTGATCGCCAAGGGGACGTACACCATCGCGGTGCCGCCCACCATCACCGAGTTCACCCCGGAGGGCGGGCCCTCGCTCGGCGGCAACGACATCACCGTCACGGGAACCGGCTTCACGCCCGGCGCCGGCGCTGTTGCCGGCACGACGGCGACCAACGCCACGCTCGGCGGACGTGCGCTCACCAACATCAGGGTGGCCACCAACGGCCTGAGCTTCGTCGGCACCCTCCCGTCGAACCCGTCGACCGCCGACCAGACGCTGGTCGTGACGGCCGCGGGCGGCAGGGTCAGCAGCGATGACCCTGACAATAACCCCGCTACCAACAACCCCCTCTATTACAACTACAGCTTCGGACTCTCGATCTCGCCGAACACCGCGCCCGAGGGCGGTGAGGTCGACCTCGACATCATGGGAGCCGGCTTCCTGGAGCTGAACTGGGGGTCGGCCGCTAGCGCCGCACACGTCTACCTTGTCCGTGACGCGCCATACACCCAGACTGCGCCCAACTCCGATATCGAGTGTGAGGACGTCCTGCCGATCATGGACACCGAGCTGATCTGCACCCTCGACACCACGGGAGAAGACTTGGGGGCGTACACCGTGACGGTGGTCGCCAGCGGCTCCACTCTGGCGAACCAGGCGGCTGAGGATGCGGTTGCTCCCAATGGCTACGTGGAGTCCGACATCACCAGCGGTGCCACCTTCACCATCGCCCCGTACTAAGTCGGAGCGCCCGGGTGACGCCCTAGGCACCACCCGATGACCCAACGAAGCACCAACAGCGGCCCGGAGCACACGCGCTCCGGGCCGCCGCTTGTGGGGTCGACGCAGGGTCAGCCGAGTTTGGCCCACTGCTTGTCGATCTCCGCAACGCTCAACTCCTTGGACGGGCGCCCGTCCGTCTTGACGGCCACGGTGTAAACGCTCTTCTGCGCGCTGGTACGCCAGCAAATCAGCAGAGTCGGGCGTTCGCGGGCCGCGGTGTTGGTGCTCAGCCGGATCCTCTGAGTGCACCGGGAGTTGCCCACCTGGACCCCCTCGTCGGCGATCCAGCCCAGCTCGCGATAGCCGGTGAGATCCTGCCGGGCGGATTTGATCCGCAACGCCTCCCCGCCCTGCCGCACGGTGGTGGAGGTGACCGCGGACGCGTCCACGTTCGCGGCAGCGGCGTTCGGCACCGGCCGTCGGATCTGCGCACTCGCGCTGGCCTTCGCCGCAGCGGATCGGACCGCCGCGATCCGCTCGGCATCGGCTTTGGAGTGTGTCGTCGTCTTAGCGGCGGGCGACTTCGGTGGCGCGGCGGCGGAGCTGGCCCGGGCGCCGGTGGACGGCGCGGCTTGTGGCACGACCCCGGAGGTCGCCGGTGCGGCACCCGGCACCGTCGGCTCCTCGGCCCCGGTCTGGGCGGCGGGAGCGGTGTCCCGGTCGTCGAGCACCTGGTGCGCGACGAGTCCGCCCACCCCGAGGACGGCGAGCAGACCGGCCCCGCCGATCATGGCCTGTCTGCGCAGCCGGGTACGGCGAGAGACGGCCGACGAGTACACCTCGTTCGCGCCGTCGTCCGGCTGCGGCTCCGTAGCGGCGCCCTTGTCAACGTTGCCCATGCTTCAGTCCTTTGCGGGTCTCGGATAACAGGCCCGCCCAAGGTCGCGGCGGCAGGCCCCGAGCAACGATGGTCCCACGCGTAAAGGACGTAATGGGGCAAACGACGAGTTGTCCCGCCGCAGACAACGAGCCCGCCACGCGGTTACTGCGGACCTTCGCCGGCGCCGGGCACGCCGGTGCGCCCAGCGGCCCGTCCACCCGCTGACCGGCCACCCTCGGCGGGAACTCACCGAAGCTTCAGCAAATTCACAACAAAGCCCCGCATAGTGAGTGGTCCACCGGGTCTTGGAGGTAGTCCATGGGATCTCTGCTCACCATCGTGAGCCTGCTGTTGCTGCTGGTGCAGGTGTTGCTGATCGTCCGGGCGGTCCTCGACTGGACGGCCACGCTGGCCGGACCGAGCCTCCCCGGCTCCTTCCGCTCCCGCCTGACCGCGGGCATCTACACGGTGACCGAGCCGATCCTCGCCCCGGTCCGCCGCGTCCTGCCCCCACTGCGCGTCGGCGGCGTCAGCATCGACCTGGCCTTCATCGTCGTCTTCGTGGCCATCATCGTGATCCGCTCGCTCCTGACGTAACCAGGCGTCCGGAAATCCGCGTGCGCCGCCGACGCGGGGCCGACATCATGTCCGGATGCTCATCAGGGGATACCGGGACGACGACTGGCCGGAGATCGCCCGCATCCACGACGCCGCACGCCTCGACGAGCTGCGCGACTCCGTGGGCGTCGAGGCATTCCTGACCCTGGCGCAAACCGCCGAGGGCGAAGGCCTCTTCGACGGCCACCTCTGGGTCGCCGACGACGGCGGCACGGTGACCGGCTTCGTGGCACACGACGACGACGAGATCACCTGGCTGTACGTCGACCCGGCCCGCTACCGGCAAGGCATCGGCCGGGCCCTGCTACGCCACGCGGTCGCCGCATGCGACGCCGACCAGATCGAAGTCACCGTGCTGGCGGGCAATCCGGCGGCGGTGGCGCTCTACCGCGCGGAAGGCTTCGTCATCACCGAGACCAGAACCGGTCGCCTGGTGGGCAACGAGGCCTTCACGGCGACCGGCCACATCATGCACCGCGGCGCCCCCTGATGGGACCCGGCTGGCAAGTTCGCACCATCGAGGTCAGCGGCGGTCGCGGATAGGCTGCAGGTGCGGGGCGGCCGGAGTAGCGCCGGCCACCCACCCTGACCTCAACCAGGGAGTCCGCCATGACCCGCACTCTCGGTGAGCAACTGGCCATTTACCGACGCCGTCGCAGCATGTCCCAGCGCGACGTTGCCGAAGCCGCAGGCATATCCGTCGACACCGTCCGCCAGCTCGAGCAGGGACAGCGCCACACCGCCCGACTCGGAACTCTGGTCAAGATCGCCGGCGCCCTCGATCAGGACCTGGCGGAACTCATCGGCAAACCGCGTGGCCTGGTCGTCGGCGCTGAGGACGGCGAGATCGCCCACCTGCGCAGAGCCGTCCTAGACCTGATCCCCGCGGAAGCAGAGCCGGACGCGGCTGTGCTGCGCGACGAACTGGGCGACGCGTGGCGGCTGTACTGGGTGGGCAGGTACGCCGCACTTGCGCGGGCCCTCCCGGCGAATATCACCGCAGCACGCGCATCCGTCCGAGCTGCTGCCGACCCGGCTGCGGCACGCCAGGCGCAGGCAGTTCTCGCTGACTTCCTCCACCTGGTCGCGTCGCTCCTCGCCCACCTCGCCCATGACGACCTTGCCGCGCTGGCCATGTACCAGGCCCTCGCCGCGGCAGGGCACGCCGAAGACGAGCTCCTGGTCGCGGGGATGTCCGCGACCCGGGCCTGGATGCTGTCCCGGCAAGGACTGCTCGGCGAGGCCGAGTCCCTGGCGCTGGCAACAGCCCGCTCCATCGAGCCGTCCATGGCGACAGCCAATGTGGACCAGGTCGCCATCTGGGGCGAGAACCTCCGCTATGCGTGCGTGGCCCTGGCGCGCGACGGACGCCACACGGAGGCGGCCGAGCTCCTCCCGCGCCTGCGGCTCGCCGCGGCCCGCGTCGAGGCGGCGCGACCCGCCAGGGCATGGACGGAACGCGTCACCGACAAGTCCACCCGGCCGTTGGCTGGGCTGGCATTCGGGGCAACGCTGGCCACGATGACTGCCGTGGCAGTCGCTGGCGCCGCCGACCGCCACCGCCAGGCCCTCGCTCTCGAGGACCAGGTCCCGAACTTCGGCTCGGTGTCTCCGTCGATGCGCTCGCGACATCTGCTTACGGTGGCCTGGGCGCAGATGGCCGACTATCGCTCGCAGGCCGCGGTGGGCACGCTCCTGCGGGCAGAGAAGATCGCTCCGGACCTGTTCTTCCACCAGACGATCGCCCGGACCATCGTTGCTGAGCTGCTCCCACGCCGCCGCAAGCAGCGCCTTCCCGGTCTGGTGAGCCTCGCAGAGCGGATGGGTGTTCCCGCCGGGTAGGACGATTCGTCCTACCCGGCAGTCTCATCACGGTGTCCCAGTAGTACGCGCTGTCGCACCCACCCCCCCTGCGTGCCCGCGAAGCTTCAGGTCAGGAGGCGGCGGGTGGCTGGGGAGCGCACTAACCGCCGCTCGTCGCCTCCCTCGACGGGCGGAGGCAGCGATGCACAACCACACCATCCACGGACCTCGACCGCTGTGGTGGGCGCCCTGGCGGCGGGTCTGTCTGTCAGTGCGGCATCAGGCAGTGGCCATGCCCGGTCCAGGCGCCTCCGGGGTGGACGGTGCCGACCGAAGCTGTGCATACGGTGGGCCGCGCCGCGGTGCGGCGAGACTACCGGAACGCTGAATTCAGTCGGGTGGACCGGCCGCTTCTTACACCTGGTCAGGCGGCATGCAGCGCCAACCAGCGTCAACGGTCAACGCTTTGACGACCGACAAGCCACGGAGTCTGACCATGCCGTGCTGGCTGGAGAACCACGGTGCGGCAATCAACACCCTCGACCGGAAGCTCTCCTGGCACCGCGACTGCCCCTATCCGAACACGTGCCCCTGCCCACGCCACGAGGAGAATCGGGAGGAACCGGAGAGCACGTCGTTGCCGTAGCTCCTCGCGCCGCTGGCGCCGGCACGGCTTCGGCGAGTCCAGCCATAGCGCCCGGTGATTCAGGCGCGGAGGATACGGGTTCGTCGTGGGCCGCCCCTGGCGGAGGGCGGCCCACGACTGCTCAGGCGCCGATCAGGCGGAGCGCCGATGGGCGGACGCGGACCGTCAGCGGGCCCGAGGGCAGCCGCTCGCCGTCGGCGTAGAACGGGGTCGGGCGGTCCGTGGCGATGGTGACCTCGCGGATCGGGCGGCTGGTGATGCCCGGCATGGTCACGTGGGCGCCGCGGCGCATGGCGGTCAGGACCGGTACGAGGCGGCGGCGGTTGAGGTCGCCGATCGTTACCAGGTCCAGGAGGCCGTCGTCGAGGACGGCTGATGGTGCGATCTGGAGTGCGCCGCCGTACCACTTGCAGTTGGCGACGACCACGGTGTTGCCGCGGAGCTGTTCCGAGACGCCGTCGACGGTCAGTTCGTAGGTGATCGGCTTCCAGCGGGCGAGGACGCCGACCGCCGCGATCTGGTAGGCGATCGGTTTGCGGGGCAGGCGCCAGCGGTTGGCGGCGTCGTTGGCGGCCGCGTCCAGGCCGGCGCAGACGCTGCCGATGACCACGCGTTCGCCGGCCATGGCCACGTCGACCGGGCGGCTCGGGCTCTCCCGCAGGGCCGCGGCGAATTCCGCCACGTCGTCGCGGGGGATGCGCACGGCGCGCGCCAGGTCGTTGCCCCGGCCGGCCGGGACCACGCCCAGTTCCGCTTGGGTGCCCAGCAGGCCCGCGGCCACGGCGCCGACGATGCCGTCGCCGCCGACCGCGAGGACCGTTTCGCCGTCGGTGGCGGCCGCGGCGGCGGCGAGTTCGGTGGCGTGTGCCAGGCCGCGGCTGTAGGTGACCTGGACCCGGGCGCCGGTTTCGCGCAGCGCACGGGCCAGGCCGATCATCGTCGCGGCGGCGGCACCCGAGCCGGCCGCGGGGTTCACCACCGCCGTGAACGTCTCGCGGATCATGGTAGGAGGATTCCCGGGTTCAGCACGTTGTGCGGGTCCATGGCCTGCTTGACCGCGTGCAGCACCGAGACGCCGACGGGGCCGATTTCCGTGGCGTACCAGGCACGGTGGTCGCGGCCGACGCCGTGGTGGTGGGTGATGGTCGCGCCGGAGGCCGAGATCGCGTCGCCGGCCGCCGTCTTGGCCGCCCGCCACTGCGCGACCGGGTCCTCGGACTGGGCCGCCACGACGGTGTAGTAGAGCGACGCGCCGGTCTCGTACACGTGCGAGATGTGGCACATGACGATCGGCGGGGTGCCGCCGTCGCCGAGGGTGGTGACCAGGGCGTCGCGGACCGCGGCGTAGGTCTGGGGCAGCCGGTCCCAGAAGGTCGCGGTCTCCAGGGTCTCGGCGAGTGCTCCGGCGTCGAGCAGCGCGTCCCGCAGGTACGGCGCCCGGAACCGGCCCGCCTCCCAGGCCTTGCCCGGCGCCTCGCCGAGCGGCTCACCCCCGAATTCCCTGAGCCGGTCGGAGGGGTCGGTGCCGTCGAAGCAGCCGACGATCGCGAGGCAGCCGCCGCCGGCGTCCGAGCTGGAGCCGGTCGCCGCGTTGATCATGGTCTCGGCCTCGTCGGAGAGCCGCAGCACCGCCGGCAGGGGGCCGTCCTGGGCGAGCGCCCGCACCGCGCGCATGCCCGCCTCGAACGACGGGAAGGACCAGCCGGTGTAGTGCAGCTCGCGCAGCGGGCGGATCCGCACGGTCACCTCGGTGACGACGCCGAACGCCCCCTCGGAGCCGAGGAGAAGCTGGCGCAGGTCGGGTCCGGCGGCGGATTGCGGGGCCCGGCCGAGGTCGATCGTGCCCGCGCCGGTGGCGGCGCGCAGGCCGACGACCATCTGGTCGAACCGGCCGAACCCGGCCGAGGCCTGGCCGCTGGAGCGGGTGGCGGCGAAGCCGCCGATCGTCGCGAACTCGAACGACTGCGGGAAGTGGCCGAGGGTGAAGCCCTCCGCGTTGAGCAGTTCCTCGGCCCGGGGGGCGGGAACGCCGGCCTCGAAGGTCGCTGTGCGCGAGGTGCGGTCCAGGCTTACCAGCCGGTCGAGGCCGCTCAGGTCGAGGGCGACGACGCCGGCGTAGCCGTTCCGGACGGCGCGCAGGCCGCCGACGACGGACGTGCGCCCGCCGTGCGGCACGACGGCGATCCGGTGCTCCGCGGCGATCCGCAGCACGTCGAGCACCTCGTCGTGGGTGGCGGGCCGCGCCACGCCGTCGGGCGCGTCGGGCACCGTGCCGGAGCGGCCGGTGAGCAGGTCCTCGGTGGACATGCCGCCGGCGTGGCGCAGGCGCGTCTCGGCGGTAACGTCCAGGCCGGGGAAGTCCGGCAGCGGTGCGGGAGGGTCGAGGACGGGCTCGGCGGCCGGGCGGGGCCCGGTCACGCCCAGTGCGGCCGTGAGCAGGTCGCGCACCGAGGATGGCAGGGTGACGGCGTCGGCGGGATCTCCCCAGCGGAAGGTGGTCATGCGTTACACTGTGACACATGACGTCAACTCGTAACAGTCCCTCCGCACGGAATGGTGCGGAGGACGCCCTGCTCGACGCGGCGCGCGAGTGCGTGCTCGCCGTCGGGTTGCGGCGCACGACGCTGACCGACGTGGCCCGCCGGGCCGGCGTCTCCCGCATGACGATGTACCGGCGCTGGCCGGACATGGCGACGCTGATGGCCGACCTGATGACCCGCGAGTGGACCGCGCTGGTGATCGACGCCGAGGCTGAGGCCGAGGGAGCGACCGCCCGCGAGCGCATCGTCGACGCCCTGGTGCGCGGCGGGCGGGCGCTGCGGCGCCACGCGATGTTCCGCCGGGTGGTCGAGCTGGACCCCGAGGTGCTGGTGCCCTACCTGGTCGACCGGCGCGGCGGCGTGCAGGACGCCATCCTGGACCACCTCGTGACCTGGATCGAGGCGGGCGACGGCGACGGGTCGCTGCGCCGGCAGGATCCGGTGCTGCTCGCGCGCGCGGCGATACTGGCCATGCACGGTTTCGTCGTCTCGGCGGCGACGATGGTGGGGGAGGCCGGCGACTCCAAGGTCACCGAGGAAGCCCTCGACGACGAGCTGCGGCTGCTCCTCGACCGGTACTTCCGGCCATGAGCGCGACCTCGCTCTCCGCCGGCCGCCGCCTGCGCGAGCTCGCCGACCTCGCCGGCGGCACCACGGTCGACCTGCTCGTCATCGGCCTGGGCGTCACCGGCGCCGGTGTCGCGCTGGACGCCGCCTCCCGCGGGTTGTCGGTGGCCGCCGTCGACTCGGGCGACCTCGCCTTCGGCACCTCTCGCTGGAGCTCCAAGCTGGTCCACGGTGGACTGCGCTACCTCGCGGGCGGGCATGTCGGGCTGGCTTACGAGAGTGCCGCCGAGCGCAACATCCTGCTGTTGCGTACGGCACCGCACCTGGTCAGCGCGCTGCCGATGCTGCTGCCGCTCACGCCGTTCGTGTCGCGCTCGCGCGAGTGGCTGATCCGCACGGGATTCACCGCCGGAGACGCGCTGCGCGCCGCGGCCGGCACTCCGAGCGCCGCACTCCCCCGCTCCCGGCGGATCTCCGCCCCCGAGGTGCGACGCCTGGCCCCCGCCGTGCGTCGCAACGGGCTGCGCGGCGGCCTGATGCAGTGGGACGGCCAGCTAGTCGACGATGCTCGGCTGGTGGTGGCCCTGGCCCGGACCGCGGCCGGCTTCGGCGCCCGCATTCTGACCCACTGCGCCGCCGAGGAACTGCACGGCCGAGGCGCGACCGTCCGCGACACGATGACCGGCGAGCACCACGAGATCCGGGCCCGGGCCGTGGTCAACGCCACCGGCGTCTGGGCCGGGCAGCTCGACCCCACGGTGCGGCTGCGCCCGTCGCGCGGCACGCACCTGGTGCTGCGCGCCGCCACGCTCGGCCACCCGACGGCGGCCCTGACCATTCCGGTGCCGGGCGAGACGAACCGGTTCGTCATGGCGCTGCCCCAGCCCGGCGGTCTCGTCTATGCCGGTCTCACCGACGAGCCGGTCGAGGGTCCGGTCAGCGATGTGCCGGAGCCCAGCGCGCTGGAGGTCGGGTTCCTGCTCGACGTGCTCGCCACGGCGCTGGACGTGACGGTGACCGAGGCGGACGTGGTGGGCAAGTTCGCCGGCCTGCGGCCGCTGCTGGCCGGGCGCGCCGACCGCACCGCCGACCTGTCGCGCAGCCACGCGGTGCTGACCTCCCCCGGCGGCGTCACCACCGTGGTCGGCGGCAAGCTGACCACGTACCGGAAGATGGCGGCCGACGCGGTCGACGCCGCGGTGCGGCAGGCGGGCCTGTCCGCCGGCCCGTGCCGCTCGGCGCGCACGCCGCTGGTCGGCGCGGCGGCGCCCGACCGCCTGGCCGGGATTCCGGCGCCGGCGCGGCTGATCGCCCGGTACGGCGCCGAGGCTCCGGCGGTGCACGCGCTCGGCGAGGCGGATCCGGAGCTGCGGAAACCGGTCGCACCGGGGATCGAGGTGACCGGCGCGGAGCTGCTCTTCGCCGTACGGCACGAGGGCGCCCTGACCGAGGACGACGTGCTGGACCGGCGCACCCGGCTCGGCCTGGTCCCCGAGGACCGGGTGCGGGCCGTGCCCGCCGCCCGGGCCGCGCTCGCCGCCGAGAGGATTAATTCACTGGCTGAGTGAGCGCTCGCTCATTAGGCTTCCCGGCGTGACTTCTCCCGAGGTCCGGCGGCGACGGGTGCGCGCGATGGCACCCGACGACCGCCGGGCCGCACTCATCGCCGCCACCGTTCCCCTGCTGTGCGAGTTCGGTCTCGACGTCAGCACGCGCCAGATCGCCCAGGCCGCCGGGGTCGCCGAGGGCACCATCTTCGGCGTCTTCCCCGACAAGGGCTCGCTGGTCGTCGCGGCCCTGCTGCGCGCCCTCGAACCGCAACCCACCCTGGACGCCATCGCCGCCATCGACCCCGCCGCCGGACTGCGGGAGCGGCTGATCCGCGCGGCCACGCTGATCAGCGAGCGTTTCGCCTCGAACACCCATCTCCTGGCGGGTGCCCGCAAGCTGCTGTTCGACTCGGACACCCACCCGGACGCCGCCGCCCGAATGGCCGCGGGCCGCGAGCGGCTGCATGCCGGGCTCACCGCGTTGATCGAGCCCGACGCCGCCCTGCTGCGGCGGTCACCGGGCACGGCCGCGGGGCTCCTTCTGCTCTTCTGCGGAGCAAATTCCTTCGGGCCGTTCGGCGACCCGAGTTTCAATGCGGACGAGATTGTCTCGCTCCTGCTCGACGGGCTGCTCGTCTCGTCCCGGATCGATCATGGGGGGTCTGACCGGTGCTGATCCGACTGCTGCGTGCGCGCTTGCGGCCGTACCGAAAATCGATCTTGTTGGTGGTGCTCTTTCAGTTCGTCGCCACTCTCGCCACGCTCTACCTGCCCGCGCTGAACGCCGACATCATCGACGAGGGAGTCGTGCCCGGTGACACGGGTTACGTGCTGGAGGTCGGCGCCGCGATGCTCGGCGTGACGCTCGTCCAGATCGTCGCCCAGATCGCCGCGGTGTACTTCGGCGCGCAGGTGGCCATGGGTGCCGGGCGGGACATCCGAGCCGCGATCTTCGACCGGGTGATGAGCTTCTCGGCCCGCGAGGTGGGCCAGTTCGGGGCGCCGTCGCTGATCACGCGGGTCACCAACGACGTCCAGCAGGTGCAGATGCTGGTGTTGATGGGGTTCCTGCTGATGGTCTCGGCACCGATCATGTGCGTGGGCGGCATCCTGCTCGCGCTGCGCGAGGACGTGCCGCTGTCCGGCCTGCTCCTGGTGATCGTGCCGCTGCTGCTGATCGTAGTGGTCGTGCTGATCGCCTTCATGCGCCCGCTGTTCAGGGGCATGCAGACGCGCATCGACACGGTGAACCGGATCATGCGCGAGCAGATCACCGGCATCCGGGTGATCCGCGCGTTCGTCCGCGACGACCGCGAGCAGGCCCGCTACGGCGCCGCCAACGACGACTTGACCGATGTCTCCCTGCGAGCAGGCAAGCTCATGGCGCTGATGTTCCCCACCGTGATGCTCGTCGTGAACGTCTCCAGCGTCGCCGTGCTGTGGTTCGGCGGGCACCGCATCGACAGCGGACCGATGGAGATCGGCGCGCTCACCGCGTTCCTCAGCTACCTCATGCAGATCCTCATGGCGATCATGATGGCCACGTTCATGCTCGTCATGATCCCGCGCGCCGACGTGTGCGCCGAGCGCATCCAGGAAGTGCTGGACACCGAGGCCTCGGTGCGGCTGCCGGTCGCCCCGGTCACCACTCTCGACCGGCACGGCCACCTGGAGCTGCGCGACGTGGACTTCCACTATCCCGGCGCGGAGGCGCCGGTGCTGTCCGGAATAAGCCTGCGGGCCCGGCCGGGCGAGGTCACCGCGGTCATCGGCAGCACGGGCTCCGGCAAGACCACGCTGCTCAACCTGGTGCCTCGGCTGTTCGACGCGACCGGCGGCACGGTGCTGGTCGACGGCGTCGACGTGCGCGACCTCGACGCCGGCCTGCTGTCTCGCACGGTCGGTCTGGTGCCTCAGAAGCCGTACCTGTTCACCGGGACGGTCGCCTCGAATCTGCGGTACGGCAACCCCGACGCCACCGACGAGGAACTGTGGGCGGCGCTGGAGGTGGCGCAGGCGCGGGACTTCGTGGAGCGGATGGACGGCGGCCTGGAGGCGTCGATCGCCCAGGGCGGCACCAATGTCTCCGGCGGCCAGCGCCAGCGGCTGGCGATCGCCCGGGTGCTGGTGCACCGGCCGGAGATCTATCTCTTCGACGACTCGTTCTCGGCGCTCGACTACGCCACCGACGCGGCACTGCGGGCTGCCCTGACCCGGCAGACCGCGGACGCGACCGTGGTGATCGTCGCCCAGCGGGTCAGCACCATCCGCGACGCCGACCGGATCGTGGTGCTCGACGACGGCCTGGTCGTCGGCAGCGGCACCCACGGCGAGTTGATGGAGACGAACCAGACCTACCGGGAGATCGTGCTCTCCCAGCTCACCGAGCAGGAGGCAGCGGCATGACCGACTGCACCGAGCCTCGCTTGCCGGCGGCGAGTGACGGCCAGCACGGCGAGGGCCAGGAAGGCATGCCAATGGGGGGCACAGCGTGACGACGACGGAACGGCGGGCCGTACCGCCGCCCATGGGGCCGGCGCGGATGATGGCCGGCGGGATGCCGGCCGAGAAACTGAAGGATTTCAAGGGTTCCAGCAAGCGGCTGCTCGGCCTGCTGCGCCCGCAGCGGACGCTGGCCGGCCTAGTGCTGTTGTGCGGCATCGCCAGCGTGACACTGTCGGTGATCGGGCCGCGCATCCTCGGCCACGCCACCGACGTCGTCTTCGCCGGGGTCGTCGGCGGTGACCTGCCCGCCGGCGTCAGCAAGGACGAGGTCGTCGCGCAGCTGCGGTCCCGCGGCGAGAGCGGCCGCGCCGACATGCTCGCCGCCATGGACTTCGTGCCGGGCCGTGGCGTCGACTTCGACCGGCTCGGCCACATCCTGCTGTGGGTGCTGGTGCTCTATGTCGCGGCGTGGGTGTTCGGCGTGTTCCAGGGCCGGCTCACCGCACGGGTGGCGCAGAACGTCGTCCACCGGCTGCGCGGGGACGTGGAGGCGAAGCTGTCCCGGCTGCCGCTGTCCTACTTCGATCAGCAGCCGCGCGGCGAGGTGCTGAGCCGGGCGACGAACGACACCGACAACATCGCGCAGACGATGCAGCAGACGCTGGCCCAGCTCGTCACGGCACTGCTGATGATCGTCGGGGTGCTGGCGATGATGCTGTGGATCTCGCCGCTGCTGGCGGTCATCGCGCTGGTCACCGTACCCGTGTCGATCTGGGTCACGACCCGCATCGGCAAGCGTTCGCAGCCACAGTTCGTCGCGCAGTGGAAGACCACCGGGCGGCTCAACGGGCACATCGAGGAGATGTTCACCGGCCACTCGCTGGTCAAGGTCTTCGGTCGCGGCAAGGAGGCGGCGGAGACCTTCGAGAAACACAATTCCCAGCTGTACGCGTCCAGCTTCCGCGCCCAGTTCATCTCGGGTCTGATCCAGCCGGCCATGATGTTCATCAGCAACATCAACTACGTGTTGGTGGCGGTGGTGGGCGGCCTGCGGGTCGCCTCGGGTTCCCTGTCGCTCGGCGAGGTGCAGGCGTTCATCCAGTACTCGCGCCAGTTCAGCCAGCCCCTGACCCAGGTGGCGAGCATGGCCAACCTGGTGCAGTCCGGGGTGGCGTCGGCGGAGCGGGTCTTCGCCCTGCTCGACGCGCGGGAGCAGGAGCCGGATCCGGTGTCGCCGGGCGTCCGGCCGGCCGCGGGTCGGATCGCCTTCGAGCACGTGTCGTTCCGCTACGTGAGCGACCGGCCGCTGATCGAGGACCTGTCGTTCGTGGCCGAGCCGGGGCAGACGGTGGCGATCGTCGGGCCCACCGGCGCCGGCAAGACCACGCTGGTCAACCTGCTGATGCGCTTCTACGACGTGACATCCGGACGGATCACCCTCGACGGCGTGGACATCGCGACTCTGCCGCGGGCCGAGCTGCGCGAGCGCGTCGGGATGGTGTTGCAGGACACCTGGCTGTTCGGCGGGACCATCGCGGAGAACATCGCCTACGGTGCGGACGCGCCGTCCGACGCGGACGTCGCGGCGGCGGCGGAGGCGGCGCACGTGGACCGCTTCGTGCGGACGCTGCCGGACGGCATGGAGACGGTGATCGACGAGGAGGGTGCCAATGTCTCGGCCGGCGAGAAGCAGCTCGTCACGATCGCGCGGGCGTTCCTGGCGGAGCCCAGCATCCTGATCCTGGACGAGGCCACCAGCTCGGTGGACACGCGGACGGAGGTGCTGATCCAGCGGGCGATGAACACGCTGCGCGCCGGGCGTACGTCGTTCGTCATCGCCCACCGCCTGTCCACGATCCGCGACGCCGACGTGATCCTCGTGATGGAGGACGGCGCGATCGTCGAGCAGGGCACCCACGACGAACTGATCGCCTCCGGCGGGGCGTATGCGCGGCTGTACTCGGCGCAGTTCGCCGAGGCGGCGGTCGACGTGGACTGAGCGGACATGGGAGAAGGGGGCGGCCCACCGGGCCGCCCCCTTCTTTGTCGCTAGGTGGTTCAGCGCACCGAGACGCGTGCGCTCTTCGAGTAGTTGGTCAGCATGCCGACGTCGCCGTCGCCGAGGACCAACGCCTTGTAGAGGATCGACGATCCGGACTTCAGACCGGTGAGCGTCTTGACGAGCTTGCCGTTGGCGTCCAGCGTGCCCGAGCCGACCGTGCTCCAGGTGCCGCCCTTGTTGGCGCGCAGGAAGCGGACCGAGAGACCGCCGACCCGCGGGTCACCGAAGACCGACAGGGTCGCGGCGCCCTTGGCGGACGACCGGACGAAGAAGTCCGGGTCCTGCTTGAGGTTCACCTTGACCGTGTTCGACTGCGCGTCGCCCACCGTCGTCCGGAACCACCAGCCGGTGGTGGTGAACTCGGGCATGAAGCTGTAGGTGCCCGCCGAGCTCGCCGCGATGGAGCCGAGGTCCTCCCAGTCCCCCTCGACGTCGCTGCCGATCGGCGTGCCCCACAGTTTCACGGTGGCGCCGGCGGCGGCCTTACCGGTCAGCTTCAGCGAACCGGCACCGAGCCGGAACGCGGCCGAGGCGGCGAGGGTCGGCTTGTCGGAAGCCGGCGGCGGGGTCGTGCCACCGTCGCTGGCCGCGATGGTGAGAACACCCTTGTTGACCGTGCCGGCACCGAAGCCGGTGCCCGAGACCACGATGGTCTCGGCTCCCTCGGAGGTCGCGTCGTCCTCGAGCTCCACCGCCGTGCCGACGTCGATGATCGAGCCGGAGAACGTGCCACCCTCGATCGTGACGGCAGCCGGGCTGGAAGCGGTGAAGTCACCCGACGACGCCGCGGTGCTTCCGTCGACGGAGCCGCCCACGAAGGTGATGTTGAACTGCATGTCGTCCTGGGCCACCCCGGCGGTCATGCCACGGACCTGGACCGTCTCGTCCTCGTTGCCCGAGGTGTTCATGATCGTCAGCGTCGGTGCGGAGTCGTCGTTGGTGATGCTGACGTCGGCGTCCTTGTTGCCGTCCGTGACGTTCGCGGAGGTCGGGTCCACCTCGATGTTCAACGTCTCGTTGGTCTCGTAGACGTCGTCGCCGTTGACCAGGAAGTAGATGTAACCGGTGGTCTGCCCGGCCGGGATCACCAGGTTGCCCGGCTCGAGGTAGTCGATGTCACCGGGGTCGACGCTGTCGTCGCCGTCGACGTCGCCGTCGTCATCGTCGTCGCCGGCGTCCTTGGTCGCCGAGTCCGCGGTGGCGTTGACGGTGAAGGTCATCGCCGTGTCCGCCGCGTTCGACAGCTTCACCGGGAAGACGGCGACCGTGCCCTCGTCGCCCTCGGCGACGCTCATCGCCGAGACGGTGAACGTGGGCAGTTTGTCGTCGTTCTCGATGGTGACGGTCTCGGTGACCGGACCGAAGATCCCCGTTCCCGTCAGCCTGATGTCGAAGTCCTCGTCGGTCTCGTAGATCGTGTCGCCGACGAGGTCCACCGTGAACGTCTTGGAGGTCTCGCCCGGCGCGAAGACCAGCGATCCCGCGGCCCGGGTGAAGTCCTGGCCCTGGATCGCGGTGTCGGACACCGTGTTGTAGTTGACCGTGACCTGCTGACCGGACGCCTGCGCGAGCCGGGCCGTGAACGTCTTGGTGTTCTTGCCGGAGTTGCCCTCCGAGAACTCCAAGGTGGACGGCAGCAGGTCGACGACCGGCGCGTCGTTGTCATCGTCGATCTCGCCGGTGGCGACGATCTCGTCGGCCGCACCCAGCTTGGCCACAGTGGGGCTGGCCAGCGTGACGTGCATGTCCTCGGGGTCGAGCTCGTCCGCGTTGTCGATCCGGGTGTTCACGTTGAACGTCGTCGTTTGGGCGCCCGCGGTGTCGGTGGTCGTGGCCGCGAACTTCACGGTGCCGGCGGGAACGGCGGTGTAGTCGCTGCCGGCCGTGGCGGTGCCATGGTCCTCGACGTCCTCGGGTTCGGTGTCGGCCCCCGGACCGTCCGCGGTGCTGTAGGAGGCGGTGACCTCCCGTTCGGAGCGGGCGGACATCGTGACCGTGAACGTGATCGGGGAACCCTCGGTCGCGTTCGATCCGGCGATGGTGAGCTCGGGGACGTCCTCGTTGTCGAGGATCGTCACCGTGCCGGTCGCCGTGCCCTTGACGGTGGTGTCGGCGGCGCCGACCACCGTGAACGTCTGCTCGGCCTCCTCATAGAGGTCGTCGTCGTTCAGCGCGATCGCCACGGGCACGCTCTCGGTGTCGCCCGCCGCGATGTCCAACGTCTCGCCGGCGCCGGCGAGGATCGGCGTGTAGTCGTCGTTGGCGACCTTGGCCGTGCCGTCCTTGGTGGTGATCGGGATGCTCACCGCCTTGCCGGACGGAGCACTCAACTTCGCGGTGACCTGGACCGAGCCGGCGCCCTCGTCCGTGCTCGCGTCGTCGAACTCGATCGTGTAGGTGGGCGCCTCGTCGTTGTCGAGGATGGTGCCGGTCGGGGCCACCGTGATGTCGGTGGCGGACTCGTCCGTGAGGATGAGCTTGAAGGACTCCTGTTCCTCGTCCAGCGTGTCGTTGTTGGTGCCGATGGTGAGGACCTCGGTCTGGTCGGGGAACGGCGTGGTGGCGTCCGCGGAGAACGTCACCGTGCCGCTGGTCTCCTCGAGGTCATCGTCGTCGACCCCGGCGCCGTCGTCGGGATCGTCGATGGTCCAGGTGAGGGTCTCCTCCTCGGCCGCGGCAGCATTGAGGTCACGGGTGATGACGAAGACCAGGTCTCCGCCCTCCGTGATGGTGGGCGACGAGACCGTGTAGTCCGCGATGGCCGCCTGGGCGGGCGAAGTGATCATGACCGCCGGCACGAGGCCGATGACACCGGCGACGGCGGCGGACAGCACCGTACGGACCGACTTCGGGCCACGCAGCATGAACGGAACCGAGCCGCTCTTGGCCGCATGGGCTGGTGAATAGCGCATGTGTTTCTGTCTCCTTCGGCGGCTGGGCCGCCTCCCGCTCGGGAGGTCCCTGGCTTTGCGTCCCCGACTCTCGACGGGTTTGCCTTTTCTCGGTGCCGCACGCGACGGCGGATGGAGCGCCGGCCTCGAAGCCGGTTCGGCGCGCTCGGAAGCACGGGGACAAAGCTCGCACTTGGGAACTGCGCCGACCGTACTCTAACCACGGATTTGAGGGCTTGTGGGGGAAATGGACTTTTCGCTCGGATAGCCCTCTCTGCACGGTTTTAGGGCCAGCGGTGATCATCCGTTCGTTCATGGTCACCGGTTTGTCGCGGCGCCGAGAAGGGACCGGCCGCTACTATCGCCCGCACGCCGAGCAGGCCCAGTCAGGCATGCCCCGCGGTGGCTGACGGCATTAGGAACAAGAAGCGAGCAAAAGGGATCGGGGCTATCGCGGTCCGGCGCGACCGGCAGCGGCAGCGGCCCGGGCCACCGGCAGCCAGGCGAGCAACACCGCCAACGCCAGCACGCCCAGCAACGGCAGCCTCCACAGACGGGTGAGCGCCGGGGCTGGCGACGGTTGGGGCGCCGACACCCACGGCCGCGCGGTCTTCGACCAGGCGAGGAACGCGTCGCCGATCGGCAGCAGCCCGAGCGCGTACCGCTTGGACCACGGCGTGGAGACCGGTACGCCCGCCAGTTCCCCGTAGTCGGACAACGCCCCGGCAAGACCCGTGTCCCCTTGCGCCCGGGCGGCGCCCAGCGTCACCGCCGTCGCGGACAGGCTCACGCCGAGGATGAGCGGCCCCGAGTCGACATCGCCGGCACCGTCGACGCCGGGCGGGAATTCGAGCACCGCCGGGCCGAGCCACAGCGGCCGGGTCACGAATGTCGAGCGGAAGCGCAGGTACTGCTCCCGGGCGAAGGCCGGGTCGATGTCGACCAGGAAGCGCTGAATCATGCTCTGCGACGTGCCGCGGGCCACGGAGGCCGGCGCCCCGGTGACCGGATCCACGGCGTGCGGCATCAGAGCGGTCACCGGGTCGAGGCGCGACCGCACGCCGTCGAGCCACCGGGTGACCGTGGCGGCGTACCGCGGCGGGAGCAGCTTGTCGTGCAGACGCAGCGACGCGATCGCCACGGTGGAGTCGACCGGCCACGCCTGGTCGGGATAGGCGACGAGATACGGCGTTGGCGCCGCGTCGAACGCCGCGGCCAGGGCTGCCGAGGACGCCTCGAAGCGCTCCCTCAGCGCCGGATCCGGGCGCATCGAGAGGATGCCGCCGCGCAGCCAGTTCGTCCAGCCCTGGTAGAAGACGCCGTACGCCGGGGTCAGGCCCGCGCTGAACGGGGCCCGCCCGGCCGGGCTCTCCAGCCGCTCCAAGGCCCAGCGGGCCTCTTGCTCGTCACCGAGCTCCACCTGGGTGAGGCCGTAGAGGGCGTGCAGGAAGAAGTAGCCCTCGGGGAAGAGCCGCTGGGCGTCGTCGGCGGCACCGTCGTCGAGAGCGGACCGCAGGAACGTGAGCTGACGGCGTACCCCCGCGGTGTCGTCGCCGCCGGTCAGCCGCACGGCCGCGACCAGGGCGACCAGCGTGACCACGACGGCGGCGATCCTGCGCAGCATGGCGCCGAGCTTAGAAAGCCGGCGCCACCGACTATCTCGATTCGATAACGCTCCCGGCTTTTCGGCCCGACCGAACGTACTACTCCCCGAGCGCGACAGATGCACCGGACATGTGCGGACAAGACTGATTCGTCGTCCGAGGAAATGCACGGCGCTCGGATTAGGGCTGCCTTAAACATGCATTAGGCCCTGGTGTGCGAGGCTGTGATCTTTCCGCCGTACCTATACGCTCCGACATCGACGAACCACAAGGGAGAGTTGATGTCGCGCAGGGCGCACGCGCCGGTCCACGCACCGGCGCCGCGACGGGGGATCCGGAGCACCCGATCGCTGATCATCATCGGCACGACGGTTACCGCCGTCACCGCCGCGACCCTCGTGCCGGTCTTCGCCGGCGACGACCACGGCCTGACGCTGCACCCGGTGGCCGACACGACCGTCACCCAGGTCCGCCAGGACGGGGACACCAGCGCCAAGACGACGCTCGCGAGCTGCCCCGCCCTCTGCGACAACAACGCGCGCGGCCGGCGTGACGCCACCCTGCAGTTCGCGGTGGACAAGCTGCCTTCCCACGTCGCCAGGGTCAAGGCCACCCTGCGGGTGTACGCGTGGCACGACGTCGCCGCCCGCATCGTGGCCCGCACCATCCCCGGCGACCTCAGCGCCGCGGCCGATCCGGAGCGGTTCGCGACCGCCGCAGCGGTCCCCGCGCTGAACGCGGTGAAGAAGGGCTACAACGAATTCGACGTGTCCGCGTCGGTGCGGCGCAACGGGACCTACACGTTCGCGTTGTCCCAGGAGACCCTGAACACCCGGGTCTACTGGGCGTCGCGGGAGAACGCGAAGGACCAGCTGCACCCCGAGCTCGTGCTGTCGTACGAGACGGGCGGCAAGCCCCCGCCGACACCCACCACGCCCGGGACCGCGCTGCCGCCGCCCACGACGGCACCCCCGAGGCCGACCGCGACGCCGACGACCTCGAAGCCGACGACGCCGACGAAGACGGCGCCCGCGCCGACCACCAAGCCGCCGGCCCCCACCACCCCGCCGGCGCCACCGGGCTGGAAGCTGGTCTGGAACGACGAATTCACCGGCGGCAAGGTCGACCTCTACAAGTGGAACCTGCGCGACAACGAGGGCCGCGACATGGACCTCGGCTGCAATGTGGACGATCCGAAGAACACCTTCGTCAGCGGCGGCAACCTCACCTTGCGCGCCCTTCGGGAGAACGCCACCTGCAGCTCGCAGAACCGGCAGTACACCCAGTCGTACCTCGACACCATCGGCAAGGCCTCGTGGACGTACGGCCGCTTCGAGATCCGGGCCAAATCACCGAACAAGGCCGACACCTCCCAGGGCCTCTGGCCAGCGTTCTGGCTGCGCCCCAACGACGGCGGCAACGGCGAGATCGACGTGACCGAGCTCCCCGGCGGCCAGGGCTGGTACGACCAGACCACCGCGGCCATCTTCTACGACTACAGCCCGGTCAAGCAGGACACCCGCATCGACCTGCCCAGTGGCGGCTACCCGGGAGACGGCTTCCACACGTACACCACGGAATGGGACGCCAACGCGCTGAAGTGGTACGTCGACGGCAAGCTCGTCTGGAGCCGGGACCGCACCACCACGCCGTGGTACGACAAGGCCTTCCACAAGCCGTACAACATCCGACTGAACTTCCAGGTCGGCGGCTGGCTCGGGAACCCGGACGCCAAGACGCGGTTCCCGGCGGACTTCGTCGTCGACTACGTGCGGGTCTACCAACGCTGACCCCGGGGGCCTGTTTTTCATGACAGACCTTCACCTATCGTCTAGCTCGTGCTGAATGAGTCGACGCGGGCCGCCGTACCCGGACAGCGGCCCCCGTCAGATCCCATCCCGGCCCAAAACGACCCCCGGGAACGACGGGACGGCCTCGGCTGGGTCACCCGCGCCATCTTCGGCGACGCCGGCGTGACGGTCTCCGTCGGCGACGACCCCGGAGCCACGGTCCGATACGCGGTGATTCCGTCCCTCGACAACGCGCGCTTCCTGCTGCCGCTCGTCTCGCCCCGGGTCACCGCGGCGTCGCTGCTGGCCTACAACGCCCTGCGCCCGCCGAAGGTGCGAGCGGGCCGGGCCGCCGTCGGGATGCTCGCCCGCGTGGGCCTGCTGGGCCTGACCAAGGCGCCCACCCTCTCCGTGCACGCCACCGAGCCCGGCGACCTGCTCGCGGCCTTCCTGGCCGACCTCCTGGGCGAGCCCCGACTGCACGCCGCGATCGGCATCCGCCCGCCAGACCCGCACCACAAGCCGACGCTCCAGCTCTTCGACGATCGCGGACGCCCCCGCGGGTACGCGAAGATCGGCTGGAACGACGGCACCCGGGCGATGGTCCGCGCCGAGACCGCCACCCTGGGTGACCTGCCGTCCGGCGGTGGTTTCCCGCCCGCACCCCGGCTCCTGCTGCACACGCGGTGGCGGGGCCGGGAGATCGCCGTCATCGAGCCCATGCCCCGCACGGTCAAGCGCATCCGGCGACCCGGCCGGCCCCGGCTGGAGGCCATGCTGGCGGTCGCCCGACGCGGCGGACCCGCCGCTCCCCCGGCACCCGTCACCGGTCTGCTGGAGACGTGGCGGCGCCGCGCGGCGGGCGCCGACCCGCGCATCCTCGACTTCATCGACGCGCTCGACACCGGCATCTCGCTCGAGTTCGGCGACTGGCACGGCGACTGGGTGCCGTGGAACATGGCCCGGCACCGCGGCGGCCTGCTGGTCTGGGACTGGGAGAACCGGTCCGCGGGCGTGCCGGTCGGCTTCGACCTGGCCCACCAGGCGTTCCAGACGGCCCTGTCCACCCACGGGCGCCCGGCGGCGGCCTGCGCTGTCGCCGTGGACGAGGCGTTGCGCGAGCACGGTGCGGCGCTGGGACTGGACGGCGAGGCGCGACGGTTCGTGGCCGACGCCTACCTCGTGGAGCTGTGGCTGCGCACCTACGAGCTGTCGGGCGGCGGCGCCGGCTGGAATCCCAAGCTGCATCCCGCCCTGCTCGACGTGCTCGCCACCCGCCTGCCGCGATGAGTGGTTCCGCCGACCTGCTCGCGGTCCGTCGCTTCTGGACGGAACGCGTGGCGCACCTGCACACCACCGGAGACGCGGAGGCCGCCCAGGTGCGCGCCAGCGCCGTCGCCGTGCTCGACTCGCGGGGGCGGCTGACGTCGGTGCAGCGTTCCATGTTGGCCGGTGCGACGGCCGAGCTGGAGCGTCGCGACTTCCCGCACAGCGCCGAACTGCTCCACCTGGCCCGGCTGGTGCAGCGGGCCGCGGCTCAGGACCAGTCGAACGTCATGCCCAGGCGCTCCTCGAGCGCCGCGTTGTACGGCCGGTAGTAGGCGCTCAGCTCCGCGCGTACCGAGGCGTCCATGCCCTTGCTGGGCCGGTCGTTGTAGACGTCGTAGGCGGGCAGCTCGTACGCCGGTAGCCCGATGAAGTCGAGGATCCGCGCGTACGTCCGCGCCGGCTGCCGATACAGCGTCTCGCTGGCGACGATGAACAGCTGCGAGGAGTCGAACCGCTCCAGCCACGGCTCCAGGTGCTCCAGATACCGTCCGCGTGCCCGGTACGAGTACGAGTCGAAGGCTGGCGAGAAGTAGCCTGGCTCCGCCTCCAGCCGGGCGGCCTCTCCGGCCGTGCGGCTCTCCTCGGCCGCCAGGGCGGCGGCGAAGTCCAGCGGCTCCACACCCTCGGTGCGGCGCTCCTTCCAGTGCGAGAACGCCCGCTCCACCGGGTCACGCAGCAACACGATCATCCGGGCCTTCGGCATCAGGTCGGCCACGCGCCCCGCCACCAGCGGGTGGAACATGTACAGCGGCGCGGCCTCGCCGGCCTTGCACGGCCCACCGTGCTTGCGTTCCAGGGCAGCCCGCTGCCGGCGGGTCGGGAAGTGCGACCTGTACCAAGCCTCGCCGCGCGACCAGTTCTCCTCGAAGTAGTGCGAGGTCTTGGTGTTCCACGCGGGAAACAACTGCGGCACGAGCGGATGCTGGATCAGGTAACGCCACAGCGACGTGGTGCCGCCACGCTTGGTGCCGATGACGAGGAAGTCCGGCAGTGGCCGCTGGTCGCTGGTGCGCTCGCCGTAGCGGACCAGCAACTCGCGGACCTGCTCCCGGGCGCCTCGCGGTGCGACGCTCTTGATCCGGTCCTTGACGGTCACTGTTCCTCCTTGGAGTGCCCGGAGGGCCTGAGCTGATGGCGAACGGATGCCAGGGCCGCGCGAACGCGGCGGTCGGCGAGCAGGGCGGCGGCGCCGACGGCCACGATCGCGAGGGCCACGGCCAGGCCGGTCAGGCCCCGGCCGGCGACCAGGACGCCCGTCGCGGCGGCGGCGCCGGTCGCGGCCGTCACCGCGAGGGCCGAGACGACGAGGGTACGCCCGAAAAGCGCCTCGCCCAACGCCCGGCGGGCCAGGACGGCGGCCAGCACGTTCTCGCACACGATGCCGGCCGACCAGGCGATAGCCGCGCCCAGGGCGCCGTGCCGCGGGATCAGCACCAGACACAGCCCCACGTTGAGCGTCAGTCCGGAGACGGTGGCGATCAGATGCCCCCGGCTGTTGCCGCTCATCAGCAGCACGGTCTGCACGAGCCCGAGGCCGACGTTGACTCCCATGGCGGCGGCGAGCACGGCCATCGGCGTGGCTCCCGAGCGGAAGTCCGCGCCGAACAGGGCCAGGAACGCCGGGGCGAAGACCCCGAGCATCAGGTACGCCGGCCACGACAGCAGGACGATCCCCAGGCTCGTGCTCCGATAGATCCGCGCCGCCTCGGGACGCCGGCCCGCCCCGAGCAGGCGGGAGAGCTGCGGGGCGATCGCCACGCGCACCCCCTGCATGACGAGCAGCCCGGCGAGGGCATAGCGGCCCACGGCGGCGAACACGCCCGTCTCGGCCTGCGTGGCCAGGGCACCGGTCAGCAGCACGCCGACCCACATGCTGCTCGCGTCGATGGCCACCGACGCCGCGCGCGGCAGCGCGAAGCCCCAGAACGGCCGCCAGTCGGTCACGGCGGGCCGCAGCGAGGCACCCGCACCGATGCCGAAGGGTCTGATCACGAGCGCGAGCGCGATGAGCAGCGCCAGGGTCAGGGGCAGCAGCCAGCCGCCGAACCCGGCCAGCACTCCCCCACCGGCGGCCACGGCGGCGATCATCAGCGCCGGCCGGGCGATCGGGACGAACAAGAACTGCACCGCCACGTACGCCGATACGGCGCGGGTCGCCCGTACGGCCGCGAGCAGCACCGTCACCGCGACGATCATGGGCACGCCGGCGAAGGCCAGCCGGATCAGCGCCGCGCCGTCCGCGTCGTCGAGCAACGCCCGGGCGATCGGTCCGGCCGTCATCAGCCCGATCGCCGCCACGAGCAGGGCGAGTCCCACCGGCGGGACCAGGGCCGGCAGCAGCAGGCGGGCGGCGTTGCCGTCCGGCCCGCTACGCCGCCGCGGCAGCGCCCAGATCAGCGCCGTGTCGGCGCCGAGGCAGCAGACCGCGCCGACGATGGAGACCAGCCCGATGGCGCTGAACAGCGCGCCCGAACCGTCGGCGCCGAACGCCCGCACCACGACGATGGTCAGCACGAAGCCGAAGGCACCGTTGACCGCCGCGCCGACGAGGCCGATCGCCCCGCTGCGGGTGCTCCGGCGTACCTCGGTGGCGGTTGTCTCGTCGGCGACCGCCGTCATGGTCGCGCCTCTGGGACGATCTTCGGTTCACGGTTGACCGGGCCGTCCACCGCCGCGAGCCCGAGGCCGGTGGCGAAGAGCAACACCGACATATTGGGATCGATGTACGCGTAGAACGGGGTGACCACCGCCGCGATGATCGGAAGGGCACTGAGCCACAGCCCGGCGGGCGTCACCGCGGCGGCCAGCCGGCGCGCGAGGATCAGTAGGAGCAGATAGAAGCACAGCGTCGCGGGGATGCCGTGGCTGTAGATCAGCTGCCAGATCATGCCCTGGGTGCCGAGCGGCTCGGTGGAGTGCGTGGTGTCGACCGAGTTGGGCTGGCCGAACCCGAGCAGCGGCGAGCGCATGACGGCCGCCCAGGTCTGCACATAGAGGTCGAGGCGGTCGGAGGTCGTGTCGGTCGTCGACGTGCGGTTGGTGATCATGTCGACGACCGGGATGAACAGCGTGACGACCCAGCCGGCGAACAGGATGGCGGTGACCGGCACCAGCAGCCGCACCCGGCCCTGGGCGATCTCCCGACCGAGCAGATAGAGCACGCCCGCGCCCAGGCCGATGAACATGCCCCGGTTGAGCGTGAAGAACGCCGGAACGATCGAAAGCGGCAGCGACACCATCAGCAGGACGCGCATCTTCCCACGACGCACGGACGTCAGGTACGCGAGCACGAACGGCACGAGGAAGGAATACGCGGTGCCCCAGTTGTTGGTGTACGGGTACGGCGCCGCCGGCCGATAGATGGGGTTACGGCTCTGCGCGTTGAACTCGGTGGAGTCCAGGTGGGACACGTCGGTGATGAAGCGCTCGCTGCGCACGCCCTGCGGCAGCGCCAGCTCGAACGGGCTGGGCATGCTGAACTTCGGCGCGAGCACGCCGAGCCAGCCCAGCGCCACCATGGAGAGCCAGAAGATGGCCAGCGGGTTGGCGATCTTCACCCACGAGGCGCGGTCGCGGGCCACGTTGTAGACGTAGATGCCCACCATGAGCGCGGTGAACAGGTGGCCGAGGCGCAGCCCGAAGGTCAGCAGCGAGGTGACCCGTTCGAGCCGGGTGGCACTGATGACGACGATGCCGAGCAGGATGAACCAGAGCCACGTGCCGGTGGGCAGCCGCACGTCGCCGCGGGTGGTGAGCAGGGCGAGCAGGATCACGCCGAAGAACGGCCAGACGAAATACCAGACTCCGAGCGCCCACCAGACCGGCATGAACGCGAACATCACGACCAGCGGCCACAGGGGCAGCTTGGCGGTGCGGACGAGCCAGGCGCGGGGATCGAGCACACCCTCGGCGACCGCGGCGACCGCGCGGGCCCGGGCCGGCGCGGTCGCCCGCACGAGCCGCCGGGTCCGCACGGACGTCCTGGCCAAGCCTCAGATCCCCTTGCCGCGCTTCTGCGCCATCCGCAGAACCCGTTCGCCGGTCATGAGCCGCAGAATCACCGGCACGGTCACCAGCACCCGCTTCTCCCACGGGTTGAGCCGGATCACCGCCGCCAGTTCCCGCACCGCCTCCGTGCGCCGGTTGCTGGAGGCGAGGGCGAACGCGATCTGACCCCGCAGCCGGGCCAGGCCGGCACGGTGCTGCGCGAGGTCGGGATGCTTGCGGATGAGGTAACGCTGCGCTTCGACGATCGTCGCCCAGCGGCCGAAGTAGAACGAGCCGCCGTGCCAGTCGACGATGACGAGGGCCCGGCGCACCACCGCGACCGGCGTGTGCGTCGAGACCCGCAGCAGCCACTCGTAGTCCTCGCTGTAGCCGCCGGGGATCCCCTCGTCGACCTGGCCGGCCGCCTCCCACGTGGTGCGGCGCACCAGCATGGTGCTGGAGTGCACCTCCATCACCCGGTCGGCGAGGAAGTCCTCGTGCGTGACGAGGTCCCGCTCGAGCACGCGTTCCTTGTCGATGCCCGGCCCGCGCAGCCGCAGCCCGCAGCTGACCGCGCCGACGGCGGGGTCGGCGAGCAGCTCCACCTGGCGGCTCAGCTTCGCCGCCAGCCAGATGTCGTCGTCGTCGCAGAAGGCCAACAGCTCACCGGTGGCCACGTCGACGCCGCTGTTGCGCCCGCCCGGCAGCCCCTGCTTGTGCGTGTTGTTGATGAGCTTGAGCGACCGGTCGGGCCCCGCGGTGACGCCAAGGTCGCGGACGTCGACGTGGTCGTAGACGACGATGCACTCGACGCGGCCGGGATAGTCCTGCTGGAGGATGCTGGCGACCGCCCGTTCCAGCAGACCCGGCCGGTCGCGGGTGGCGACGATGACACTGATGTCCGGGTAACCCTCAGGCACCGTTGCCTCCGGTCAGGACAAAGCCGACGGTCTGGGCACCGGCGGACCGCAGGCGGTCCACCAGGCGGCTGAGCTCGCTGTTGCGGGTCCGGTCCCGGGCGACGACCAGCACGGCGACGCCCTCCTGCGCGGCGCGCACGCCCCGCTCGTCGGTGTCCGAGGCGGGCGCGTCGATGACCACCACGCCGGTTTCGGGCTGTTCGCCCAGCGTGCAGAGCCGCACGACTCCGGCGCCGACGAGCACGACGTGCCCCGCCCGCGAGTCGAGATCCGATGTGGACCGGTGCGGCTGGCCGGTGGTCGACGCGGAGCTCTGCCGCGGAATGCCCGCCTGCATGATGAGCGTCGCATCGGGGTCCTGCCCCACCACCCCGGGCCGAGCCTCGGCGAGCCGCATGGGAGCGCCATGTCTCTGCCCACCGGCGGACGGGAGCCCACCGGCGGACGCGGCCGACACACCCGCGCCGACACCGCGGCCGAAGCCGCCGCCGGTCGCGTTGCTGCCGTTGAGCCCCGCGCTGGACGACTGGGCCGCCCGCGGCCGTGGAGGCGTCCGCTTCTGCGCCGCGAACAGGATGCGCTTGAGTTCCTCCTGCGTCTGGCTGGGAGCGGCCAGCGTGATGTCCTGACCGGCCTCGGCCAGCGCCACGGCGAGATTGCCGCTGACGGTGGTGCGGCCCTCGTCGTCGCTGCCGGAGAGCACGACCAGCGGCCGGTCGGGGTCCCGATCGATCCACTTCAGGAGGGCGAGGGAGACGTACCGCGCGTCGGCGGCGGGTCCCGCGTCGCCGTGACGTCCGCCGGCCCGGACCACCCCGAGGGCCGGCACCCCGACGATGTCGGCGGCCTGGTCGATCGAGCGAATCCGGCGGTCCAGCGCCTCCCGCGCGTGCGCGGCAACCATGCCGAAGAGCAGGCCGCCGAGCACGGCGGCGGCCAGGTAGAGCAGGGCGGCGTCGTGGCTGGACGGCACGGGCGCGCGGGCCGCGGCGGCGATCGAGCCGGGGCTCAGGTCGGCGGAGGCGACCTTCGCGCGGGCGTTGGCGAGCTGCGCGATCTGGTCGTTGAGCTTGCTGACCTGGTCCAGCTTGGCCTGGGTACGCGGCGAGACGAACTCCGAGCCGTCCTGCGCGTCCTCGGGCAGGCCCTTCTGCGCCGCCTGGCGCTGCTCGGACACCGACTTGACGGTGTTGTCGTACGACAGGATCAGCGCCTCTCGCTGCTGCTTGTAGATGTCCTCGCGAACCCGCAGGTAGGTCTGGGCGGCCGTGTTCGCGCCGGTGATCGCGCTGTCCTCGCTGTTGCTGGCGTATTCGAAGCGCAGCACCTGCCCACCCGTGGGCACCTCGGTGCTGAGCGCCTCGCGCACGTCCTCGGGGTCGCGCTTGAGGCTGCTCGCGGTCGAGTCGATGACGTCATTGCCGAGCGCGATGCCGTTCTCGGCGGTCATGTTGATCGCCCGGTCCGCGCCGCTGGACGGCAGCGTGAACGGGTCGGTCACCACAGGTCGCAGCACCACGACCGCGGTGGCCCGGAATGTGGCCGGAAAGAACAACAGGTAGGCGATCACCAAAAGCGTGGTGCCCGCGGTCGCGGCCGCCACCACACGCCAGCGGCGCAGCGGAATCCTTACGACATCCGCAAAGCCGACGACCCGCTGCCGGCTCGCGGCGACGGAATCAGTCACATCCATGTGTCGTCTCTCCCCGGGTGGTGCAGTTGTGGTGCTTGTCCGGCGGACCGTTCCCGGCCGGGCGGCTGCCTGGCCGGGAACGGTCCGCTCCTGGTTCCGTTAGGACGTCGCGAAGAACAGGGTGGGGTTGTTCCAGCTCACCGCCCCGGTCTTGGGCGCCACCACGGTCGCGCTCGAGCCGTCGACCGCCGTGGCGGCCGCCGGGTCAAACCCCACAGTACGCAGCGATCCGTCCGTCGAACCATAGACGAGCTTCCCCGCCACCCAGGTCATACCACGGACGGTGCGCCAGTCGATACCCTTCGTAGGCAACGTGAACACCGTGCAGCCGATCACCGAGCCGTCCGGCGTGAGGTACCGGTAGGACAGATCCCTACTGTTCGATGACGTGTAGTACATCCGGCCCTGCAGGTAGAAGGCACCCGTCATGGACGAGGCCTGGAACCAGGAGTTGAAGCCGCTGCCGACCCACGGCGCACCGATGGTGCCACCGGTCAGCATCGACGCGTTCAGGACCGAACCGCTTGGCGCGGAGAAGTCCACCTTCGCCCAGTAGAGCTTGTTGTGCAGGGCGAAGGCCGCCCGCGCGTTGGTGAGCTGCGGCTGGCTCACCGTCGTCGGGGCGCCGAGGCCATCCGGACCGTACGCGAACTTGGTGACCTGGCCGTTGCCCGCGCCCAGGTAGATGTTGCCCGAGGCGGCCTGAGGCGCGTCCTGCAGCGCGATGGTGCGCCCGCCCGCCTCCGGGAAGTAGCCGAGGCGGCCGTGGTACTCGTTGCCGAGACCGTCGGAGTCCTGGCCGATGAAGAGTCCGCTCGGCCCCTTCCAGATCTCCCACATGATCGGACCCCAGCTGGTGCCGCCGCTCGGCAGCTGGCTGCCCGGCGAGCGCGTCGGGTTCCAGCTCAGCGGGACGCCGTTCTGCTGGTCCAACGCGGCGACGCCGTAACGGCCGACGCCGCCCGGACCCTGCTTGTCGTTGCCGTTGGCGTTGTTCTGCCACCGGAAGTGCCCACCCACGTAGACGACGCCGTCGGCGACTTCGAGGGAGGTGACCGAGTCGGCACCGGTGAAGTCCACCCAGGTGGCCTTGACGTTCGTGCCCCGGTCGGCGGTCTCCCAACGGGCGGTGGCGTCGCAGTACGCGTTGGCGCTGAGTCCACCGTCGGCGATGATGACGAAGTACTTGCCGTCATCCGAGAAGTCGACGTCGCGCGCGTAGAACGGGAAGGTGCCGCTGTAACAGGCGGCCACGTACCGATCGGTGCTCCAGTCGGCGACGACCGGCGTGCCGGAGGTCTCGATCATCACGACCTGGTTGCGGCTCGCGCCGTTCACGGACGTGAAGTTGCCGACCGCCACGACGGTCTTGCCGTCGGGTGCGACCGCGAGACCCCACACCAGCTCCGTCGAGTTGGGGTAGGGGCGGGCGCCGCCCGCGTCGATTTGGAACGTCGAGTCGATCGCGCCGGTCGTGGCGTTGAGCCGGGCGAGCAGCGAGTGCTCGGTGCCGTTGACCCAGTGGAAGGCGCCGGCGATGTAGAGGTGGTTACCCTGCACGATCGCCCGGCGCACGACGCCGCCGTCGGCGCGGCCGACCCAGCTGGTGACCGTCGCGCCGGTCGCCGGGTCGAGGGCCACGAGGTTC
The DNA here is from genome assembly GCF_040682215.1 of Actinoplanes sp. NPDC051346. NCBI lineage: Bacteria > Bacillati > Actinomycetota > Actinomycetes > Micromonosporales > Micromonosporaceae > Actinoplanes > Actinoplanes sp. NPDC051346. The sequence goes on along the minus strand of NZ_JBFBAJ010000001.1, from coordinate 462,336 downwards.
TTGCGGGCGACACCGTTCACGGTCGTGAAGTTGCCGCCGACGATGAGCTTGCCCTCGGGGCTGACCGCGAGGGTCTGCACCGCACCGTCCAGCGCCGGGGCGAAGCCGGTCTTCAGCGCGCCCGTCGTCACGTCGTACGCGACGAGGTGGTTGGCCGGCGACCAGGCGGTCGCGCCGGCCGCCTTGATGCCGGTGAAGGAACCGCCCGCGTAGACCGTGTTACCGATCTGCGCGAACGCGCGCATGCTGCCGTTCTGGGCGTGCGGCGTGTTGTCCGCAGGACTCGTCGCGACGATGGTGGCCGGTTCGCTCGCCGGCACATACACGGCTTTCGCCGGAATGGCGGTCATTGCGACCGTCAGACTCGTCACCACGGCCGGCACCAGCACTCTGGCGAGCGGCCGCGACCGGAGTCGACGCTTCAAGGACACGAGCCCTCCTAATAGAAATTTAAAGATTGACGCAGCCTGCTGCCCTAAAGGGCGGTGCGCTATCGACCGTACGGACGAAGAGCGCGATCTTTTGTCCTCGGTCCGTGCACTGGGGACGGGGCACGGACACGCTGTCACCGTGGTGCGAGCCGGAACGGCGCGACGCCCGGTGAGGCTCGCACCGACCAGGCCGCGGCTACTTCCAGGTCCTCGAGGGTCACGTTTTGTGCCTCGCGGGCCACGACCAGTTTTCTGCCTTCCAGTTCCCGAGCCATCGCGACCTGATGGTCGTCGATGTGCTCGCCAAACGCCTTACGCCGGGGGACATACAACGCGCGCTTGCCGGCCTGCATCGCCGCCAGGGCGGAGCCCACCCCCGCGTGGGAGATGACGGCGTCCGCCTCCGCCAAAGCTTGTCGCATCTCGGTGATCGGCACCTGCCGGCGTGCACCTTCGGGCATCTTATCGATGACAGTCGAGCCAACCTGCCACAGGATGTCCCACTCCCGCGGAAGCAGTTTGACCAGGTGGGTGAGCAAACGCGGAAATGTGTACCGCGCATGCGTACCGAGTGTCACCACCACCTTGCGAATCGGTGGGGGATCGACCCGCGCCTCGGCTTCGAAGGCATCGAAGATGGAGCCGCCGTAGCGCCAGCTTCCCTCGGCCCACCCCGGATACTGCGTGTAGAGGCTCACCCGCGGCATCCGGGCGGCGAGCCGACCGGTGAGCGAGGGACCGGCGGTGCGGGTGGCGCTCTCGATATAGGAGCACCGCACCCCGGCGGCCGCGGCCGGCAGGAAGAAGGCCATGGCGACGGCGGCGCCGGTGCTGATGACCTGCTCGTACCGCTCGGCCTTGAACATGCGCCGCGCCACCGCCAGGTCGCGGAGGACTCCGGTCATGTCACGGCTGGTGACCGGCGGGACGAAGACGACATCCTCGCCGTCGAGCAGCGAGCGGCTCTGGGGGCTGTCGAACGTCACCCACCGCCGCTTGCCCAGTCCGAGCCGCGGGGCCAGGTCGTGCAGCTCCGCGAGGTGACCGCCGGTCGAGGCGACGAGCATGGTGGTCACGCCGCCGGCACCGCCTCCGGCTGCTTGTCGCCGGAGCTCTCCCGCACCTCGGCGGTCTTCGCGACCGACGTGCCGCCGGGATAGCGGCCCGCGAGGACGCAGACGGCGATCGCGTAGCCGAGGAACAGGGCCGGGCCGAAGGTCAGGCCGCTGATCACGTCCGTGAGCCAGTGCTTCTGCGTGTACATCCGGGAGTAGCCCTCGTAGGCCGCCATCACGAACACCACGGTGCCGAGCACCACGTGCCAGCGACGGCTCAGCTTCCAGGTCAGGGCGATGAACAGGGCGATCGCCCCGAAGGTCATGACAATCCGCGCGATGCCACCCGACGGGTACGACCCCAGCCCGGTCGGCGGGTGCCCGCGGTCCACCATGCCGGCCAGGATCGCCTGGACGTACTGCTCGAACGGGAAGCTGACCAGGATCGCGACCAGCGGGATCCAGAAGCGTCGGCGCCACAGCACCGCGAAGACGATCGCGGCGGCCACGACCACCTTCTTGAGCGGGTCACGGTCTCCGAGCGCGGTGTAGAACCAGTTGAAATCCTCGAAGGTGGGGTTGCGCCGGTCGGTGATCCACAGGAGCACCGGCCAGTCGATCACGTTCTCCAGGCTGTGGGCCAGGAGCCCGACGGGCCAGAAGACGGCCACGATGACAGCGCCCCAGAACAGCAGGAACGCCAACGCCGCCACCGGCCGCCCCAGCGTCAGGACGAGGCCGGCGACGGCCTCCCTGGTCCTGGCCACGAGGCGCCCCCCGGCCAGCCGACGACCCGGCCCGTTCGCGAGCAACGGACCGGCCACGGCCGGCACGATGACCGACAAGGCCGCGATGAAATACAGCAATACCACCGAACTGTCCCCACATCCGCGGTGTCCCGACCGCACGATCCCCTTGTTTGCCTGGGCGCGTCTAGTACGCGCCCGCGCCCCGCGTCACGACCATCGCTGTCCGCATGAGGATGACCAGGTCCACGGTGAGTGACCAGTTCTCCACATACCGCAGGTCGAGCCGGATCGAGTCCTCCCAAGACAGATCCGACCGTCCGCTCACCTGCCACAACCCCGTCATGCCGGGCTTGACCACCAGCCGCCGGCGCATGTCCTGCGGGTACTGCTCGACCTCGCTGGGCAGCGGCGGCCGCGGACCCACCAGCGACATCTCGCCCAGCAGCACGTTTATGAGCTGGGGCAGCTCGTCCAGCGAGTACCGGCGCAGCCAACGGCCGGGCCGGGTGACCCGCGGATCATCGCGGATCTTGAATAGCACACCGGAGAACTCGTTCTGCTCGCGCATGGCGGCGAACCGCGCCTCGGCGTCGGTATGCATCGTCCGGAACTTATACATCCGGAACATCTCGCCGCCCCGGGCGACGCGGATCTGGCGGAAGAACACCGGTCCTCCGGTGTCCAGCTTGATGATCAGCGCGATCGTCAGGAAGACGGGTGCGAGCAGCACCAGCAGCAGGGCGGCCACCGAGACGTCGAAGACCGACTTGATCAGTCGCCGTCCGCCGGACAGCCGCGGGTGCTCGATGTGCATCATCGGCAGCCCGTCGACCGGACGCACCGTGATGCGGTCGCCCGCGGTGTCCACCAGGGAGGACGACACCATCAGGTCGATGTCGTCGCGTTCCAGCTCCCAGGCGAGCCGACGCAGCATCGGCCCGTCGAGTTCGGGGCAGGACAGCACCATGACGGTGTCGGCGCCGGCCGCGGCCGCCGAGTTGGCGGCGGCACCGAGGGCGCCGAACACCGGGACGTCCACCAGGCGCGCCGCCCCGGCGAGCTGATCGGCGGGCAGGCAGGCACCGATGACCTGCAACCCGTGGTGGGAACGCCGGTTCAACTGGCTCGTGAGCTGCGCGACCGCCGGGGCATGACCGAGCACCAGAACCCGGTGCATGCAGGCGCCCCGCCGTCGGGCGCGGTGCAGAATCTTGCGCAGCGCGAACCGGCCGCCGAGGGACAACACGGTGGTCAGCACCAGCGCGATGAGCAGATAGCCGCGGGCGAGGTCGGCCTTGGCGACGTAGGAGACCAGTGCCATGCCGACGGTCAGGCGCACGCCGGCCCGCAGCACGCGCGAGTACTCCTCGCCACCGACGAAGAGGATGCGCCGCTCGTACGCGTGCGACAGCGCCAGCAGGCCCACCCACGCGGGCGGGATGAGCGCGGACAGTGCGAGATACCAGTCGGCGTACGCGGCGCCCTGGAAGCGCAGCACGAAGGCGGCCAGGGTGGCCACCAGCGTCGCTCCGAAGTCGATGACCAGGAGCAGCTTGACGTAGCGCGCCTCCCACACCCACCGGTCCGCGTGACCACGTCCCCAGGCGTCGTCGAGATCCCTTTCGCCGACGTCCGGGTAGTCGGAAATTTTTGGTATGTCCTGCGTATCGGCGTTGCCCGCCGTCATTCCCGTCGTTGTCACGACGCCTCTGCCTCCGGTGAGACCCCACGCCCACTCGGCAATTTTCTGCACGCCACTTGGTCCACGCCCCCCACCCCTTGGCCCACGACAAACAAGCGCAAGGACGCCTAGGCGGTGAACGCTAGACGAGGAACCGACGAAAGCCGACCCCGCGTGTCGCAATCTTTACTTGGGCCGTACGCAAAATTTCGGATGCCGTCTTGCGAGGCATCCTGTGCATTGCAGGTGAACTCGTCTCTACAGCGGACAAAGTACCAGGAGAACCGAGAGTGACGGAAGACTTGATATCGCCGTCAATATTTGACCGATTTCTCCGCATGATCAGCCGTCATTTGTCCGATACGGGAATTCGCGGCCGCGCTCAGTAACCTTCCCACCTCGGAGCGCGCCGACGGCAGGCCATGATCTTCGATGAGAAGTCGATCGTCCGTACTGGACAGAACCACCCGGATGTGAGCAACACCCGTCGATCGGCCCACTTGACACCGGTCGACGGACCGGCGTGCGTCCGGGATGCCGCAGTATGATCCGATTCGGCCAGCCCGGCGCGGCCGGTCAACCACTTCGGAGCGGGCCAATCCATCGGAGCCGGTCAATTACGACGGGGCCGGCAATCGCCGCGAGGCGGGCATTCAGCCGCCGCCGCGCCTCCGCCCCACACGGCACGACCGCCGCCGCGCCTCCGCCCCACACGGCACGACCGCCGCCGCGCCTCCGCCCCACACGGCACGACCGCCGCCGCGCGGAGGGCTACTCCCAGCGGAACTTACGGGCGGCCGCGGTGAGGGCGCCGGCGGCCCACAGGGTGAGACTCAGCCAGATCGTGCCCGGCACGGCGGCGCCGGCGGTGAGGGTGGCCCGCAGGGCCTCGGCGTGAGCGGCCAGCGGCAGCAGGAAGTGACCCGCCGACCCCAGGTCCGGCGCCGCGAACATGATGCCCCCGGCGGCCAGCATGAGCACGTAGATCAGCGTCGCCGCCGCGGTGACCGTCTCGGGCCGCAGCAGGCTGGCGATGAGCAGTGCCAGCCCGCAGTAGGCGGCGGTCGCCAGGACGGTGACGCCCAGCGCGGACACGAGCCCGGACAACTCCGGGCGCCAGCCGGCGGCGACGCCGACCAGGGCGAGCACCAGCGTCTGCAGGCCGACGAGGCAACCGATCGCCGCGGTCTTGGAGAAGAGCAGGCCGGGCCGGGTGAGCGGCGAGGCGCCGAGACGTTTCAGGACGCCGTAGCTGCGCTCGTACCCGGTGGTGATCGCCTGCCCGGTGAACGCCGTCGACATGACGGTGAGCGCGAGGACGCCGGGGACGACGTAGCCGAGCCGGTCGTCGGTGGGCAGGCTGGTCGCGCGCGTGAGCCCGGCGCCGAGCAGGACGAGCAGCGGGACGCCCATGGCGAGCACCACGGCCTCGCCGCGCCGGGCGGTCAGGAGCAGCTCCATCCGGATCTGCCTGCGCAGGATCGCCCGGGTGGGCGCGCGGCCGGGCGCCGGGGTGAACGTGCCGGGCCTCGCGCCGGCCGACTGCCGTGCGCTGCTGGTGCTCATCGGGCCGCTCCCGCGCTGCTGGTGCTCATCGGGCCGCTCCCGCGCTGCTGGTGCTCATCGGGCCGCTCCCGCGCTGCTGGTGCTCATCGGGCCGCTCCCGCGGTGAGGGCGAGGTAGACGTCCTCGAGGGTGCGGCGGCGCGTGTTCACCGCGGTCACCTGGGCTCCGGCCGAGGCGAACCAGGCCAGCACCGCCGCGATCGCCTCGGTGTCGAGGGCACCGGCCACCGTGTACTCCCCCGGGGAACTCTCCGTGACGGTGACGGTGACGGTGGCGGTGAGGCGGGCGGCCAGGCCGGCGATGGGCAGACCGGGATCCGCGCGTACCTGAAGGAGGTCGATGCCGGCCGCGGCCGTCAGCTCCGCCGGGGTTCCCGTGGCCGCCACCACGCCCTTGTCCATGATGACGACGTGGTCGGCGAGGCTCTCGGCCTCGTCGAGCAGGTGGGTCGTGAGCAGCACCGACACGCCGTCCGCGCGGAGGCTGTCGACGAGTTGCCAGGTGGTCTGCCGTGCGCCGACGTCCATGCCGGCGGTCGGCTCGTCGAGGAAGACCAGCTCGGGCCGGCCCACGAGGGCGACGGCCAGACAGAGCCGCTGCTGCTCGCCGCCGGACAGTCGCCGGAAGGTGGTCTTGGCGAACTTGCGCAGGCCCAGGAGGTCGAGCAGCATCTCCACATCGAGCGGATCCGCCGCGTACGAGGCGAAGAGCCGGAGGATCTCGCCCGCGGTGGCCCAGGGGTAGACGCCCCCGGACTGCAGCATGATGCCCAGCCGCGGCATCAGGGCGTCATGGTCGGCGACCGGGTCGAGACCGAGCACCCGCACCGATCCGCCGTCCGGGCCGCGGAAGCCCTCGCAGACCTGCAACAAGCTGGTCTTTCCGGCGCCGTTGTCGCCCAGCAGGGCGAGAATCGCGCCGCGCGGGACGGTCAGGGACACACCGTCGACGGCGGTGACCTCGCCGTATCTGACGACGACGTCCTGCACCACGACGGCGGCCTCGACCATGGGCGAAACTGTACTGGCAGGGCTCGGCGCCGCCTCCGGGCCTCCGGCCGGTGTGTCCTACCTCCTGCCCGCGCAGTCGGGAGCCGTTCGGTGGTTGCGTCGTTGGGAGCGCTCCCATACGCTGCGGGAAGCGGGGCAGGCCGCCGGCCCGGACCCGGTTCCCCCCGGATGCCTGTCCAAGTCACGCAGGCCCCCGGGCCGGCGGCCTGAACATCGCCACCTTCGCCTCGGTAGGGTGCTGCCCATGACAGGCTCGGTCACCCCGGTGGAGATCTACACGGACGGCGCCTGCGTGCCGAATCCCGGACCCGGTGGCTGGGGCGCCGTGCTGCGCTGGGGCACCCGGGAGAAGGACCTCTGCGGCGGGGAGGCCACCCCGACCACCAACAACCGGATGGAACTGATGGCGCCCATCCGCGCCCTCGAGAGCCTGACCCGCTCGCCGCTACCCGTGCTGCTCTACACCGACAGCATCTACGTCCGCGACGGCATCACGAAGTGGCTGCCCCGCTGGCAGGCCAACGGCTGGCAGACCTCGGCCCGGCAGCCCGTGAAGAACGTCGACCTCTGGCAACGCCTCGACGCGGCAGTGCGGTGTCACGAGGTGCAGTGGCACTGGGTCAAGGGCCACGCCGGCCACCCGGAGAACGAGCGCGCCGACCGCCTCGCCGCCCGGGGCCTCCAGGAAGCCCTCGCCGCCCGCTGACCTTAGGAGGAACGCGGCCGCGGCACGGAGCGCAACCGGGTCGTCTCCTGCCCGTCCCCGCCGGGCGCCGCGCCCTTCTCGTCCTCGGCGGACTCCGCGCCCGGCACCTTCGCCCGGGCGACGCGGTCGGCCGCCAGCCGGTAGGTCGCCGCCCGCACCAGCTCGTCGGGGACGAGGTGCCGACCGCCGTCCCCCTCGTCAGGTTCCGCCACCGACTCCACGGCCACCGCCTCCCGAGCCGCGGTGGGCGCCGCTTCCCGGGTCGAGGCAAGCGCCGCTTCCCGGGTGGAGGCAAGCGCCGCCTCCCGAGCCGCGGTGGGCGCCGCTTCCCGGGTCGAGGCAAGCGCCGCTTCCCGAGCTGAGGCGGACGCCGCTGATCGCACCGCCGCGGTGCCGCGCGCCGCCCGGCGTGGGCCGATCAGGCGGGCCGCCGTGCTGAAGACGCTGCGGGTGGCGGTCTCGTAGCCGTCCCGGTAGGCCTCGTCGCGGTCCAGGCCCATCCGATACCACTGGTGCAGGCGACCCGCCGCGTACCCGACGCAGGCGGTGCACGCGGCGAGGAGCGAGATCAAGAGGGATTCGTGTCCGGGGGCGGTCATGCGACAGATTCTCACCAAGGGCATAGACCATGAGCTATAGCCCGTTTGACGTACCCCGTTCGGTCGACAGGGACGGTTCAGGGAGCGCCGGGTACTCCCGACGGAGGCGGCCCGCCCGGCCCACCCGGCCCACCCGGTCCGCCCGACGGAGGTGCGCCTCCGGGCGCTCCTCCCCCGCCGGCCTCCTCCCCGGAAGGGTTGACGGCGATGGTCAGCGTCGCCTTGAATCCCGCCTGCACGCTGCCGGTCACGGTCGCGAGTTCGGTCGCCGCCGAGTCGTCGCCGAACACGTTGTCGGAGGCCAGCGTCACCTGGCTCAGATTGGTGACACTGCGGCTGTAGCCCTCGGTGGCGTACACGAGGTCGGAGACGTCTTTCGGGATCGCGATCTGCGACGTCTTCACGATCGGGCCGTCGCTGGTCGCCTTCTCCAGCGACGAATACACCTCGAAGTGAATGTGGGGCCAGCGCCCCGAGTAGCAGGCCGGGAAAATGCTGCTGAATGTGACCGTACCGCTGCGGTTGGTTTCCTGGATGCCGCGCAGGTAGTTCTTGTCCGTGACACCGGTGGAATACAGCGAGTAATTGCCGTCGCGGTCACAATGCCACGCGTACACGGCCGCGCCGGTCACGGCCGCGCCATTGAGATCCTTCACCACCAGAGAGAATTCCAGGGGTACGCCCTCGGCAACGCCCTTGGCGTCACCGAACGACGAGCGGATGTCCCGCCGGACGATCCCGTCGAGGGTCCGCACGTCGGGCCCGTTGGAGCCGTCGGCCGGGTAGGGGCCGGCCGTCTCCGACTCGACCTCGGTCAGCTCGCTCGCCGCCGAGGCGGTCGGGCCGCTCGCTCCGGTCGTGGGGTACAAGTCGCACGCCCCGACGAGGGCCAGCGCACCCGCACCGCCGAACGCGGCCAGCAGCCGGCGGCGTGACATGGTCCCCAGGTCGAACCGCAGGCCTTTGTCATGCACCCGGCGTACGTATGCGTTGTTGTCCTCTTGGTTCCGCACGAGATCTCATCCTTCCGCTGATGGCGACCTGACAAGAAGACCCGTCGCGGCTGTCAGTCTCCTGTGCCGATAATGTGCGTCGCTGGTGAATGACGGGACCTAAGCTCCTCGGGTGCCGACCGATCTCTACATCTCCACCGACATCGAGGCGGACGGCCCGATCCCGGGCCCCTACTCGATGCTGTCGCTGGGCATGGCCACCGCCGCGACCTACGACGGAACCACCTTCAGCCGCCTCGAACCGGACACCTTCTACCGGGAGTTGCAGCCGATCTCGCCCGGCTTCGTCCCCGAGGCGCTGGCGGTGTCGGGACTGGACCGGGCCGCGCTGGCCCGCACCGGCGCCGCACCGGCCGTGGCGATGGCCGAGAACGTGGCATGGCTGGCGGAAGTGGCCGGGCGGCACCGGGCCCGCCCGGTCTTCGTCGGCTATCCGCTCGGCTTCGACTGGATGTTCACCTACTGGTATCAGGTGCGGTTCACGGGCGGCTCGCCGTTCGGCCACTCCGGCCATCTCGACCTGAAGACGCTGTTCGCCCACAAGTCGGGCCGGCCGGTGCGCACGGTCGGCAAGCGCTCGATGCCGGCGCACCTGCTGAGCGGACGCCGGCACACGCACCACGCTCTGGACGACGCGATCGAGCAGGCGGAGCTCTTCTGCAACATCGTCGAGTGGTCGGGCCCGGCAACTCCGTAACGTCAGTCTGCCGCCCGGCGTGCCCGCGCCCTGCGCTTGCCCTCGTGCATCGCCGCGACGCGGGCCACCGGGATGGTGTGACCCTCCTCGACGAGTCCGGGGTCGAGCCGCTGCGGCGGCGGCATCGCGGCCGCCCACGGATCGGCGTCACCGAGCAGGCGAGGCACGGTGTGCACGGTGAAGTCGGCGGGCGTCACGTCGTCGAGGTCGGCCCAGGCCACCGGGAACGACACCGGCGCTCCTGGGCGTACCCGCGGGCTGTAGGCCGCCACCACGGTCGCCCCGCCGGAGCGCGTCGCGTCGAGGAACACCTTGCCGTGGCGGTCCTCGCGGATGAAGGCGGTCGTGGCCAGCTGTGGATCGAGCCGCTCGGCGCGGGCCGCCACCGCCCGGGTCGCCGCGGCCACGTCGGGGGTGGCGGCCTGGCCGTCGAGCGGGACGAAGACGTGGACGCCCTTGGCACCGCTGGTCTTGACCGCCCCGTCCATGCCCGCGTCGGCGAGCGCCCGCCGCACCAGCCGGGCCGCGCGCACCGCGAGGTCGAAAGCGCCGCCCTCGGGCGGGTCGAGGTCCATGATGAGGTGCGTCGGGCGGTCCGGAGCGGCGACCGTCATGAGCGTCGGGTGGTATTCGACCGCCCGCTGGTTGGCGAACCAGAGCAGGGTGCGGCGGTCGTCGCAGAGGGCGTAGAGAACCTCGCGATGCGACGCCTCGGCCCAGATCTTCGTGCGGGGAACCCAATCCGGGGTGTACTTCGGCAGGTTCTTCTGCATGAACTTGTCCTGGCCGCGCAGCACCCTGACCACCGAGAGCGGCCGGTCGCGCAGCACCGGGATCATTCGGTCGCGCACCGCGTCGAGGTAGTCGACCAGGTCACGCTTGGTCGCGCCGGCGTCCGGAAAGAGCTCCTGATCCAGGTTCGTCAGGGGTACGCCGTCACGTTCTTCCTTCTCGGCCGCCATCGCCTCATCCTGCCCGCACCATGGTGATCGCGGGAAGCACCATGGCGAGGGTCAGCATGGCGTAGGCGCCGCCGGTGAAGAACAGCCCGCTGCGGGTGGCGACGACCGCACCGGTGAACGGCAGCACGACCGAGAGCATCGCGGCGAAGACCAGAGTGCCGGCCTGGCGTTCGTCGCCGAGCAGTGCCCAACCCAGCAGGAACGGCACGGACACGAGCCAGACGAGGGTGACGAGCAGGACGTGGAGCGCCGCCTGGCGACGCCCGGCGGCGGCGCGGCGGTCGTCCCGTTTCTCCTGCGCCGTCCGGTGCACGACGGCGCGCCTGGCCAGCGGCGGTCCCTCGATCTCCAGCGTCACGACAGCACTCTAAGACAGCCGGCGTTCCGGCGCCCGTCGAGCGGTCACCCATTTGGGCTTCGTCAGGCCGGGGCACGTTCGCCGCTGCCCCGAGCCACCACCTCCGTCGGGATGACCACGGTCTGCGCCGGGCCGCCGAACCCGCTGATCCGCTGGTGCGCCAGCCGCGCCGCCTCCCGACCCAGGGCGACCGGGTCGTGCGCCACCACCGTCGTCCCGATCACGTCCGCCAGGTCGAAATCGTCGAAGCCGATGAGGGCCGGCGCGGCCGGGTGCCCGCGCAGCGCCCGCAGCGCCCCCGTAGTCAGCCGGTTGTTCGTGGTGAACAGCGCGGTGGGCGGCGGGTCCAGCGTGAGGAGCTCCCGGACGGTGTCCTCCGCCCGGTGCACGTCGTGCACGTCCGTCCGCAGGTACGGCCGCCACTGCTCGTTGTTCGCGGCGTCCATCGCCTGCACAAATCCGTCGAGGCGCGCGCGTTGCGGTGCCATCCGGGCCAGATCGGCGACGAACGCGATCCGCCGGTGACCGTGGGAGATCAGGTGCTCACCCGCCGCCCGACCGCCGCCCGCGTTGTCGATGAGCACGGCGTCGGCCTCGAGCCCGTCCGGCGGCCGGTCGAGGAAGACGAACGGCACCCCGCGGTTGCCCTCGATCGCCAGGTATTCGTGCCGGTCACCGCTGGGGACCACCAGCAGCGCGCGGACCCGACGTTCCAGGAACGCGTCGACCAGGGCCCGTTCGAGCTCGGCGTCCTCGTCGTTGTTGGCGGTCACCAACTGCAATCCGTGTTGGCGCAGCTCGCGTTCGATGCCACTGGCCATGGCGCTGTAGAACGGGTTCGTCAGGTCGCCGCTGATCAGGCCGACGAGCGCGGACGTGGCACCGCGTCGCAGTTCCCGGGCGATGCCGTTGAGCCGGTAACCGAGCAGGTCCGCCGCCTGGCGCACCCGGCGCCCGGTGGTCTCGGCGACGTTCGGCTCGTCGTTCAGCGCCCGGGACGCGGTCTTGAGACTCACGCCGGCGAGCTCGGCGACCTGCGTGAGCGTGGGACGGCGCGGGTTGTCGTCGACGGCCCCGCCGGCGGCCCGGGTTGCGGACATGGTGCTCCGAGTTGTCGAAGGAGACGAAGACAGAAGTATGACATCGATGTCGGCCATCACCCACGTCCCGGGGTCGAGTCATTCATGATCCGCCGGTGGGATTCGCCGGGGCGATCGGGCAGCATGGGCCGCATGGTTCCCCGGTGGAGTGTGATTGGTGCGCCGTCCAGTGCGGGTGCGCGCACGCCCGGTGTGGAGCGGGCACCGGCGGCGTGGCGTGCCGCCGGCCTGTTCTCCGCCTTCGACGATCGCGGCCTGCACGCGGACGACCTCGGCGACGTGCCGGGCTTCCGCTGGCGGCCGGACCTGTCGCGCCCCACGGCGCAGAACGCCGCCCACGTGGCCCGGGTGGCCACCGACGTGGCGAAGGCCGTCGCGGCCGCGCCCGGCGTGCCGCTGGTGCTCGGCGGTGACGCCACGGTGACGCTCGGCCTGGTCGCGGCGATCGGCGGCCCGGCGCTCGTCCATCTCGGCGGCGGTCCGGACCTCGGCACGCCGGAGACCCGCCCGCACGGCAGCCTCGCCGCGATGGGCCTGGCCCACCTGTTCGGGATGCCCGGCTGTGACCCGACGGTGACGGCGATCGCCTCGTTGCCCGCCGAGCGCGTGGTGGCGTACGGCTTCGACCTGCCGTACGGAGATCCGGAACGCGACCTGGTGGACCGCCTCCCCCTGACCTACGTGCCGGGCAACGAGGTCCGCACCGGGCCGGCGAAGGCGGCGGCCCGGGCCCGGTTCGCCGCCGAGGCGGTCGCGCCGAGCTTCGTCATCCACCTCGACGTGTCCGTGCTGGCGTTCGCGCAGGCACCGTTCGCCGACGTGCCCGAGCCACAGGGGCTGACCGTGCGGGAGCTGATCGAGACGCTGTCGGTGCTGGTGGCCAGCCCGCAGTTCGCCGGGATGGCGGTGACCGGCGTCAACCCCGACCACGTGCCCCCGGAAATCGGCCTGGCACCTCTCGCCGACGCCCTCGCCGCCGCGCTGACCTAGGGCGCGCCCTAGCGGCGGCAGGGCCGACTGACATCGATGTCAGGAAAACCTTGTCAATCGACGCAGTTGCACGTGACGATGTGGCCCGGATGTTTTCCGAGCGCTTCACACAGCCTGCGACAAGGAGACGGCATGCACCGGCCACGATGGGGTGTCGCCCTGGTATCCGTCAGTCTGATAGCCGCGGCGGCGGCCGTCGTCACCGGCGGCGCGGCGCGGGCCGCGACCGGGGCGTTCCGGTCGTCCTTCGAGCCCGGCGACCCGCAGCCCGCGTGGACGGACACGGTGGACGACGGCCAGGACCGCAGCCACGGCGTCGACGGCGGCGTCACCGCCGGCATGCCGGGCAGCCTGCGCGAGCACGTCACCGCCATCGCGGCGAACGCGGAGCCGAACGGCAACGAGGGGGTGAGAAACCTCAACGACGGCGACCCGGCCACCAAGTGGCTGGTCGACACCCCGACGAGCTGGGCGCGGTACACCCTCGACGCCCCGGCCACCGTGGTGAAGTACGCCCTCACCTCGGCCAACGACGCCCCCGAACGCGATCCCCGGGACTGGACCCTGGAGGGCTCTGCCGACGGCACCACCTGGACCACCGTCGACACCCGCGCCGGGCAGACCTTCGATCAGCGGTTCCAGACGAAGACCTTCCCGGTGACGAACCCGGCCTCGTTCGGGATCTACCGGCTGCACATCACCGGCCACCCGTCGGGAAACCTCACCCAGCTCGCCGACCTCGAGCTCGCCGACGCGAACACCACCCCGCCGCCGGTCGGGCCGATGCAGAGCCGGATCGGCAACGGCCCGGCGAGCTCCCCCACCGCCAAGGCGGGCGTCGGCTACACCGGCCTCAAGGCGTTCCAGATCGCCGGACGGCACACCGCGCAGGGCCGGGGATATTCCTTCAACAAGGTCTTCGACGTCGATGTGGCGGTCACGGACGACACCGAGCTGTCGTACCTCGTGCTGCCGGAATTCCGGCGGGAGGACCTCAGCAACCCGTCCACGTACACCGCCGTGGACCTGGCCTTCACCGACGGGACGTACCTGTCGGATCTCAAGGCCGTGGACCAGAACGGCATCGTGGTCAGCCCCGCCGCGCAGGGCGCGTCGAAGACGCTCTACACCGCGCAGTGGAACAAGCGGACCAGCCGGATCGGCACGGTCGCCAAGGGCAGGACCATCGACAAGATCCTGATCGGGTACGACAATCCGGACGGCCCGACGAGCTTCCGGGCCTGGTTCGACGACATCACGATCGGCGAGGTCGCCCCGGCACGGCCACGGGCATACCTCTCCGAATACGCCGAGACCCGCCGTGGTACCCACTCGTCCGGCGACTTCTCGCGAGGCAACAACTTCCCGGCGACGGCGATGCCCCACGGCTTCAACTTCTGGACCCCGGTGACCAACGCCGGCTCGACCTCCTGGCTGTACGAATACCACCGGCAGAACAACGCCGCGAACCGTCCCACGCTGCAGGCCTTCTCGGCCAGCCACGAGCCCAGCCCGTGGATGGGCGACCGGCAGACGTTCCAGGTCATGCCGTCCGCCGCCGCCGGCATACCGGACGCCAACCGCGCCAACCGGGCTCTCGCGTACGGACACGAGAACGAGACCGCGAAGCCGTACTACTACGGCGTCACCTTCGACAACGGCATCAAGACCGAGTTCGCGCCGACCGACCACGCGGCGCTGTTCCAGTTCACCTTCACCGGCGACAGCTCGAACCTGATCTTCGACAATGTGAACACCAACGCCGGGCTCACCATCGACGCGGCCAACCGGACCGTCAGCGGCTGGACCGACGTCAACAGCGGCGGCCTCTCCGCGGGCTGGACCCGGATGTTCGTGTACGCCACGATCGACGCCCCGATCGCCGCGAGCGGCATGCTGCCCACCGGCAACCGGCCGTCGACCGGATACGTCAAGGTCGACACGAGCGGGGACAAGACGGTGACGATGCGGATCGCCACCTCGCTGATCAGCGTGGCGCAGGCCCGGCACAACCTCGACCTGGAAGTGGCCGCCGACGCCACGCTCGCGACGATCCGCGACCGGGCGCGGGCCGCGTGGGACGCCAAGCTGCGGACAGTCGAGGTCGAGGGCGCCTCCGAGGACCAGCTCGTCACCCTCTACTCCAACCTGTACCGGCTGTTCCTCTACCCGAACTCGGGCTTCGAGAACACCGGCACGGCGCAGAGCCCGGTCTACCGGCACACCGTGCAGTCGGCCGTGAACAGTCCCGCCAGCTCGCCGACGGAGACCGGCGCCCCGGTCAAGGACGGCAAGGTGTACGTCAACAACGGCTTCTGGGACACGTACCGCACGACGTGGCCGGCGTACGCGTTGCTGACCCCGGACGCCGCCGGCGAGATGGTCGACGGCTTCGTCCAGCAGTACCGCGACGGCGGCTGGATCTCCCGGTGGTCGTCGCCGGGCTACGCCAACCTGATGGTGGGCACCAGCTCCGACGTCGCGTTCGCGGACGCGTACCTCAAGGGAGTGCCCGGCTTCGACGCCGAGGCGGCCTACCAGGCCGCTGTGAAGAACGCGACCGTGACGCCGCCGAACGCCAACGTCGGCCGCAAGGGCCTGGCGACGTCGATTTTCAAGGGCTGGACACCGAGCGACGCCACCGGCGAGGCGATGTCCTGGGCCATGGACGGCTACATCAACGACTTCGGCATCGCGAACATGGCCGAGGCACTGGCGAAGAAGGGCGGACCCAAGGCCTCCGAGTACGCCGAGCA
The DNA here is from genome assembly GCF_040682215.1 of Actinoplanes sp. NPDC051346. Taxonomy (NCBI): domain Bacteria; kingdom Bacillati; phylum Actinomycetota; class Actinomycetes; order Micromonosporales; family Micromonosporaceae; genus Actinoplanes; species Actinoplanes sp. NPDC051346. The sequence continues at coordinate 446,663 of NZ_JBFBAJ010000001.1, read as the reverse complement.
GGCCACGTACTTCCGTAACCGGGCCCTGAACTATGTCCACATGTTCGACGAGTCCGTCGAATTCTTCCAGGGCCGGGACAGCGCGGGTCGCTGGCGCCAGCCGCCGTCGGACTACGACCCGCGGGTCTGGGGTTACGACTACACCGAGACCAACGGCTGGAACATGGCGTTCCACGTCCCGCAGGACGGCCAGGGCCTGGCCAACCTCTACGGCGGCCGCGACGCGCTGGCGAAGAAGCTCGACGCGTTCTTCGCCACGCCCGAGACGGCCGGCTTCCCCGGCTCCTACGGCGGCACGATCCACGAGATGCTCGAAGCCCGCGACGTCCGCATGGGCCAGTACGGCCACAGCAACCAGCCGTCGCATCACATCATCTACATGTACGACTACGCCGGTCAGCCCCACAAGGCGCAGAAACTGGTCCGGGAGTCCCTGTCGCGGCTCTACCTCGGCAGCGACATCGGTCAGGGCTACCCCGGCGACGAGGACAACGGCGAGATGAGCGCGTGGCAGATCTTCAGCGCGCTCGGCTTCTACCCGCTGCGCATGGGCAGCCCTTCGTATGCCATCGGTTCCCCGCTCTTCACCAAGGCGACGGTCAATCTGCCGGGCGGCAAGAAGATCGTGGTCAACGCCCCGAACAACAGCGCGAAGAACGTCTACGTGCAATCGCTGAAGATCGACGGCAAGGCGCACACCTCCACGGCCCTGCCCCACTCGGTGCTGGCCGACGGCGCGGTGCTGGACTTCGCCATGGGCCCACAGCCGTCCACCTGGGGCACGGACGCGGACGCGGCGCCGCCGTCGATCACCAGCGGCGACAAGGCCCCGACCCCGCTGCGGGACCTCACCGGCCCGGGCAAGGGTACGGCGTCGGACCCGGTGCTGGTGGACGACACCACCGGCACCCGCGCGGTCTTCGACACGGCCACGCCGTCGTGGCAGTACCAGTTCACCAGCGGCGGCGAGCGCGCCGACTACTACACCCTCACCTCGGGTGCGGTCGCCGGTGACCCCAAGGCGTGGAAGCTGTCCGGCTCGTACGACGGCACCACCTGGACGACCATCGACGAGCGCAAGGACCAGACCTTCGACTGGCGGCTCCAGACCCGGCCCTACAAGATCGCCAAGCCGGGCCGGTACGCGCACTACAAGCTCGACGTCACGGCCAACACCGGCGAGGCGACCACCACACTCGCCGAGATCGAACTCCTCGGCACGCCCGCCCAGGCGTGCACCACCACCATCGCCGACAAGGTCGTCGGCGCGGTCACGGTGAAGTCGGGCGTCACCTGCGTCACGAAGGGCGCGACCGTGACCGGCCTCGTCACGGTCGCCAAGGGCGCGTCGCTGCACGTCTCCGGCGCGACCCTGCGCGCGGCGGTCACCGCGACCGGGGCGGGCACGGTCTCGCTGCTGCACGCCACGGTCGCCGGTCCCGTCACGGTCACCGGATCCGGACCGGTGCTGCTGGAGGCATCGACCATCAAGGGCCCGGTGACACTGCTGCACAACCGTACGGCGACCGTCATCGCGGCCGACACGATCAACGGCCCGCTCACCTGCTCCGGCAACCAGCCGGCACCGGTGAACAACGGCCTGCCGACCGCCGGCAGCGGCATCCGCCTGGGCCAGTGCGCCCGACTATGACCATCCCCTGACCACAGCGCCGCGGCCCTGCCCGGGGTCGCGGCGCCCGACTACGACCACCCGGCCCTGCCCGGGGTCGCGGCGCCCGACTACGACCACCCGGCCCTGCCCGGGGTCGCGGCGCCCGGCTATGACCATCCGCTGACAACTGCTCCGTGGCCCTGATTCTCGGGCCGCGGCGCTCTAATGTGGTGGCATGTCCGACGAAGCCCTGTGGGCCGCCGTGGTCGCGGCCGACCTGTGCACGCTCGCCACGATCAGAAAGGACGGCCGTCCGCAGCTCTCCGACGTCAACTACACCGCCGACCCGGCCACCCGCGTGCTCCGCGTCTCTACCCGAGGCACGCTGGCCAAGGTGCACAACCTGCGCCGCGACCCGCGCGCGACGCTTCGGGTGGGCCCGCCCGCCGGCGGCTACGTGGTCGCTGACGTCACGGCGTCCTTCTCCCCACCCTCCACCGACGAACACGATGCCACGGTCGAGGAGCTGATCGAGGTCTACCGCCTGGTCGCCAAGCAGGACCACCCCGACTGGGACGACTACCGCCGTGCGATGGTCGTCGACGGCCGGATCGTGCTGCGCCTCACGGTCGAACGACTCTACGGCTGGACCATGGGCTAGGGCACCTCAAGCCGGTCTCGCCGCCGCCCCAACGCCGGCCGCCCCAACGCCGGCCGCCCCAACGCCGGCCGCCCCAACGCCGGCCGGCCCGGCGCTGGCCGGCCCGGCGCCGGCCGGCCCGGCGCCGGCCGGCCCGGCGCTGGAAGCCGTCGACCGGGCTCGCGACCTGATCCGGGAGGTTGTCCGACGCAGCGGCACCTGATCTCAGCGACGGGGACACAGTCAGACCCGCCACCGTTCCCCGCGCCGGCTGGTCGCGGCGGCGGCGCGGGCGAGACACCCCTAGGACCAGCGGTTGGCGCCGAGCGCCGTGGTGCACTCGTCGACCATCTCGATGGTGCCGTTCTGGCCCATGAGGCCTATCCGGATGGCATCACGCAATGGGTCCAGGCCACCGGCGATCCCGATCCCGGCCTCGCGCAGCACGTGGAGCCGGGCATCGGCCGGCCGGCCGCATCGGGCGACCACCACGAGGGCGGCGCGGTCCGCGGACGCACCGACGAGGGTGAATCCGTTGTCGGTGAGGCGTTCGCGGCAATGTTCGGCGACCCGCGTCCGCTCCTGGCGCCACTGCGGGAGGCCACGCTCCACGATCGCGCTCAGGCTCGCGATGAGCGCGAACACCAGGTTCGTCGGCATCGTGACGGGGTGCGGCTCCCAGTCGAAGCTCTCCTCGCGTTCCCTGTCCCACCGTGTCAGGTCCAGGTACCAGGGGCGCGGATGGTCGTCCAGGATCCGGGCGTGGCCGTGCTCGCTGAGCGCGACGATACCGAGGCCCGGCGGACAGCCCAGGCCCTTCTGCGTACTGGCCGCGACCGCGTCGACTCCCCACTCCCGCACGTCGAGTTCCTCGCCGGCGATGCTGGACACGGCGTCGACCACGACGGCCGCCCCGGTCCGCCGGGCCAGCGCGGCGATGTCCGCCACGGGATGCCGGATGCCCGTCGACGTCTCCACGTGCACCAGGACGACCCCGTCGGCACCGGGCAGCAGATCGGCGACCTGGCGCGGGTCGACCGCCCGGCCCGGCTCGACGGCCAGGTCGTGGACCTGCAGCCCGTGCGCCCGGGCGACCTCGATCAGACGCCGGCCGAAGTAGCCGGTGTCGGGGATCACCACCCGTTGACCGGGCCGGAACGTGTTGACCACCGCCGCCTCGATCGCCAGGCTCCCGCTGCCCGGAAGCAGGTAGACCCGGGGCGCGTCCAGCACCTGCCGCAGCAGCGTCAGGGCCTGCTCGTGCGTTCGCGCCCACGACGGCCCGTAGTGCGCGGCCACCGGACGCTGGAACGCCGCCAGGACATCGGGTCGTGGCTGGCAGGGCCCCGGAATCATCAGGCGCGCGGTGGCGAGGTCGGTCGACATCGGCGGGCTGCTCGGCGGACCGGTCGGCGGGCTGGTCGGCGGGCTGGTCGGCGGCCCGGTCGGCGGGCTGGTCGGCGGCCCGGTCGGCGGGCTGGTCGGCGGGCTGGTCGGCGGGCTGATGGGCGGGCCGATCGTGTGCGGCGTCGTCATCGGCTGACCTCCAGGTGGCTCGCCGTCAGGATGCGGGTGCTGCGGAGGATCAGGAAGATCAGGACGGCGCACAGGGCCGAGCCGACGCCGAGGAAGGGGAAGGCCGCCGAGCCGAAGGCCTGGAACAGCAGGACGCCGATTCCCGGCCCGATCATGAATCCGACGTCGGACAACATGCCGAAGACGCCCCAGGCCCGGCCGGTGCCACCGCAGTGCCGCAGGATGCCGTCGCGAGCCACCAGGTAGATGAAGGCCTGAGCGGCCATGAAGGCGGCCATGCCGGGCAGCGCGACGACCAGCCGGTCGACGCCGCCCAGGGCCACGCACGCCGCCGCCAGCAGCAGCAGCCCGGCGGCCGAGGCTCCCGGTCGGCGCCAGCGGCCCGGCAGGCGGGCGATGAGCGGGCTGAGGCCCGCGAACACCGCCATGCCGAACGCGAGCACCCACGCCGATCGGCCGACCGAATCGGCGACCGCGCGATCCATGTACAGCGGTACCAGTGGTTCCATCGCGGCCCATGCCAGGTTGGAGCACAGGTCGATGGCGCCGAAGAGCACTGCGGCCCGCAGCACCCGCGAGGACCAAACCGGGTCGGGTGCGAGATCGGCGGCGGCGGCGTCGCCGGCGGGCGCGTCCCGGGCACGGCCGGGCAGAGCCCACCACGCCACCAGCGCGGTCAGCAGCGTCAATCCGGCGGCCGTGGACAGGATCACCGGATAACCGGCGAACGAATGCACCAGTCCGATGATCAACGGGCCGGCGCCGAAGCTCAGGACCGCCGCCACGCCCAGCCTCGCGTAACCGCGGGAGGAGTCTCTGCCGTACCGGGCCGAGAGGGTGCCGACCGCGCCGTAGATCGCCGGGCTGACGAGACCGTCGCCGGCGCCCCAGATCAGCCGACCGGCGAGCGCCACGCTCCCGTCGGTCGCGAACGCGACCAGCGTCATGCCGGCGGCGGCCACCACCAGGCCGGTCACCCCGGTGAGGTTCTGACCCCAGCGGTCCGCCGTCCAGCCGCCGACCGGCTGGGCCAGCACCTTGGCGATGCCGAAGCCGGCGACGAAGATCAGCAGGCCGGTCCGGTCCAGGCTCAGGTCCTCGGCGAGCCGGGGCAGGAACGGCAGGACCGCCATGTAACCGATGTTGACACCGATCACAGTGGACATGACGGTGGCCATCCGGACGGCGTACCCCGAGGACGGGGCCGCCGGTTCAGAGCTCAACAAGCTCATCGTGTCGCAGACTTCTCGTGATGTAGCCGTGGATGCCCTCACTCATTCGCAGGAGCGCCTCGCGCAGCGCCGGCCTCGGAGCCGTGGGATAGACGAGCGCCCACAGGTCGGTTCCCTGGAAGCCATGGCGTTGCTTGTACACGAAGTTGCCGCGTCCGGGGTCGATGATCTCGGCGCCGTGCGCGGCCGCGTACGTCATGGACTCGTACACGAGGAATGCATACGACTTCAGCTCGCGCAGGTTCGAGTAGTCGATCCCACCGGTCCACATGCTGAACCGCCGGCGGTGCAGGAAGCACAGGAACGCCGCCGCCATCCGTCCGTCGTGCTCTGCGACCAACAGCACCGCCCCGGGTGCGCTAACCAGGTTCTCGAAGATGTCCTTGCCGTAGATGTTGATCCCGTGCTTCTCGGCGGCCGCCATCGCCAGATCGGTGAATTCGTCGAGCACCGACAGCATCTCCGCGCCGGCCAGAACCCTCAGCCGGAGCCCGGCGTCCTTCGCCCGGCGCCACTGCCGGAGGAGTTCCTGCCGTACCCGCCTGCGCATGGCGGGCAGCGGAGACCCGGCGCCGTCGATCGGCGCCGCGTACGCCCGATCCACCAGAACCGCCGTACCGCCAGGGCGGACCGCCGACCACGCGTCGACCTCGGTGGGCGTCAGGTTGCCGAAGATCAGCGCCTCGGCCTCCCAGCGCGCGGCCTGCTCCAGCCCGAGGTCGACGCACGTGCCGATGTAGTCGGGGGTGCTCCCGCCCGCGCCGCCGTACTCGCCGTAGAGGCTTGACGAGTAGACGACCGGGCCGGACCAGATCGGGCCGACCCCGGCGTCGGCCTCGTACGCTTCCCACAGCGGCGAGTGGCTGACGAGGTAGTACGGCACCAACTCGGCCACCGGCCCACCCTCGAGCAACAGGTGACGATGGTCCGCGACGTGCTCGGTGCGGACGCCCTCCCACCCGTGACTCCAGCCGACGGTGGTCGAGAAGTGCCGGCCGTCGACCGCGCTCTCGGGCACCTCGGCGGCCGTACGGACCCAGCGCGCACTCACTGATGTGCCCATTGACCGTCCCAAACCTGTGCGGCGGACGTGCGGAGCTGTGTCCACAGTGTCTCGATGTCCGACGGCTCCGTCCTGATGTTGCCGATCGACACCCGGAGTACGTACCCGTCACGCAGCACCGCGTGGGACAGGAAGGCCGACCCGGACGCGTTGACCGCGTCGAGGATGTCGGCGTTCAGGCTCGCGATCCGCGCCAGGGGCACGGGCTCGGACCCGTACCGCCGGCGCAGGTCGCGTGGCACGTACCGGAGGCACACCAGCGGGTAGGCCGAGTCCACCGGAACCTGCCAGTCCGGGTCGGACCCGGCCGCGGACCGCAGCCACCGGGCCATGTCGATCGAACGGCGCAGCCGCCTCGCCAGCCCCTGGACACCGAAGCTGCGGATGATCCACCACAGCTTGAGGGCGCGGAAGGACCGGCCGAGTTGCGGCGAGTAGTTCATGTAGTCGACCACGTCGTCGTCCGGCGAGGTCCTGAGATATTCCGGGACCAGGCGGAAGACGTTGGGCAGCGCGTCGCGGTGCCGGCAGTAGAGGGCGGTCACCTCCATCGGCGCGTAGAGCACCTTGTGCGGGTTGGCCACCACCGAATCGGCCCGGCTGAGGTCGGCGGCGGCCTCCGCGCCGCCGCCGGCCACCCGCCAGAATCCGCCGTACGCCGCGTCGACATGCAGCCAGAGGGAGTGCAGCCGGCATACGTCGGCGATCGCGTCGATCTCGTCGTCGGCGGCGACCGCGGTCGTTCCGACCGTGGCCACCACGGCGAACGGCTGGTGGCCGGCCGCCAGGTCGGCCTCGATGGCCGCGGCGAGAGCGGCGCCCCGCATCGAGTAGCCGTCGTCCGCGGGCACGTGGACCACGTTCTCCAGGCCTATGCCCAGGACGATCGCCGCCTTGTCGACCGAGTTGTGCGCCTGATCCGACGTATACAGCCGCAGCCGGCGACCGTATCCGGTCAGACCCCGCTCGCGGACGTCGAGACCGACCACCGTCTCGCGGGCGGCGGTGAGCGCGTAGAGGGTCGCCAGCGCGGCGCCGTTGACCAGCACGCCGTCGCTGCCCGAGGCGATGCCCAGCATGTCGGCCATCCATCTCAGCACGGTCTTCTCCAGCGCCGACGCGGCCGGCGCCGACTTCCAGAGCATCGCGTTGACGTTGAGCGCCGAGCTGACCGTGTCCGCCAGCACCCCGGGAAGGCTGCCGGTGTTGCTGAAGTACGCATGGAATCGTGGATGGTTCCAGTGGGTCAGGTACGGCACGATCAACGACTGGGTGTCCTTCAGAATGGCGGTGAATTCCTCACCGACCTGCGGCACCTCGGTGTCGATCTTCGCGGACAGTGTCTTCGCGTCGACCGTGGGACTGACCGGCAGGTCGCGGATGCCGGTGAAGTAGTCGCTGAGGAACGCCAGCACCGCCTCGCCGTTGGCGACGAATTCGTCCGGCTCCCAGTCGCCGTACCCGGCGCTGAACGCGGTGCCGCCGCCGGCACCCGTCTCGCTCGGCGCGGTCATGATGCCCTCTCCTCGAACAGGTCGGTGACCTCCGCGTCGTGATCGGTCGGCCGGTCCTCCCAGTCCCAGGCACCGGAGACGGCCAGGTTGGCGCCGGAGACGTAGCTGGCCCGGTCGGAGACCAGGAACTCCACCGCGTCGGCGACCTCCGACGGCCGCCCGAGCCGGCCGGACGGAACCCGCTTGCGCATCCACCTCTCCTGCTCCGGTGGCAGGAAGCCGTTGTCGATCAGACCCGGCGAGAGGCAGTTGACTGTGATGCCCCGGGCGGCCTCCTCGACGGCGAGCGACCTGGTGAGGATGACGACGCCGGTCTTGGCGATCGCGTACGGAGCCAGGTTCGGCGCCGCCCGCACCTGGTGGACCGGGCTGAGTCCGATGTTGACGATGCGGCCGAAGCCACGCCGGCGCATCCCGGGCAGCACCGCCTTGCAGGCGTAGAACGCCGATCCGAGGTTGCTGTCGAGCACGTCGTGCCAGTGCTGGTCGGAGGTGCTGGCCACCGCGCTCAGGCTGAACTCGCCCACGTTGTTGACCAGCACGTCGATGCGCCCGTACGCGTCCTCGATCTGGTGCACGAGCGCGCCGATGCCGGCGGAGCTGCGCACGTCGGCGGGAAAGGCCGACGCGGTGCCGCCGTCCGCGGTGATCGCCTCGACCAGCTCGGCCGCCGATGCCTGGTCGCTGCGGTAGTTCACCGCGACGGTCATTGTCTCGGCCAGCTTGCGGGAGATCGCCCGGCCGATGCCCCGGCTGCCGCCGGTCACCAGCGCCACGAGGTCACCCATGCGTGCTCCGCACCGGCTCATGGTGGTGGTCGTGCTCGTCGTCGTGGTCGACGTCGACCGGCAGCTCGGTGTAGTAGGCGATGTCGCGCGGCGCGGTGCAGTACTGGGCGTAGAAATCGGCCAGCAGGCTCTGCTCGGACGCGGCCAGCGACTGGTGTTCCGGCACGCTTCGCCAGGTGTACATCATCAGCACGGTGCTGGGATCCGCCTGGCTCTGGAAGAACGAGGCGTGGCCCGACCACGCCGGGTCCTCGTGCGCCGGCGGCCCGACCAGTTCATCCATCTCCTGCATGAGTTCCAGCGCCCGATCGGCGTACTCGGCCTTGAGATGCCACGTTTCACACACGGTTACCATTGCGCTACCTCCGCGATGTTTGACTGAGGTGATCAGATAGGATTGTCAGCGAAATGCTGATTCAGCAGCGAGGTGCCTTCGGGCACGAACTTCGCGCAGATCAAGACGTGCTCCCGACGATTCCTGGATAGCGCGGACATCAGAGAGCGCCAGGCCGACAGCAGGGTTTCCGGCAAATCGAAATTTCCACGGGCCTGCCTGAAGTCCGCTTTCAGTGACCGCACCAGCCGCAGCGTCACCTGGTGATCGCTGTTGAGCTGACCGGAGAAGCCCGGGCTCAACATCGGCGGGCTCATCGACGGCCGGATGACCCCCGCATAGCTCTCCGGCCGAAAGCTGGCGGCGTATTTCATCGCCGCGGTGGCGGCGTCGTAGAGGACCGCCAGGTCGGCGATCTCGGTCTCCAACTCGTCCCACCGCGCCGCGCGGAGGGTGGCCTGGGCACGCCGCATCCCGCTGTTCATCGTGACCAGATACAGGTGGAACAGGTGATGACCGAGCAGCCAGCGGCGCATCGCGCGCTCGGTCTCCGGGGTCAGCTCATTGGCCTTCACGGGCGGCCGCCATCTCGGGTCGGCCGTCGCGCACCAGTGCGGATCCGGCGTCCGGCTCCGCGCTGATGTCAATCCACTGCTGGAGGGCCTCATTGCCCACCAACAAGAGTCCACACAGGAGGCTGTGGCGCTCCTGGTCCGTCAAGCCGACGTCCGTCAGGTCGGCTCGGATCTTGCGCTGCACCTCGAGACAGGTCCTCGACCACTCCCGCAGCCCTATCCGATCGCGGCGAAGGCGGAAATAGCGGTCGTACTCCATGCTGGTGGACTGTCCGGTGATCTGGTCAGGAACTTTGGAACTTGACGGGATGGCAATCGGCACTACCAGCTCGACGTCAGGATAGGGACCATCCTTGTGTGCGGTCATCGTTCCCCCCGATGATTTACCTAACGGCACTCGAACGATCTTTGGCCTCGGCAGAGTGTATTCGTCCATCCGCGCGATTGCTGTCACCTGCCCGACTAGTTCGAAGGCAATAATCAGCACCAGTATCGACATCCGCCAATGCTGGACAATGTGGTCACAATTGCCGGTCCGGGGTTACCGGATGGCTCAGTGCCGGGAAGCCGGCACCGTCGGACCCCCGTCGACGCGAGCCCGGTCGGTGGAGCGCCGCCGGCGGGGGTGATGTTGACACCGCCGGCCGTCCCGCTGATACTCATTCCACTAATTGACTAGTGGACTGGTGAGATGATTGGTTTCCGGATCGACCGGCGCTCCGGCACCGCCGTGTACGCGCAGCTCGTGCAGCAGGTTCGGCAGGCGGTGCGGACCGGCCGGCTGGTGCCGGGCGACCGGCTGCCGACCGCCCGCGAGGTGGCCGAGCGCAACGGCATCAACCCCAACACGGTGTTGCGGGCGTACCGGGATCTGGAGGTCGCCGGGCTGGTGGAGCCCCGGCAGGGCTCCGGAACCTTCGTCAGCCAGGTGCTGCCCCGGCCGCAGCTCGACGTCACCGCACTGCGGCGGGAGCTGGCCGACTGGGTCGACCGCGCCCATGCCGCCGGCCTGGACCAGACCGACATCGACGCCCTCGTCGCCGATGTCTCCGCCGACCGGAAGGATTCCCATGCACACCAGTGACGCGCCGCCGGTCGCGGTCGCCGCCGAGGGCGTCAGTCATCGGTACGGCGCCACGACCGCCCTGCGAGAGTGCTCCTTCTCCGTACCGGCCGGCGCCGTGGTCGCTCTGCTCGGCCGCAACGGCGCCGGAAAGTCGACCCTGATGCGCGCCATCGTGGGGCTGCTGCGCCCGGAAAGCGGACGGGTGGACGTGTTCGGGCAGCCGATCAGCGCCGAGGTGCTTCCCCGGGTCGGCTACGTGGCCCAGCAGGCGCCGCTCTATCCGATGCTGACGGTGGCGCAGACCCTGCGGCTGGGCGCCCGGCTCAATCCCCGCTGGGATGACGCGTACGCGCGGCGGCTGGTCGACGCCGGAGCGCTGCGTCCCACGGCGAAGGTCGGGTCGCTGGCCGTCGGGCAACGCGCCCGGCTGGCGCTCGCCATGGCGCTCGGCAAGCGGCCCGACCTGCTGGTGCTGGACGAGCCCCTGGCCAGCCTCGATCCCGTCGCCCGCACCGAACTGCTGGGCGCCCTGATGGCCGCGGTCGCCGAGCGGGGCACCACCGTGCTGATCTCCACGCACGTCGTGGCCGACGTGCAGGACGTGTGCGACCACGTCGTCGTGCTCGGCGATGGCCGGGTACGCCTGACCGCCGCGGTCGAGCCGGCGCTGGCCGAGCACCGGATCGCGGTCGGCGCCACGAGCGACCTCGGCGCCCTCGACGGCCTGGAGGTCGTCGAGCGGCGCCGCGACGGACGCGAGTTCACCGCCCTGGTCAGGACCGCCGCACCGGGCCCCGACGGCGTGTCGTGGCATCGGCCGACCCTGGAAGAGCTGTTGCTGGGATACCTGCGCGCCGAGACGCCGCAGCCGACTAGGGAGGTGTCGGCCGCATGACGTGGCTCGCGCTCCGCCTGCTCCGCCCGTACCTGATCGTGGCCGTGACCGTGACCGCCGCGGCTACCGCCTACGTCCTGTACGGGGCCACCGTCGTGCAAGGCCAGCTCGACGCGGCCGGCATGCCGGACTGTCTCGACCCCAACTTCTGCTATCCCGCCGGAGCCGCCCTGGACGCGGTCTTCGGCATGGAGCTCGTGGCGGCGTTCGTCCCGCCGTTGCTGGGACTGGTCCTCGGTGTCGCGTTGTTCGCCCGCGAACGCGAGCACAACACCATCGCGTTCGCGCTGACCCAGTCGGTCTCCCGGCGGCGCTGGGTGTACGTCAAGTTCGGCTGGGCGCTCGCCGCCGGTCTGGCCTGCACGGCGACCGTGGCGTCGGCACACCGCCTCGTCGCCACGCGGTACACCGTGCTCGCCAACGACACCTACGAGCTGCTGTACCCGCTGCACCTCAACAACATCGGCTACATGGTCGCGCAGACCCTGCTGCTCGTCGCGCTCGCGGGCGTGGTCGGGCTCAGCACCGGCCGTACCCTGCAGACGCTGGTGTTGTCGGCGCTCACCGGGCCGGTCGCGTGGCTGGTCACGGCCGGGGTGTCCGTCCTGTGCATGTATGCCGTCTTCCTACTGACCGGCGGCACGGACACCACGACCGGGGACGGCGGATTCGCCGACGACATCTCGATGATGGATCCGTTCGCCTACCTGGTCGGCGCGGTGGCCATCATCGCGGCAACCGCCCTGGTGCTCCTCGCCCCACGGGTGCGCGGGCGGGACACCTAGGGCGTGTCTCACGAAAGTCCGCTCGGCGGAATCCCTCAAGTTTCGGCAGGTGCGACCCGATGTCCGCAGGTGCGGCCGTCTCGCACCGAGGGGGCTCCAGGGACCGGAGTCGAGCTTGAGCGCACCCACCACGGAACCGCCGGCGGCGGCCCGGCGACCGTCGGCTGCGCGACGCCGGTGGGCCCGCCTGTGCGTCGCCGTGGCGGTGCTCGCGGCCGGCTTCGGCGTCGTGCTCAGCATCGGCGGCCCGGACGTCGCCAAGACGATCTCCAACTTCGGTCTCGGCGCCGCCGCGCTCGGTGCCGCCATCGCCTGCCTGGCCCGCGCCGCGACCCTGCGCGGGCGCCTGCGCACCGCCTGGGGCCTGGTCGGGCTCGGCGTGCTCTCCTGGGCCGGCGGGCAGGCCTGCGCCGTCCGGCTGGACCTGCTCACCGGCACGGTTCCGTTGCCGTCGCAGGCCGACATCGGCTATCTCGGCATGGTCGTGCTCGCCTCCGCCGGTCTGTTCGTGTTCCCGGCGCCGACGCAGACCCTCGCCAACCGGGCCCGCGGGGCGCTCGACGGGATGATGGTCGCCGTCTCGCTGATGCTGATCGCGTGGATCTTCGTCGTCCACCCGCTCATCGAGGCCGGCGGCGACGGCAGGCTCGCCCTCGCCGTCAGCCTGGCCTACCCGCTCGGCGACGTCGTCATGATCACCATCGTCGTCTACCTGCTCGCCCTGCGGCGCCGCGGTGGGGACGCGCTCGGCGAACTCGCGCTGGTCGGTGCGGGCATCGTCGCGTTCGCGGTCTCCGACATCGAGTACGCCTACCTGAACCTCACCGGCGCGTACTACCCCGGTGACGTCACCGACATCGGCTGGTTCGCGGGGTTCGCCCTCATCCTGCTCGCCGCGGCCCGCCCCGTCGCACGCGGCCGCCGGAGCCTCAAGGAGCCGTCCGGGGGCGGCCAACCGCTCGGGGTGCTCCTGCCCTACGTCGCCGTGCTCGCGGCACTGCTCACCAGCGTGATCTGGTTCGCGCGGACCGGGCAGACCAGCGCCTACGTGGAGTACAGCCACTCGGCGGTGATCCTGCTGATGGTCGGCCGGCAGCTCCTCACCCTGCTGGAGAACCGCGGCCTGACCCGCCACCTGGAGGCTCGCGTCGCCGAGCGCACCGCCGAGCTCTACGCCCGCGAGCAGCGGTTCCACGCCCTCGTGCAGCACAGCTCCGACGTGGTGACGGTGGTCGGCCCCGACGCCGAGGTGCTCTACCAGAGCGAGTCCGTGCAGCGGGTGTTCGGCTACCCGGCCGAGATCCTCACCGGCCGCCGCCTGACCAGCCTCGTCGACGCCGAATCCGCCACGCGTCTCGCCGACGCCCTGCGCTCGGTCAGCGGTCGCCCGTACGCGACGACGGTCCTGGAACTGACGATCCGCCACCGCGACCGCCGGCGGCGCCAGGCCGAGATGACCATCACCAACCTGCTCGACGACCCCTCCGTCGGGGGTCTGGTGCTCAACACCCGCGACATCAGCGAGCGCAAGGAGCTGCAGGAGCAGCTGGTGCACGAGGCCTACCACGACGCGCTCACGCAGCTACCCAACCGCGTGCTCTTCCGGGAGCGGGTTGCCGAGGCGTGCGAGAACCGGCCCGAAGACGGCGACGTGACCGTGCTCTTCCTGGACCTCGACGGGTTCAAGGAGGTCAACGACAGCCTCGGTCACCTCGCCGGCGACAAGCTGCTCGTCCAGGTCGCCGACCGGCTGCGCGAGTCGGTCCGCGAGGGTGACGTCGTGGCCCGTTTCGGCGGCGACGAGTTCGCGGTGCTGATCAGCTCGGCACTCGGCTCGGACGACGCCGAGGTCGTGGCGGGGCGCATCGTCGACGGGCTGCACGAGCCGCTCCGGATCGACGAACGCGAGCTGCACGTACGCGGGAGCGTGGGCCTGGCGGCGTACGCGGCCCTAGGCACCGCCCGCGGGTCCGTCGCGGAGGCCGCCGAGCAGCTCATGCGCAACGCCGACCTGGCCATGTATCGCGCGAAGCACACCGGCGGCAGCGGCTTCGCCAGCTACGACCCGCAGATGCTGGCGGGTCTGGTGGAGCGCCTCGAACTCGAGGCCGATCTGCGCCTCGCCCTGACCCGCGGCGAGCTCACGGTGCACTACCAGCCGACGATCGACATGGCCGACAGCCACGTCGCCGGCTTCGAGGCGCTGGTGCGGTGGCAGCACCCGGTCCGCGGCCTGATCCCCCCGATGGACTTCATCCCGCTGGCCGAGGCGACGGGCCTGATCGTCCCGCTCGGCCGCTGGGTGCTCACCGAGGCCTGCCGTCAGGCGATGCGGTGGTCCCGGCAGAGCGGGCAGCCGCCGGTGAAGATGGCCGTCAACGTCTCCGTGCGCCAGTTCGACCACAGCGACCTGGCCGCCGTGGTCCGCGAGGTCCTGACCGAGACCGGCATGCCGGCCGACCGGCTGTGCCTCGAGATGACCGAGAGCGTGCTGATGACCGACACCGAGGAGAACCTGGCGCAGCTCGTACGCCTCAAGGCACTCGGCGTCACCCTGGCGATCGACGACTTCGGCACCGGCTACTCGTCCCTGGCCTACCTGCGCCGGTTCCCGGTGGACACCCTGAAGATCGACCGCTCGTTCGTGGAACGGCTGGGCGAGCGGGGCGACGACGCCGCGCTGGCGGAGACGATCGTCCAACTGGGCCACAGCCTCGGCATGTCCACCGTGGCCGAGGGCATCGAAGAGTACGGACAGCTCGCCGCGCTGCGCGCCATGGGCTGCACGTTCGCACAGGGCTTCTACTTCTCCCGGCCGGTGCCCGCCGCCGAGGCCGGCCGCCTGCTCGCCGAGGGCGCCGGGGCCCCCGCCGCCTGATCCGAGTCCCCATCGGTCACCATGACTGCGTGGGTGACCTGTTGATCAATCTCCTCGCCAGCATCATCGCCGGCACGGCGGTATGGCTGGCCCAGTTCGCGATCCGGCGCCGCCGGCTCAACCGCGAGCGCGCCTTCTTCGGCCTCACCGCTGGCGCGACCAGCCTGCTCGTCGCCTCCCGGCACGCGTCGTCGCCGCGCGAGCACAGCATCCACCGAGGCGACGTGGCCGCCCTCGTCGAGCTGGCGACGATCGTCCGCGAGTGCGGCGCCCGCGCCGACCTGGTCGGTGGCGGTCAGCCCGTGCGGGAGCTGGGCCGCGTCGCCGAGTTCTGCGTCGGCGGCCCGGGGGCCAACCCCCGGGCGGCCACCCACCTGCGGGCGGTGCTGCGCGGAGTCACCTACACGGTGTCCGAGTGGCCGACGCACGGCGACGACGCCAAGCTCGCCTTCGCCGTCGGCGGCCACGAGTACGTCCGCACCCCGGAGACCGAATACGCCGTGCTCGCCCGCTTCTGGGGCCCGACGGGCGGGCGGCCGGCGCTCTACCTCGGCGGGCTGACCGCCGGCGGCAACCTCGCGACGGCCCGCTACCTGGCGAACCACCATCGGGAGCTGTTCCGGCGCTTCGGCGCGGACCGGCCGTTCTGTCTTGTGCTGCGGATACAGGAACCGGCCGCGTACGGCACCGACTTCACCGAGATCGTCGCCGATGTCACCGACGTCGCCTTCACCCCGCAGGAATGACCGTTTTTGACGGTGTTCGGAGCGTAATCTCCGCATATGGGGACGACAACGGGCGACACACTGACAGCCGGCAACGAGGCGCTGTACGAGGCCGCCTTCCGCACCGGGGACTACACCGAGGCCGAGGCGACCTTCACCGGCCTGCTGGACGCGGCGAGGGCCGCCGGCGACCGGGCGCTGGAGGCCGCCGCCCTGGACCGGCTCGGCATGCTGGCCCACTTCCGCACGCTGGAGAACGACCTCGCCAAGGCGGACACCGGCACCGAGGAACAGCTCTTTGCGCAGGCGCTGAGCATCCGCCGCGAACTCGGCGACCCGGCCGGCACCGCCGAGTCCCTCTTCGGCCTCGGCCTGGTGCACCAGGTGCTCCACGACGACTGGGACACGGCGATGAAGTGCTTCACCGAGGCGCTGGAGTTGGCCGAGAAGCACGGTGACCTCCTCCTGCGCTCGGAGGTGCACCGCCACATCGGCTTCTACTACGTCAACGGCGACCTCGAGTCGGACCTGGCCCTGCACCACCTGAGGATCTCCCACGAACTGCGCGAGGAGCTCGGCGATCCGCGCTGGATCCCGGGCGGCACCGTGGCGCTGGGCCTGGCCGAACTGGCCGACGGGCTCCGCGACCAGGGCCTCGCCCACGTGCGGGAGGCCCTGCGCCAGGCCCGCGACGCCGGCCTCAGCGCGCAGCGCGTCGCCTGGATCGAGCACTTCCTGCAAGAGGCGGAGGCGCCGGCTCGCGCCCATGATTGAGACTGCCGCCGCCGGGGAAAGCGGCGCTCGTGTGGAAACGATGGATACCCCTCCTCCTGCTGTGCCTGGCGGGCTGCTCCCCCGCCGGTGAGCGCGGCGATGCCGCCGCCGACGTGGCGATGCGGCTGCTGAGCTCCGTGCAGAGTGAGGACGGCGCCGCCGCCTGCGCGACGCTGGCACCGGACACGCTCGCGGAGATCGAGTCGGACGGCCAGCCCTGCGCGTCCGCGATCCTGGACGAGGACCTGCCCTCGCCCGGCGAGGTGACCGGCACGGAGGTCTACGGCCAGTGGGCGCAGGTGCGCCTCAGCGGAGACACGATGTTCCTTGCCGCCTTCCCCGGCGGCTGGCGGGTGGTCGCGGCCGGCTGCACGGCGCGCGGCGAACGTCCGTACGACTGCGTCGTCAAGGGAGGCTGACCGATGCGTACGCAATTCGTGCTGCTGCTCTTCGTCGTCGGCGCCGGGCTGGCCTACTTCATCACGCTGGGGGTGATGCACCGGTGAAGCGCCACCTTCGGGAGAACGCCCTCGGGCTGACCTTCGGCCTGATGTTCCTCGTCGTGCTCATCGGCCAGGCGTTCGCCGGCCTCGCCGACTACAACCAGCGGCAACTCACCGAGGGGCTGCCGGAGATCTCCATCGGCCGGTACGTCACCTCGGCCAGCTTCGGCGCGGACGTGGCGGAGAACTGGCAGTCGGAATACCTCCAGTTCTTCCTCTTCATCCTGGCGACGGTGTGGCTGGTGCAGAAGGGCTCGCCCGAGTCGAAGAGCCTGGACCAGCCCGGTCGGGAGTCGGACCAGGATCAGAAGATCGGCCCCTACGCCGACAAGGACTCGCCCGCGTGGGCGCGGGCCCGGGGCATCAAGCTGTTCCTCTTCTCGAACTCACTGGGCCTGGTCATGGGAGCGATCTTCCTGCTGTCCTGGCTCGCCCAGTTCATCGCCGGACGCGCCGCGTTCAACGAGCGACAGCTCGCCGACCTCGAGGATCCGGTGCGCCCGGCGGAATACCTGATGGCTCCGGACTTCTGGAACCGTACGCTGCAGAACTGGCAGTCCGAACTGCTCGCGGTCGCGTCCATGGCCATCCTGGCGATCTATCTGCGCCAGCGCGGCTCGTCGCAATCCAAGCCGGTCGGCGCCGCGCACAACGCGACCGGCGTGGAGGGCTGATCGCCGGGTGGCCGGGCTCATCCGGCCAGCAGCCGGCCCACGTGCGCCGCGCGGTCCGCGCCCAGCGCGGCCCGCACGGCCGCGGCCGCCTCCTCGGCCGTCACCTCGCCGGCCCCGATCGCGTCGAGCGCGGACCGCGCGTTGACCTGTGTTCCCACCGTCGGTGTCGTCCCCGCCGGGGCTGTCGTCCCGGCCTCCAGCAGGGCGTCCACTGCGGCCCGCACCTGATCGACGCGGTCGCGGATCTGGTGGCTCACGATCGAGGCCACGATCGCGCGGTTGAGTGCCCAGGCGGCGCCGACCGTCGGATTCGCCGCGGCGTCGGCGCCCGGGTTGATGATGCCGCCCGGGTGCACGGTGCCGCTCGCGTCCTTGCCCGGGTCGTACGTCAGCAGCGCGCGGGCCAGGGCTTCCCGGCCGGCGGCGCTGCGCGCCCACTCGGTCATCCAGGCCATGAACTCGCTCTTGGTCACGTCGTCCTCCTCGAGCAGCCCCCACGGGCTGGTGTCCCGCTCCTGCACGGCGGTGTATCGGGCGCTGAAGTGCGCGTGGTCGGTGTGCGCGTTGGCGCCCGTGTAGGCGCGGGCGGTCCAGCCCCACGAACGCGACCAGACGCGGCGGCGGTAGATGACGTTCTGCAGCCGGTCGTCGCGGCCCTCGCGGTGCCGAGCGACGATGACCTCGACGCACCTGTCCATGGTCCAGCCGGGTTTGCGCAGGTCCTTGTCCACATCGATCGCGTGCACCTCGTTGACGCGGTCGCTGTCCTCGGACGGGGTCCTGCCGGTCTCGTCGGGGTTGTGATCCGAGGAGTTGGCCGCGTGCGATTGATCGCCGAGGGCGCCGTCCGAGGCCTTCCCGCGCTTCGGCGCCAACCGGTCGAACTCGGCACGCAGCGAGACCAGGCAAGGCACCAAAATCCAGCCGACCATCCGGTTCCTCCTTACCAGAGGCGATAAGTCCGATAATGGCGCGGCCACGGCCGTCCGGACACCTCCCGGTACGGTGAAATCCATGTTGATCAGTTGCGGGTGTCCGGTGTCCGGCGTGTGGGCCGATCCCATGTCCCTCACCGGGTTCGCGATGCGCGCCGAGGAACTCGGCTACCACGGTCTGTGGACCTTCCAGCGGCTCCTCGTGGCCGAGGGACAGAACCCGGAGCCGGTCTACCGCAGCGTGCTCGACCCGATGCTGGCGCTCACGTACGCCGCCGCCCGCACCACGGGGATCCGGCTCGGCGTCGCGGTGATCAACCTTCCGTACGTGTCGCCGTCCTATCTCGCGAAGCAGGCCACGACCCTGGACGTGCTCTCCGGCGGCCGCCTCGACCTCGGCCTCGGCACCGGCTGGTCGCCGGCGGAGTTCGCCGCCACGAATTCCGATCCCCGCCCGCGCGGGCGCCGGACCGAGGAGTACCTCGCGGTGCTGCGCACCCTGTTCCGCGACGAGGTCGCGGCGTTCGACGGCGAGTTCTATTCGGTGCCGCCGAGCACCATGGCACCACCGCCGGTGCAGCCCGGCGGACCCCCGATCCTGCTGGGCGGCAGCGCCGACGCGGCCCTGCGCCGGGCCGGCCGGATCGCCGACGGATGGGTGAGCGCGAGCAGCGCCACCCTGCCCGACATCGCCCGCGGTGTGCGGATCGTGCGCCGCGCCGCCGAGGAGGCCGGTCGCGACCCGGACGCGGTCCGCATCATCGTGCGCGGCGTGGTGCGGGCCGGCCTGCGCGACAGCGCCGTCCCACTGTCCGGAACGTGGGACCAGATCCGCGAGGGCGCCCGGCTCTATGCCGAGGCCGGGGTCACCGAGCTCTTCTACGACCTCAACTGGGACCCGTTCATCGGCTCCCCCGACGCCGACCCCCGCGCGGCCGGCGAGCGCGCCCAACAAATCCTGACCGCCCTGGCGCCACGCGGCTGACCGGCCGCTGAGCTATCCTCTCGATCCGATGACTACGCCCGCCTCTCCCTCCGCCGGGATGTACCACTCCCGCTCGAGGGTCACCCGCAACCGGATCGCGCTCGCCGCGGCCGGGCTGGCGCTGTTGTCGCTCGGCTACGTGATCGGCCGCCTCCAGGACAGTCCCGGCGACCCGGCATCCCCGGCGGCCGCGGCGGCACCCGCGCCGGTCGCCTCGACAGCCGCCCCGGCGCCGTCAGCGCCGTCGTCGGAGCCCTCCGCCGCGCCCACGCCCCCGGCGCCGGTGGGCGGCACGGACGCGTACACCGTCATCCAGGCGGAGAGCGCGACCAATCAGCAGGGAACCGAGGCCGAGGACACCGAGGACGAGGGCGGCGGCCGCAACGTCGGCTGGATCAACAACGGCGACTGGCTGCGCTTCGACCAGGTCAACTTCGGCACCACCCCGGCGGCCCGCTTCGCCGCGCGGGTGGCCTCGGACGTCGGCGACGGGGTGACCGGCCAGCTGGAGATCCGCCTCGACAGCCCCGGCAGCCCACCGGTCGGCAGCCTCACGGTCGGCAACCTGGGCGGCTGGCAGGACTGGCAGACCCAGTCCACGGTCATCACGCCGGTGACCGGGACGCACACGGTGTTCCTCACCTTCGCCTGCCAGACCGACACCGAGTTCCTCAACCTGAACTACTTCGCCTTCGGCCGCTGACGCCGCGGCGCGTGCCTAGCGTGGTGACGCGCTGCTCAGGGGAACCGGTGCCCCTGCCCCCGTGTTGAGGATGGCGTGTCCGACCGGTCGCCTGCGGTGGGCAAGGCGCAGTCGTCGCACTGCTCCCCGCGCCACGCCTCGACACCCTCGCGGACAGCGACGGCGGCGATGACCAGGGCGGCGACCGGGTCCGCCCACCACCACCCGAGGGTCGCGTTGAGCAGTAGTCCCACGAGCACGATCACGGACAGGTAGGTGCACAGCAAGGTCTGAGTCGAATCGGCGACCACGGTGGCCGAGCCCAGTTCGCGGCCGGTGCGCCGCTTCGCCCAGACCAGCAGCGGCATCACCACGACCGAGGTCGCGGCGATGGCGATCCCGACAGGTGAGGTGTCGGCCCGCTCGGCGCCGAGCAGCGAGCGGGCGGCGTCGACGGTGACCCAGGCGGCCAGGGGAAAGAACGACACGGCGATCAGCCGCAGCGCGAGGCGTTCGCGGGCCTCGGGGACCCGGGAACGGAACTGCCAGATCACCACCAGCGCGGAGGACACCTCGACAAAGGAGTCCAGGCCGAAGCCGAGCAGCGCGGTCGACGAGGCCGCCGCGCCGGCGCCGACGGCGACGACGCCTTCGAGCAGGTTGTATCCGGCGGTGGCGTAGGCCAGGTGCAGGCTGCGCCGGTTGAGCTCGGCGCGTCGCTGCGGCGACAACCGGTCGAGGCTGATCGGGCTGTTCATTCGGTGGGGCACAGCGTCACCGCGTTCCCGGTCGCTGCGAGGAGCCCCTCGGCCGCGGCCAGCAGGTCGAGCAACTCGGGCCGGGTCAACGCGTAGAAGGACTGCCGGCCCTCGACCCGGTAGTCGACCAGCCCGCAGTCGCGCAGACAGGCCACATGCTTCGACACCGTGGACTGCGCCAGGCCGAGCTCACGGGTGAGATCGATGATCCGCGCCTCACCCACGGCCAGCCGCCTCACGATCTTCAGCCTGGTCTCGTCGCCGAGCGAACGGAACAGCGCCGCCGCCGGCGTCATCCCCGCGGCCACCGCCGCGGCCACGCACCCATCCTCAATAATCGCCACGCGGCGATGATAGCCACCCTGAGCGATGAAATGACACCGGGCTCTACGCTGCCCGCCATGAGCGTCATCGATCTAGGGCTCGTCGCGAACGAGCGGGACAACCGGGCCGAGAAGACCCGGCCACGGCTGCGCCTCGGCGACTTCCGATGGATGCTGGTGGTGGCGACCGCCGCGCTCTGCGTGCTGACCCTGACAGGTTCGGCGCGACCCGAATGGCACGGGCCGCGCGATCTTTGGAGTGTTCCGCTCCAGGGGGACAACGACACCTTCACCGTGGGATCCGACATGCTCTACGTGCAGCGCGGCCAGGACCGCGAGCTCATCGCGTACGGCGCCCGCGACGGAGCGGTTCGCTGGACGAGCGACAAGCTGGGCGAGGCGCCCTGGCTGGCGGAGGAGTCCGGGGTGCTGCTGCTGCCAGCCGCGGTGGAGACGAGAGCGGCGGACCACGGCCACGGTCTCCGTGAGGTTACCGGCGAGAGCGTCGCCCTCGACGCGGCCACCGGGCGGGAGCTCTGGCGGCGACCCGGAGAAGTCGCCGCCACCGGTGACGGGCGGGCCCTGCTCATCGAACGCGACGAGGACACCACGACGATCCGGGCCCTGCACGTGGTTCGGCTGCGGGACGGCACGCCGCTCTGGTCCCAACCGGGCAGCGGCGCGACGAACTGGGCGGGCGGCGGCACGCCCATCTTGACCACCGAAAGCCTGGCCACCACCGACCGCCTGGCCACCATCGGCAACCGCGGCCGGGTGCGGATCCGGGACATGGCCACCGGGCGGGTCGTGGCCACCGCGGTGGTGCCGTGGGTCGGCCGCAACGAGGAGGGCGAGTCCTTCAACAACGTCCTCGTCGAAGGCCACACCCTGTATGTCGAGAACGTGAAACGGGGAAAGGGGACGCTCGTGGCGTATGACACCGAGACGATGCGCCGCAAATGGCGCATCGCTGAGCGCACCTACGGCGGCTTCTACCCCTGCGGTGCGGTGCTCTGCGTCAACCAGGAGGAAGGCGTCTCCGGCTTCGACCGCGACACCGGAGCGAGGCGCTGGCGCATCGACGGCGCACCCATCGGCATGCCGTTGAGCCACGGCGGCGTCCTGGTCGCCAGCGCCGAGGGCGGCTCGCACCATTCCGTGATCGACACCGCTACCGGCAAGCGCCTGAGCGACATCGGCTCCGGCGCGCTGGCGGCGAACTCCTCGGGCCGGGAGGAGGCACTGTACGTGCTGGCACCCGTGTTCCAGCCGCGCGACCAGATGGCCGTCAGCAAGATCGAGGACACCGGCAGGGTGGTGCTACGCGGGGCGGTCGGACCCATCGATCAGACCACCTGCCAGAACAGCGGCGAGCTGCTCTTCTGCATGACTCCCGACGGACGCCTCGCGGTCACGGACGTCGGCTGATTTCGTACATGTGTTCTAGGATGGCGCCGTGGCTGACCGAGCGACCATCCTGCACGCCGACCTGGACTCGTTCTACGCGTCGGTGGAGCAGCGCGACGACCCCCGCCTGCGGGGCCGGCCGGTGCTCGTCGGCGGCGGCGTCGTGCTCGCCGCGAGCTACGAGGCCAAGGCCTTCGGCGTGCGCACCCCGATGGGCCTGGCCCAGGCCCGGGCGCTCTGCCCACAGGCGATCGTCGTCCCGCCCCGGATGACGGCGTACTCGGCGGCGAGCAAGGCGGTCTTCGAGGTGTTCCGCGACACCACGCCGATCGTCGAGGGCATCTCCATCGACGAGGCGTTCCTCGAGGTGGGCGGGCTGCACCGGATCCGCGGCACCCCCGCCCAGATCGCGGCGGCGCTGCGGACGCGGGTGCGGGAGCGGGTCGGGCTGCCGATCACCGTCGGGGTGGCCCGCACCAAGTTCCTGGCGAAAGTGGCCAGCGGGGTCGGCAAGCCGGACGGGCTGCTCGTCGTCCCGCCCGACGAGGAGCTGGCGTTCCTGCACCCCCTGCCGGTGGAACGGCTCTGGGGCGTCGGCCCGGTCACCGCGGGCAAGCTCCGCGACCGCCAGATCCGTACGGTCGCTCACGTGGCGCGGATCGGCGAGGCGGCCCTGGTCGCGATCCTCGGCGCGCACGCGGGACGGCACCTGCACGCCCTGGCGCACAACCGCGATCCGCGCCGGGTCCGGGTGGGTCAGCGGCGCGGGTCGATCGGGTCGCAGTGTGCCCTCGGCCGGCGGCCGCGACCGTTCGAGGAGATCGACGCGACGCTCGCCGCCCTGGTGGACCGGGTCACCCGGCGGATGCGGGCGGCCGACCGGGCCGGCCGTACCGTGACGTTGCGGTTGCGGTTCGGCGATTTCAGCCGGGCGACCCGCTCGCGCAGCCTGCTCAAGGCGACGATGGGGACCCGGGCGATCCTCGAGACCGCCCGCGGCCTGTTGGCGACGGCCCGCCCGCTGATCGAGGAGCGTGGCATCACGCTGGTCGGGGTGGCGGTCGGCAACCTCGACAGTGACGGCGCGGTCCAGCTCGAGCTCCCGTTCGAGGAGCCGCGCGACGACAGCCTCGACAGCGCGCTCGACGCGGTGCGGGACCGGTTCGGGTCGGGCTCGGTCACCCGGGCGAGGTCGCTGGGCCGCGAGCTGCACCCGTCCGTGCCCCTCCTGCCCGACTGACCCGCATCGGCTGACCGGCGGCAGGTGGGGCAGACTGCTCGCGTGCGGAAGATCTACGTCATCGGGATCGGGGCCGGCGACCCCGACCAGCTCACCCTGCAGGCGGCCAAGGCCATCGGGCGGACCAACGTCTTCTTCCTGCTCGACAAGGGCGAGGTCAAGGAGAGCATGATCGAGCTCCGGCGCCGGATCCTCAAGGCGTACGGACGACCCGGCCGTCGCGTCGCCGAGGGTCGTGACCCCGACCGCGACCGCACCCCCGCCGACTACGAGGGCACGATCGCCGACTGGCGGCACCGGCGGTCCGAGGTGACCGAGGCGCTGATCCGCGAGCACCTGCTCGACGGCGAGACCGGCGCGTTCCTGGTGTGGGGCGATCCGTCCCTCTACGACTCCACCATCGCGATCCTCGACGAGATCCTGGCGCGGGGCGACACCGAGTTCGACTACGAGGTGATCCCCGGCATCAGCAGCGTCTCCACCCTCGCCGCCAAGCATCGGATCGGACTGAACCGGGTCGGCCAGCCCTTCCAGGTGACGACCGGGCGCCGCCTCGCCGAGCAGTGGCCGGCGGACGTCGACGACGTGATCGTCATGCTCGACGCCCACCAGACCTTCGGCGCGGTCGACGCGGAGAACGTCGACATCTACTGGGGTGCCTACCTCGGCACCCCCGACGAGCTGCTGGTCGCGGGTCCGCTCGCGGAGGTGGCCGACGAGATCCGCCGGGTCCGCGCCGAGGCCCGCGAGCGACACGGCTGGATCATGGATACCTACCTGCTGCGCCGCCGCCCCTGACGAGAACACTCTGACCAGCCACCCGACCGCCCCGCGGTTCAGCCGGGGCCCCGGAGTGCGTCGACCGGTTGCAAACGGGCGGCCCGCATGGCCGGGTAGAGCCCCGCGAGCAGGCCCACCACGGCCCCGACGGCCGGGGCGCCCGCGGCCAACACACCGCTAAGGACCGGCGTCCAGTCCCGGGCGGCGCTGATCACCACCACGGTGATGCTGCCCAGGCTCGCGCCCACGATGCCGCCGAGCAGCCCCACGACGGTCGACTCCAGCAGGAACTGCGCGGCGACGTGCCGGCGGCGGGCGCCCAACGCCCGACGCAGGCCGATCTCGGCGGTGCGTTCCATGACCGTGACCAGGGTGACGTTGGTGATGCCGAGGGCGCCGACGACCAGCGACACCACGCCGAGGACGAGCAGCAGACCGTTCACGTCGGCGGCCACCCCGGTGCGCAGGTCGGCGGGGTCCGGCGGGGCGTTCACGGTCATCGTCGCCGGGTCGTCGGGATTCAGGGCGATCGGTGCCTGGCGCGCGATCAGCGGGGCCGCGCCCAGCGAGGTGGTGACGACCACGGTGCCGACCGGTCCGAGCCGGAGCGTGTCATCGGCCGCTGTCCAGGGCACGAACACCGAGCCGGCCAGGGTCGGCTGGTCGGCGCGCCCCACCGCGCCCAGGATGCCGATCACGGTGAACGGTACGTCGTCGACGAAGATCGCCGGCTGGTTGTCGACGCGAACCACGCCGAGCTGCCGGGCGGCCTCCGCGCCGAGTACGGTCACCCGGTCCCGGCGGACGACGTGGCCGTCGTCGAAGAATCGCCCGGTGGCGACGTCCGCACGGGCGGCCGCCGGCAGGGTCGCGGTCGCTCCGAGGACCGGCAGCGTGCGGTTCTGCACCCGGGTGGGGTCACGCAACTGGTTCGCCCGCACCGCCGGCACCTTGTCGTTACGAACCAGGGTCAGCCCGGCCACGGCGGTGACGCCGTTCAGCCGTGCCACGTTGTCCAGGGCCTCCCACCGTACGGCCGGTGGAGCGTCGGTGCCGGCGGGCCGTCGCACGTCGACGGTCAGCTCGGTGGCGGTGACGGCGTCGAAGCGTCCGGCGATCTGGTTGCCCGCGGTGGCGGACAGGCCGAGCGTCGCGACCAGGGTGCCGATGCCCAGCACCGTGCCGAGGATGGTCAGCGCGGTGCGGGCGGGACGCGATCCCATGCCGGCGAGTGCCTCGTTGCCCAGGTCCCGCAGGTCGAATCGGCTGGCGGTCCTGCGGGCCCGGAGTCGGATCCTCATGCGGCGAGCTCGGTGAGTCGGCCGTCGGTGATGCCGATCCGGCGGCTCGCCCGCCGACTGACCGAGGCGTCATGGGTGATCACGACAAGCGTGGTGCCGCCGGCGCGCAGCTCGTCGAAGAGGTGCAGGATCGCCGTGGTGTTGGTGCTGTCGAGGTTGCCGGTCGGCTCGTCGCAGAGCAGCAGGGCCGGGTCGCCGACCAGGGCACGGGCGATGGCGACGCGCTGCCGCTCGCCACCGGAGAGGCGCGGCGGGCGGAAGCTGTGCCGGTGCCCCATCCCGACTCGGTCGAGCGCGGCGATGGCGCGGTCGCGCCGGCCGGCGCGGTCGCCGCCGGTGTAGACCTCCCCGAGCATGACGTTGTCCACCACGTCACGGTGCGGCAACAAGTGGAAGCTCTGGAAGACGAAGCCGATGCGGCTGCCCCGCAGGGCGGTGCGGGCGGTGTCGTCCAGCTCGGTCGTCTCGACTCCCTCCAGGCAGTAGCGGCCGGTGTCCGGCAGGTCCAGCAGGCCGAGGATGTTGAGCAGCGTCGACTTCCCGGACCCGGACGGCCCCACGATGCTCACGTAGTCGCCACGGCCGACCCGCAGCCCCACGTCGACGAGGGCGGGCACCGGCGGGTCGGTGGCGAAGGTCCGGCCCAGCCGGTCGAGGACGATGACGTCACTCATCCGACGCCCACCACGACCCGGTCCCCGGCCTTCAACCGCGACCCGTCGGCCGGCGTCACCTCGACGTAGCCATCGGCGGTGAGCCCCGGCGTCACGGGCACGTCGTGGATCTGGCCGGCGGCGTCCTGGACCGACAGTCGCGCCTGGCCGGTGGAGGCCGTGTACAGCGCCGCCGCCGGTACCGCCAGGACCGCCCTGTCGGTCCCGCCCACCTTTATAGTGATCTTGAACGGCTGCCCGGCCAGCGACTTCAGCTTGTCCGGCTTCTCGGGGGCGAGCTGGATCGCGGTGCCGGTGGGCGACTTCGCCGTGGAGCCCTCGGATGGTGCGCCCTCAGCGCTGCCGCCGGGCGGCTGTCCCTGGTCCGCGCCGCCCGCCGGCGTCGCCGTCCTGGGTTGGGCCGCCGCGCCGAGGCGGGTCAGCTTCGCCGTGAAGTCGCCCGCGGCCGACGTCAATGTCGCCGCCATGCCCACCTTGACCAGGTCGCTGTCCTCGGTCGCGATGTCGCCGGTCACGATCAGCCGCGGGTCGGCGACGGTGGCGATGGTTCCGGTCGCGGTCGCGCCCGGCTTGGTGCTGACCGAGGTGAGCCGGACCGGGAGCTTCGGCAGGAAGAGCACCTCACCGCTGGGAACGTTGACGCCGTACGTCTTCTTGAACTCCCTCAGGTCGGCAGCCGCGTCGGCGGTGCCCTGGCCCCCCTGCTTGGCGCCGGCCGCCTGTTCCAACTCGCGCAGTCGGGTGCGCTGGGCGGAAGTCGGCCCGGCGGCCTGGTAGCCCTTCTTGTCGTACCAGGCCGCGAGGGCGTTGAGGGCGGGGTCGTCGAGCGGGCCGGACGCGGCGATGCCCCGGGCGGGCAGCAGCCGGCGCAGCGCCGCGCGGAGCTGGCGGACATCGTCGCCGGTGCCGCCGCGGGTCAGAGTGCGGTACATCGGCACCTTGCCGGTCATGACGAACACCGGACGTCCGCTCACCTCCAGCAGCACGTCGCCCTCTCGCAGCATGCGATCGGCCTGCGGCGCCCTCGTTACCAGCGCGGCCGCCGTTGCCGCGCCGTCGGCGCCGTCGCCGGTCGCGGCCACCGAGCCGATCAGGGTCACCGGCTGCGGCGCCCCGTAGGTCACCGTGCCCTGGCCGGTCACGGTGGCGGTGAGCCGGCGTTCCTCCACCGGTACGGTGATCTGCGACGCGGGCGGCGGCCGATGCGAGGCGGCGGCGTCCGCGGGGGACTTGAGCTGGGTCCCGGCGGCCCACCCGACCGCGCCGGTGGCCAGCGCGACCGTCGCCGTCACCGCGATGACGCGTGGGGGCCCCGGACGGGGAAACGAGAGTCGCACGGTCAGGCGGTCCGGAACCAGGCTTCGAGGGTGTCGGCATACTTCGTACGTGCCAGGTCGGCGTATTCGGTCCGGCAGTCGAGGTCGTCGAGCGCCGCCTTGATGTCCTTCGCCAGAGCCGCCTTGGCGGCTGCCGGATCGGTTGCCTGATCGCCTGCCTGATTGGCCGGCTGGCCGGCCGGCGCGGCGTCCGGGAGAGTCTTCTCAGCCATGCTGTTCTCGATGTCACCCGGCTTGGCCGAGGCGACCTGGTAACCCTTGCCCTTCAGACAGTCGGCGTACTTCTGGGCCGCGCCCACCACCTCCGGATCGCTGGTGAACTTCGCGTACGCCCGCTTGCTCGCGGCGGCCTCGGCCTTGGTCTGCTCGGGGCCGTACGGCACCTTCTCGGCCGCCTCCGCGGAGCATCCGCCCTTGTAGGTGGTCTTGCCGCCGGAAGTCTTGGTGGTGTCCTCCTTGCCGTACAGGGCCTCTTCGTACGCCTTCCGGCGCGCCTTGTCCAAGCCGTCGTGGTACGCCCGGTTGGGACTTGAATCTGGATCCATCGTCGACTGGGCCACCTTGGGGTCGTTGGGGAACACCTTCGCGGCCCAGAACCCGAAGCCGTACTTCTGCCGGAAGGCGCGGACCTCGTCGACCGGCGCCAGCACCGACTCCGGCCCGCCGTACGCGCCGACCTGGTTGTCGGCCACCAGCCCCCGCAGGTTGGGCTGGTACTGGAAGCCCTGTTTCTTCATGCAGTCCGCGATGAGCTGCTCCCGCTTGCGAAGGTCGTCGTCGAGCTTCTTGGCGGCGTCGTTGCGCGCCGCGGCGGGCGCGGCGGGCGCGGCACCGGCTTTCGGCGCATCTGCGGCGTCGGAGTCGGAACCGCAGCCGGCGAGCAGCGCGACGCCGAGAGCGACGATCGGGACGAAGGCGGTGGTGCGCATGTCTGGTCTCCCTGAACGCGTGTGCACGCCGTGCCGCGTGCCCCGCCATCCTGGGTGCGGGCTTGTAACGCGACTGTCAGGGATTCGTTGACGGTGTCCTCACATCCGCGCGAACGCTCCTCTCAGGACGAGCACCCCAAAGCGTCGGTGAGGACAGCCAGGTTGGCGGGCATGACGGAGAAGTAGTCCGCGCCGGGCCGGCTCACGCTGTCGACCGGATCGAGCAAGGCGGTGCGGGCGCCGATCTCCCTCGCGACGCCCTCGGCGACCTGCGTCCTGGAGGGGTCGTGGAAGAAGACGGTCGTGGTGCCCGTGGCCCTCGCCCGCTCGGCGACCGCGGCCAGGGAGGCGTTCTTGGCGGGAAGGACATCGGTGACGCTGAGCTCCTTCAGGGAGTAACGGTCGGCGAGATAGCCAAATGCGCCGTGGCTGGTCACGAACTCCCGGCGCTGGCACGTCTTCAGCTTGGCGGCATAGTCGCGGTCGAGCGCGTCCAGCTCGGCGTACAGGGTCCGGGCGCGCTCCCGGTACGCCGCGGCGTGCTCCGGATCGACCACGCCGAGCTGCTCGGCGATCGCCTCCGCGACCTTGGCGTGACGCTGTGGGTCAAGCCAGACGCGCGGGTCCGGCCCGCCCCTCCCGGCGGCTTCGGCGCCGGGCGCGAGCAGGTCGACGCGGGCGGCCACGTCGAGCGCGGTGTCGGCCCAGTGGTTGATGTCGCCGCCGTCCACGACCGGGAGTACGCCATCGACGTACACGACCAGCGCGGAGTCCTTGATGTCGGCGATCTGGACCGGGGTGATCTTCGGCTGGACGCCGGCCCCCGGAAGCTGACTGACCCGCACGGTATCGCCGCCGACGCGTTCGGTAAGGAACGTCAGCGGATAGAGCGCCGTCACGACGAAGAGCCGGCCATCGCGGAACCCCTTCGGGTCGAACCCGCACGCACTGGTCGCACCGAGCAGTAACGCGGCTACGGCCACGGCTACGGCGCGGCGGCACCACCACCGCCGGGACATCAGACCGAGCCGCCCCTCGTGACGTCGTTGCAACTCGTGCTCCCGTCTGGCCGTTCGGTCGGCTGCTGGTCGGGCGAACGTACGGCTACCGCGGCTGAATGGAGTCGCATTCTGTCTGGAGCGCCGCATTGAGGAGATGTGGATCACGCCTACGGTCTGTTCTTGTTCGCCGCCGCATCGCGATGACGCCATGCGGTCGGTTGGCTCGAGGGAAGGTACCTGAAGATGCCCGCATCATGGACCCGACGGCTGGCACTGCTGACCGTCGCGACCGCGTCTGTCGTGGCAACCGGTGGCCCGTCCGGCCTCGCGTACGCGGCGACGTCGTCCGCCGGCGTCGCGGCCTGCGTCGCGGACAGCACGGCCCGGGTACGCGCCGGGGCGACGGCACAAGAGCCGGCGCTGTACTCGAAGAACGAGGCCAACGCCTACGGAGTCATCAAGGACGCACCGCGCCTGGCGAACAGCAGCGTCACCATCCCCACGGTGTTCCACATGGTCTCCGATCGCCCGTTCACCGCCGCCGACAAGAGCCGCTGGAACTCGATGATCGCGGCGCAGATGTCGGTGCTGAACGCCTCATACAGTGGCCGTACGGCATCGGGCGCCGCCAACACCCCGTTCCGGTTCTCGCTGACCAACACCACGTGGACGGTGAACAGCGGGTGGTACACCGTCGTGCCGGGCAAGAACGAACGGGACATGAAGAAGGCGTTGTACACCGGGGACGCGCGGACGCTGAACGTGTACGCGGCCAACATCGGCGACGGTCTGCTCGGGTGGGCCTACTTCCCCAAGGGATACAACAACGGCCGCGACTACCTGGACGGCGTGGTCCTGCTCGACGAGTCGATGCCGGGCGGGACGGCCGGCAAGTACGCCGAGGGCGACACCCTGACCCACGAGGTCGGTCACTGGCTGATGCTGGAACACACTTTCGCGCACGGCTGCGCCGCCTCGGGCGACTTCGTTGCGGACACCGCGCCGGAGGCGACCCCCCAGTTCGACTGTCCGGTGGGGGCGGACTCCTGCGCCGCGCCGGGGGCTGACCCGATCCACAACTTCATGGACTACTCGCAGGATTCCTGCATGAATATGTTCACCGCCGGCCAGGCGGACCGGATGAGCGACGCCTGGGTCGCCTTCCGCTCCGGGGGCGCCTAGCTGGGCTACTCGTCGCCCTCCAGGTCGCCCTCGGTCTCGAGGTAGACCTGCTGCAGGGCGGCGAGGGTGTCCGGATCGGGTGCCGCCCACAGCTTGCGGTCCGCGGCCTCCAGCAGGCGTTCCGTGATGCCGTGCAGCGCCCACGGGTTCGACTGGGTCATGAACTTCTGGTTCTCCGGGTCGAGCACGTACGTCGCCGCGAGCTGCTCGTACATCCAGTCGGCGACCACGCCCGCGGTGGCGTCGTAGCCGAAGAGGTAGTCGACCGTCGCGGCCAGCTCGAAGGCGCCCTTGTAACCGTGCCGGCGCATCGCCGCGATCCAGCGGGGGTTGACCACCCGGGCCCGGAAGACCCGGGCGGTCTCCTCGGTCAGGCTGCGGGTCCGCGTCGCGTCCGGATTGGTCGAGTCACCGATGTACGCGGCCGGCGCCCGACCCGTCAGCGCCCGTACCGTCGCGATCATGCCACCGTGGTACTGGAAGTAGTCGTCGGAGTCCGCGATGTCGTGCTCGCGGGTGTCGACGTTCTTCGCCGCCACCTCGATGCGCTTGTACGCGGTCTCCATGTCGCCGCGCGCCGCGACGCCGTCGAGGCCACGGCCGTAGGCGAAACCGCCCCAGACCGCGTATACCTCGGCGAGGTCGGCGTCACCGCGCCAGTTGCGGCTGTCGATCAAAGGCAGAATTCCGGCACCGTACGCGCCCGGCCGCGAACCGAAGATGCGCGTGGTGGCCTGACGCCACGTCTTGCCCTCCCCCGCGTCGGCCATCGCGTGTGCCCGGACGAAGTTCTGCTCCGGCGCCTCCTCCAACCCGGCGACCAGCGTGAACGCGTCGTCGAGCAGGGCTACCACGTGCGGGAAGGCGTCACGGAAGAAGCCCGAGATGCGCACGGTCACGTCGATGCGCGGGCGGCCCAGCTCGGCCAGGTCGATCGGCTCGATGCCGGTGACCCGCCGGGAGGCCGCGTCCCAGACCGGGCGCACCCCGATCAGGGCGAGGATCTCCGCGATGTCGTCGCCCGCCGTCCGCATGGCGCTGGTGCCCCAAGCGGAGAGCCCGACCGAACGCGGCCAGTCCCCGTAGTCGTCGCGGTAGCGCTTGAGCAGCGACTCCGCCATCGCCTGGCCGGTCTCCCAGGCGAGCGCGCTGGGAATGGCCTTGGGGTCGACGGAGTAGAAATTCCGGCCGGTCGGCAGCACGTTGATCAGGCCGCGCAGCGGTGAACCGCTGGGCCCGGCAGGCACATATCCGCCGTCGAGGGCGTGCAGCACGTTGGTCAGCTCGTCGGTGGTGCGCGCGAGCCGGGGCACGACCTCCGTCGCCGCGAACGCCAGCACGTCCCGTACCCGGGGATCGTCGGTGATGTCCGGGACCTCGACGGGCCAGCCGGCCTCTTCCATCGCGGTGATCAGCTCGCGGGCCCGCTCCTCGACCGCGTCGGTCTCGGCGGTGGAGGCGTCCTCCCGCAGGCCGAGCGCCTCCCGCAGGCCCGGCAGCGCGGCGACCTGACCGGCCCACATCTGCCGGGCGCGCAGCATGGCGAGCACCAGGTTGATCCGGGCCTCGCCGGTCGGCGCCGCGCCGAGCACGTGCAGACCGTCGCGGATCTGCACGTCCTTGACCTCGCACAGCCACCCGTCGACGTGCAGGAGGAAGTCGTCGAACTCCTCGTCGCCGGGGCGGTTCGCCAGACCCAGGTCATGGTCCATCTTCGCCGCCTGGATGAGGGTCCAGATCTGCGAACGGATCGCCGGAAGCTTCGCCGGGTCGAGGGCCGCGATGTTCGCGTGCTCGTCGAGGAGTTGCTCCAGCCGGGCGATGTCACCGTAGGACTCGGCGCGCGCCATCGGCGGGATCAGATGATCGACCAGGGTGGCGTGGGCCCGCCGCTTCGCCTGGGTGCCCTCGCCCGGATCGTTGACCAGAAACGGATAGATCAACGGCAGATCACCCAGCGCCGCGTCCGTGCCGTCCGCGGCGGACATGCCGACGTTCTTGCCGGGCAGCCACTCGAGATTGCCGTGCTTGCCCACGTGCACGACCGCGTGCGCGCCGAACTCGTCGGCAAGCCACCTGTACGCGGCGAGATAGTGGTGACTCGGCGGCAGATCGGGATCGTGGTAGATCGCCACCGGGTTGGCGCCGAAGCCCCGCGGCGGCTGCACCATGACCACCGTGTTCTCGTCGCGCAACGCGGCGAGCACGATGTCACCGTTGTCCACATAGAGCTCGCCGGGCGGCGGCCCCCAGTGCCGTTCCATCGACTCGCGCAGGTCTGCGTCGAGGGTGGCGAACCACGCGGCGTAGGCCTCCCCGCTGATCCGGACGGTGTTGCTCTCCAGCTGTTCCTCGGTCAGCCAGTCCGGGTCCTGCCCGCCGGCCGCGATCAGCGCGTGGATGAGCGCGTCGCCGTCCTGCTCCGCGACGCCGGGGAAGCCGCCGATCCGGTAACCGCGCTCCCCCAGCGCGGCCAGCAGTCGCACGGTGGAAGCGGGCGTGTCCAAGCCGACCGCGTTGCCGATCCGGGAGTGCTTGGTCGGGTACGCCGAGAGCATCACCACGATCCGCCGCTCGGCCGGCGGGATGTGCCGCAGTCGAGCGTGCGCCACCGCGATGCCGGCCACCCGCGCGGCACGCTCCGGGTCTGGCACGTACACGGAGAGGCCGTCGGGGTCGATCTCCTTGAAGCTGAACGGCACGGTGATGATCCGGCCGTCGAACTCGGGAATGGCGACCTGCGTCGCGGCGTCCAGCGGGGACAGCCCGTCGTCGCTGGCCTCCCACGCCTCGCGGCTGCTGGTCAGGCAGAGACCCTGCAGGATCGGCACGTCGAGATCGGCGAGCACCCCGACGTCCCACGCCTCGTCGTCACCGCCGGCGCTGACCGTGGCCGGTTTCGTGCCGCCTGCGGCGAGCACGGTCACGACCAGAGCGTCCGCCTTGCGCAACTCGGCCAAGAGCTCCGCTGACGCCGTACGCAAGGAAGCGGTGAAAATCGGAAGCGGCCGGGCGCCCTTCGCCTCGACGGCCTGGCAGAGCGCCTCGACGAACGCCGTGTTGCCGGCCATGTGGTGAGCGCGGTAGTAGAGCACGGCCACGGTGGGGCCGTCTCCCTGTGCGGGGCGCTCTCCCTGTGCGGGGCGCTCTCCCTGTGCGGGGCGCTCTCCCTCTGCGGAGCGCTCTCCCTGTCCGGGGCGCTCCAGCACCCCCCAGTCGGGCGCGGGCACAGGCGCCGCGAAGCCGTTGCCGGTCAGCAGAATGGTGTCCGACAGGAAGTCGTGCAGCGCGGCCAGGTTGTCCGGCCCGCCGTAGGCGAGATAGGCGTGCGCCTCGGCGGCAACGCCGGCGGGCACGGTGGAGAGCTTCATCAGGTCGGCGTCCGGAGCCTGCTCGCCGCCGAGCACGACGACCGGCACCGGCCCGGCGAGCAGAGCATCGAGCCCTTCCTCCCAGGCCCGGCGCCCGCCGAGGATCCGCACGACGATCAGCGCGGCGCCCTCGGTGAGCGCGGGCAGATCGTCGACGGCGGTGCGAGCAGGGTTGCCCAACCGCCATTCGCGGCCACTGGCCCGGGCGCTGAGCAGGTCGGTGTCGGACGTCGACAGCAGCAGAAACACGGCTCTCCCCTCGGGGTCCGCGCCCCGGGTCAAAGGAATCCCACGGCGACCGGAGTTTCTGGCTCCCGGCTCGCTGGACGAGACCGGTGACAGTGGCGGGACCGCGCCGGACTCACACCGGCTTCCTCCGCGGCGTCGCCGCACGTGGACTCCCACTCTGCCGACCGCGCCACGCGGAGTCAACGTGACGTCCTGTGACGATCCCGACCGACATCGCGACGCCGCCCCAGGTAACGATCGCGACCGGGATCGCGACGCGGCCCGGCGCGACGATCCCAGCCAGGATTGTGACGCCGCCCGGCGCGACGATCCCAGCCAGGATTGTGACGCCGCCCGGCGCGGCGATCCCGGCCAGGATTGTGACGTGTCCTGGAACGCGGTGTGACGATCCCGACCGGCCCCGGGGATCTGTCGGACCCGATCCGTAGTATCCGGGCCGTGTCCTTCCCCCTCGACCGTCCCGGCAACGCCGCCGGGGCGCCGCCCGGCGCGACCGGTGACGGCCGCGCCGACGTGCTCGGCTCTGCAGCCGACGCCAACGTGCCCGGCTCCGCGGTCCCCGCCAACGTGCCCGGCTCCGCGGTCCCCGCCGACATGCCCGGCTCCGCGGTCCCCGCCGACATGCCCGGCTCCGCGGTCCCCGCCGACATGCCCGGCTCCGCGGTCCCCGCCGACATGCTCGGCTCCGCGGTCCGCGCCGATAGCGATGCCTGTCCGGGTGCGCTGCGGCTGCACGATGCCGCCGACGGGCCGCTGGCGCGGGTGCGCATCCCCGGCGGGCGGATCACCGGCACCCAACTGGCGCTGCTGCGGGCGCTCGCCGAGGAGTGGGGCGACGGACACGTCGAGCTGACCAGCCGGGCCAACCTCCAGCTCCGAGCCCTGCGCGACGTTGCTCCGGCACGGCTCGCGAAGCGACTCGCGGCGGCCGGCCTGTTGCCGTCCGCGACCCACGAACTGGTCCGCAACATCGCGGGATCCCCGCTGCTGGAGGATCCCGCGCAGGTCACGGCGCTCGACGAGGCGCTGTGTGCGGACCCTGCCCTCGCCGCCCTGCCCGGCCGATTCCTCTTCGCGATCGACGACGGCACCGGTGACGTGGCCCACTCCGCCGACGTGTCCGCGCTGCCCTCGTCGGCGGCTTCGGCGGCTTCGGCGGCTTCGGCGGCTTCGGCGGCTTCGGCGGGGAGCGTGACCGTTCTCTTCGCCGGGCGTGACCTCGGGCTGCGGGTTCGCCACGACCAGGTGGTTCCGGCGCTGCTCGCGGCGGGCCACGCGTTTCTCACCTCGGCGGCGCGGGAGGTCGAGACCGGCCGGCGACGGCCCTGGCGCGTGCGCGAACTGGCCGACGGGCCGGCCCGAATGGCCGCGCAGACCGCAGCGACGCTGGGTGTGACCCTCGGCGAACCGGATCCGCACCTGACCCGGCCGGTTCTGCGGGAACCGATCGGCATCGTCCCGCAGCGCGATGCCCGGGTCGCCGTCGGCGCGCTGGTGCCCCTGGGGCGCCTCGGCCCCGACGCCCTGCGCACGCTCGAGTCAGCGGCCACGCTTGTCGTCACGCCGTGGCGTGGTGTCGTGGTGCCCGGCCTACCTGCGGACAGCGCCGAGACGTGGATGCGTAAGCTCGCCCGGGCCGGTCTGGAGACCGCCGCCGGATCGCGGTGGGCCGGGGTGACCTCGTGCGCTGGGCGACCCGGATGCGCCAAGGCGCTGGCCGACGTGCGCGCGGACGCCGACGCGACGACCCGGCCCGGTGCCGGGCTACCGGTGCACTGGGTGGGATGCGCCCGGGGGTGCGGAAGTCCGGCGGGGCCACACGTGCGGGTGGAGGCCACCGGCACCGGCTACCTGGTGTGCCATGCACCAGGAAACGCCAAACCAACGACAGGCGTCCCGGCGCCAGTCGGCGTCAAACCGACGACAGGCGCTTCGGCGCCGGTCAACAACGAACCAACAACGGGCGCCCCGGCGCCGGTCAACAACGAACCAACGACAGGCGCCCCGGCGCCGGTCAACAACGAACCGGCGATGGGCGCTTCGGTGCCGGTCGGCGAGGTGGCGGCGCTGGTCGCGGCCGGGAGGAAGGGCTGAGATGGAGTACGTGCGCGACGGCGCGGAGATCTATCGGCGGTCGTTCGCGACCATCCGCGCCGAGGCCGACCTGTCGCGGCTGCCCGGCGATGTCGCGCGGGTCGCGGTCCGCATGATCCATGCGTGCGGGATGGTCGACCTGGTCGACGACATCGGGTACAGCCCGGGCGTCGTGACGGCCGCGCGCAAGGCCTTGCTCGGCGGCGCGCCGATCCTCTGCGACGCGGAAATGGTGGCCTCCGGGGTGACCCGCAAGCGGCTGCCGGCGGACAACGAGGTCATCTGCACGCTGCGGGACCCCCGGGTCCCCGCGCTGGCCTCGGCGATCGGCAATACCCGCAGCGCCGCGGCGCTCGATCTGTGGGGGGACCGGCTCGAGGGGGCGGTGGTGGCGATCGGTAACGCGCCGACCGCCCTGTTCCGGCTGTTGGAGATGGTGGCCGGCGGCGCGCCCCGGCCGGCCGCGGTGCTGGGCATCCCGGTCGGATTCATCGGGGCCGCCGAGTCGAAGGACGCGCTCGCGGAGTCCGGTCTGGAATATCTCATCGTCCGG
This sequence comes from Actinoplanes sp. NPDC051346, assembly GCF_040682215.1. Taxonomy (NCBI): domain Bacteria; kingdom Bacillati; phylum Actinomycetota; class Actinomycetes; order Micromonosporales; family Micromonosporaceae; genus Actinoplanes; species Actinoplanes sp. NPDC051346. The sequence continues at coordinate 409,268 of NZ_JBFBAJ010000001.1, read as the reverse complement.
GGTCGGCGGGGCGGCAGCGCGATGACGGCGGCGGCGGTCAACGCCCTCGCCTCGGAGGAGGAGTGACGGTGGCGGGTCGGTTGTATGGCGTCGGGCTCGGTCCGGGCGACCCGGAGCTGATCACCGTCAAGGCGGCGAGGCTCATCGGGGCCGCGGACGTGATCGCCTACCACGCGGCCCGGCACGGTCGCTCGCACGCGCGGACGATCGCGGCGGCATACCTGCACGAGGCGCAGATCGAGGAACCGCTGATCTATCCGGTCACCACGGAGACCACCGACCACCCGGGCGGCTACCAGGGCGCGATCGACGAGTTCTACACGGCAAGCGCCGAACGGCTCGCCGCGCACCTGGACGCCGGACGCGACGTGGTGGTGCTGGCCGAGGGCGACCCGTTCTTCTACGGCTCGTACATGCACATGCACAAGCGGCTCGCCCACCGCTACGAGACCACCGTGGTGCCCGGCGTGACCTCGGTGAGCGCCGCGTCGGCGGTGCTCGGACGCCCCCTCATGGAACGCGACGAGACGCTGACCGTCCTGCCCGGCACGCTGCCGCCGGCCGAGCTCGCGGCAAAGCTGACGGGCACGGGCTCTGCCGCGATCATGAAGCTGGGCCGGACGTTCGCCGGGGTCCGGGAGGCCTTGGAGCAGGCCGGACGCCTCGACGACGCCTGGTACGTCGAGCGGGCCACCACCGAGCAGGAACGCCGCGGCCGGGTGGCGGACATCGACCCGGCGACGGTGCCGTACTTCTCCCTGGCCCTGCTCCCCAGCACCGCCGCGACGGCGTTCATGGACGCCGGCCCCAGCCTCGAGGCCGCCAGCCCCGGCCCGGCGGTGGCCGTCAGCCCCAGCCTCGAAGCCGCCGCCGGCTCCCGCCCAGTCGTCGCCGCCGGCCTTGAGGTCGCGGCCGCCGCCGGCTCCGCGACCGTGACCGCCGAGGCCTCCCACCTCGCTGTTCCCACCGGCTCCGCGACCGCGATGGCCGCCGACGCCCGCCTAGCCGCTCCCACCGGCTCCGGGACCGAGGTTGTCGTTTCGGAGACGGAAGCGGGAAGGGGTGCGCGCGGGGTCAACGCCACCAGCCCCGACCGCGGGCAGGTCACCGTCGTCGGCCTCGGGCCCGGGGCGCGGGGGTGGCTCACTCCGGATGCGCAAGCCGCGCTCGCCGAGGCGGACGACGTGGTGGGTTACGGCCCGTATGTGGACCGGGTACCGGCGAATCCTCGGCAACGGCGGCACGCGTCGGACAACCGGGTCGAGGCGGAACGGGCCGCGTTCGCTCTCGACCTGGCCAAGCGGGGGCGCCGAGTGGCGGTCGTGTCTTCCGGCGATCCTGGGGTGTTCGCGATGGCCGCGGCGGTGCTGGAGGTCAGTGAGGACCCGCAGTGGAAGGACGTTCCGGTGCGGGTCGTGCCCGGGCTCACCGCGGCGCAGGCCGTGGCGAGTCGCGCGGGCGCGCCGCTGGGGCATGACTTCTGCATCATGTCGCTGTCGGACCGGCTGAAGCCGTGGGAGATCATCGCCTCCCGGCTGGCCGCGGCCGCGGGCGCCGACCTGGTGATCGCCCTCTACAACCCGGCGTCGCAGAGCCGAAAGGAGCAACTGGTGCGGGCGCGCGAGCTGCTGCTCGAGCATCGGGCCCCGCAGACGCCGGTGGTGGTCGGCCGGGACGTGGGCGGTCCGCAGGAGACGGTGCGGGTCACCACTCTGGCGGAGCTGGACCCGGCGACGATCGACATGCGCTGCCTGCTGATCATCGGCTCGAGCCAGACCCGGGTGGTGAGTCGGGGCGACGGTTCCACCCAGGTCTACACGCCCCGCAGCTATCCCCGCTGAGCGAGCCAGGACACGGCTTCGTCGACGGTCGCGGCGGTCGGCACGCCGGCGGGCAGGGGTGGCCGGTTGACCATCACCACCGGAAGCCCCCGCGCACGGGCGGCGTCGAGTTTGGCCGTGGTTCCGCCGCTGTCCTTGGTCACCAGCACGTCGATGCGGTGCTGCCGCAGCAGGGCGATCTCGGCGTCCACGGTGAACGGCCCGCGGTCGAGCAGCACCTCGAGGCGGCGCGGCATCGGGTCGGTGGGCTGTTCGACGGAGCGGGAGAGGAACCAGCATTCGTCCAGGGCGGCGAACGCGGCGATGCTCTGCCGGCCAGTGGTCAGGAAGACCCGCTCACCGAGGGCGGGCACGAGCGCCGCGGCGGCGGGCAGGTCGGGCACTCGGTGCCATACGTCGCCTGGCTGCGAGGTCCAGCCTGGGCGGCGTAGCACCAGCAGCGGCACACCCGCCTGCGAGGTCGCCGCGGCGGCGTGTCCGCTCATGGTCGCGGCGAACGGATGGGTCGCGTCAACGACCGCGTCGATCCGCTCCGCGCGCAGATAGCGGACAAGGCCATCCACCCCACCGAAGCCACCGATGCGCACCTCGCCGGGTGGCAACAGCGGCCGGGACGTCCGCCCGGCCAACGAGCTGATCACGGGCACGCGCGCGGCGAGCGCCCGCCCCTCGGTGGTGCCGCCCAGAACCAGCAGCCGCGGCGAACCCGCTGCCACCCGGCCCGGAGAGACACCACCAGACCCCGACAACGACAAACCCACCGCCCCGCTCTCCGGGACGCTGTCGGGTTCGGGCGCTGTCAGGTTCGGCATCGGTCGGTGGAGTACAGGTGGCTGTCCGGGAACTGCGACGCTGTCAGCGCCGCGCCGACCACGATGACGGCGGTGCGTTTGATGCCCGCTTCGATCACCTGGGCCGCGATGGTGGCCAGCGTGCCGCGCAGGATGACCTCGTCCTCGCGGCTGGCCCAGGCCACCACCGCCACCGGACATTCCGGGCCGTAGTTGCCGACGAGGTCCGCGACCACCGCCTCGATCCGCTGGACGGCGAGGTGGAGCACCATCGTGGAGCGGCTGGCGCCCAGGGTGGCCAGGTCCTCGCCGGGCGGCATCGCGGTCGCCCGTTCCGCCGTACGGGTGAGAATCACCGTCTGTGCCACCTCAGGCACGGTCAGCTCTCGGGCGAGCGAGGCGGCCGCCGCGGCGAAGGCGGGTACGCCCGGGGTCACGTCGTAGGGCACGCCGGCCGCGTCGAGGCGGCGCATCTGTTCGGCCACGGCGCTGAAGACGGACGGGTCGCCGGAGTGCAGCCTGGCCACGTCCTGACCGGCCTTCGTGGCCTCGACGAGCTCGGCGATGATCTCGTCCAGGTCGAGATCGGCGGTGTCGACCAGCCGCGCTCCCGGCGGGCACGATTCGAGCAGCTCGCGCGGGACGAGGCTGCCCGCGTACAGGCAGACGGGCGAGGCGGCGATCAGGCGCTGCCCGCGTACGGTGATCAGGTCCGCGGCCCCTGGCCCGGCGCCGATGAAGTGCACGGTCATGGCTTGACCACCGTCCAGATCGTCACCGGCATCATCGTTCTCCATCCCGTGAATCCGCCGACCGGCGAGGCCCGGCTCACCGCCACCCGGGTGAGTTCCCCGCCGAGCTTGGCGTACCAGGCGGCCAGCACCGCCTCCGACTCCAGCGTGACCGCGTTCGCCACCAGCCGCCCGCCCTCGGGCAACGCCGCCCACGCGGCCTCCACCACGCCGTCGCGCGTCACGCCGCCGCCGATGAAGACCACGTCGGGCGCGGGCAGCCCGGCGAGAGCGCCGGGTGCGCGGCCGACCACAACCTTGAGTTTGGGTACGCCCAGAGCGCCCGCGTTGGCCTCGATGCGCGCGGCCCGCTCGGGCGACGACTCGACCGCGAGGGCCCGGCAGGCGCGATGGCTGCGCATCCACTCGATCGCGATGCTGCCCGACCCGGCGCCGATGTCCCAGAGCAGCTCGCCGGGCTGCGGGCCCAGCAGCGCCAGCGTCACCGCACGCACCTCACGCTTGGTGAGCTGGCCATCACTGTCGTAGGAGTCGTCGGGCAGGCCGGGGGTGGTCGGGAGCCGGGCACCGCCCCGTCCGCACTCGACCGCCACCACGTTGAGGGGGTTGACCCCGGTCAGGTCGACGGTCGCCGCCAGCCCGTGGACGCTCGCCTCGTCCCGCCCGCCGAGCTGGGAGAGGACGGTGAGGGTGCTGTCGCCGTACCCGCGGATTGTCAGCAGTTTCGCGATCTCGGCGGGAGTCGACGCGTCCCGGCTCAGCACGAGGATCCGGCGGCCCGGATGGATCAGCGGGTGCAGCTCCTCGACCCGCGCGGTGACCAGGCTGAGAACATCGACATCCGCGAGCGGCCAGCCCAGCCGGGCGGCGGCGAGGGAGACCGACGACGGATGCGGGATGATCCGGACCCGCTCGCCGAGGCGGAGCAGGGTGGCCCCGATGCCGTGGAACATGGGATCGCCGCTGGCCAGGACCGCGATGCGGCGACCCCGGTGGGTGTCGAGCAGGCCCGGCAGGGCGGGGAGCAGCGGCGACGGCCAGGCCACGCGCTCGCCGGGCACCTCGGCGGGGAGCAGGGCGAGCTGGCGGTCGCTGCCGAGGATCACGTCGGCGGCGGTCAGCGCCGCTGTGGCCGTACCCGAAAGACCCGACCAGCCGTCGGCGCCGACGCCGACCACGGTGAGTCCGGCGGGGTTGTCTGTCACGCCGTGACGGTAGCTCCCGGACCGTCCGCCTTCTCCCGCAGGTCCTCCCACGATGCAGTTTTTTGTCTCGCCATTGAGCCATCCCCAGCGCCGGCACGTGTAGTACCGGTAGACGGTCACCGAGACCTGGCCGTCCTGTTCGCCACCGGGGGGTGGCGGGCGACGACGACAGACGACTTGCCGGGCGGGTGAAAACCGATGGCGCGATCAGGGCCGACGATGTTTCAGACCTTCGAGGACCAGCGCCCCGTCCGGGACTTCTGGGAGCAGCCGGACCTCAACGAAAGCGTGCCGCGCGGCGACATTATCGTCGAATCGCCCGACGATCCGACCGGCTGGCAGAGCTCCGGCCCGGCGATCGTCACCGACGACCGGCCTCCGGCCGAGGCGACCTCCGGTAACCGGCTGCTCACGGTGCTGCTCTTCTTCTCCGGGCTGGCCACCAGCGTCGCGCTGTGGCTCTTCGAAACCGAGGCCGGCGCCATCCGGGACACCCCGTCGCTGATGATGGCGGTCGGGCGGATCACCGGCCTGGTGGGCGGATACGTCCTGTTCATCCAGCTCCTGATGATGAGCCGGGTCTCATTCCTCGAGGAATGGGTCGGCGCCCGCGACCTGCTGCGCTGGCACCGCTGGCTCGGCACCTCCCTGGTCGTGCTGGTCGGCGCCCACGTCGTCTTCATCGTGTACGGCTACGCGATGACCGCCGAGACCGGCGTGATCGACCAGGGCTGGACGATGATCACCACGTTCCCGGACATGATCAGCGCCACGATCGCCACCGGCCTGCTCGTCTTCATCAGCCTCATCTCGATCCGGCAACTGCGCAGCAAGCTCAACTACGAGCTGTGGCACCTGATCCACCTGACCGCCTACCTCGTGCTGCTGCTCGGGTACGGCCACCAGGTCGCGATGGGCGCCAACCTCTCCGGCGACTTCGCCGACATCTTCTGGCCGGCGCTCGGCGCCCTGGTGATCGCGGCCCTGGTCTGGGGCCGCCTCGTCGAGCCGCTCTGGCTCAACGTGCGCCACCGCTTCGAGGTGGCCGAGGTGGTCGCCGAGGGCACCAACACGTTCTCGATCTACATCGACGGCAAGAACCTGGACAAGCTGCCCGCGCAGGCGGGCCAGTTCATGCGCTGGCGGTTCTTCACCAGCAACGGCTGGTGGCAGTCGCACCCGTTCTCGCTCTCCGCCGCACCCAACTCGCAGTGGCTGCGGCTCACGGTCACCGCCGTCGGCGGCCACACCGCGAAGCTGGCCGAGATGCGGCCCGGCACGAAGATCCTGGCCGAGGGACCGTTCGGCACCTTCACGGCCCAGCGCCGTACCCGCCGCCGCGCCCTGCTCATCGCCGGCGGCAGCGGCATCGCCCCGATCCGCGCCCTCCTCGAGGACATGCCGCCGGACACGATCGTGATCTACCGCGCCAGCCGCCCCGACGAGCTCGTGTTCCGCGAGGAACTCGAAGACCTGGCCGAACGCCGCGACGCCTGGGTGCGCTACATCGTGGGTTCGCGCAACGACCCCGGCCCCAGGCGGCTGTTCACCGCGAACGGCCTGCTCGGGCTGGTGCCGGACGTCAACCGCCGGGACGTGTACCTGTGCGGGCCGCCCGGCCTGGTGAACGCGGCGGTGCAGACGCTGCGGGAACTCGAGGTTCCCGACAGCCAGCTGCACCTCGACCCCTTCGAGTTCTGATCCTCCACCCCGTCCCCTTCGATTCAGCAGACCGGGAGTTTTGATGCGACGCAGCACCGCAGCAGCCGTAGGGACGTTGACCGGCGCCGCCCTCATCGTGGGCGTCCGGCTGAGCGTCTCCGCACCGGCCGTACCGGTGGCCGCTCCGCCCGCCGTCGACCTGGCCGGTTCGGGGCAGGACGCCTCCCCGCCGAACAAGAAGAAGCCCTCCGGATCCTCCAAGGGCAAGGAAGAGGAAAAAGACTCCTCAGAGGGCGCCGCCGGCGGCAGCGGCCTCAAAGACGGCGTCTTCAAGGGCGCAGCCGTCAAAAACCCCTACGGCACCGTCCAGGTCTCCATCAAGATCGAAGACGGCAAGATTACTGCGGCGGACGCTACGTATCCGACGACGGCGGACAGCGCCACCATCAACCCGCCGGCGGTCGCCGCTCTGAAGCAGTCGACGGTCAAGGCCCAGAGCGCGGAGGTGGACGCGGTGTCGGGAGCTACGTTCACCAGCGAGTCCTATGCCAAGTCGCTTCAGGCTGCCATCGACGCGGCGAACGCGTAGAGTCCCGCGACATGCGTCCGGTCGGCGATCCCGCGCACTATGACTTTGGCGGGGTGCTCCGGGTGGGGCGCCCTGGGGAGCATGGTGCGGGCGGTTCTGATCCGGATGCCCCTGCCTCTTTGGGCCGCGTGGATGGGTCTGAGCCGGACGCTCCCGGCTCCCTGGGCCGCGCGGGCGGCTCTGAGCCCTCACTAGGCCGCGCCGCCGGTTCCGAGCCGGACGCTCCCGGCTCCCTGGGCCGCGCGGGCGGCTCGGAGCCGGATGCGCTCGGCTCCGCGGGCCGCGGGGTCCGGTCCGTGCATCATGTCGAACATGTCATGGGCACGGTCGTCAGCATCGACCTCGCCGACGATCTGCCCGCGGCCAGGCTCACCGCGATGATCGACGACGTATGCGCATGGCTGCACGAGGTCGACCGGCGTTTCAGCACATACCGCGAGGACAGCGAGGTGAGCCGGCTACGCCGCCGCGAGATCGGGGTGGCGGACTTCTCGCCCGACCTGCGCCACGTCTTGGAGGCGTGCGCCGACCTGTGGCGGGCGACGGACGGCTACTTCGACGCGTACGCCGGCGGTCAACTCGACCCGTCCGGCTACGTCAAGGGCTGGTCCGTGGAGGTCGCCTCGGCACGCCTGGCGGAAGCGGGCTCGACCAACCACTGTGTGAACGCGGGCGGAGACATCCGCGCCCGGGGCCTGTCGGCCACAGGCAAGCCCTGGCGAGTCGGGATCCGCAACCCCTGGGAGGCCGACAAGCTGAGCTGGGTGCTCACCCTCACCGACTGTGCGGTGGCAACCTCCGGCACCTATGAGCGCGGCGACCACGTCGTCAATCCCCGCACCGGCGGCCCGGCGCGGGGGCTGCGCTCGGTCACGGTCGTCGGGCCCGACCTCGCCCTGGCCGACGCTTACGCGACCGCGGCGCTGGCCATGGGGGAAGCGGGACTCGGCTGGCTCGCGAAACTCGTCCCCGAGGGATACGAGTCGGCCGTGGTGACGGACGACGGGCGGGCTTTCAGCTCAGCCGGCCTACCGGCTGCTGTCTAGTCTCAACTGCTCTCCTCTCTGCCTCGCTTGCCTGCCGGCTTCTTCTTCCTGCCGGCCTCATTTGCCCGCCTGCCTCCGTCACTCGCCTCTCCGCCCCTTTACCTGCCGGCCTCCTTACCTGCCGGCCTCCCTCACTCGCCTCTCCGCCGTCCTTGCCTGCCCGCCTCCCCTCTCGGTCCCCGCGCTCCGCGCGAGACACTCCCCGTCTCCCTTGCCTGCCTCCCTTGCTTGCCTGCCGCCCCTCTGCCCTCCCACCTCCTGCCTGCCTCTCTCCGCCCTCCCTACCTGCCTGCATACCTCCCTCTCCGCCCTCCCTACCTGCCTGCATACCTCCCTCTCCGCCCTCCAACCTCCTGCCTGCCTCCTTCTCCACCACCCCCTGACTCCTCGCCTCACGCTCACACAGCCAGGTGGTCACCAGAGGCGCCTAATTCGTTCCTCCGCGTGGGCGTCCGCGTCAGAAGTCGGCGAACAGGTAGGGCATCTTCTTCGGGAAGAGCGCGTTCAGCGCCTCGACCGCCGGCGCCTCCACCTGGCCGAATCCGCGTGTCATCACCTCGACCGGGTCGAGGACCCCGTATGCCAGCGCCGAGATGCCGGCGCATGTCAACGTGGCCTGGGGCTCGTCCTTGGACTCCTCGACGGCCAGCGTTCCGGCGTTGCCGCTGATGCGGTAGCGGCCCGCGATCAGCTCGTCGTCGACCACGTCGACGGTCACGCCCAGATCGGCCCCGGCGTGCAGTCCGTTCAGGGCGTCGATCGACAGCAGCCGCACCATCGGGCCGCACTTGCCCGGGAACCGCACCTGACCCTGAGTCAGCACGGCGAGATCCGTACCCCACAGTTCCGGAACCTCATCCACGCCGATCGTGAGCACGATCCGCGTCACCTGGTCCACGTGCCGAGCGAAAAACTGCAGGAGCAGGGCGCGTCCCAGCGGCCCCGTGGTCAGCAGGTCGTCCGCGATCAGGTCGCCGCCGTACTGGTCGATCCGATACGTCACGGCGCCCACCACCTCGCCGTCCACGCGCGCGATCGCCACCCACAGGGACGGGCTCACGCGGAATTCGGCGGTGCGCGTCTCGTCGTACACGGAGAAGCCATGCCGTTCCCGCAGCATCCGCAAGGTCAGGGCGTGGAATTCGTCGAAGCCATCGGAGATCGGGAGCCGCTCGACCTCTCCCGGAAGCTCGGCGCCGAGCAGATGCGAAAGCCCCTCCGGCGCGAAGGTGGCGGTCCGCACCCGCGGCACCCCCACATAGCCGAGCTTGCCGTAGAACGACGGCCGGAAGGGATAGAGGGCGCTCACGGCACACCCCTGCTCGCGCATCTGACCCATGAGACGCGTCATGAGCTGCCGCACGAACCCCCGGCGGCGCGCGGACGGATGCGTCGATACGGAGGCGATCCCGGCCATATCGTGCACGGCGCCCCGTACGTTCTGCCGCATCGGGAACGCCGCGGCCCCGGCGAGAGTCTGCCCGCCCTCCTCGACGATGAGACTCGTGGCGGTGCGGTAGTAGACCATGCGCCGGGCATAGGTCTCCCGGTCGGCGTCGGCCCAGGGCGAGGCCATGAACGCGTACGCCTGGAGGGGGAACATCGTGTCGGTGCGCTCGTCGGCCGTGACCTGTCGGATCTCCATGGCCCTATCCAACCCGGGATGGGCGTACGGGCGCTTGCCTGTTTCGCAGCCTGTGGATAAGTTGCCGCGTCCGGGCTGATATCCCGCCCACCCACGGCCCTCCGCCACCGCAGCGTGACCTGCGGCTCCCCCGCCGCGCGACGCGCCGGGGGACCCCGGTTTGGCAAGGCCCGGGGCGACCGGCTAATGTTTCATCCGTCGCCGGGGGAACCCGGAAGGACAAGCGGACGTAGCGCAGCTGGTAGCGCATCACCTTGCCAAGGTGAGGGTCGCGGGTTCGAATCCCGTCGTCCGCTCGGAGAGGCCGCCACAGGTTACGTGCGGGGCCGGCTCGGTGGAGTGGCCGAGAGGCGAGGCAACGGCCTGCAAAGCCGTGTACACGGGTTCAAATCCCGTCTCCACCTCGGCATTAGATCGAGGGCGATTGGCGCAGCGGGAGCGCGCTTCCTTGACACGGAAGAGGTCACTGGTTCGATCCCAGTATCGCCCACCAGCACAGAGGCCCTGTCCATAGACGGACAGGGCCTCTGTCATGTCTGGGTGACTAACTGAGTGACTACCGCTCGACTGCGGTGTCGAGGGCGAAGATCCGGTCCATCGCGGCAGCCCCGGTCAGCAGGACCGGGCGGAGCTGATGGCGGTACACCTTTTCGGTGACAGACGTGCCGGAGTGGCCGCACAGGTCGGCGATCTCGTTGATCGAGACTCCGTTATCGGTCAGCAGCGAGACGAAGCTGTGCCGCAGTTCACGCGGCGTCCAGTCCGAGGGGTCACGGCCGGCTGTCTTGGTGATGCGCCGGAAGGAGCGCCGCACGTTGGCGGCGTCGAGGGCGGTGCCCAAGGATGAGGCGAAGACAAGGTCGAGATCTTGCCACTTCTTGCCCACCTCCTTGGGACCAGGTCAGAGCCCGCAATTCTTCGGTGCGCGCGCCGAGCAGCAAAGAAGGGACGACGTATGGGCGGGTCGAGGGTGACGGGATGCTAGCCATCCGCGAGCCATCGGCGGCGGCGTAGCGAAGTCTCTTTGGATACAAGTACAGGATCAGACACTTCTATGGCGTCCCGGATTCTCGCCAGCGATGAATTGTTGGACAGGCCGACCTTTTTGAAGGAAATGCGTATCTCCCATTCAGAAGCATCCAAATTTTCGCCTGCGACAGTTAGCTTGATCCGAAACGCCCCCTCCCCCAAATAATCGCGCCCATCATAACGCTGAGGCCACCCAGCCAAACCCATGCCAAGATCCGGCCAAGGACTGACCAAATTCCTATTTGCCGCTCGCTTCTTTTCAACATGAGCGACGTCTATTCGACGCTGCATCCCAGCCGGAAGATCAAGTTCTCCCGTCCTGACCTCCGACCATGAGAGTTCCCGAAGGGCAAGTGTGTTCTCAGGCAATACGGATCCCTCCTCAGGCTCCACTTTGGAGATAATCACGCGAACTTTTCTTGCCGTCTCTCGCCCTGGGCTGTTAGTAGCTCGGAGTCTTATCCAGACGCTACCCCAAGGGGGGCTCTCGTGAACGGCGATGTCCTCAGACGTTCGATCGAATTCAAGAGTCACTATCGGACGTAGCTTTGCCCGCTGCCACCCGGGGAGGAAAAGTGCTACTACCACCGCCGCGACAGTGCCGACGCCGGCAAACCAGTCGGGCACCGACCCGAAATCGAAGCTCATACCGTCATTGTCCGAACGAGCGCAAGCGGCCTTTGTCGATGAGACGCCCGCCATCCCAGATGCGCAGGCGTCGCGGCCGGGCCTGGCAGTCGGCAGCCAGTTGAGAGTGTCTGCGATCTTGGGCAGTACTGTCCTGGCGGCGTGGGTGTCTAACTGGGTAACAACCGAAGCCAACGGGCACCGCTCGAACCGGCCGTTGTCCAGTTCGTACAGCTGCCACTCCACCTGGACAGCTTGCTGACGCAGGTACTTCGATTCCAGGCCGACCAGCTCACCCCAGCGGATCCCGGCGAAGCCCTCGGTCACCACAGCAACGAACTCATCGTCGCGGCCCGCCAGCAGGGCGGCCCGCTCGGCGATCAGCAGCGCTCCTCGCCCCGGTCGCGGGAAGTCCGGTGCGTTTGCCGCGCCCCTTGCGCTTGGCGGCGACGTTCAAGCCGATCAAGCCGTTCTCCTCGGCATCGGCCAGGACCAGGTGCAACAGAGCCCGCCACGAGTGGATGCTGCTGTCGGCGTATCCCCTGCCCCGCTCGCTCTTTCTCCCAGGCGACCACCGCATCCCCGCGTGATTTCGTCCAAACTTGTGTTCGAAGGCCGGAGAAGATGTTCCTCCAGGCGCCGCCGGTAGATCTGCATCGTTGACCGAGGACTCATTCCCGGCGATCCGGTCGGACTCGGTCGCGCACCAGGTCTGGCGGGATATACGGGTCCGGCGTAGCCGCGTTCGGTGGCATTTGTTGCTGTACATCGCTGCTGCACGCCCGTGAGCGGCCGACTGCGGCTCACCGCCCGTCGGCTGCCAGGTCGGAGCTTTCCAGGTGCTTTGAACAACTCTGTTCTAGGCGACCTTGCCCCTTTATCTTGTGCTCGGCGATGTGCCCGACTCCGTCCGGCTTGAACCGACGCGATAGCTGGCGAGGAGTGCGGTTGCTACGGTGCTGATCATGGCGAGTCGACGATGGTGGGGCAAGGCAGCGGCCGAGAGGATGTCGCCGGAGGAGCGTCAGCAGGTAGAACACGACACCCATCTGGCGATCTACCGGTTCCAGAACGACGCATACCGGAACCTGCGGTACAGCATCGCCGCTGCGATCATCATCTTTGGCCTGTTCGTCGGCTCCGACGCCTTCCTCGGCAACGCCGACGGTACGCGTCTCTGGCCATGCCTGGTCTTGCTGTTGTCCGCCGCCCTCAGCGCGGGTCACTTTGCGGCATCTGGGTCGAGGCCCCGGCTGGCGTTGCAGCTACTCCTGGCCGCAGTCTTCACGACCATCATCGGCGTGATCCTCTTGATCGCCGTTAGCAATTGAGCACGCTGACGGTTGAGCCGGCAGCGCTGACCGGGTACGCGAAGCAGCTCGAAGGCGCGGCCGAGGACATGACCGCCATCAAGGCTACGTGGGCACTCATGCCAAAGAGGTGACCGGCGGCGAACTGATCCAGATCGCATCAGGTCCCCACCAGCAGGCGATTACCACGGTGAACGGCACGCTGACCCGCCTGGACACGATCGTGCGGGCTTCTCACCCGGAACTCACCGCAGCGGCTCGGTACTACCTCGGCACAGATCACCAAGCCGCGGCCGCCGTCGACGCGTCCCTACCGACCGCGCTCGGGCAGTGCCAGACGCCGCTGGAGTACGAGTTCAACGCGATCGTGTGCAAACCGGTCCCGTTCACCGACCCGCGACGGGTGACCGACCGGCTCACCGCGCCACCGGAGCCGGAGAATCCCTCGAACTCACTAGGGTTCATGGACTACCTCAGCCCGACCTCGTGGGCCATGAAGGGCTTCGACGTGGTCCTGGGCTTCGACCCCATCAGCTGGCTCCAGGAACGTTTCTCCGGCGACTGGGAAGCCGTCGCGACGATGGCGCCCGTTCTGAGCAACACCAGCGCCGGCCTGCACGACCTGGCCCTCAATATCCAGTCCGGCGCCACGACTTTGCATACGCTGTGGCAGGGCAACGCCGGTGACGCCGCGTACGACTACTTCACCGACCTGTCCACAATGCGGCCTGGTTGTCACCCAGTTCGTCACTCAGTTCAACTGAGCCGAATCACGGCCGGAGCTGATCCGACTGCGGATCGAAGCAGATCAGCCCGTGCTCCTCGGCCATGACCGCCATCTCCGCCGACACCTCGTCGGCCATACTCGGGCGTAGCGCCAGATAGATGATGGGGCCAGAGGCTTCGTCCCGCAGTGGTCCAGCCGCAAACGGGCTCACGTCGTCGAGGTCGTCTTCGGTGAGATCGACCCAACGCGCCAGGACCGAATCGACGAAGGATGCGATCCTCGCGGTGGGTGGCGTGTCAACTTCCTCCTCCAGATACCTCGTCGCTAGCGCTTGCAGGACGGTCCCTGCCTCCTGGTCAGTGGCCGGCCGATCGCCTTCCCACACTGCAAGGTCATAACTCACGTCACGAGTCTCCCGTACAAGTCGCGGCTACCACCCTTCCACCCCGTAATCCCTCGCTTGTAGGTCCTGGGCGGCCCGTCCGGCCCCGTCCGCCCGAGTCTGCGACCTCGGAAGGGCATCCATCGCGGCGCCGGGTCGTACTCGTAGCCCGGGTCGGTTGCGGTCAGCGTTGCTGTCAACAGGCGGGCGGGATCGGACCACGACCGAGGGATTCGCGGCGATACGGTCGGGCCGGGGCGTTTACCAGGTCAGGCGAGGCTCTCGGTCCGGGGTGGCTGGATTCTGTGGCGTCGGTCGCTGCACTTCGCTGCCGTACAGAAGCCACCCCGAACCAGGACGTGCAGACAACGAAGAGCAGGCTGGAATGACCGGACCGCCACCGCCAAGTCCTGTCGCCGATGAACGTCACTCGGTCACCGCTCATGCGGCGTCACCCCCATGGCCATCTCCCGCCACTCCCCCACGGTGGTTCGGCGAGCGTGGTTGTCCTTGACGGCCGACGGACGCGAACGATCCGCCGAGTACCTGCTGGCACTTCGTGCCAGCACCGACCGCGCAGCATGGTGATCCCCTACGGCGTTGACCGTCGTGTTGAAATCCGGGAACACCCCCATGGTGGAACCCGTACGTCCGGACGAGGATCGCAGATGAAAGGGGACATCTGCACCAGGTCGCGACGGCCAGGTGCGTGCTCATGAGGGGGCAACATCACCACCGTCATGCACCACAGGCCCCGCACCAGCCTCTATCGCTTGCGTGAGCACCGGCTCCTCGGCGGTGTCGCGGCGGGACTGGCATGCCACGTCGGCCTCTCCCCGCGAACACTGCGCATCACGTTCGTCGCACTCTCCGGCCTGTTCGACGCTGGTGTGGGGCTGATGCTTTACACCGTCTTCTGGACGGTGCTGCCTCAACAGCCTCCAGCCAATCAACCCACGCCACGCCGGGATCCGGCAGCCATGCTGCTCTACTTACTCCTCGGCGTCGCCGCAGTGACCGTATCGAGCATCGCCTCGGACACCCGCGACGAAGTCGACCTATCCGAACTGCCAGTGATCGCGATCGTGGCCGGCATCGGCGTGATCCGGCATTGCGCCGAGGCGTTGCGCCTGTCCAGAAACGACTGCCGCCTGTTGTGGCTGCGCGTGCTCGCCGGCACGCTGATGGTCACAGTCGGCGTCATCACCGGCGGGATGATCGTCGCGCTGATCCTGTTCATTATCGCCGCCGTCACCGCCGCGGTGCTGTGGCGAGGCATCAACCAGCTCCGCGCCGAATACCAGGCCCGCATCCGCGAGCAACACCACACCCGACTCGCCGCCGCGATTCACGATCAAACCCTGCAGAACCTCGTGCTCATGGAACGCAACGCATCCAACGTCCAACTGATCCGAGAGCTGGCGCATACGCAGGAACGCGCCCTGCGCGGATACCGGTGACTGCGGCCCAAACCGGGGAGGCGCCAGCTGCTAACCGTTTGACGCCGGCTCAAGCTTCTTTTACCGCTGAGGAAGCCACTACGGTGCCTTCGCAGGCTCGGCGCGACGACAGTGCCGTTGCCACCACGTCGTCCGTGCCTAGCGCGCCGAAACGGGCGCGGCTGCGCGTGCTCGGCAAGCCGCGGATCGAGGACCTCATCGCAGACGGACGCCGCGGGCAAAGGCTCTCGAACTGGCGGTGTTCCTCGCCGTCCACCCCGACGGCGCCGGCCCCCGCGAGATCGGCGAATATCTGGCTACAGGAACGAGTTTCGGCCCCATCTACGAGCGGGTTTTGGCTCCACATGTCGATCACCAACAGCCTTGATCGCGAAGGAGATTTGGCCCGCCCAAAGTCGGCGTCGCGCGTCCGATGACGCTGCTCGTCGGGCTTATGTGGTGGCGGGATGGTAGTCCAGACCATGGGCGGACGGCAGCAAGACGGCGGCGTACCGTTGATCAGCGGTGATGTCGGCGTCCCCATCGATCTCGAAGCCGATGAGGGCGCGTTGGAACGGCACGTCGGCGTACACGGTAGCGGCGACGTCTGCCAGCCACTGGTCGAGTTGTACCCGCCAGGTGAGTGACTCGACGCCGCTTCGTTCGTCGAAGGGGTAGCCGCCAATCCGGCGGTCGCTCCGGGCCAGCGCGCCGAGCGGCAGGTAGAGCTCAACCTCGTCGCCGTCTTCGTATCGGCCTGAGAACCCGCCGCAGACGACGCGGTCACCGGACGGCAAGGTCAGAGTGCCGCGTAGATGGCCGTGCTCGTGCAGCGCGGCCGCGCTCGGCTCGACCTCGACGAATCCGCGGCCGCTGGGGTGGCCAACCAGGCAGCCTTGGACGCCGGCGGCACGCCACACGGACCGTATCGCCCGGTCGAGCTTGTCGTCGTTTGGGACGCCTAGGCTCAAGGACAACTCATAGAATCCGCCGGTCCAGTTTTCCTCGTCGTTCATGTCGTCCGCGGTCGCCATCACACCAAGATTCACTATTTGACGATTGGCGTCACCCTGGTTGCTCGCACCTCCCACGGGAGGGGGCGAAGAGCCGTAGGGGGCGACGAGGTGGGGCCAACCCTCGTCCGAACCGATTGCCGGCCTAGACGAGTGGGGCCACAACTGGTTCCCAGATGGGGCCAACTCTCGGTTCTGTCCCGTGAAGAGTGATCGACGTCCGTCATGGCCGATCGTTGGGTGACGGTGTGATGAGGTCATCAGCCGCCTGCTGCGCATCTTGACGGGGTAGAGGTCAACGAGATCATCGAAGCCGGGGATGGCGTCGTTCTTCATGCTGCGGCGCGCGGCGCCGAGCAAAGCTGCCCGGCCTGCTCGGTCGCCTCGGGACGGGTGCATTCGAGGTATCAGCGTCGG
Organism: Actinoplanes sp. NPDC051346; assembly: GCF_040682215.1. Taxonomy (NCBI): domain Bacteria; kingdom Bacillati; phylum Actinomycetota; class Actinomycetes; order Micromonosporales; family Micromonosporaceae; genus Actinoplanes; species Actinoplanes sp. NPDC051346. Next base: position 392,793 of record NZ_JBFBAJ010000001.1, on the reverse strand, counting down.
CTGGCCGATCTACCGGTCGCAGGCCGGCTGGTCGAACTATGCCTCACGGTGCACCGCTTCTTTTGCGTCAACGCCGTGTGTGGGATGCGGACGTTCGCTGAACAGGTCGCCGGACTGAACCGTCGCCGAGCCCGCCGCAGCGAGCCGTTGCGGGCGATGCTGACCTCAATCGGGCTGGCGTTGGCCGGCCGGGCTGGTGTCCGGCTCGCCGCCAAGGTCGGGATCCGGACCAGTCGTAACAGCCTGCTGAGGCTGGTCAAAGCGATCCCGGACCCTGTGGTGGGCTCGGTGCGTGTGCTCGGTGTCGACGATTTCGCAGTCAAACGAGGCATCACTACGGCACCGTTCTGATCGATTGCGAGAGCCGCCGCGTCGTCGATCTGGTCCCAGGACGCGATGCGTCGCCGCTGGCCGAATGGCTTCCGCAGCACGAGTCTCCGGAGGTGATCTGCCGGGACCGGGCCAGCGCCTATGCCGAAGGCGCCCGGATCGGAGCACCGGACGCAGTACAGGTCACCGACCGCTTCCATTTTTGGCAGAACCTCGCCACCGCGGTCGAACGCCTGGTCGCCAAGCACAAAGGCTGCCTTGTCGAGCAGCCCGCCGCGGCGACCGCCGAGGCCGTGGAGGTCATTGATGGGCCGCAGGGCGCGATGGCGCAACGCCGTCGAGCTCACAACGCTCTGGTCCACGAGATGCTGGCGCAAGGAGCCGGCTTCCGGCAGATCGCCCGGCATCTGGGCTGGAAGCATCAAACCGTCTCCCTTTACGCCCGCGCCGCGACGTGGCAGGAAATGATGATCGTGCCCAAGCGGCGGGCAAGCCTGCTCGACCGATTCAAGCCCTACCTGAGCGAACGGATCGTCGGCGGATGCCTCAACGCTTCGGTGCTGCATCGCGAGGTCGTCGCACAGGGATTTACCGGCGGCTACGGCATCGTCCGGAACTTCGTTGAACAGCACCGGACACGACCCGACCTACGGACGATGCCGAAGTCGTTGTCGACACGGCAGGTCACCGGCTGGATCTGCCGGCACCCCGACAACCCTCACCGACCGCGACAATGGTCGCCTGACAGCGATCCTTGACACCTGCCCCGAACTACGAACCGCCGCCGACCTGGTGCGGTCCTTCGCCGCGATCATGACGACGCGGTCACCGCCTCGACGAATGGCTCACCTGCGCAGAGCGAGCCGACCTCCCTGGGATCAACCGCTTCGTCAACGGCATAAACTCCGACCTCGACGCGGTGACCGCCGGGCTGAGCCTGCCCTTCAATTCCGGGCCGGTTGAGGGCAACGTCAACCGCATCAAAATGCTCAAACGGCAGATGTATGGTCGGGCGAGCTTCGACCTACTCCGAAAACGCGTTCTGCTGAGTGCCTAGCCGGAGATCAATTACCGAAGATTCATGCTGTTCACCAGAACGTCGTTGATTGAAACTCAGTCCGGGTCTACACGATGGGTCAACGGTCATGCTCTCGCCCCCCGGATCCGGCGAGAGCCATCCGGTCACCCCGGTCGCTGGGCAGCAGCGCCGACCAGTCGACCTGCTCATACGAATCGGTCCCGGGCGGCAGGACCAAAATGAACCGCCACCGGTCCTGCCCGGTGGTCCCACACCACGCCCGGCCAGAGATGGACGGCTTCATCCCGCCGAAGTTGCACTCCTCAGCCATCAAGCCGTCGCACCAATTCCGCCGGAGCCGTTCGTCGGCGAATCCCTGAAACTCAGCGGTGATCCGATACTCAAGCCGCACCCAGAAGTCCTGCTCATCCACATCGGGTCCTCCCGATCGAGCCGCTCAGCCAGGATGCCCCGCACCGTCCGTGAAGACGTACGGAACTTGGCAGATTCATGCTCCAGCTCCTACGAATCCTGCTGAGCCGATCGCTTCGAAGATCGATCACTCTTCACGGGACAGAACCCAACTCTCGCCCGCGAAACCAAATACCTCGAGCCCGACGCCCGCATCAGTCAAGCCGACCAACGCGTACACACCAACGCCTCAAACCCGCGCCACGTCCTCAGCCGCGCCGGTACCGCCGACACCAAGAACGCGTACGTCATCAAGACCGCCGGCAAGTACCGACTCGACCCGATCACCGTCGACGTTGACGTGTGGAACCTGCGCGACCTGTTGCGCGACGCAGCCATCGCCGCCGGCCCGCGCCGCCGCGAACTACTCACCGCCGCCTGCAACCTGTGCTCCGCGCCTCTGGCAGACGGCCATGACTACGAATGGGTGCAACCGCACCGCGAGGCCATACGTCGCTGGGGCACCGAAGCCCACCTACTGCTGGCCGATGACCTCCTGGACACCGACCCGCAAGCCGCGTCCGACCTGCTCGACAAGGCCATCGGCCTTGACCACTACAACGAGGCGCTCTATACCAAAGCCATCCATGCCCGCCACGCACTCGGCGATGCCGACGGCATCCGAACCCTGCTGCGCGCCCTTACCAAAGCAGTCGCCGACCTAGACGCCGAACCCCGAGAAGACACGATCGAACTGGCCCATCAGCTCCGCAGCAGTCTGAACCGAACATAACCAAGAATCACCGTCCATCATGCCGCGCACTCGCCGCCCGGCGCGGCGGTTAGCCTCGTGCTACGCAACGTCGTTCGTCAGCGGGTCCACCACGAGGGGCGACCCGCACCCCCGACGACCGCAACGCCGCCCTCAACGACCTGGTGCAGCACACCGACGCCCACGGTCAACTCATCGACGACGTGATCAAATACCACACCGATCACGGCAACTACGCCAAGCCACCAGCGCACATGCTCCGCGACGACGCCCCGGACACCGCGGAAGACGCGCCGACCACCGAGCCGCCAAACCCCAAGAGAACCCGCCGCCCTCGCAAGCCGACGACCTGACCACGGACGGCGCTGGTCCAAAACTGCTTCACGTAATCAAGACGGCCCGGCCACGCCGGGCCGCGCACACGCGCTACAGCCGTTCCGGCCCCGCGCGCACGCCCACCAACACCGAACCACCAGCCAGGAGCAGCAGGCGATCTGCCGAGCGACGCCGTGACGATCGCCGAGTCAAGCAGCCTTCGACGGGCTTCCGGCGATCGACGCCGCACCGCTACGCGGCACGCCAACGAGCAGATCACCGCTCAACTCTGGCGCATAGATGTATCCGGATGCCTGCCCCTCCGTGGCGGCAACACACGCCGACCACGCCGCACCTGCACAGACTCTCGTTACTCTATGCAGTCGGGCACTGCAGGTCACGATCCGATGAGGCACAAGAGGCACAAGAGGCACAAGAGGCACAAGAGGCACAAGAGGCACAACGGGATTAAGCCCTACCAACGACAGCCCTCGACACTGTGCCTATGCTTCAAATTTCTTCCTCGTCTCTGACAGTTTTGATACGGCATTTAAAAGCGAGTCGCGAAGCCGGGATCGCTCCTCCTCGTAGCTTCCAACCAACCCGCCCGACGATCCAAACGAGGAAGAGTATGGGAGCCAAGCGTCATAGACCAGACGCGCCTGTTCATAACCAAGCATAGACAAGACGGCCAATTCCTTGTTGGACGAGACCTTCGCCTTGGCCTCAGAACCGAACCAAATACTATAGCGGGCACTCTCAGCAATCAGCATGCCCACGAGCTCGATGAGGTCGTTTCCTAGGATTTGGCTGGCTAGCATCTTGATTGTCAGGTTGAGCGCTGCGTTGCTTGTCGGTTCCCGGATTTCCGCAGGCGGGACCCACTCCTCTGGCAGATCATCTAGCCAGCCCCAGCCTTCAGGTAGCGTCATCATTCACCTCCGTGTCCTACCGCAGGAACACACCGAAACTCGGTCACCCATGTTTCTGGAGAAGCCACTTCGTGATTCCGAGCGTCGTATTTGGGACACCTTCGACCCCTCCCGCTTTCAAGACATTCCCACAGTACGTCACGCAGCTCTGCGACACCTCGTTATAAGGGCCAAGGTTCCTGCCAAGCGTGACCTCCTGATATGCCATGGCACCGCCGGGGTTCCGCAGGGGAATCCTCACATTGATTGTCGTGGGTGAGTGGGGTGCCGTCCGCAACGCCGGAATCGCATCTGTTCCGGTCGTTCCGAGCTGTTCCGTATGCAGAACCTCATCGCCATTTCTGATCGAAATAGTTGCGTGTCGTTCCACTGGATCCAGGTGAACGACTGCCTCCCCGCAGTTATGAACCAGGACGGGCGTGGTGCCGGCGAGCACATAGTACGTGTGGAGGTCGTTGACAGTGAGGGTGTAGGCGTCAGCTTTGTGGTGTTGAAAGTAGTCGAAGCCGGTGACGCGGGCCGTGCCGGTGGGGGTGCGTACCAGGTCGCCTGAGTCTAGTTCGTCGGCTTGTTGCCAGCCGCGGTCGGTTTGGTTCCAGAAGGGGTGGTCCTCGGTGGTGACGAGCTGGCTGCCTGCAACGGACAGGACGTAGAGGTCGTCGTCGTGGACCCAGACTTTCTCGATCTTTCGGGGGCCTTGTTCGCCGGTCTCCGGGTCGGTGGCGAGAACTTCGTCGCCGACCTTGACTTCGTCGAACGGCTTGGTGGTTCCGTCTGCCATCAGGACTGGGACGTCGGCGCCGAAGCTGCATGCGCGTCCTGCCCCCTTAGCCGCTTTGGCGAGAGGCACCATGCCGATGAGATCCATAGCGGCGCCGGCCCGGTCACCGCTGTTCCATTTCTCCTTGGCGAGATAGAGCGAGAAGGGTACGCCGGCCCAGGGAATCCAGCTCAGGAGTTCGGCGGATTCAACACGCGCGGCTTTCAGGAGGGCTTCCTTCAAATCGCAGGCGCCCATGTACTTGCACAGATATTCGCCGAAGGCGTCCGTCTTCTGTTTTTCGTGAAGGTCGCCATAAGAGCACGTGAAGCCGAAGCTGTTGACCATCCAGTCGCCACACGTGTTGGTATAGCTGACTGCGAATGTCTTGAAGTCGGGTAGGTCGGCGATGGTGCCGCTCGAGGTGGTGCCGTTTTCCGGCGCCGGATCGCAGGCCCACTTACGCCCGCAGCCGCCCGATTGTTGGGGTGCGTCGGTGTGTTTGCGGCCGCCTCCGAACTTTCCTCCGCCGGACTCGCCTCTGGCGACGCCGGGGGTGCCGAGGTTGCCGCCGCCCACACCGCAGTTGCCGGCGAAGTCGCAGTCGGCGAGGCCGCTGGGGTCGCTGAATGTGACTGGGTTGTTGTGGCTGTAGGCGTAGCCGTTCCACTGCTGGGGGTCAGCAAGGTTTTGGAGGGGATCGACGGAGATGAACCGGCCGATGGTGGGGTCGTACTCGCGGGCTCCGAGGTGGGTGAGGCCGGTGTTGTCGTTGGTGCCGCCGACAAACCCTTGGGTGTTCGGCCATTCCACTGCTTCGCCGCGTCGGTTGCCGTAGGGCGTCTGCCGGCGGGCGGCTACCTTTTGGGTGTGCGCGTCGATGGCCAGTGCGGCGGTGCCTTGGTGATCGTTGGACAGCCAGGTGAGTCCGGCGATGGTGCGTGACGCCACGGTCGATCCGGCGAAGCCGTAGTAGCGGGTAGCGGCTGCGGTGGCGGCGCCGGGGGTGGAGCGGATTTCTTGGTTGCCGAGGTAGAGGGTTCGCCCGCCTGGGTCGCGGCGGACGAGTCGGTTGCCGTCGGCGTCGTAGATGTAGCTGGTCGTTCCGGTGGTGTCGGTGGTGGAGTCCAGGTGGCCTTCGGGGTCCCAGGTCATGGTCTGGGTGCCCGCGGGCGAGGACGGTCGGGTGAGTGTGTTGCCGGCTTCGTCGTAGGTGTAGCTGCCGGTGCGGGCACCGGTGACGCCGGTCAGTGCGTGTGGGCGTACGGCGGAGCTTCCCTGGGCCGGGTACTGGTAGTCGGTAGTTTTGTCGCCGCTCGTGTCGTGCACGGTTTCGCGGGTGCGGTTGCCGACCTTGTCGAACCGCCAGCTGTGCCAGTACGGGGCAGGGCCGCCGAGTTTCGTGGCCGACGGCGCGGCGGTGCAGTTGCCGTCGGCGGGTGTCCACGCTTCGGTCAATCGGTCGAGGTAGTCCGAGGTGAAGCACTGGTTGTCATCGGCAGGATCGGGCGCCGCGTCCGCGATCTTGGTGATGTCACCGGCGTTGTTGTACTGGTAGGTGCTGTCCGCGAGGACGTAGGGCGCGACCGAGTCACGATCGGTGCGGATACCAGTCAGTCGGCCGGTTTCCAGCTCTCGCTTGTAGGCGGTGAATACGCGCCCACGCGAGCCGGTGTAGAGCTCGATCTGGTCGAGTTCACCGAGTGCGTTGTAGTCCGTGTCGGCGACGTAGGACAGGTTCTGGGTGCCGTAGAGACTCTTGACGGTGGTGGGCAGCCCGAGATCGCTGTAGGCGTAGGTGAGGGTTTCGGGATGCAGGTCCGTGTTGGTGCCGGGGATGCTGGTCGACTGGACGGATCCGTCGATGTTGTAGGTGGTGTTGTAGTTGTAAATGCCTGCCAGGCCGGTTTCGCTGGCCGGGATGATGATCTGGGTGTTGCCTGGCTGGTAGGTGTCGTTGTAGTCCAGAATCTTGGACTGGTACGGAGCCGACCCAACGAATCGCGTCGACTGGGACAGCTGTCCCTTGGCTACGGTGTCGTAGATCCACTGTGCGCGGAGGGTGCCGCCGACCTGGTTGTCGTATGCGGCGCGCTTACGGCCGAGCGGGTCGTAGAGGTAGGCGATCTTCTTCCCGCGCGCGTCGGTCGTGGTGAGGATGTTCCCCGCGTTGTCGTAGGTAAAGGTTGTTGCGCCCTTGTCGGGATCGTCGGCTTTCGTCATCCGGCCGCGGCTGTCGTAGATATAGGTCCAGTCGTTGCCCAGGGTGTCGGCGATCTTGGTTTGGTAGCCGCGGCGGTCGTAGGTGTAGGTGGTGGTGTCCCAGCTGCCGGCCGTTGACGGGGTCGGGGTGGCACCGTGGTACTGCCGCAGCTGCACGGTGCGACCGCGGGCGTCCGTGACGGTGGAGGTCGCGGTGCCGCCGGCGGGCGGGGTGACGTCCGTGCGGTCACCCGAGTACGAGGTGGTCGTGCGCCACCGCTCGAAGCCGTAGGGCTGGAAGATCTGGGCTTTGACGCGTCCGGCGCCGTCGTAGATGCTGCGGTTCTGCTTGGGCACGAACGCGCGGTCGGTAGCGGCCAATAGTGTGCCGCCGGGGGTTCCGGTGGTGTGGTAGGCGCCGAAGCTGAGGGTGGCGCGGCCGACGGTGTCGTAGAAGTTCTCGGTGACGATCCTGCCGCCGGACGGCGACGGAGCCTGGCTCTGCCGCGGCCGCAGCATCCCGTCGTAGAGGGTGTAAGCCCGGTTATATGCACCAGCAGCGTTGAGCACCGACGTCGTGACCACGCTCGGGGCGTTGGTGCGGATGTCGTAGTCGTACGTCATGTTGGCGGTGTCGGTGTTCTTGGCACGACCGGGTTTCCACACCGCGATTACTCTGCCCAGCGGGTCGTACTTGACGTCGGTGCGTTTGCCGTTGGGGTCCACCGCCGCGGTCGGCGCTCCCCACGCCGGTTCCACGGTCGCCGTGGTCGCGTGGGTGAGCGGGTTCGTCGTGAGGATCGAGGTAGCCGGAGCATCGACGGCAGGGGTGTAAGCCGTAGTGCTCTTGTGGTTCAGGGCGTCCCAGGTAGCCGTGCTTCGACCGTGGACGTCATAGCTCTGTTTTGCGATGACGGTGAACGTCGGCGCACCGTTGTTCCAGGCCGACATCGTCTGCATCTGGGTCGATTGGCCCTTGGCGGGGGTTGCTTCGAAGGCCTGGTTGTCGAAGCTGGTCCGGGTTTCGCCGATCACGTCGCTCTCGGTCAGCGTTCCGCCGGTCGCGGCGCACGAGACTGCATACGACTGGGTGCGGTGAACCCGGTCCAGGATCCAGGCGTTGGTGTTGCGCGGGGTGTAGTCCAGTTTCGTGCACTGCTCGTCACCGGCGACTCCGTCCGCGCCGAGGTCGTCGACGGTGACAGGCATGCCGTACTCGTCGAAGCTGGTGACAGTCTTGGTCACCCGTTCGCCTCGGCCGCCGTCGAGCGCGGTGTGGTTGGTCACCGTACCCGTGGCGGTGTAACGGGCAGTCACGGTGTCGTTGTTGAACGTTCGTGATGCAGTGGGACCCGACGCCCAGGGCGTGTTCAGGGTCCGCGTCACGACCGCCCCACCGGGCCCGTTGAGAGTCTTGGCCTCCCGGGTCATACCGGCGAACCAGTCCTCATCGGCGATACCGTCGATGCGCACCGACTTGGTGCCGCCGTCGCTGTTCAGACGGTCGCCGTTCATCCCCCGGAAGTAGCGGCTCTCGGCGTAGGTCTGCTCGCCCGGATCCCCCACCGTGACACCGACTCGGCCATAACCGCGGAAGTCCGACCAGGTCTTGTACTTCTTCTTCACCAGACCGTCGTCGTCGGTGTAATGCCACGCCGCACCGTCGTAATAGTCGTAGGAGTACACGACGCGGGGACTGCCACTCGGCGGGGCTCCGCCGGTGTTGTCATTCTCGTAGACGGTGGTGACCACGTACTTGTTGAACCAGTCGGTGACCGGGCTGCTGTAACCCTCCGGTTCCCAGCGCACCGGGTAGCACCGTCGGGTGTTGGTCGCCGGGTCGGGCTTCGGCTCGCCGGCCTTGCAGTCCTGATCGGAATACACGACGCTGATGGAGCCACCGGATTCGGTGCGGATCTGGGTGATCCGCATGCGATTCATCGCGGCCGAGTGATCACCGATTTTGTCCACCCGGTTGGCCATCTGCACCGGCGTGAAGTCGATGTCCGGCACCGCGGCGCTGCCGCCCACCAGACCGGTGTGGGACAGTTTCGACAGCCAGAGGCCGCCGTCGTTGCCGTCGCCGGGGTCAGGGAAGGTGTGCGTCAGCGTCCACCGCTCCACATCGCGGTAGCCGGTGCCGTTGCGGATCTGAGTGGTGACACTCGCCAGCCGCTTGGTCGACCAGAAGCTCGGCGCGAAGTTGGCCGTGCAGGAGTCACCGGTACAGGCGGCGTCCCAGGGAACATCCGGCCAATGAACAGCGTCGTGGGTGCCGCAGTCCTTGGTGCACCGGTCGGCAGCCTTGAAGTCGACGCGCAGCGGAGCAGAAGTTTGGTGCACCGAATCGGTGCCGTTGACCTGCCGCGTACCGTAATCGATGCGCTCCAGCCAGCTGGAGCGGTCGTACTGTGCGGCATCGTCGGCCTTCAGGTTCCGGCCGTACTTGTTGGTCTCCTTCTGGTACCAGTACGACATGGAGTTGCCGTTGCGGTCCACGACATAGTCAAGGTTCCACCGCCATGCCTGAGCACAGTCGGAGTCAGCGAACGCGGTCGCGTGGCACGGTTCGTTCGGGTCGTTGCCGAACACCGGAACCGTCGACGTCGAGTTGGTGACCGGTTTCCCCGCCGTCCAGCCGGGCAAGCGGTTCAGTCCGAACCAGTACTGGTTGCCGTCAGCGGTGGTGACGACCCAGTATTCGCCGTTGTTGTCGCCATTCGTTGCGTTGACCTTGCGTTCGATCCGGGAACCGTCCTCGGAGCGCAGATGCCAGCGCTTGTCGGTCGAGTTGTAGAGCAGCTCACCAGTGTGACCAGGCAGCGACAAGGTGGCGTTGTCGGTCTCCCAGCAGAGATCACCGGTCTTCGTGTCGTTGTTGGCCGAACCATCCATGTCTTTGGCGCAGGTCTGATAGCGGCGCTCGATGAATCCGCTGAATCTCCCTCCGAAGCCGTCGCCGGTCCAGGACGGCTGGTTGTTCGAGGCCGCGTGCTGACCGTCCACGGACTGCGACGAGTACGACAGCGCGAGCTGCGGCGCCGGGCCACCGATCGCGGGCGGGGTCCGCATCGCGTACGACCAGGAGAATTCTCCGGTGTTTCCGCCTGCCGCCCAGGTCGCCGAGGGATTCAACGAACTCGCCGCGTAGTCACCGGTGGGTCCGGACGCCGCCGCCGTGGCAGCCACCAGCCTCGCCGCGCTGCTGACGGTCACCTCGGCCGACACCGTCTTCGCTTTCTGATCGTTGCGCGAGGGCAGCGGCGTCGGCGCGCACTCCTTCTTCGCCGGCGTGCTCAGAGCGCAGGACGGCAGCGACACCAGTCGCAGCCGGCTCGCCCAATCCGCGCCGTAGGCGGTGGCGAACGCCTTGTAGTCGACCGTGACCTTGGTTTGCCCAGCGTCGGCGCCACCGTCGGCACGGCCGAGACGCATCGTCACACCCTTGACCCCGGCACGCTCGGTCGAAGCGCGATCGAGCATCTCCACCCGCACGCGGGTCGGCGCAGGCACCTGGGCCGATCGCGCGTTCTGCCGGCCCTCAGCCACCCTGCCTTTGGGCGTCCCCCGACTGTCCGGCTGCGACACCCGGATCGGCAGGTCACCGACCTGACCGCCGGCAGCGCCGGCGGCAACCTCAACCACCTGGGTTCCAGCCTTCGGCCACTGCGGGGCAGGGCGCGCCGTTGCCGGCGCCGGCTGCTTACCGAGCGCTTCGGGCTTAATCTTGGCTGCCTTGACCGGCACCTTCGGCACCGGCTTCACGGCCTCAGGGCGGTGTGGCTTCGGCTTCGCGGCCTGCGCCGCGGGGACCTGGCTGAGGCCCACCACCAGGGTCGCAGACAAGGCCGCCGCGAGAATCGCACGCACACGAGGCGCGAAGTTCTTCTTCGGTATTGGGCCGGTGGGCAGCGGTGAGGTCACCCCGGAGCTCCGATCAATGCGTGTTCAGCGAAAGAGGAAGTCGAGAAGAGCGGTTGACCCGGCTAGTCGAGGGGAGCCGTGCGGGGAGGGCCGGGTGTGTCCCGCTCCTCCCCGACGTCAACAGGAGGAGGGATCGCGGCTGAGTGACAGGTCCACCTTCACGTCACCAGCCGCCTTGTTGACCTTGGCGGAGGCGTCCGGGCCGGGGCACTGTCCGGTGCCGTCGGAGACGGTGAGCTGGTAGGGGCCGGGCGTGACGCCGGTGAACTGGTAGCTGCCGTCCGCCCCGGTGGTCACGGTCCGGCCGCCCGGAGTCAGCGTGACCGTGGCCCCGGCGATCGGCGCGGTGGTGTTCGTTTCGGTGACGATGCCGGCGATAACGCCCGGTGGCGCCGGCTGGTAGGTGATAGAGCTGTTCGCCGTGAGCGTCGGTGTGTTCACCGAATAGTCCTGGGCGACGTCCGTGGACTTCGCTTCGATGCCGACTCGAGCGCCGGCGCCCTTCTGCCGGTCGGTGGTCATCGCCGCGTAGTGGAAGGCGATCGTGCCGTTTTCGTGCAGGATCGTTTCGAACGAGGTGCGTTCGCCGTTGTCGAGCAGCACGTTGCGCCACTCGATCACGAAGGAGCGGTTCGGTGCGGTACCGAGCGTCTGCGTCCACATGCTCGCTGCCGCGTCGACGGTGACGTCGTCCCAGAACGGGTAGGCATGGCCGCCGCCGACGGCGACGCGCCCATCGGTGTGGACGGTGGCGACGGTCGAGGACGCTCCGTGGAACTGCATCGAGAACGGCAACGTGACGTCCGTGTTCTTCGCCGACCCGGTCAAGGCCAGCTTGGTGCCGGCGTTGACATATCCGCCGGTGCCGAGCGTGCACCGGTATCCCATGGACCCGTAGTCGGGGCCGAGCTGCAGGTTCGTTGTGGTATCGGCGGCCAGCTCCACCTGGATCTCGGCCTTGTTGCCGCAGCGCGGAAGATCCCGGCTAGTAACGGTGTAGCTGTCGGCGACGACCCCGTGGAAGGCGTAGGTGCCGTCCGCTGCGCTGGTGGTGCTCAGCCCGCTCGGGTCGAGCGTGACCGTCGCTCCGGACACCGCCGCGCCTGCCGCGTCGGTCACCTTGCCGGTGAGGCTGTGCACCTCCAGGTCGGGCGCGTCTTCGGGCCGGGTGAAGACGATCGCGTTGCCGTCGGCGAGCACTGGCTCTTGTGCGGCGTAGGAGAATCCGTCGTCACCGGTCGGCGCCTCGATCCCGACCAGGGCGCTCTCGCCGCGTTCGGCGGCGTTGTCCAGCCCGCTGTAGTTGATGGTCACGGTGCCGTCGAGGCTGAGTGTGACGGAGATGTTGAGGCGTTGAGCGGTGTTGGCCTTGCGGTGCACGTTGCGCCACTCGACCACGGCCTGCGTGCCGGTCATGGTCGTGCGCACGCTGGCGGCGCTGTCGACGACTAGGTCATCCCAGAAGGCCGCGACCACGGCGTTCGGTTCGGCCGCCGCGATCAGTCCACCTGTACCCGGGTTCGGGTGTGAGCGGCCCGGGTCGGTGAATGACAGCAGACCGTTGGTGTCCACCCATGCCGTGCGGTATGCCCCGCCGTAGAACGGGAACGCGAACGGCAACGTCACCGCGGCAATCGCGTTGTCACCGCTGAGCGGCAGGACCGTGGTGCCCGTGGCGAACGTCGTGGTGCGCTCCGCGCAGGTGTGTCCCAGCTGGTCGCTCTTGCGGTAGAGGAGAAGGTCCAGGTTGAGGCCCTGCCCGTCGACCAGGAACGGCTGGCTGCCCGCCATTCCACACCGGCCCCCGGAGGCCGCGTGCACCGTGTACGCGCCTCGGGGGATGTTCGCGTACGCGTAGCCGCCGTCGGCGTCGGTGGTCGTCTTGTGACCGCCGGGTTGCATGGTGACTGTGGCTCCCGGCGTGCCCGCCCAGGTGATGGCGTCTAGCACCGAGCCGGACAGGCTGCCGCCCGGCAGCACGGTGAACTGTTCTCGGTTTGCTGGGCCGGTGCGGACCCCGTTGTCGGCGGCGGCGTAGAGCTGCCGGTCTCCGGTCTGGGTGCCGACGGTGAGGGTGAGCGTCGCGGTGCCGCCCGGGGCGTTGGCGTTGACCGTGCTGCCGAGGCCGGCGCCGTCGACGCTGTATTTGAACCGGGTGACGTTGGTGTCGCCGCCGGCGTCGAACTTGATCGCCAGTGTGCCGCCCGCGGAGGCTTGCGCGCCGTCGGGGAAGCTGATGGCGGGTTGCTGCGGCACCGCGAGGTCCGCGATCTTGGCGGGGGTCACCGCGTAGTTGTAGACGCGTACGTCGTCGATGAGGCCGCGCCACTTTCCGTCGTCGGCGCCGTTCCACAGACGTCTACCGATTTGGATCGGTCCGTTCGCGTGGAAGGTCGCGCTGACCGTCGGAGTGGAGGACTGCGCGACGCCGTTGACGTACAGCGTCATCTTCTTCGTCGCGGCGTCGTAGACGCCTGCCAGGTGGGTCCACTTGTTCGCCACGGCGAGGCTGTCCGACCAGGTGGCGGTGATCCCGGGGTTGTCGATGTCGGCATGGGACAGGGCAATGACCCACTTTTTGTGCTGCCCGGCGAAGCCGAGCCGGAAGGCGGCCGATCGGGTGCCCACGGCCGAGACCGCGGTGGGCTGCCAGGGGTCGTCAACGTTGTTGATCTTCACCCAGGTCGCCACGGTGTAGGTGCCGTCCGTGCGGACCGTGGTCGCCGCCCCGGTGTCAGGGTGCGGGTAGGTTGCTGGGCCCGCGGTGGCGGCGTATCCGTTGGCGTTGAAGGAGAGGGCGTTGCCGACGTTGCCGCGCCCGGGGACCCGGGTGCTGTTACCGGCCAGCGTTGCCGTGTTGCCGTGCCCGCTGGCGTCGGTAGCCGTGGTCGTTCCGGCTGCCTCTTCGAAGGTCCATTCCGCTGCCGGGCCCATCCCGGCGCGCACCGTGAACGTGTACGTCGACGGTGCCGCCGAGAATCGGCCGGCCCGGTCCTTGGTCCACACCCGTAGCGTGCTGACACCGTCCTTCGTCGGCGTCAAGGTGAGGGTGGCGCTGCGATCGGTGTTCATCGGCAGCGGCTTCGCGGCAAGTTGTTCACCGGAGTCCAGCGTCCAGGCATAGCCGACGACATCGTCGGTCCGCGTCGAGGGAGCGGCGACCTTGAAGGTGCCCGGCTGTCCCACCCCGCCACTCGGATTTGTCGCTGAGTACTCCGCCGAGGTGATCGCACCCGGGTTTGGTGGCGGTGTCTTGTCCACGGTGAACTCACACGTGCCGGACCATGTCTCGGCGACGCCGTCGGAGGTCTTGGCCTGCCAGACGTAGGTGGCGCCGTCGGTCAGTCGCCCGTTCGGTACGGTGCCGGTCACCGTGGTTTTGTTACCGGTCGACTGCTGCACCCGGTTGCTGTCGCTGCGCGAAGCCCCCCTCACCCACCAGTAGAAATAGGTGGTCAGCTCCTTCGGCGCGTCCGGGTCCTGCTGGTAGCCGGTCAGCTTCACGTCGGTGGTCCACAACACGTACGGCCGGCCCGCCCCGACGACGCAGTCCTTGCTGTCCGATTTGCGGTTGCTCAGCGCGGCCGGCGGCTTATTGTGGGTGACTATGAGCTTGGCGGTGGAATGCTTGAACCGCTTCCACTGGTTCTTGGTGCCCTCGTCGGCCGCCCGCAGGCCCAGCGTCACCGTGCTCGCGCCGCTGGTCACCATCTTGGTCACATCGAACTCGATCTCGCCCGGGCCATCACAGCCGTGCACCGACCCATACTTGCGCTTGGCCAGGACCTGCGCCGTGTACGAGCCGTGCCAGGTCGGCTGGTTCTTCCACGTCGTCGACGAGGAGATACCGCCGGTCTTCCACACCTTCGCGTTACTCGCCGGTTTACACGTCCACGACCACATCTGCTGAATGCGGAACTCGGCCTTGGACACCTTGCCCGTGACCTTGCTGGTGTCCATCCGGAAGAACGAGCGGACGGTGAAATCCGCGCAGCCGCTGCAGTTCTCGGTACGGCCCGCACCCGCCGCGCCCAACGCGCCGGCGTTGAACAGGGCCGTGGAGTTCTTCCAGAACGACGTCGTCGGATAATTGCTGAACACCGACGTCCACGCATTGCCCGAGATGCGCCCAGTGACCTGCGGGTCGATGTACACCGGGAACCTCGTCCGCGGATCGGCCAGCATCTTCATATCCGGCGTGATGGTGACCGCACTGTCGCTGACCTTAAGCGGCATCACCGCCCGCGTCGACCGCTCAGCGTCGGCAACCGGCTGCCGCTGCGGCCCCGGGGCTTGCGCCGTGGCCTCCGGCGCTGGAGTGGAGTCCCACATCACCGGTGCCGGAGCGGTGAAAATCTCCACCCCGCTCGTGTCCTGTGCCCGCAGACCCCCAGCAGCCGTGGAACTGATCTCCAAGCCCTTGGTGCTCAGTCCGAACTTCAACGACTTCAACTCGGGATTCTCGGCTGCTTCCCGGGTGTGCACCACGAGGACCTCGGAGAACCCGGTCACCGACGCGGTCACCTGCAGATCCACTTCCGGTAACACGTCACGGTAGACGGCGGTGTCACCCGCCAGTTCGGGGGCGGGGAGGTTCGAGGGCCAGGACAGTGCCAGCTCCTTGGCCTCGCTGCCCAACCTCCCGATGAGGGTGTCGCCACCCCCGGAGAAGGTCATCGGTAGCACCGCAGCCCGCGGCGACACCCCCGCCGCGGTCTTGGTCAGCGTCGTATCGACCGGCACCCAGTCATAGCCTTGACGGACCCGCTGCGGCTCCACACTCTGCTCCAGAGTGCTTGAACCGTCTGGGTTGGAGAAGACTTGTGCGTACTCGGTGCGCTCGGCCAGGACCTCGACCGGTGCCTGGCAGACCACCGCCATCCGGCTCGCCGCGACCTCGTCGGCTTGCACCAGCTCGCAGGACGACGGCCCCGCCACCGCCGGCTGCGCGAAACCCACCACAGCCAGCCCCGCGCTCAGCAGCGTCGCTGCCGTCGCCGCGGCGGCACGCTTGTAGAACAGCACGACGCGAGTGCCCATCACCGATGTCCCCCGTAACCCGATGCCCAGTCGAGGCACTCTAGAGAGCGAAGATCAACGGTGTAAACCCCAATCGGAAGCAGGGAATACACCCCACCGTCACAGCCCGCAGCGACGTGGAGCGCAGTACCGACTACCCGGTACCTGCGGACCTGGGCAGCAGCGCATGCAGACATGTCACCCGCCGCCACCGAGCGTGTCCAACGATGAGAAAAACTCACTCAAGATTGCAACCCATGCGGAGTGATCCCCCAGATCGTGAGTAGCGCGGGACGACGAAGTCCTCGAGACTGACACCCCTTACACAAGATCAACGCTGTCGCGGTGCCGGATGGTCGCGTCCAGCACCGCATGGGTCCAGGAGTCACGCGCGGCGGGCCGGAAGACCGGTCAGCGCGCTACAGCCGCGCACTCTGACGACCGTGGAATACGGGCGTGGAATGAGGTCGTCGCCTTCAGGAAGTACCAGGTCTACCGCAAGGCCACTATGCCGTACGAAGAAAGGTTCAAGGTCAACCAGAAGCCGCTTTTGAGCCTGTCCTGCGGCATCTCATTGCGTGCTCAGCGGCATGACAGCGCGTTCGGCTACCACGTCGCTTGAAGTCCAGCCATCGCAATCAGGCGGACCGGCGGCGGGTCCACGCCTCGGACACGACCGAGCCCGCTTCGGGGTCGTCCACGACGAGTACGAGCTGGTTGTCATGGTCGCTGTACATGATTTCGATGTTGACACCGGCGTCGGCCATCAGACGGGCGATCTCGCCTAGCTGGCCCGGCGTGCCTTGGTCGAGCCGTTGGACCAGCGGGGCGCGGCAGTCCGCGACGTGGAAGCCGGCCGCTTCCAGGGCCGCTCGGGCGGCGTGGCCATCGTGGAACAGAAAGTGCGCGACCGCCTTGCCGTCCACGACGAACATGCCGCCGCCTTCGACGCTTACGCCGGCGGCGCCGAGGGCTTCGCCCATCGAGGCAAGGGTGCCCGGCTGGTTGTCCAGGCGGATGGTGAGATCATGCATCCCGGGTAACTCCAGAGGTCGCGGTGGTGCTCATTGATGGAATCGGCGGCTGTCGGCGGGGGCCTCCGCGCGGTCGTCTCGGCCGTAATCCCTGATCACTTCGGCCATCCGAAGCCGATAGTTGGTGAACAGCCGACCGCGGCCGAGGGCCTGGACCCGACGGTGCGGTGCGGCGTTGCGCCAGGCGGTCACAGCGTCCTCGTCGCGGAAGAATCCGATCGCCACGAACTTGCCCGCCTCGCTGACGCTCTGAAACCGTTCGATCCCTTCGAAACCGTCGACCGTCGGCAGCAGCTCGCGCAGCGTGGCTGCCTCATTCAGGTACTGCTCGCACGCCGTCCGGTCGGCAGGGTCGAACCAGAACTCGAAGATCATTGCGATCATGGTGTTCCCGATTGTTCGGCGGGGTCCGACTCGGGGCCAGGGGTGTCCATGGTTGTAGTGGCCTCCCGGCGAGACGATGGTGTTGACCGGATGAATTTAGGACGGCAATGTTTGCGTTAGCATCGAAACGTGGATGTGGACGTGGCCGCTGTGGCCGGCCTGCTCGCCGACCGGACCCGCGCCGACACGGTGGCGGCGCTATTGGACGGTCGGGCGCTGACCTCCGGAGAGTTGGCCCGCGCGACCGGGGTATCGCCCCAGACCATCAGCAGCCACCTGCGAAGGTTGCTCGACGCCGGCCTGCTCGCCGTCGAGACGCAGGGTCGGCACCGCTACTACCGTCTCATCGACGTCAGGGTGGGCAGGGCCTTCGAGGCGCTCGCCGCGCTGGCCCCGGTCCGCCAGGTCCGCTCGCTGCGCCAGTCACGGATAGCCGCCGAGTTGCGCCTGGCCCGAACCTGCTACGACCACCTCGCCGGCAAGGTGGCGGTCCTGCTGACCAACGCCCTGCACGAGACCCACATCCTCGTGCGGGCGGACGACACGTACGTTCTCGGCAAGAACGGGACGCCACGCCTGACTGATTTTGGGCTGGACATCGAAACACTGCGGCGCACCCGCCGCGCATTTGCCCTGCCATGCCTGGACTGGAGCGAGCGCCGCCACCACATCGCCGGCGCCGTCGGCGCAGCCCTGCTCACGCGCATGCTCGAGCTTGGCTGGCTAAGCCGCCACCCGAACAGCCGAGCGGTACGCATCGAAGAAACCGGCCGGCGTGGGCTGATGGAGGTCTTCGGGTGCGACCTGCTTATCGACACCGAACCCACGGCACCCGGCCCGATCGCGCCGCCGGTCCCCGCATCACGTTGCTGATCGAACACGGCCGAGCGGCCTGCCTGACCTCGCGCTGGAGCCGTCGCTGCCAGGGGCAAGAAGCCAGGACGACCGCTGAAGTGGCCCGGCGGAACTTCGCCGGTGCCAGTCCCAGTCCCTCTCGAGCGGCCGAACCTCACAGGGGATGCGGAACTTCCCGTGCTGTCAGATCCTGCCAGACCGGCCGACCTGACAGCCCGCTACCGGGAACCGTCAGCCCCGTACGCTGAAGGTTCTCCTTTCCTTCGTACCCTGAATCCCTGCCATGCGCGACGGCATCGCGGTCGGCTGCCGCCGCCAGCCTTGGATCTGGCACCCACAAATGCTGACGCCCTCCGCGCACGCGGCGAAGCGCGGAAGCCAGCGCGCCGAGCTGGCCGACGCCGCCTGGCAGCTCACCCACGACCCGCTCACCGGCTTACACAACCGTGCCGGGCTGCAGGCGATCCAAGCGGCCACCGCCTCATCCGCCGAACCCCAGCCGATCGTCACAATGCTCATCGACCTCGACCTCTTCAAGAAGGTCAACGATGCCCACAGCCACGACGCCGGCGACGACCTTCTCAAGGCCACCGCTGACCGGATCGGGCACCTCGCCGCCCTCTACGGCGGACACGCCTCGCGGCTCACCGGCGACGAGTTCGCGGCCATCATGCCCCTGGGCCGCACCCGGCTCACCAGCATGGCCGAGCAGTCACCGCCGCCATCGCCGAGCCCGTCGAGGTCCGCGCCGACAACGGGCCGGTCACCGTCACGATCACCGCGAGTCTCGGCGTCGCCGTCACCTCCAGTGTCGACCTGTTGGAAGGCGTTGCCCCGCACCACGCCGACATGGCTATGTACCGCGCCAAGCGGCAAGGCGGGAACCGACACGTCTTCCACCAGAGCAAAGCCGGACAGATGGCCTAGCCAGTTCATCAAGCACTGCGTCCGAGCGGGCGTCTCCGGCGCAACAGCAAGATCGCTAGGCGTCCGGTCCAGCCGTGAGTCGTTGGCTCAGTCGGCGGGCAGCGCCGCTGAGCACGGCGGGGAACATCGCACCGATTGCCGCGGCGATGCCCATGGTGAAGGCGAGATTGATGTCCGACATGCGTTGGATCATTCCCAACGTCAGCGCGCCTAGAGCTCCGCCCCAGCCGGCGACCTCAGCTCCGAGCGCCAGCGCACCCGAGAATCGCATGGACGGCAAAGAGAGGACATCGGCGGCGACTGATGTACGGCCTCGCATCAGGGCGGCTATCAGTAGCGTCTCCGACACCACGGCGGCGACCATCCCCACCGCGACAGTGATGATGGTCTGCCCCTTCGCGGTAATGAACGCAGTGCCGAACACTACGGGCAGCACGACAAGGAGAACGAGGCCGGCGACGACGAGATAGCGTTGATACATCGACCGCAGGCGTGTGCCGGAGCCGGGGGCGATGGCCTTCTCAGTCATGGTTGTCGTACCGCCAGTCGGTGTTGTCGCCGTCGCTCAAGCTCCCGTCGTTGAATTCCGATGCCGTGGACTTGGGCCAGTTGCCATCAGGGAACGGGCCGTTGGCGTGCAGCGTCTGGCGCATTGTGGTCATGCTGTCGACCAGCAGTCCGACGTAGGTCGCGAACACCACGATCAGCCCGACGACCAGGCCGATGACCTTGGCGGTGGATACCCCGGCGGCGGCAGCGGCCGGCGGCGCACCGACGACTGTTGCGGCAGCCGCGGCCTCGGCGGACAGTTCAAGGAGGTAGGCGACAACGGCGGCGATGATGCCGAGCCAGAGCGCGATGATGCCCCAGGCAGCTTTGGTGAGGTTGGTGTCGATGATGTCGGTGGCCTGTTTGATCGCCTCGACCGCCTTCTGCTGGGTGGGCAGAATCTTGGCGTAGGCGTCCGCCGCTGGTCCCTTCCAGAAGTTGTCGACGCGGAGCTGGTCCGGGCTGAGCTTGGTCGACAGGCTGCTCATGGGTCCGCCGACGCTTGACGTCCACTCACTGCCGGTGGAGAACAGGCCGGGTGGCCAGCCCGGGTTCAGGAGGACCTTGGCGACTTCCGTGAAGAACTTCGCCATCAGGTCACGCAGCTTGACCAGGGCGTCGTGCAGCATGTCCGACAGGCCGGGCGGTAGGAACGTCATCGCACGGTTGCTGCGATCGAAGAGCTTGGCGCTGGTGCTGTCGATGTCCTTGAGCTTGGCGTCCATCTTGGCGAGCAGCTCGCGGAACTCGCCCTCGGACATGACCGCACCTGCGTCGGCGGCGAACGACATGATCAACCCCTAGTAGATGTTCTTCAGGCGGTGCACGGCGTTCTTCTCGTCGGTCTCGTAGTCGTCCGCCGCCTTCATCAGCGCGTCGGCGACCCCGTCGAAGTTGTCGGACGCCTGCTGCAGCAGGCCGGCGATCCGGTCCTGGACGTCGGTGTAGACCTCTTCGATCCCGGCCAGGTGCCCGAGCCCGCTGAAGTGGAAGGCACCCAGCGACAGGCCTCGCGCCACCGTTGCCATGCCTTGGATCTGTGCGGCCATGTCAGCCCACTGGCCGGCCTCGCCGTGGATCGCGCCGATGGCTGCCTCGAGTTCAGGACCTGTCGGGTTGGTCATGCCACTCCTCGTGCTCATCACCGGATCAGGCCGATCTCTCGGAGCAACGTCTCGGGTGACCCGGTGAGCCGCTGCAGACGAGTGACCGCCGGCTCCGCGTCGAAGATACGTTCCCGCCGGTCGCGTTCTGCTCGATGGGCAGCAGCCAGCGCCTCGGCCAGGGCGTCCCCGAGGCGATCGTGGTGAGCGCTTCTCAACCAGTCGCGATCGATAGTCACCGCGCTGAGTGATCCCGCAGTCAAGGTCACGCGTACGGTGCGGCTCAAATTCTCCGCGGTAACCGGCTGGCCCACAGCCTCCAGCGACGCGGTCAACGCGGGCATCCGGCTATCGACCTCGTTGAGCAGATCAAGAAGATCCCGGAGCGCCAGCGCAGACTGACGTGACGTCGGATCCCCTGGCTCGGCGGATTCGAACAACGCCGGTTGTGGCACGCTCGGGGCCTCAGGAGGCGTTCCCTGCTCCAAGCCAGCACCCCAGGCGGAAAGGCGAGCAGTGATGGCCTGACCGTGAGCCGCCATCACCGCCGAAGACAGCTCGCCATCACCGATGCGGTCACGCCAATCTTGACGAAGCGTGACCTCGTTCGGCGTACCGTCCGCCCGGATCGTGACAGTCACCACGCCGACAGTGTCGGTGCCCGTGAACTCGCCGGCGCCAGCAGCATGCGCGGCAGCACTCAGCCGCTGAGCGAGACCTTCCGCTTCCTGCTGTAGCTGTCGCAAGGTCCGCAACTGGTCATCGTCAACCCACACCCGAGTCCCCGTTCCGCATCGATTGCCACAAGACTAGTAACGTCCTGCTGAGGGCGACGAACTCCAGGGCGAAGTTGATGATGATCCGACAGTCGTAACGTCCTCGGCAGCACCGAGACATATCTAGCCCGGGCCCCTGCCATCAGAGCGCCTCTCAGGACGGCAGGGCGCCCGATCAACGGCCTCTCAGGGCGGTGATCTCGAGGCGGCGGACCTCGTCGTCTCCGAAAGTCTGAACCCATGGCCGGCACTACGCCATCGAGCACTTTGGGCTCTGTCGCACGAAGTGTGATCGAACATGGCCGTGATGGCTGCTCCTCAAGCGCACGGCTGACCGACGTTTGCGGGCCAGCCCAGCGAGGATGTTGAAGCGCTCAGACAACCCCGTCAGGAGCGGCGGGTGATGGCTGCATAGGCCTGGCTGCTGGCCCAGGCAGCCAGAGCGGCACCTGCTACATCGCGCGAAAAGTCAGTGGGGGCGTGCTGGAACAGCACGGCGATGCCAGTAGCGATGGCCAGCGCTACCGCTCCAGCGGCGAGAATCGCTGACCTATGACGGCGGTCGTTGGACTGGTAGAGCCATCGGAGCGACCCCAGGATCAGCAGCGGGAAGGCCAGCTCTAGTGCGTCACGCCAGATGAGACCGACCAGGGCGAACAGCGCGGCGCAGACACCAAGCCCGGTTGCCGCTCGGTGCGGCGCCACGCGGCCCGAGACGGCTGCTTGTGACCGAGCACGGTCCGCGGCGACATCGAGGTCCACGCCACAAATCGTAGTTTGAACTGGCCGACACCGGACATCGATGCTGAGCGATCACGGTTTACGAGCCAGAACCAATCTGCCGCGTTCCTGACTCAAAACGCGCCAATCCGGCCACCCGCAAAGCCATTCCATGCGCGGCACCTGACGGTGCGCTCTGCCGCTGAGCACGCGCCAGCGCCGTCACGCCGTCAAGCTAGGTGTCGCTGGCTTCTACCCGTCCGCGCGCACTTGTGCCGAGATGAGCGCATGGCGCCTTCCAGCACTCTCACCCAGGAGCGTGAAAGCACGGTGGCGCCGCCAACCGCGGAGTCCTATTCTTCGACGACTCCAGAAATCCTCCCTCCTCGGCTCCGAAGCATGTGCGGAGAGGGCGCGGCTGTCGGCGTGTTCTACTTGCCAGCCAGTCCGATCCGGACGTAGGAGAGTCGCACTCCGCTGCCCTGGACAGTCAGTTGTTCGCGGTCCGCTGACAGGACAGTGACGTGCGCGGCCTGCCCGCCCACGGCCGTCGTCATCGCGTCGATCCCGGTGATGGCGGCCAGTATGACGGGGTCCTTCCCGCTGTATCCGTTTGCGGTGCTGATCGCCTCGGTGACGTCGAAGCCGCTGGGGGCGGTGCGGTACTTCCCGCTGATGCCGTGGACGGCATCGGAGGCCCCGAACTCGCCGTTGCCGCCCAGCTCCAACCACGCGTCCACCGATTCGGGGATCTCGGTGCTGCCACGGGCGTCCGCCACCTCGGTCAGACGCCAGCGGCTGCCCACATAGCCGGCACTGACGACGCCGGGTGAGGCAGGCGGCAGCGACGCGACGGCGCGCGGACCAGGCCCGTCCTGAAGGGCTCCAGCCCGCACGACGCCAAGAGCAACGGCTGTGAGGGCGCCGACGGCAACGAGGGCCAGAACGATCCGGCGGTCCCGCCACCTGGGCATAGGAATGTCGATCACGTCCTCACCAGGCACGATCGCCGGTCCACCACTCGCGAAATCCGCTCACGCGGCGGACGATAGGCGGTGATCAACATTCTCGCCACCCCCAGCCCAGCCGACCTCACATCCAAACTGAAGACCGGTCTGCGCCAGAACCGGACAGCGGCGACGGCGGGGGTGTTTTCGCCTCCCTCGACGACGCCAGAGTCACTGACTCCACAGCCGGCAGAGGGACGGCCAAGCCGCCCCTCGCGCCGAACTTCGCTACTTGTCGATCTTGGAGTCGTCGGGCTTCCGAACGCCGGGACTGGCCGTCGCAAAGTAGAAGATCGCAAGAAGCAGGAGCACCGTCGCACCGAAGGCCCCGCCGCCCGTCAGTACGGCGGCGAAGGGGCTGTCGCCCCCGGCCCAACTCAGAAGCCCGGCTAGCACGGCAACAACCATGCCGAAGAAGACCATCAGCGCGAGCCAGAGCGCGCGGGTCGAAGCGTTCACGGCGGGAGCCTTTCCGTCACAGACCTCTCCTTTAGAGATCTGATCTGGCTACCTCTCCCCTGCCCCGGAGATTGTCTCGACACCGGCGATTCGTCAAGAATACCGGCCAGTAAGTAGCCGATAAACTTTTTACTGCCACGTAAGCGTCACGTTCAGTTGCAGTCAGATCACTCAGGGCTAGAGTGCTTCATTCCTGCCCGCGCCACCGGCGCACAGGTACGTGCGGAGTGTTTCCGTCTCCCTCGACGCTGGCCGAGATCTTCATGCCCGACTACGGCGTACGTCTCGCGACGGCCCGGGAGCGGTTGCTTGGGGAACTCGGCGACTACTACCGGTCTCTGCCATGCGTGATCTACCGCCGCTGCAGCTCGTTGTTCCTCTGTTTGCGTTCGCGGTCGCCTACGTCGCGTTGCGGTGTTCGTGTTCGTGATCGCGTGGCGGGGTGAAGCGAACGTGCCGTGACCCCTCAGGCCCCCCGGCCAGCGGCTCACGCGTAACGCCCGACCTACCGGGAGTTTCTCTAGAGTGGCCGCATGGTGAGGGCAGAGACGGCAGAGATGATCGCGGGGTCACGGCTGGTGACGGCTCAGGCTTTGTTCGAGGGGCGAGCCGATCTGAATGGTTACCCGTTCCAGCTACTCGGGGTGGTGTCGCAGCGAGGAACCGGCATGGAGAACGTCAGCGCCGTTCTGGCCGGTGCCGAGATGCTTCTTCCGTACGGATGGGAGCTGGTCAACGTCTCGGAGTTCACCAGCAGTGAGCATGCCTGTGCGGTGATGCGACGCCGGGTTTCTGGCTGAGGCACTCCCCAGCGCGGGCGCCGCTTCTGAGGGGGAGGGTCGCGATCCGCTTGCGGACGTGCCGGCCGCGCAGCGGGTGGTGTCGGGCCCCGCGGAGCCTGGTCCGCCTGGTCGTCAGCGGGTTCATGGTCGCCGAGGTGCGGATCGGCACGCTCGCGGCTCGGCAGGAGTCGACCAGATGGCCAAGGCACTCAAACGGCCGCCGACGAGTACGACGGCAGCGACGAGGTTTCCTCCGAGACCTTGACCAAGATCTACGGAAACCTCTGAGGCAAGGAGCAGCACTTATGGCCGCGCTCCTGCTGGTGTGCACCGGACGCCTCTCGCACTGAACCGAGCGCCGCCTCAAGCGCGGCCGATAGCCCGCCAGACGAACGCCGTGCCAGCAGATCGGAGCGCGAGACAGCCCCGAGTGGAGCGCGGGACAGCCGAGCGGGTTGGTGAAGGTGGCGTGAGATCCAAACAGGACGGTGGTCGCCGAGGGAGTACAACGGCCCAGGATGCACGTCACCTCGTCCTCCCCCGCTGAACCGCGACGAGGAGCACCGCGGCGACCAGCGCGCACGCCGCCGCGTACCCGAGGCTGCCGACCGGGGTGCCGGATGGGGTGCGCCCCGCCGTAGCGGCCAGGTATTCCGGCAGCGCGACCGCCCACAGCCCGGCGAACACGAGGAGGAAGGCCACCCCGGCCGCAACCGGATAGCGGTCGAGAAACGGTTCGGCGGCGGCCGTGGCCGGTGCGGGCTCACGAGGCCGTCGGCTGTCGCGCCAGACCGTCCACACTGCCACGAGGACGAACACCACAAGGACGGCCCAGAGCGCCACCGCTCGGCCGGTGGCGTATCGGTCCGGCGACCGGGACAGCACGCCGTACGGCACCGAGCAGAGCATCATGGCGAACGGCGTCAGCACGCCGATGGCAACGACCCGCAGCGCCACCGAGCGTGGGCGACGTCGCCGGGCCAGTAGCAGTCTGGTCAGTAGCACCATCCCGAACGGAGAAGCCGCCGCGAAGATCACCACGCTGCTGATCGGGACGGCCGCCAGCCAGGGCGAGTTCGACGGCGCCTGGGGGTTCCATGCCCACCAGCGCAGTTGCGGGCCCAGTTGGTCGAAGATCTCGTAGAAGCAGTGGAAGACCACGGCCACGCAGGCGGCGCCGGCGACCGGTCCGTGGCGGTCCAGCAGGCCGGTTCGCTGGACGAGTACGTACGCCGAGTACGTCAGTGCCGGGTAGATGGCGACGATGTAGAGCGGCAGCCGGTCGTGCAGGAACTGCACCGAGAACACGTTGTGCACGAAGATCAGGCCGAGTTGGTCCTGGAGACCGAACCGCTCGGGAAAGTAGAGCGGCGGCTCGAGCACCAGCAGGTAGACGAGGGTGGCGCACCAGAGTCCGAGGTTGGTCGGGTCGCCGCGACGGCGCCACCACAGCACCGCGTGGATGAGCGCGACGACCGCGCCGATCACCATGAACGCCTCGACGACCGGCATCGTGCCGTCCGCCAGCGAGGTGGGCGGGCGTACCGAGACGACAGGCGGTGTGTTCGCGCAGTCGATTTCGCCGAGGGTGCGGGCGGTCTCGGCGAATCCGGGCGGGCAGCTGTTCACGGTGCGCCGCCGGCCGGCCGGGTCGAGGAGTAGAAGCGGGTCACGTCGTGTCCGGCCGCGTACCGCTCGAACCAGGTGTCCGCGAAGCGGGGCAGGGGTTCGCGGGCCGGCCGGTGGTGCGGCACCTGGGACAACAGCAGCCGGTAGACCAGGATGAGCATTTCCCGGTTCGAGGCCGGGGCGAAGGTGGCGGGCGGGAACATGCCGAGGCGGGTCCGCCACGACGTCCGCAGCGGCAGCCGGGCGAGCAGTTCCTCCCGGCGTACGCCGTCCGGGGAGACGTTGCGGTATTCCGCCCGCCGGTCGGCTTCGGGCACGTGCTCCTCGAAGCCGGTGAGGATGTCGCGGTAGAGCTGCATGACGTGCCGGAACACGGAGCGGGCGACGCGGGTGCGGTAGTAGCGGTTGCGGACGACCGCGTCGCACACGATCAGGGCCGAGCTGCGGTGCTCGACCTCCTCGACGAAGTGCCAGAGGAAGAGCGAGGCGACGCGTTCGTCGCCGGGACGGAACAGGACGTCCTCGTGGTCGAGCATCACCTTGAAGATCGGGGTGAAGGTCGACTCGAGGTCCGCGGTGTACGCCAGGCAGTACTCCAGCGACTTGGTCTCCACCAGCCGGTCGAAGGAGGCGACCGCCGCGTCGACGGTCTTCTGCAACTCGGGATACTGCCGCACCAGTGCCGTCACGTGCTTGCGGTGGTTCTTCGCGTGCTGTGCCTCCTGGCGCAGGAACGCTTCCGCCTCCTCGGCCGCCTCCGGGTCCTTGATCAGCGGAATCGCGGCCCGCGTGTTGGTGACGATGAACTTCTCGAAGGCGATCGCCATGATGCTGATCGCGTTGGCCATCAGCCCGAACTTCGGGTGGCTCGGCAGCCACTGGAACGGGGTGGTCTCGTCGAAGCGGAAATCGATCTTCCGGATCTGCAAGTGGGTCATGGTGACTCCGTCATGCCCGGGAGGGAACGAAATTGACGCGTGTCAAATTCGTTTATAGAGTCTCCCCCGTCGGGTTGTCCAGAGCTGGAGAGACGAGGCACCGTGCGTCCTGAGCCGGGGTCCCGCCGCGCTACCGGCGGCGCCGGCGAGGCCGACTCCTGGGAGCCCGGGCCGGCGAGCCGGGGCGACAAGCGCCGGGATGCCCTGCTGCGCGCCCTGGACGAGCTGCTGCACGAGTCCAATCTGGAGTCCATCACCATCGCCGACATCACCGCCCGGGCCGGGGTCACCCGGTCGGGGTTCTACTTCTATTTCGCCGACAAGGCCGCCTGCATGGCCGCGCTCGGCGCCCATGTGTACGTGGCCAGCGTCGCCGCCGCCGCACACCTCTCCGACGAATCGCTGACCGCGGCGCAACGGATCGAGCGGATGGTGTACGACCTCACCGTGTCGGTGCGTCGGCACCACTACCTCTACCGCGCGATGCTCGACGCCCGTCGGCACAGCAGCGCGATCCGCGAGATGTGGGACAGCTACCTCGAATCCTTCGTCGCGCCGATGGCGCAGTACATCGACGGCGAGCGGGCGGCCGGGCACGCGCCCGACGGACCGCACAGCCACACCCTCGCCGCGCTGCTGCTCGGACTCAGCGACAGGGTGCTCGAGAGCCTCGGCCCGACGGACACGCCCGACGACCGACGACGGCTGGACGCGCTGGCGACGATCTGGCTCCGAGCCATCTACGGCACGTCCGGGATCGCACGCCCTCACGGTTAGACGCGGGAAGCCTCAAGTAGGCCCTGTCCTCGTCGATTCAAGGGCACACCGACGAGGGTCGGGACCCGCGCAACCGGACGGCACCCGGCTGGGCACTTGTCGTGCACCGCGCGCCCTGGAATCTCTTTCACATGCCCGGCCGACAACGAGCCGGACAACGCGAGGGAGATCAGATTTTGCGTCGCTCGACCGTTCAGAAGACCGTCCTGTCGCTGACCGCCCTGTTCGCCGGTGTCGGCGCGGCGCTCGCAGGACCGGCCGCAGCCCAGGCGGCACCGGCCGCCTCCGCTGGAGAATGTGTCACCGATGCGAAGCTCGTCCCCTCGTGCGGCGTAATGTGGGGTGCCGCCGCGGGTGGTTTCACCGACGCGCCGCGTGACGCCGCGCTCAAGGACTGGGAGAAGCTCAGCGGTCGCACCGCGACCATCTTCCACACGTACCACAAGGGTGACGAGCCGTTCCCGACCAAGTCGGAGATGGCGATGGCCCGGGACGCCGCCGCGCCGCGGGTGCTGCTGCTGAACTGGAAGATCGCGTACGGTTCGACCTGGGCCAAGGTTGCCAAGGGTGAGCAGGACGCCCGCATCGACCGCTTCGCCGCCCGGATCAAGTCGTCCTTCCCGGAGAAGTTCTTCCTGGTGCTCAACCACGAGCCGGAGAACGACGTCATCGCGCGTAAGGGTTCGGGCTGGGAGGCCAAGGACTTCGCCGCCATGTACCGCCACACGATCGAGCGGCTGCGGGCCAAGGGTGTCGACAACGCGATCAACGTGATGGCGTACATGGGCAACGAGCGCTGGATGGCGCAGTCCTGGTGGGCCGACCTCTACCCCGGCGACGACATCGTCGACTGGATGGGCCTGGACTCCTACGTCAGCGCCGAGAAGGGCTACTACCACCACGGCACGTTCAGCCACCTGCTGGACCGTAAGGCTCCGAACGGCCCCACCTTCTACGACTGGGCCACCACCAAGCACGCCAGCAAGCCGCTGATGGTCGCCGAGTGGGGCGTCTACCACCGCGTCGGCAAGGCCACCGACAAGACCGCCGGGTTCAACAGCGTCCTGCCCGAGCTGCACAAGCGCCCGAACATCAAGGCGATCGTGTACTTCGACACCAAGCACGACGACCAGGGCAACCGCGACATCAGCATCGACAGCACCAAGAGCAGCCTCGCCGCGTTCCGCAAGCTGGCCGCGAACCCGATCTTCAACGTCAAGATCGGCTGACCAACCTACGACGACGAGCCGCCCGGCATCCCGCCGGGCGGCTCGTTGGTGTCATCGGCAGAGTGCCTTGTCCACGGCGGCCTCGACAGCTTCGGCGCTGTCCGGAATGGCGGTCACGGCGACGTGGACCGCACGACCGTTCGGGGCGATGCCGCCGCGCGTCTCGAAACCGGGAATGTCTCCGCCGTGCCCCCAGTAGACGCCGCCACAGGACAGTTCGCGGCTGAACAGGCCGAGTCCGTGCCGGGTGCCCGGCTTGGAGGGGTGGGTCGGGATCGTCGTCCGCATCTGGCGGAGCTGCTCCGGCTTGAGCAGCTTGCCGCCGAGCAGGGCGACGTAGAAGGCGTTGAGGTCGCTGTTGGTGGAGATCAGCTGACCGGCAGCCCAGGACCAGGACGGGTCGAGGACCGTCACGTCACGCCGGGGTTCGCCCGGCTTGTTCGCGAAGTAGCCCCGCGGGTGGCGCCCCCGGAAACCCTGTTCGCCCACTGCCGGGAAGTATGTGTGCCGCAGGCCTGAGCGCCGGATGACCCGGTCGGTGAGCACCTCGGTCAGGGGCCGGCCGGTGACCTTCTCAATGATCAGACCCGCGAGCAGGTAGTTGGTGTTGCTGTACCGCCACTCCGCGCCCGGTGCGAACAGGGCCTTCTGAGCCAGTGCGATGTCGAGGAGCTCCCGGGGTTGGTAGTAGGTGTGCTGGAACGGGAAGAAGTCGGCACCCATGATGTCGGTGTAGTTCGGAAGACCGCTGGTGTGCTGCAACAGCTGGTGCACGGTGATGACTCTGCCGTCGATGCCCTCGCCCCGGACCAGGTTCGGCAGGTAGGTGTCCACCGGGGCCTCCAGGTCGACCTTGCCGTCACCGACGAGTTGGAGCACGGCCACCGCGGTGAACGTCTTGGTGTTGCTGCCGACGCGAATCTCCGCGTCGACCGGCATCTCCCGCTTGGTCTCCAGGTCGGCGACCCCGGCTGTGTAGTGACGCGTATGTCCGTCGCGGGAGCGCACGCTCGCCAGGGCGCCCGGCAGCTTGTCGACGCTCGCCAGCCGGTCCAGATCCTGCTGGATCCCCGCGTGCCGGGTCGGCGAGCCGGCCGACGCCGGCGACGCCGCGCCGACCAGCAGACCGCCCGCCGCCACGAGAGCGGTCATCGCGAGCGCCGGCCGGCGAAAACCGAACAGCGAACGCTGGTGACGCGGCGCCTGCTGAGAACGGATTACCACGGAAGGACCCCCTTGCTCGTGCGCCGGACGGCGCTCGATGGACCACTCCAGCCTGGCCGAGCAAGATCCTTTCGAGCGAGCCGGACAGCAGGTCGGATCGTGGTGGTGTTAACCCGACCATCGCCTGGCCAGGTGGCGGCATGGATCTTGAGCTGTCGCTCTCCGTACCGTCGTCGACGTGCGGAAAGCAGCAAGAATCCAAGAGCAAGAATCCATTTCCTCCGACGGCGCGATCGCCGTCCGGGTCGAGCAACTGACCCGCGTGTACGGCGGGGAAGGGCAAGCCGTCACCGCGCTCGCGGGGGTCGACGCCAGTTTCGGACGGGGCACCTTCACCGCCGTGATGGGTCCTTCCGGCTCGGGGAAGAGCACCCTGCTGCAGACCGCGGCGGGCCTCGACCGCCCGACCTCGGGACGGGTGTGGATCGGTGCCACCGAGCTGTCCCAGCTCTCCGAGACCACGTTGACCAAGCTACGGCGTACCGAAATCGGCTTTGTCTTCCAGGCCTTCAACCTGATCGGCGCGCTCACCGTCGAAGAGAACATCCTGCTGCCTCTTCGACTGTCCAATGTACGTCCCGACCGGCGATGGCTGGCCGAGGTCATCGAGCGGGTCGGTCTCGGGCAGCGGCTCCGGCACCGCCCGTCCGCGCTGTCCGGCGGCCAGCAGCAGCGGGTGGCGATCGCCCGCGCGTTGGCGATGCGACCGGAGGTCATCTTCTGCGACGAGCCGACCGGGGCGCTGGACACCCAGACCGCCGCCGAGGTTCTCGCGTTGCTTCGGGCGGTGGTCGACGAACAGGGCCAGACCGTCATCATGGTCACCCACGACCCGGTGGCCGCCTCCTACGCGGACCGGGTCATGGTGCTGGCCGACGGCCGGATCGTGCGGGACATGCCCCAACCCGGCGCCAACCGCATCGCCGAGGAACTCGCCTTTCTGGGCCGGCCCGCGCGGGCGGTGCGGTGATGATCCGCCTCGCCGCGCAGCTGCTGCGCCGCCGGATCGGCAGCGCACTCGCCACCCTGCTCGCCCTGACCGTGGGCGTCGCGCTCCTCACCGCCATGGGCGCTCTGCTGGAGTCCGGGGTGCGATACCAGCCCGGCCCGGGGCAGTACGCCGCCGCCGATGTGGTCGTCGCCTTGCGCGACATCGAGTTCCCGCCCGAGGAGCCCGGCCAGTCCGAGACCACGGTCGCCCTGCCGGAGGGCGGCACCGTGCCGACGGGGCTGATCGACAAGTTCCGCCAGATTCCGGGAGTGGCCACCGTGGCCGCCGACACCCAGGTCGCCGTCGTCGCGGCGGGGCCCGCGACCGGGCACGGGTGGAGCAGTGCCGCGCTCACGCCGTACCGAATCATCAAGGGTGACGCGCCGACCGGGCCGGACGATGTGGTTGTGGATGCCCGCGTCGCGGGCGACGCCGAGCCGGGCCGGCGGACAAGTCTGCTGGTCGCGGGCACCATGCGGGAGTATCGGGTGACCGGCGTCGCCGAGGGGATCGGGCCGCCGAGCGTCTTCTTCACCGACGCCCGGGCGGCCGAACTGTCCGCCAAGCCCGGACGGGCGGCGGCGATCGGCGTGATCGCCGCGCCCGGCGCCGACGTCGCCGCCCTCGCCGCCGCGGTCGGCAAGCTGGCCGACGCGGAAGGCGCCACCACCTACACCGGAAACGACCGGGGTCGGGCCGAGCGCGATCCCGCGTCGGCCGAGGACATGCTGATGGCGGTGGGTGGCAGCTTCGGCGGGTACGTGATGATGCTGGTCGGGTTCGTGGTGGCCGGCACGATCGGGCTGTCGGTGCGCCACCGCCGCCGCGACCTCGCGCTGCTGCGGGCCATCGCGGCGACGCCGGGCCAGGTGCGGCGGCTCATAGTGGCGGAAGCCGCGCTGCTCGGTCTGTGCGGCTCGGCCGTCGGCGTCCCGGCGGGCCTGCTCGCCACGGTCTGGGCGCGCGACCAGTTCGTCGAGCGGGGGTTCATTCCGGCGGGCTTCCCGATGGTCATCGGCGGGCTTTCCACCCTGATCGCGGCGGCCGGCATCGTGCTGCTGGCCATGTTGTCCGGTCTGGTCGCCGCCCGGCGGATCACCAGGATCCGCCCGGCCGAGGCGCTCGGCGAGGCGGCCGTCGAGCCCGCGCGCAGCGGCAAGACCCGGTTTGTGTTCGGCGTACTGACGCTGGGCGGCGCCTGCACCGCGGCTGTCTTCGCCGGCGGCACCTCCGGGTCGACCGCGGTGAACAGCGCTGTCGGCATGCTGTATCTGTTCGTGACCGCCGTCGCGCTGCTCGCGCCCTGGATCAACCGGATGAGCGCCTGGCTGCTGTCCCCGGCGCTGCGCCTGCTCTGGGGCTCGAGCGGCTACCTGGCCGGCAAGAACCTGAAGGCGAGCGCGCGGGGCATGACGACGGTGCTGACCTCGCTGGTCCTGTCGGTCGGATTCGGCGGCTCGGTGTGGTTCCTGCAGGACAACGTGCTGAGGCAGACGGTCAGCCAGAACCGTGAGGGCACGCTGGCCGACCAGACCCTGGTCTCCCCCACCGGACTGCCCGCCGGTGCGGTCGCCGAGGCGCGCCGGATCCCCGGTGTACGGGCGGCGACCAGCGTCCGCCGTACCTCCGTGATCGTGCCCGGGGACTCGCCGGCGTCGGCCGCGGCGCTGGCGATCGACCCGGAGGGCGCGGCCGACACGCTCGACCTGCGCGTCATCTCGGGCCGGCTGGCCGATCTGGACGCCGACAGCGTCGCCGTCTCCCGGCTGCAGGCCGACAGCTCCGGATGGAAGGTGGGAGAGCGGGCGGAGTTCTGGCTGGGTGACGGCACGCCCGTGGCCCTGCGGGTCGTCGCCGTCTACGAGCGCGGCCTCGGTTTCGGCGACGTGACCCTGCCCCGGAAGGTGGTCGTCGGGCACACCAGGTGGGAGCTCGACAACCAGATCCTGATCCGCACCGAGCCCGGTGCGAAAGTCGACAAGGCGATGGCCGACCTCGCGGCGCGATACCCGGGCAGCACGGCGGTCGCCACGGCCGGCCTGAGCGAGCAACTCGCCTCCGATCTGGCTCTGAGCGCCTGGCTGAACAAGCTCCTCATCGGGGTGATGGTCGGCTACGCGGCACTCGCCGCGGCCAACACCATGGTCATGGCCGCCCTCGCGCGGCGCCGGGAGCTGTCCCTGCTGCGCCTGGTCGGCGTGACCACGAGGCAGGCCAAGCGGATGATCCACGCGGAACAGATCGGGCTGCTGGGTGTCTCCCTGGTGATCGGCGGCGGCATCGCGGCCGGCACGCTGGTCACGGTCGTCGACGCCCTGACCGGAAGCCCGGTGCCCTACGTCCCGGTGCTGGGTTGGGTGTCCG
Organism: Actinoplanes sp. NPDC051346; assembly: GCF_040682215.1. Lineage (NCBI taxonomy): Bacteria > Bacillati > Actinomycetota > Actinomycetes > Micromonosporales > Micromonosporaceae > Actinoplanes > Actinoplanes sp. NPDC051346. The sequence goes on along the minus strand of NZ_JBFBAJ010000001.1, from coordinate 359,362 downwards.
TGCTCGGCGGGACGACGGTGCTGGCGCTCGGCACCACGGTGCTGCCGGTCGGCCGCCTTTTGCGGATCCCGCCGATTCACAACATCGGCGTCAAGGAGTAGGCCGCCGGAAGCCCGGCGGCGCAGCGCCCGGGGGACTGGCCCTGCGCCGACCGTGGCGACCTTGGTTCAGGCGGTTTCGTCGTCCAACGTCGCCGATCCGGCATTCTTCTGGATCGAAGCGATCGTCTCCAACGCCGACGCCTTGCGGGTGTAGGTCTCGCTCGTGGCCACCACCTGGCCATTGCTGGCCACCATGTTGAAACGGAACTGCTCGTTACCTGTCTTCTTCACGACGAACTTCACGTCGACCACCTCCACGCCTGCCCTACCCGATTGCGGCGGTGATCGAACATCGATCGAGGTCAACCGATGTCGCGGTCAGACCTGGAACGTCGTCGCCGTGCGGTTCATCTGGTCGGCCATGTGGCTGAGTTCGTCGATGGTGGTGCTGCTCGTGGTCACCACGCTGTGGGTGTTCTGGACGGTGGCGGCGACCGCGTGAACGTGTTCGGCGATCTGCGCCGAGCCGCTGGCGGTCTCGGCCACGTTGCGGCTCATCTCCGCGGTCGTGGCGCTCTGCTCGTCGACGGCGCTGGCGATCGTCGTGACGTACTCGTTGATCCGCTCGATGACGCCCTGGAACGTACCGATGACCTCGGCGGCGCCGGTGCTGTCCTCCTGGATGGCGCGGACCCGGTTGCTGATGTCCTCGGTGGCCCGGGCCGTCTCCTGGGCGAGGTCCTTGACCTCGCCGGCGACCACGGCGAAGCCCTTGCCCAGCTCGCCCGCGCGGGCGGCCTCGATGGTGGCGTTGAGGGCGAGCAGGTTGGTCTGCTGCGCGATCGCGTTGATGACCTTCACGACCTCGCCGATCTCCGACGACGAGGTGGTGAGCTGCTGCACCCGCTGGCCGGCGACGCTGGCCGCGCTCAGCGCCTCGCCGGACACGGTCGCCGCCTTGGCGGCGCTGTGACTGATCTCCTGGATCGACACCTCCATCTCCTCGGTGGCGGCGGCGACCGTCTGGCTGTTGGCGCTGACCTCCTCCGCGGCCGAGGCGGCGTTGCTGACCCCGGTGGCGGCCTCGTCCGAGCCGGTGACCATCACGCCCGTTCCCGCGCGCAGCGCCTGCGCCGCCTGCGAGAGCTGGCCGGCGTCGGCCTTGATCTGGGCGACCGCCGCGCCGAGGGTGTCGGCCGCCTCGTTGACCGCCGTACCCATGTCGCGCAGCTCGCCGCCCATCGCCTTGGTGTCGACCCGCTGGGTCAGATCCCGGCCCGCCACGGCCTTGAGCGTCGCCACCGCCGCGGTCAGCGGCGCGACGATGCTGCGTCGGGTCGCGTACACCAGGGGCACCGCCAGCAGCAGGGCGACGATCATTCCCACGCTGAGCTGGATCTGGGCGGTCCGGGAGGCGGCCGTCGCGTCCTTGGCGGCGGCGTCGCTGCGGGCCTGCGCGCTGTCGACGAGCTTCTGCGTGTTCTCCAGGATACGGAAGTAGATGTCCCAGGACGCGCCGCCGATGGTCTCGTTGGACTTGGCGAACGACTGCGCAGTGCCCTCGGCGAACCCCGCCGCGATGGTGTCGTCCATCTTGAGGAACGCGTCCCAGTCGGTGCGGATCGCCTCGAAGGTCGCCTTCTCCTCCGTGGTCATGGCCGTGGTATCGACGTTCTTCAAATGCTCACGCAGCCGCCCGACGACCTCGAGGTATCCCGCGCGGCTCGGCCCGTCCGGCTTGACCGCGGCGGCCATGCCGGCCGGGTCGCCCGGGCCGGCCAGGGCGGCCTCCCACGCGTACGCGACCTGCCAGCCACTCACGTCGGAGTTGAAGTACTTGTTCTCCTGGACCTCGCGGCTGAGCAGCAGCATGTCCTTCATGTGCGCCACCGCGCGGTCCTGCTCGCGCAAGGCGACGAAGCCCACGATGCCGGCGACCAGGAACAGCGCCACGACCGTACCCAGGCACACCACCAACCGGGCACCTACCCGCAAACGCCCCAACAGACCACGCATCAGACTTTCTTTCTGGCCGCGGTCGTTCCTTCCCCAAGGGCCCTATCGGCGTGGCGAGCCATCGAATGAGCGCCAAGCGTCCCGCTATTCGGTGGAACGGGACGGTCCGGGCGTGGTAAGAGGGGGCGGATTGTTTGATCAACAACGTGAGGGGATCGATCATGAATGCGCTGGGCGACCTGGTGCGACTGCGGGCGATGGAGCCCGCCGACGCCGAGGCCCTGTGGCGGTGGAACCACGACGCCGAGGTCATGCACTGGATGGACGAGAACTATCCCCAGACGCTGACCCAGGTCCGCAGCTGGCTGGAGGAACGGCCCCGCAACGACTACGGCGACGTGCTCTTCGGCATCGAGGTCCTCGCCGACGCGACGCTGATCGGGCTGGTCCGCCTGCACGGCGCCGAGCCGGAGACGGGAATCGCCGAGCTGGACATCTACCTCGGCGAGAAGGGCCACTGGGGCAAGGGCCTGGGCACCGACGCGATGCGGACGGCGTGCCGCTACGGGTTCGAGAAGATGCGGCTCCACAAGATCACGCTGACCGTCGTCACCGAGAACGAGGCCGCCCATCACCTCTACCGCAAGATCGGCTTCGTCGACGAGGGCCGGCTGCGCCAGGTGTTCCGCCGCGACGGCCGGTGGCTCGACAAATTCACCATGGGACTGCTGCACGGCGAACTGCGCTGATCCACCCTGGGGCGAATGCGGAGATCGGGTGCGGCTGCACGTGTCGGAGGCGACGGCCAAGACCCATGTCGCGTACGCCTTCCGGACGGGACGGGCCCAGGTGCCCTAGATTGGAGCACAGTCATTCATGTGCATCGATCAAGGGGGATCGAGATGAGGCCGAGGCTGTTCGCCGTCGCGGGTGCCGTACTCATGGGGGCTGTTCTTCTGGCGCCGCCGAGCGCGGGTGCCGCACCCCGCGCGCCGCGAATCCCTTCCGTGGCGGATCTCGCCGCGAGCGCGCCCGCCAGCCTCATCCCGGACCGGCCCTCGCCCGAGGAGGTGGCCCGCGCGCTGGCCCGCGTCGCCAGCGCCAGCGACGGCCGGGTCCGCCTCGGTGTCGTCGGGCACAGCAACGAGCAGCGCCCCATCCCGGTCGCGACCGTCGGCACCGGCGACATCCGCCTGCTCTACGTCACCCAGCAGCACGGCGACGAGCCGCTGGGCACCCCCGCCGCCGTGCGGGCGCTGTGGGCGCTCGGCGTGCCCGGCAGCGCGTGGCACCGGTGGCTGCGCTCGCGGGTGACCGTCGACATCGTGGTCCAGGCCAATCCCGACGGTGCGGTCCGCGACCAGCGCTACAACCACGATCCGAGCGCCACCGGCGAGTATTCCGAACCCGGAGTCGGCTATGACATCAACCGCTTCCACAACCCGCTGACGCCCATCGAGGACAACCCCGTGCCCGAGGCGCGGGCGATTCTGCGCCGGTGGCACGCCACCCACCCGGCGGTCGTCGTGGACTACCACATGCAGGGCCGCTATCTGCAACCCGACGGGCGGGAGACCACGGCCTCGATCCTGTGGCCGACCAGCCCGCTCGCCGGCGAGGCGGCGGTGACGCGGTCGCGACAGGTGGTGGTGCGCAACGCCGACGCGATGACGTACGTGGCCGGCGCCAACGTCAGTCGCTATCCCGGCGGGGACTACGAGGGCATCGCCCGCAACGGGTACGGGATCCTGGGCAGCGCGTCGGTGCTGGTCGAGCTCTCCAACCTGCCGGCCGAGCAGGTGGACTTCCAGATCTGCACCGCGTTCGTGTCGATGATCGCGACCGCTCAGGGCGCGGCGGACGGCAGCCTGTGGCGCGTCGACCCGGACCGCGCCGACGCGATCCCGGCGCGCGGGCCGTCCCTGCCGGACGCGATCAGGCGCGCGGACGCCGCCTGACGACCCGCTCACAGGTCCGGCGGCGTATGGGAGTCATTCAGCGCGGCGCTGAGCGCGTGCTGGCCCGCGGCGAGGACGCGGAGCGTGCGGGCACGGTCGTGGAGCACCTCCTGGAGGTGGGCCAGGACCGGTTGCACGCTGCTCGGTGGCACGCCCCGAGTCGTGAGGACGCCGGAGAGCCAGGTGATGAAGTCGGTGAAGACCGTGCACTCGTCGAGGTAGACCGCGGCGGCCAGAAAGTTCAGGATGTGCCGCAGGTCGTCCATCGTGGCCTCGAGTTGCCTACGGTCGTAGTCGTGCAGCGGCGGATACCGGTATCGCAGGGCCTGCATCGCACTGTCGGCCAGCTCGGGGATCGCCTCGAACAGGCGCGAGTACTCCTCGTCCGCCAGGTGCTCCAGGTCGTCATCGACCCGCGGCGGCGGCCAGTCCTGCAGGACCGCGGCGGCGCCCGGCGGGCCGGGCGCCCACGCGTCGGCACCGATCCGCAGGGCCCTCCGGCCGTCCCGACCGAAGGCCGCGCCGCCGGCGAGCACCGGGACGCCCGCCCTCCGCGAGGCCAGCACGGCGCGACGGGCCTGCGGCAGCCGTACGGCGAGCGAGACACTGAGCAGCACCGCGGCGGGCCGGTACTGCTGCAAGTAGACGGTCAGGTGCGTCGCCGGCAGGCTCACGCCGACGAAGGTCACCGGCCAGCCCCGCAACCGCAGGGTCTCGGCGAGCAGTCGGGCCGGCAGCGTGTGCCACTCGCCTTCGGGACAGGCGATCACCACGCTTTCCCGGCGGTGCGGACTCACACCGGCGTGCATGCGGACGGCGGCGACGACCCGCTCGGCCACGGAGCTCGCCACATGCTCATGGGCGACGGTCAGCCGGTTGAACTGCCAGAGATATCCGATGTACGCCAGCACCGGTGCGACCAGATCGAGCAGCACGCGCTCGTGGCCGACGCCGGCCTCCAACAGCCGGCGGGCCAGGCGGACGGCGCCCGGCTCGTCGGCGGCCAGGAGCAGCCGGAGCAGAACGGGCCGGGCTTTGCGGATCGTCACGGGCATGATGCTCCCGCCGGGCCTCGCGGACATCGACGACCATCGTCGCGCCCCTCCGGATGGAAGGGCAAGGGGGGGCCCCTTACGAGTCGGCGTGGACGCCGGCGCCCCGAGCCCGCCGCTCGGACCACGACGCCGTCCCGGCCAGGTTGACCGCGCCGCCCTCGAGGACGGCACGATGGCCGGCGCGGGCCAGCCGCCGGCCCCACTGCGACCTCGGGCCGGCGTACTCCGCTTCCGGACCGGCCGGCGGGCAGAGTACGGCCACCGCGTCGGTCGCCGTGCCGGTGGCGGCCAGGCCGAGGTCGCGGATCGCCTGGGTCTTAGCCTCGGTGAGGGTGGCGACCGCGTTCACCAGGGCACCGACGCTGAGCCGCCGCGGCACCCAGGCCACGAGGTTGACGGTCCCGACGTGCGGCGGCTCCTCGCCGGCGTCCGCCGCCGCTTGGACGGGTGCGCCGAGGCCGACCGTGGCCCAGAGCCGGACCCCGCCGTCGTCGGCGGTGACGACGTCGGCGACGTCGACGCCGGTGAGCAGGCCGACGCCGGGGCCGTCCAGGCCGAGCCCGGCGGCGATCTCGGTCAGGTGGACGGCCGGGTCGTCGCGGTCGTAGGACATCGGCACGGTCGCGTTGACCAGCCATCGGCGCGGCCCGATCCCGCCGCCCAGCACCGCCGACGAGATCGCGAGCACCGGTTCGGGCAACCGCCAGACCAGCAGCGGAACGTCGCCGTCACGCTCTTCTCGATGGGCCAGCAGCGGTTCCGCGATCATGGTCAGACCCTACGGCAGTCCAGATCTGGTTGGCGCCGCCGTGGCGAGGGCCAGATGATCACCGCGCTGGTCGGCTCGGTCGAGCCGCCCGCGACGTCCAGGCACTGCCCGGACTGCACGGCGGTGATGGTGGCCGCGGTGCCGGTCTCTTGTCGTACTTGAGGTAGTCCACGGTCCAGGAGGCGAACAGCCGGGCGTCCTGGTCCTCGTGGTCGAGCGCGCCGGGGAAACACACTTTATTTATAGAAGTTTGTCGATGGCAACCGAAAAGGCCTCAACCGACCCCCGGCCCTGCCGATGAGGGGTGCTCGCCCTGCGGAAGGACCCCCGGAATGCGCTCGAAGGCCCGTGCGCTGTATCGCGGCTGGTTGGTGGTGGCTGCCGCCGTGCTGGCCGCCGCCCCTGCCACGATCACGGTCACCCCCGCCTCCGCAGCGTCGCGTGGAGGCCCGGTTTCGCACGCCGTCGGCGGCCTCCTGGTCAGCCCCACCCGGATACCGGCCCAGGTCCTCGGCGGGGCGCAGGCATTCGAGGCGCTTCCGGCGAGCGTCGACTTGCGGAAGTACGCGCCCGCACCCGGCTCCCAGGGCCAGGTGGGCTCGTGCGTCGCCTGGTCCATCGGCTACAGCATCATGGGCTATTACGCGAACCGTACGGGTGGCAGCGGCGCGCCCTTCGCACCGCTCTTCCTCTACCTCCGCAACGTGGCCAAGGGCGGCGCCCCCACCACCGGTCTGCGGCCGGAGGTCGTGCTGGCCAACCTCCAGACGGCCGGCATCGACACCCAGGCGAACTACCGGCAGGGCACCACGAACTGGAAGATCGCCCCGACCGCGGCGCAGATCGAGAACGCCAAGAAGTACCGGGTGAGTGGCTACCGGACGCTCTTCAGTGGCACGGGCCAGGGCGTCGCCGCGCAGACGTCGATCAAGGAAGCCCTCGCGGCCGGCTCGCCGGTCACCCTCGGCATCCCGGTCCGCCGAGACTTCGACTACCTGGGCCGGCACTCCCTCTACACCCCGAATACCGAGAGCGTCGTCGGCCACCACATGATCACGGCGTACGGCTACGACGCCAAGGGCGTCATCATCCGCAACTCGTGGGGTCGCGACTGGGGCAACGGCGGCGACGCCAAGCTGGCGTGGTCGTTCATCACCAACCAGGCGAGCAGCGCGCACGTCGTCACCGGCATCACCACCCCGGCGACACCGGGCCCGGCGACACCGACCGTGACCTCCCTGTCGGTGGCCCGGGGACCCGCCGGCACCCCCGTCACCATCAGCGGCGCCGGACTCGACGCCGCCACCTCGGTGCGTTTCGGCGCGTTCACAGCAACCTTCGAGAAGCGGGTAACCGCGGGTGTCACGACGCTGGTCGCCGTCGCCCCGCGCCTTCCCACCTGGGCCAAGGCCGAAACGGGCGGTGTCGTCGACGTGGCGGTGGCCAGTGCGGCCGGCGCCAGCGTCGCGGGCACGGCCACCAGGTTCACCTACGTGCCCCCGCCCCCGGCGGTCACCGCCCTCAGCCCCACCAGTTCGGCCGTCCTCGGCGGCACGACGATCACCCTCAGTGGCAGCGATCTGACCGGCGTCACCGCTGTCAAGGTCGGCACCACGAGCGTCGCGGCGCGGTCGGTGACCTCCTGGTCGCTCACCTTCGTCGCTCCGGCCAAGGCGGCCGGCGTCTACGAGGTCACCGTCACCAATCCGTACGGCACCAGCACCCGCACGGGGCAGCTCAGGTACGGCACGGCACCGGTGATCACCTCTCTGAGCACGCGCTTCGGATCGACGACGAGGGCGGTCCCGGTGACCATCACCGGCATGGGATTCACCAACGCGTCCAGCGTCCAGGTCGGCGACTCCCGCGCCTTCTTCTTCCGGCTGTCGGACACGGAGCTCAGGGCGATGATCCTGCCCGGCCCCGAGGGCCCCGCCACCCTCACGGTCACCACGCCGGGCGGCACCAGCGTCGGCAGCCCGTTCTACTTCGCCAACCCGCCCGGCGCCACTAGCTGAAGCGGGGCAGGTGATGGGCGAACTGGTCGCGCCACGACGGCCAGTCGTGTGGCACGTCCGGGCCCCAGAGGTCCAGCTCGTGCCGGATGCCCTTGCTGGTGAGCAGCGCGCCCATCCGCCGCGTCGACTCCAGCGCGCCGGTGGTGTCCTCCCACTGGCCCTGGCCGCAGACGAGCAACAGCGACAGCCGTTCCCGCAACCAGTCCAGATGATCCGGTTGAAGGCGGGCGACGTAGTCCACGGGACTGTTGAAGTAGACCGCGTCTCCACGTTCACCCCAGCCCCGCCACGTACCAGGGTCGTAATTGCCGGAGAAGCACAGAGCCAGCGGGAAGAGATCGGCCCGCTTGAAGGCGAAGTTCAGGGCGTGGAAGGCGCCGAGCGAGCACCCCGCCGTCACGATGTCGTGGGGCCCGGTGTCGGCCCGGATGTGGGGCACGACCGCCTCGTACACCCATTCCTCGTAGGCGGCGTGCCGCCAGGCCCGTTCCTCCAGCGGCAGATGCTGCGCCGACCAGGTCTCGGCGTCGAAGGAGTCGACGCAGTACAGCTTGACCCGGCCGGCGTTGATCAGGTGTTCGACGGCGCCGATCATGCCGGTGCGGGAGAACTCCCAGGCATCGCCGCCCTCGGTGGGAAAAGCGAGCACGGGCCGGCCCCAGTGCCCGTAGACGGCGACGGTCCCGGACCGTCCGCCGGTCGGTGGTGCGAGCTCGACCGAGTAGTGACGCACCCGTACACGGTAAAGCGCCCGGCGCCTGATCGCTGGACGAGTCAGAACGCGCAGGTGTCGAGGATGGACAGCGGGCAGAGATGTGCCCGTGGGTAGTAGTCGCCCATCACCGCGGCGGCCGTGCTGGGTCGCCCGTCCGGCGGCACGTCCAGCACGGACCGGCGGAAGCCCGGCGCCGGCATCATGTTGCGCAACAGCGCCAGGTGCCGGGCGCCCGGCTCGTCCAGCGAGAACGGCACGAAGGTCACGCCGCGGACGGCCTCGATGCGGGGGCGCTGTGCTTCCGTACCGATGACAAAGGTGTAGTCCCCGCCGAGGTCCACCGCGGCCACGTCGTCGTGGCGGCAACCCGGATCGGTCTCCCCGTTCGGCAGATGGTTGACCACGACGGGGAAGCGGGGAAAGCGCAGGTTCGTGCAGAGCGACCAGTAACGCATGTCGTCGCCGCGCTGCGGCCACGGGTGCGGGTGCGGCTGATCGGGGCTCGACGCCGCCCGGCCCCGCACCACGACCACGGTCTCCGCGTCCGGCGGCGTCACCCAGGTGCTGAGGTAGCCGCTGTCCGGATTGGGGAACAGCTCGTCGTTGCCGGTGGTGCGGGCGAAGGCCAGGTCCGGCGCCGACCGCGGCGGCGCGACCGGGCCGTCCGGGGAGCTGACGTCGACCGTACGCTGACAGGGCGGCAGCGTTCGCGTCCGCCCACCGTCGGTGACCGTCAGGGTGGGCAGCACCACCGGCGACGAGGTGCCACCGGTGGGCAGGTAGATGCGGTAGACGAGGAACCCGAGCGCGCCGGCGACCGTGCCGGCGGGAGCCAGCGGCAGGGCGTTCACCTGGTCCGGGGCGACCACCATCCGCAGGTGCAACGTGTACGCCCCACCCGCCACGGCCGGCTCCTGCCACGGGTTGACGCTGCCCGGATCCGGGGTGATCTCGTGGTCGGCCCGGGCCGACGAGACGCCGTTGCTGGTGAAGGTGCCCTTGAACCCGTCGTAGACGGCGAACGAGGCGTACCGGGTGTCGGGGAAGGCGCCGGTGACCGTGATCTGCCGGTCCGCGTACACCTTGAACGGCATCACCCAGTAGCGGGCGTTGCTGTCCGGCAACGCGACGTTCGCGGCCTGCGCGCCCACCTCCTGGGGCCAGGCGCACCGGGGCATGGCAGCCGCGGCCGGCGTGGTGGCCAGGGCCGGCGTGCCGGGCAGCAGGGACACCAGGATGAGCATCGCCAGGGCGGCTCGCACACGCGTCATTCCGGCATCAGAACATGCAAAGATTTCGACGATGTTCAATATCGTGGAACATCCGTGAACGAGATCCCGCACGCCACGCGGCGATCATGACCACTCGCCGCTCCATGTCTGCCATCATGGCCGGATGCTTGTGCTCGGCCGGATGTTTCGTGGTGTGGTCGCGGTCCTCGCCGTCGTGGGGCTCGCCGGATGCTCGGACGACCCCGAGCCGGACCGCGGCGACCTCACCGTCTCCATCATGCAGAAGGCCCTGCTCCAGGGCCCCGACGTCGGCCCGACGTGGAAGGCGCCCACCGAGTCGGCGGCGCCCACGGCGCTGGTGAGCATCTGCGGCGGCGACACCGATCCGGCCATCATCCCGGGCAAGCCGGCCGTCGTCTCCGCGCCGCTGTCCGACGAGGGCACGAAGGGCGTGCAGAGCCTGACCCAGTACGCCCTGGTCTATGACGACATCATCTCCGCCTCCACCGCGCTCGCCACGCTGCGCGCGGTGGCCGACGCCTGCCCGCGGAACGTGCAGAAGCCCGCCAAGACCGGGGACCGCCAGGAGCCCGCCTACACCGAGACCGCCACCACCTCGCCGTTGGAGCAGGGGAACTGGGGCGGCTTCGTGACCACCCGCCACAAGCAGTACGACAAGGCGCACCCGGCCACCGCCGACGTCGCCGTCGTCGCTCTGACCAGGGCAAATGTCGTGCTTCTCGACCAGTACGCGATCTACCGGCTGGGCCGCTCCGACGCGAGCGCCAACCCGCAGTTCGCCGCGGACTGGCAGAAGCTGGTCGGCACGACGCTGAGCCGGGTGGGCTAGCGCGCCCGTCCCCCGGCCAGCATCTCGACCGATCTGGCGATCCGGCGTTCCCGGGTCTGCGCCGTCTTCGCGCCGGTGACCTGGAGGACGTGCCAGTTCTGGTTGGTGTAGGACAGGCCGGCCCAGAAGGCCTTCGCCTCGGGCGACGCCTCGAGGGCGGCGGCCAGGTCGGCCGGGACGTCCACCTCACGGACCGCCGTGTCCAACTCCACCTCGACGTCGAGGACCTCGCCCGCGGCGATCCCGGCCTCGGCCCGCCGTTGCGCGCTGACGCCGAGCCAGAAGCTGCCGCCCATGCGGGCGATGGAGCCGCGCCACCGGTGACCGTTGACCGACACCACCACCTTGGGGCGACCGCCTCCGCCGAGGGCGGTGACGACGTCGTCGGCTACCTGGAAGCCGGTCGTGGCACCGCCCGTGGCCTGCAATTCCGCGCGGAATCTCATGCCGTCGAGACAATCACGGATCACCGTGAGGGTCCAGGAAGTCACGCCGCGCTCGAGGCCGCCGACTCCACGGCGGCGCGGATGCTCTGGGCGAGGCCGATCGCCTGAACGATGGACAGCACCGGCGCGCGCAGGTCGAAGACAAGGCTCTGTTTCGCGGCCAGCAGCCCGCCGCGGCTGCGCAGTTCGGCGACCGGCGTGCCGGCCTCGTCGGCCAGGGTGAATTCCCGCGCCGTCCACTTCCCCTTGGTGGCCAGCGTCCGCCCGTCCGGCAGCGACACCACGCCGGCGCCGGTCGGGCCGGTCCAGCCGCTGAACTTCAGCGACAGCAGGAACTGCGACTGCGGGCCCATCAGCTCGTACCTGTTGCCCCAGAAACCGGCCTGCGCGCCGGCGGCCAGCAGGGTGGAGCCGGTCGCGTCCAGGATCTCGAAGCGCTGGCGCGCGCTCCACGCCGCACGCTTGATGGTGGCGACGGGCACCCCGTCGTCGGTCGTGACGGTGGAGGTGGTGCCGAAGAAGGAGGCGTCCGGCAGCAGGAGGATACCGACAAAGGACGAGGACATCCTTCTATCTTCACCACCCCACGCAACCGTCACGTACGGGCGTCGAGCCATCCGCAGTCGGAGCAGACGTCGAAGCCGCGGAACTGGGCCAGGCGGCGGCGGGCACACACCGGGCACACCACCCGGTAGCGGTCACGGTGGTTGCCCGCCCGGCCGGCCGGATGGACGACGGTGAAGAACATGCGACGCTGCCAGCTGCCGTCGCCCGCGTCGACGGCCACCACCCCGGCCCGGCTCCGCACGTCGGCGCGGATCAGCAGCCGGGCGACCGACCGGGGCGCGGGTGGCACCAGCAGCAGCGGTGCCACCTCCGCCGGCTTGGCGTCCTCGACGCCGGAGATGATCGACGCGTCCCGGCGGACGCCCTCGGTCCCGAGTGGGCCGACCGGAAGGTCGAGGCACCAGGGCGGGCGCGGTCCGAGGTCGGACTGTCCCAGCCGGGTCCGAAAGAGCGCCCAGAGGCCGAGGTTCTCCGAACCGACCAGGCCGATCTTCACGTCGGCGCCGCGCCCGTCGTTGAGCCCCAACACCCGAGGGCCCCACTTCGTGACCCGCTGCGCCGCCGCCACGGCGATCCCGATGCCGGGGTGCAGCACGTCCGCGACGGCCTCGGTGAACCGCCACAGCGCACCCCGGGCGACATCCCCGGCGATCCCGTCGCATCCGGCGGAGGCCCATTCGGAGACGCGACGCTGCTGCGGGCGGTCCGGCAGCTGCGGGCGCCGCGGCAGCGGGATCCCTCCGGTCGGTTCGAACCAGGACGGCAACTCGTTCGGGGTGTCACGGTGGCCGGAGCGCATTGACACATGCTGACACCGCACCCGAACGGCGGCCACCCTCCGCGGAGCGGCCCCACCGCCGCAAAACCCCAGCTGACCTGGGCGTACGCGAAATGCACGGCGAGCGGCGGGTACTCCTTCCGGGGTAACCGCCGCCCGCCGCCGAGAAGCGTCAGAAGCCGCCGGTGTAGAGCAGCCGGTTGGGCGAGCCGGAGCCGGGGCTCGTGACCACGCCGGTCGTCGCCGCGCTCACGACCGCCGAATGCACCGCGGCCGACGTCGCGGTCGGGTGGGTGGCCAGATAGAGGGCGGCCGCCCCGGCGACGTGCGGAGCCGCCATCGACGTGCCGCTGATCGTGCTGGAGGCGGTGTCGTTCGTGGCCCAGGCCGAGGTGATGTTGATGCCCGGCGCGAACAGGTCGACGCAGGTGCCGCGGTTGGCCCAGGTCGCCTTGCGGTCGTTGACGTCGGTGGCGGACACCGTGAGCGCGGTCGGGACGCGGGCCGGGGACTGGGTGCACGCGTCGAGGGCGAAGAGTCCGAGGAAGCCGTTGCCGGCGGCGATCGAGTAGCTCACGCCGGAGGCGATCGACCGGCTCACCGCGTTGTCGAGCGCGGTGTCGGCACTGCCGCCGAGGCTCATGTTGGCCACCGCGGGCTTCTGCGCATTGGCGGTCACCCAGTCGATGCCCGCGACGACCTGGGCGGTCGTGCCGCTGCCCTGGCAGTTGAGCACCCGGACAGCGACCAGTTGCACGCTCTTGGCGACGCCGTACGAGGTCCCGCCCACCGTGCCCGCCACATGGGTGCCGTGGCCGTGGCAGTCGTCGGCCGTGCCACCGTCGACGGCGTCGAAGCCGCTCGTCGCCCGGCCCCCGAAGTCGCGGTGCGTCGTGCGGATGCCGGTGTCCACGATGTAGGCGTGCACGTTCGCCGCGCCGGTCGAGTAGGTGTACGCCTGGTTCAGCGGCCGGTTGCGCTGGTCGATGCGGTCCAGCCCGTACGACGGCGGGTTGGTCTGGGTGTCGCTGGCCCGGTGGATCAGGTCGGATTGCACGTACGCGACCTCGGGGGCGGCGGCCATGCGCCGCGCCTGCTGGGCGCTCATCGTCGCGGCGAAGCCGCGCAGGGCGTGCGAGTACGTCTGCCGGACCGTGCCGCCGTACCGGCTCGCGAGGGTCCGCGCCTGCCCGGCAACCGCCGAACCGTCCGCCTTGAGGACCACGACGTAGCTGTCTGGGACGACCTCCGCGCCGGGTGCGGCGAGGACGGGCTTCTCGGCGGGCGCCGCGGTGGCGGGCGCCGCGGTGGCGGGCGCCGCGGTGGCGGGCGCCGACACGCCGAGGGTGGTGAGGGCGACGGCCGCCGTTGCTGCGAGCGTCCGCCGCATGGATGTCTGCATGAACGCCTCCCGATGTGACGGGTTGACTGCGTTCCGTGAAAATAACAGTTACATCGACGGCGGAAAATGTTTCGTGACAAGCGACTTTTCAGTCCGTCTCGGCCGGACCCTCCAGGCCCTCACGCTCGTCGCGCTCCGCCCATTCCAGCAAAGTACGCAGGTCATGGGCCTTGTTGTCGATCGCGGCGTGCAGATCACCGAGCTCCGCGAACCGCGCCGGAACCGTAACGATCGTGAAGTCGTCGGGCTCGACAATGTCGATTTCGTCCCAGTGGATCGGCGTGGAGACCGTGCCCCGCTGATTGCCCCGCACCGAGTACGCGCTCGCGATGGTGTGGTCGCGGGCGTTCTGGTTGTAGTCGACGAAGACCTTGTCGGGCTCCCGGTCCTTGCGCCACCAGGTCGTCGTGACCTGCTCGGGTGCGCGGCGCTCCACCTCCCGGGCGAAGGCGAGCGCCGCCCGGCGGACGTCGCCGAAGCCGTACTCGGGCTTGACCCGGACATAGATGTGCAGGCCCCGGCCGCCGGAGGTCTTCGGATAGCCCGTCATGCCGAGCTCGTCAAGCACCTCGTGGGCGACCCGCGCGACCCGCCGCACGGTCGCGTAGTCGCAGTCGGGCATCGGATCGAGGTCGATGCGCCACTCATCGGGTTTCTCGGTGTCGGCCCGCCGGGAATTCCACGGATGGAACTCGACGGTCGACATCTGCACCGCCCAGATCACCTCGCCGAGCTGGGTCACACACAGCTCGTCGGCGTGCCGGTTGTAGCGGGGAAAAGTGACCCGCACGGTCTGCAGCCACGGCGGGGCGCCGTGGGGCACCCGCTTCTGATGCACCTTCTCGCCGGCGAGCCCGTCGGGAAAGCGGTGCAACATGCACGGGCGTTCCCGCAGCGCCCGGACGATGCCATCGCCGACGCTGAGGTAGTAGTGGACGAGATCGAGCTTGGTCAGGCCGAGCTCGGGGAAGTAGACGCGGTCGGGGTTCGAGACCCGTACCGTGTGCTCCCCCGCCTCGATCTCCACCGCCGGCGGCTTCGTGGCCATGGATCACAACGTAGCCGCTCAGGGCCTGTCCTGCCGGTCATGGCAACGCCGAGACGGGCAGACAGGCCCTAAGCTTCCGCGCGGTGGCGACCTACGTGCAGGAGGTGCCGCTGCTCCGGGATCGCGGCGTTGCGGCCGCCGCCGAGGTGCTTGATCTCGTACATGGCGTGGTCCGCCGCGCGCAGCGCCTGGTCGGGATCGTCGGACGCGTTCGCGACGTGGACACCGACGCTCGCGCCGATGACGAGCTCGTTGCCCTGGACGTGAAACGGGCGCTCGATCGCCAGGCGTACCCGGGTGCTCATCGCCTCGGCGTCCTCGCGGTTGATGATGCCGGGCATGAGCACCACGAACTCGTCGCCGCCGACGCGGGAGAGGACGTCCTGCTCGCGAATGCAGGAGCTGAGCCGCTCGGCGACCTGTTGCAGCAGCTCGTCACCCGCCTCATGGCCGTGGGCGTCGTTGACCGGCTTGAAACCGTCCAGGTCGACGAAGAGCACCGCCACCGGCTCCCGCCGCAGCGAGGAGCCGAGGGCGTCCTGCATGCGGCGGCGGTTGGGCAGCCCGGTGAGCGCGTCGTGCTGCGCCTCGTGGGCGAGCCGCTCCTGGAAGGCCCGGGTCTCCGAGACGTCCCGGGCGTTGATGACGATGCCGTTCAGGGCCGGGTTGTGCATCTGGTTGGAAGCGGTGAACTCGAACCAGGTGGCGGTGCCGGAGGCGTTGAGGACGCGCGTCTGCAGGCGCAGCACGCTGTCGCGATCGGCGAACAACCGGCCGAAGGCCGCCATCATGCTCGGCCGGTCCTCGGGGTGCACGAGCTCGAAGACGCTGTGGCCCTGCAACGAACCCGGCGGGAAGTGCAGCACGGACGCCGCGCTCGGGCTGGAGTACGAGAGCCGCCCGTCGGCGTCGAGCACGGCCACCATGTCGGGAGCGTGCTGGAAGAGTGCCTGGAATTTCTCGTCGGCACGCCGACGCTGCACCTGGGTGCGGTAGCCGAGGATGGAGATGCCCACCGCGCCGATCAGGAGCATGGCGAGCAGGGTCACGTTGATCGTCTGGCTGCGGCGGTGCACCGCGCCGTCGAAGGAGGCCGTCGTCTGCGTACGGACATAGGCCCACCCGCCCGGCAGGACGTCCCCGGTGACCAGGATGGCGATCATCTCGACGCCGTCGGACTCGTACTCCACGAAGGCGGCACCCGGCGCGTTACTCCGCGCCGCCGCCACGATCGCCGGGTCGACCCGGGTGCCGATCCTGGTGGAGTCGCTGCTGAACCCGGCCACGCCGTCGCCGTCGACGATCAACGCCGTGTGCGCCGCCGACTTCAACTTCGAGGTGTACGCCTGCAGCATCGTGTCGGCGAACTTGTTGAAGCCGATGAGCAGCGCCACGGGGGCGCCCCCGACCGCGATCGGCACCGCGACGGCCTGCACGGCGACGGGCATGCCCTTGGCGTCGGTAACGCTCATCACCGGCGAGAACCCGGGCTTGCCCGCCAGCAGCAGCTCCCGCATGGCCTGATAGCCGGGGTCATCGGCGTCGGGCAGCGGGTTACGGCGCGTGGCGTTGAGCAACACGCCGTCCAGCGAAGTGAGCACCGCTCCGTACGGGAACAGCTGCGACTTCTTGACGTAGCCCTCGAGGATCGCGCGGTCGGCGGCCTGACCCGGCGCCAGGGTGAAGGGATGACCCGACGCGAACTCGCTGAGCTCCTTGGCGGAGAGCAGCTGCATCGACCCGGCCAGGGTGGCGTTGTTGACGGCCAGCGCCTGCGAGTCGGCACGGTGCACCGTGTCCGCCGCGCGCAGCGCCGAACGGTTCACCAGCACGCCGACGATGCCGACGGCCACCAGCAACAGCACGCTGACGACCACGGCGATCCAGTTGCGCAGCCGCATCGAATCCCTCCTCGCCGGGACTCAATCGGGCGGGGCACGGCCGACCTGAAGGGTTTCCGCCGGGTAGCAGCGTCACATCCTTCCCCCCGTCACCTGGGGCACCACCCTCAGCCGCGGCGGCCCCGCCAGGGCGGCGGGCGGCCCTGCAACCACCATTGCAGCGACCTCGTGACCTGCGGCAGAACGAGGTAGGTCATGAGCGGGGTCAGGGTCAGCGTCATGGCCAGGGTCCGGACGACCAGATGCTGCCCGGCCAGCGCCGGCTGAAGCGTGACCGCCGACAGCAGGCTCAGCGGAAAGAACCCGAGCCAGATCGTCACGGCCTGCTTCCATCGCGGTGGCGCGGCCGGCGGCTCGGTCAGATCGTCCACCGACAGCTCGCGCGGCGGGTCGAACCAGCCCTCGATGCCCGTACGCTTCTCCACCCGCGTGTGCTCGACCATGCCCTGCGCCGACGACAGCCACCACCGACGCTGCGGCGACTCCTCCCACGCGTGCAGCGCCTCCGCGTCGGCGAACCGGTAGAGCATGTGCCAGTCCGTCGAGCCCAGCACCGGACGAACCCAGCCGACCCCGAGGAAGCCCGGAAAGTGCTCGGCCAGCGTCACGCCGGCCCGCACCCACGCGAGCATCTCCGCGTTACGCGACGGATCTGCCTTCCGCGTGATCGCCACGGTGACGGTCTCCATGCACCCATCCTCGGCCCCCGGCGTCCCTCGAGGGCGGCGATCGGGACATCCGGGGAGTAAATTCCGCTGGCATGATTCGAAAGCTTTCGATGGCCGCGCTCGGCCTGGTCGCCCTCGTCGGCACCAGCGGCTTCAGCACCGGTGCCCCGACACCGTCGTGGCAGCTCTCCGAGACGGGCGTGACCGCCCGCTTCCGCGGGCTGGCCCCGGTCAGCGAGTCGGTGGCCTGGGTCGCCGGCTCCGGCGGCACCATCCTGCGTACGGTCGACGCCGCCCGCACCTGGCAGCACGTCGACCCACCGGGTACGGCCGAACTGCAGTTCCGCGACATCGAGGCGTTCGACGCGGACCACGCGGTGGCCCTGACCATCGGCGAGGGCGACCAGTCCCGCCTGTACGCGACCGAAGACGGCGGCACCACCTGGACCGAAACCTTCCGCAACGACGATCCCGCGGCGTTCTACGACTGCGTGACGTTCCTCGACCGCCGCCACGGCCTGGCCCTATCGGACCCGGTCGGCGGGAAGTTCCGGATCCTGGCGACAGACGACGGCGGGCGCACCTGGCAGGTGCGCGCCGACACAGGCATGCCCGCGGCGCTGACCGGCGAGTTCGCTTTTGCGGCGAGCGGCACGTGCCTGGTGACCGCGGACCGGCGGGGCGCGGGGCGCGCCTGGTTCGCCACCGGCGGAGGCGAGCGCGCCCGCGTCTTCTCGACAACCGACGGCGGACACACCTGGCAGGTAACCGACAGCGGCATTCCCAGCGGAGCCAGTGCGGGCGTCTACAGCCTGGCGTTCCGCGATCCGTGGCACGGCGTCGCGGTCGGCGGTGACTACGCCGTGCCGGAAACCGCGCCGGACGCGGCGGCGACGACCCGCGACGGTGGGCGGAGCTGGACGCCGGCTCGCGGGGAACCCGGCGAATACCGCTCGGGCGCGGCCTGGGCACGCGGCGGGATGGTGCTGGCGGTGGGTCCGACCGGCAGCGACCTGAGCCGGGATGGTGGACGCACTTGGACGGAGTTCGATGGGGGCAGCTTCGACGCCGTCCGGTGCGTGGGGGGAGCGTGCTGGGCCTCCGGTGAACAGGGGCGGGTGGCCCGGCTCCTCATGCCCGGCCAGCCGGCGGCGTCTTAGCCGGAAAGGTTTCAGCCGGCCGCGTCGTCAGCCCGCCGCGTCGTCAGCCCGCCGCGTCGTCAGCCCGCCGCGTCGTCACCCCGCCGCGTCGTCAGCCCGGCACGTCGTCACCCCGCCGCGTCGTCAGCCCGGCACGCCGTCACCCCGGCACCCCGGCACGCCGGCACCCCGGCACGCCGGCACCCCGGCACGCCGGCACCCCGGCACGCCGTCACCCCGGCACGCCGTCACCCCGGCACGCCGTCACCCCGGCACGCCGTCACCCCGGCACGCCGTCACCCCGGCACGCCTCAACCCGCCGTGCCTCAGCCGGCGGCGTCAGTCGGCTGCGTCGAGGTAGGCGAGCACCGCCAGCACCCGCCGGTTGTCGTCGTCGGAGGGCGACAGGCCCAGCTTCGTGAAGATGTTGGAGATGTGCTTGCTGACGGCCTTCTCGGTGACGAAGAGCTTCGAGGCGATCGCCGCGTTGGAACGGCCCTCCGCCATCTGCGCGAGCACCTCGCTCTCGCGGGCGGTCAGCGCGGCGACCGGCCGGCCACGGGCCAGCAGCCGCGACACCACCTCCGGGTCCAGGGCTGTGCCGCCGTCGGCGACCCGGCGGACGGCGTCGACGAACTGGGCGACGTCGGAGACCCGGTCCTTGAGCAGGTAGCCGACCCCGCCGCCACGGCCGCTGAGCAGCTCGCGGGCGTACAGCGGCTCGACGTGCTGGGAGAGCACGAGGATCGGCAGGCCGGGGATCTCGGTGCGGGCCGCGATGGCGGCCTGCAGTCCCTCGTCGGTGTAGGTCGGAGGGAGCCGGACGTCGACGACGGCCACCTCCGGCCGGTGTTTCACCAGCGCGGGCAGCAGCGCGGGCCCGTTGTCGACCGCCTCGACCACCTTGAAGTCGAACGCCTCCAGAATCCGGATCAGACCGTCCCGGAGGAGGGCGAGATCCTCGGCGATGACAACACGCACGGCAGCTCCATGGAAACGACGGTCGGCCCACCCGGCGGGGACGACAGCGCCATCGTGCCATCGAAGGCCGCGAGCCGGCGGGCGATCCCCCGCAGCCCGGTGCCGCCCCGCGGGTCCGCGCCGCCCACGCCGTCGTCCCGCACGACCATCGCCAGCCGCCCGTCGTCGTGCCGGATCGTGACCGAGGCCGTCCGCGCGCGGCTGTGCCGCACGACGTTGGTGAGCGCCTCGGCGACCACGAAGTAGGCGGCCGACTCGACCGGGGTCTCCGGCCGCCCCGGCAGCTCGACCTCGACGCCGACCGGCAGCGGCAGGCTCAACGCGAGTGCCCGGACGGCCCCGTCGAGCCCGCGCTCGGCGAGCACCGGAGGGTGGATGCCGCGCACGAGGTGCCGCAGCTCCACTAGGGCGGCACCGCTGGCCTCCCGCGCCTCGGCCAGCAGCTTGCGGACGTGCTCGGGATCACGGTCGAGCAACTGCTCGGCCAGCCCGATCGTCATGCCGAGCGACACGAGCCGGGCCTGCGCGCCGTCGTGCAGGTCACGCTCGATGCGGCGCAGCTCGGCGGCCTGCGCGTCGACGGTGTCGGCCCGACTGACGGTCAGGTGGGCGACCCGCAGCCGCAATTCGGCGGCCCTGGTCGGGGCGAGCAGAAGCTTGGCGAACCGGGCGTCGAGCCACCGCAGCCAGGGCGCGGCCGTCAGACCCACCGCCAGGATCACCACGCCCTGCGGCAGGGCCAGCAGCCCCTCGCTGAAGCTCTCGATGGGCCAGAAAAGACCGTAGCCATACCAATCGGTGCCGAGGTAGAGCCACAACGGCAGCAGGATGATGCCCTCGATCCCGTACAGCGCCAGGACGAGCGAGACGACGCCGAGGGCGACACCGATGATCGCGCCCGGCACGAGCCAGGCGATGTCGCGCCAGGTCGCCGGATCGGTGAGAATCCACCGGTAGCGCCGCCACCCGCCCGGGGGCGCGCTCGCGGGTCGGGGTGCGTAAGGCCGGGGGATCTGCACGCCGGACCGGGCGGCGAGCCTGCGCTGCAGGTCGATGCGGGCGCGCAGCACGACCGTCATGAACGGGAGCGCGATCAGACCGATACCGGCCACCGGGCTCAGGGCGAGGGCGATCAGCCAGAGGACCAGCAACGGCAGGTTGGTGATCGAGAGGAGCATGGCAAGGAGACCGCCGGCGACGGCGTGGATGCCGTCGCGTACCCATGACTTCGTCTCCATGGGGTCATTGTGGGTCAGCGGTATGCCGGCTGGCGCTGGGGCTGGCTCCCGTCTCGGGGAGGGGGACTCCCCCTGACGTGGTGGGGTTGTCCCCACCATCATTCGGGGGCCTGCACTCCTGACTCCAAGCCCGCACCCCGGAAGCCTGGACCCATGACGACGACGACCGAACGGCCGGCGACCACGGCCGGCAGCGACTTCGCCGAGCTCGGCCGGCGGATCAGCCGGGCGGGCCTGCTCGACCGCAAGCCCGGCTACTACGCCGTGAGGCTCAGCATCGTGGGCCTGATGGTGATCGGCGGCTGGACCGCGTTCTTCCTGGTCGGTTCGTCCTGGTGGACCCTGGCGGTCGCCGCCTTCCTCGCGGTGACCTTCGCCCAGGTGGCCCTGGTGGCCCACGACCTCGCCCACCGCCAGGTCTTTCGCACCGCCGGGCCCAGCGGGCGCGCCGGCAGGATCGCCGGCAACCTCGCCATCGGCATGAGCTACGGCTACTGGATGGACAAGCACACCCGCCACCACGCCAACCCCAACCACGACGACCTCGACCCCGACGTCGCCCCGGCGGTGCTGGTGTGGTCGCCCGAGGCCGCGGCCGCCCGGCGGGGAAGCTTCGACCGGTGGCTCACCCGCCACCAGGCGTGGCTCTTCTTTCCCTTGCTCACCCTGCTCGGGCTGAGCCTCAGAAAGGACAGCGTCAGGGCCTTGCGGACGGGCACCGTCAAGCGCCGCGGCCTCGAGGCGGCCCTGTTGGCGACGCACTTCGCCGGTTACCTGTGCGCCCTCGCGCTCGTGCTCAGCCCCCTCCAGGCGCTGGCGTTCTTCGTGGTGCACCAGGCCCTGTTCGGCGTCTACCTTGGAATGACGTTCGCGCCCAACCACAAGGGCATGCCGCACCCCACCGGCGACGAGGACTTCCTGCGCAAGCAGGTGCTGACATCCCGCAACGTGCGCGGCGGACCGCTCACCGACGTGGCGCTCGGTGGCCTGAACTATCAGATCGAGCACCACCTGTTCCCCGCGATGCCAACGCCGAACCTGCGCAAGGCGCAGCCGATCGTGCAGGCCTACTGCGCAGAGATCGGCGTGGCCTACGAGATGACGGGCCTGGCCGAGTCATACGGCATCGCCCTGCGCCACCTGCACGAGGTGGGCGCACCCCTGCGCCCCTGAGACTTTCGCGGCGGCCGCGGCCCTGATCGCGTGCACCCCCGCGGTCAACCGCGGGGGCCTGACGCTGTCAACCGCGCGGGCACCCCCGCTGTCAACCGCGCGGGCACCCCCGCTGTCAACCGCGCGGGCACCCCCGCGGTCAACCGCGTCAGGTCCGCGGCTCATCCCGCGCTCCGCGCGAGACAACTTGAGGTGCGCGGCTCATCGCTTGGGCCCGCGGCTCATCGCTTGGGCCCGCGGCTCATCGCTTGGGCCCGCGACTCATCGCTTGGGCCCGCGGCTCACCGCTTGAGGCCCGCGGCTCACCGCTTGAGGCCCTCGGCTCACCCTTGAGGCCCTCGGCTCACCGCTCGAGGGCCCGGCTCACCGCTCGAGGGCCCGGCTCACCGCTCGAGGGCCCGGCTCACCGCTCGAGAGCCCAGCTCACCGCTCGAGAGCCCGGCTCACCGCTCGAGAGCCCGGCTCACCGCTCGAGAGCCCGGCTCACCGCTCGAGAGCCCGGCTCACCCCTTGAGGTCCCCCGGCTCACCCTTGAGGGCCGCGGCCCACCGCTTGAGGTCCGGCTCACCCCTTGAGGTCCCCCGGCTCACCCCTTGAGGGCCCCGGCTCACCGCCTAGGCCCCGGCTCAACGTGTCAGATCGTGCCGGCGATGAACCATCTTCTCGACGACGTTCGACGGGAGGACCCGCCGCAGGGCGAAGACGAGCGGGGCGTTGCTTCCCACGGCGTAGTGCGCCTTCGGACGGGGGGCCTCGATCGCCTTGAGGACGACGCCGGCGACCCGTTCCGCGGACACCCCACCGCGCTCATTGCGGTCGAGTGCGGCCAGCATCGTCTCGAAGTCGCGGCGATGCGGGGAGTCCGCGGCCACGTACTGGGTGCGTCGCTCACTGATGCCGGTGTTGATCGAGCCGGGCTCGACGGTTGTCACCCAGACCCCGAACGGGGAGCACTCGTGGCGTGCGCCGTCGCTGAAGCCCTTCAGCGCCGCCTTCGTCGCGACGTATGAGGAGCGGTATGCCAGGGGGAACGACGCGAGCATCGAGCCCACCATCACCACCCGGCCGTAACGACGTTCCCGCATGCCCGGCAGGGCGAGCTGGGCCAGCCGCACAGCGCCGAGGACGTTGACCTGGAACAGCCGGCGCAAGGCGTCGCCCGGCAGTTCCTCGAAAGGGCCGGACTGGCTCTCCCCCGCGTTGTTGACCAGGACGTCGACGCTGGCCAGCCGGTCGGCCAGGGCCTCGATGGACTCCTCGGAGGTCAGATCGAGCGCCAGGTATTCGACGCCGTCCGCCCGCTGCTCCGGCGACAGAGACTCCGGGTTGCGGCTGGTCCCCCATACGCGATAACCACGGGCGACCAACTGAGCAGCCGTAGCCCGGCCGATACCCGACGATGCTCCGGTGACCAACGCGGTGCGATCCATCGACGCACCATACAGGTGCCCATCCGACCCAGATATCCCTTGCCCGTCAGGCCCAGATGCCCAGCAGCGCCCCTCAGGCCCAGATGTCCAGCAGCGCCCCTCAGGCCCAGATGCCCAGCAACGCCCCTCAGGCCCAGATGCCCAGCAACGCCCCTCAGGCCCAGATGTCCAGCAGCGCCCCTCAGGCCCAGATGCCCAGTAGCCCACCTGCGACGCCGGCGATGTCCTTCCTGTCGGTGTTGCAACTGACGGCGATCGCGGTGCGCCGGTCCGCGGTGACCCCGAACATCGTCGTGTACCCGGCCCAACCGCCCTCATGGACGAGCGTCCCGTCGGATTGGACGATGAGGCCCGCCCCGTACCGGGCCCCGTCGGGACCGGCCGGCACGGCGCCGTCGACCTGCGCCCGCAGCAGGGCGGAGCCGCCGACCTTTCCGGTGCGGTAATTGTCCGCCCACCGCACGAGCGCGCTGGGCGTTCCCTGCACGGAACCATCGCCGACCTGCGTCCACCCCGACCTGACGGCGACCCACTCCCCGGACGAGCCCGTGGTGTAGGCGACGGCCGTACGCCCACCGCGCACCGCCGGGTCCATCGCCATCGGCAGGTCGAGCGGCTGAAAGACCCGCGCTGCCAGGAACGCCGGCAGCGCCCGGCCGGAGGCGGCCTCGACGATCTCGGCGAGCAACACGTAGTTCGAGTTGGAGTAGGCGAACTCACCGACCGGCCCGAACCGAGATTTCGGCGCCGTGCCGATCGCCTTCACCGCCTGCCGCTGGGTGGTGCGCTCCTCCAGGGTGTGACCCGCGGCGAGGAGCAGCGCGGTGTAGTCGGGGATGCCGCTGGTGTGGCGCATCAGGTCGCCGACGGTCACCCGGCGCGCCCACGCCGGCAGGCCGGTCAGGTGAGTCGCGACGGAGTCGGTTAGCGCCAGCTTCCCGTCCTGCGCAAGCAGGAGCACGGCGGTAGCGGTGAACTGCTTCGACACGGACGCGATGTCGAAGACGGAGTCGGTGTTCAGCGCGGTGCCGGAGGCCAGGTCGGCGGTTCCCCGCGCGCCCGCCCACACGACCCGGCCCTCGACGCCGACCGCGGCGGAGCAGCCGGGTTCGTCCCGCGGGAGAAGGCGAGCGAGTAGGGCGTCGCTGTGCCCCTCCCTGGTGTCCGACGCCACGCCTGGCGAGGGCTCTGGTCGCCCGGCCGCGCATCCACCGGCGACAAACAGGGCTGCGCATCCCAGCGCGGCGGCGAAACGGTATGCCCGAGATGCCATGGCGGAACTCCTTCTGAAAGAGGGCAGCATCGATCGACCACTCACCGACGGCGAGCGGCTGAGGTCACAAGACGTCCGACCGCTCACGGCAGGCGGTCACGGGAAAGTTGTCGGCCAGAGCGGCCGCGGTTGGTCAACGCCAGCTCAACGGGAAGGCAACCGTGCTTGGTCAGCAGACCTCACGCCGTCACGGCCGCGTGGCGTCCGAACCGGTTGGCGGTGTTCACGCCCAAACGGCCCTGATTGGTTGGCGGGCCACGGTTGGTCAGCGCCAGCTCGCTGAAAGAGCGGCGGTTGGTCGGCGGGCCGCTCGCTCAAGAGCGGCCCGCCGTTGGTCAGCCGGCGGCGAGTGCCTCGCGGGCGGCGGCGGCCAGCCGTTCCCGGTCAATGCCCTGAGCCTGCAACGCCCGGGCGACGGTGCCGCGGTCCTGCTCACAAACGGCGACCACGACGTGGGCGGACCGCAGCAGCGACGGTTTGGTCTCCTTGGCCAGAGCGAAGGCTCGCTGAAAGACCTGCTGCCCCGGCGACGTCATCCGGTAGGGACCGCTCGGCGCCTCAGCGCCGGGAAGGTCGCTGAGCAGCTCACTGCTCACCGCCACGCCGAACTGGCCAAGCGCGTCCCGGTGCGCCCGGTCGACGGCGGACCGGAAGTCATTGGGATCGACCCCAAGGCGACCGAACGCCGCCGAGGCCGTGCCGTCGGGCAACTCGATCGCGGAGAGCAGGAGGTGCTCGGGACCCGGAAGGTCGTCGCCGCTCTGGACGGCCTCCGCCTCGGCCCGGGTGAGAAGGGCCTTCATGGTGCGAACGTCCTTGAGGGCATTCAGCATTTTCACGAGATGGATCCCTTCATTTGGCTCACGTCTCCTTCTTGAGCGCCAGCTTCTTGTGAGCGGCCTGGGCGCTCACCCCCAGCGCTTGACCGATCTGGGCCCAGGTCCACCCGTCCCGCAGCGCCTGCGCGGCGGCGGCGCGTTCCAGCTGGTTGGCCAGGCGCCGCAGCGCCACCACCGCCGCCAGCGCGGCCTCGGGATCGTCCGGCTCCGGAATCTCCACTCGATCGATCACGTCGTCAACTTTAGTTGATGACCTCATCCTCGTCAACCAAAGTTGATGACCGCCGGCGGACAGAGCGGGTGCGGCGCCCCACCCGCCGGGGCGGTAACGTGCCAGCGTGCTGCCTTTGACACTCGCTGAGATTGCCGCCGCGGTCGGTGGGACCCTGCACGATGCCGACCCCCAGGCCCAGGTGACCGGCCTCTGCACCTTCGATTCGCGCGCCGTCGAGCCGGGTGGCCTTTATGTCGCTCTTCCTGGCGCGCGGGTCGACGGCCACGACTTCGTTGAGCAGGCCGTCGCGGCCGGGGCCGTCGTCGTCATCGCGAAGCGGCCGGTGGGGGTGCCCGCCGTCGTGGTGGACGACACCCTGGCTGCCTACGGCCGGCTCGCCACCGCCATCGTCGAACGCCTGCCGAACCTCGGCGTGGTCGGCGTGACCGGGTCGGTCGGCAAGACGACGACCAAGGATCTGATCGGGCAGGTGCTGTCCCGGCTCGGACCGACGACCGCCCCGCCCGGCAACCGCAACAGCGAGAGCGGCATGCCGGAGATCGTGTCCCGGGTCACCGCGGAGTCGCGGTTCCTGGTGCTGGAGATGGGTGCCCGCAATGTCGGCGACATCGCATATCTGACCTCGGTCGTGCGTCCCCAGGTCGGTGTCGTCCTCAACGTGGGCACGGCCCACCTCGGGGAGTTCGGCAGCCGCGAGGCCATCGCCAAGGCCAAGGGTGAGCTGGTGGAGTCACTCGCGGCGGAGGGCACGGCCGTGCTCAACGCCGACGATCCGATGGTGGCGGCGATGGCGGGCCGGACGGCGGCCAAGGTCGTGACGTTCGGTCTCAGCGCCGGGGCGACGGTGCGGGCGGAGGCGGTCGAGGCCGACGAGGCCGGGCGGGCGTCGTTCACTTTGCGTACGCCGGGTGGCGAGGCGAGGGTGACGCTGCGTCTGGTCGGCGAGCACCTAGTGTCGAACGCTCTCGCCGCGGCCGCGGTGGCGCTGCACTTCACCGATGACCTCGCGCTGATCGCCGAGGCGCTCAGCGCCGCCGCGCCGGTGTCCGAGGGGCGGATGCAGGTGTTGGAGAGCCCCGCCGGCATCACGGTGATCAACGACGCCTACAACGCCGGCCCGGTTTCCATGACCGCCGCGCTGCGGACGCTGACGAAGCTGGCGGCGGGCCGGCGGGCCGTGGCCGTGCTCGGCCAGATGAACGAACTGGGTGAGACGTCCCGCGCCGACCATGTCGGAGTCGGCACGGTCGCCGCCGAGGTGGGCGTCGACTGGCTGCTGACGGTCGGCAACGAGGACGCGGCTCAGCTGGGCCGGGCCGCCGCCGAGCGCGGTGTGGCGACGCGGCACGTTCCCGACCGGGACGCCGCGCGAGCAGCCCTGGTCGAAAGCCTGGCGCCCGGCGATGTGGTGCTCTTCAAGGGCTCCAACAGCGTCGGCCTGATGGCCCTCGCCACCGACCTGGCCACCGGCGCCGACCTAGGCACCCACTGACGGTCCGCGAAGCCCCGGGGCAGCCAGTGGGCCGTGGTCATGGGGCGCCGAGGTCGTTGAGGGCCTTGGCGGCTCCGCGGTGCAGCGGCACCGGGTCTGTCTGGCGGGCCTTGTCGAGGGTGATCTCCTTGGCGGCGGCATTGGCCTGGGCGAGCTGCGGCTGCTTCTCGAACAGGGTTCTGGTCAGGACGCAGGCCACGTCGGCGTCGAGGTTTTCGCGGACCAGCAGCAGGTTCGGCACGACGATGGTGGCTACGTCCGTGGGGGTCTTGTAGGTTGCCGCGGGAATCGTGCCCCGCTCATACACGGGATTGATTTTCTTCAGGTCGGGCAGGACGGGGGTGACGTCGAGGAACTGCACCTGGTCGCCGGCGGTGGTGAGCAGGTCGGTGATGCCCGGGGTGGGCAGGCCACCGGAGAAGAACAGCGCGTCGATCGCGCCGTCCTTCATCGCGTCGACGGTTTTCGTCAGGTCGAGGCGCTGGGCCTGGACGTCCTTGGCGGGGTCGAGGCCGGCCGCGGTCAGGACCCGCTGGGCGATGACCTCGGTGCCGGATTTGGGCGAGCCGGTCGAGATCCGCTTGCCGCGCATTGCGGCCACGTCGGTGATGCCCGCGGCTTTGCGGACGATGACCTGCGTGTAGTTGGTGTGTATGCGGGACAGGGCCCGGACGGGCTGCTTGGCGGTGAAGCTGTTGGTGCCGTTCACCGCGTCGGCGGCGCTGTCCGCGAGCGAGAAGGCCACGTCGAACTCGCCGGCCATGAGCTGCTGAATGTTCTGCACGGACGCGCCGGTCTCGGAGGCGGTGGCCTTCAGCCTGCCGCCGCCGGCCCCGATCTGTTCCGCATAGGCGTTGCCGAGGGCGAAGTAGACCCCGGTGGCGATGCCGGTGGCGATGCCGACCCTGGTGTCGGTGTCGACCTCGCAGGTGACGGCGCCGCCGGTGTCGGTCTCGGCCGCGTCCTGCTTCCCGCCGCAGCCGGCGAGCGCGAGCGCGCCGACGGCGGTCAGTGCGAGTGCCTTCCTCATGTGACTGCCTCCCCAGTGTTCTGTCGACCCGTGCCACCCGGACGGCGGCGCTGCGCGAAGGCGATGCCCGCGGCCAGGGCAAGCGCCAGAAGCCCGGCCACGATCGTGGTCGGAGCCAGGTAGAGCAGGAGCAGGCCGGCGAGGCCGCCGAGCACGCGGCTGGGTGTGCCGGCGGGGCCGATTCCCGGCACCCAGGCGCCGGCCGCGACGGCGAGCCCGGTCACCGCGAGCAGCGCGACGACGGTTGCTCCGACGATGCCCGCGACGGGACCGCGCGCGAGCAGGTATTCCCCTGGTTCGGTGAGGACGAAGGCGACCGGCACGAGGAAGGCCGGCAGCGCGTACTTGAGGGCCTGCCACATCGTCGGCACGGTCCGGCCGCCGGTGATCGCGCTGGCGCCGACGGCTGCCAGCGCCGTCGGCGGCGTGACCTCGGAGAGCACGGAGTAGTAGAAGACGAACATCGCGGCCGCCGGTGCGGGGACGCCGAGCTGGAGCAGGGCCGGCCCGATGATCACCCAGCCGATGATGAAGCTCGCCGTGACCGGCACGGCCAGGCCGAGCAGCGCGAGCGCGACAGCGGCCAGGGCGACCGTGAGCGCGAGCACCGCGGCCGGGTTGTCGGTGAGCGCCCGGGCGCCGCTCACCAGCAGCGACGCGAGCTGGCTGCCGAGGCCGGTCTTCGTCGTGGTCGCGGTGATGATGCCGGCCGCGGTGCAGACGGCGACCACCGGCAGCACACCCCGCACGCCCGTCGACAGGGCGGTGAACGCCCGCCGCGGGGTGAGCCGGGCCCGGCGGTCCAGGAAGGAGAGCGCCGCGGCCAGGGCGGTGGCATAGACCACGGCGCGCGTCGCGCTCTGTCCGAGAGCCAGCAGCACCACGATGAGTACGAGCGAAGAGAAGTGATAGCCGAACCTGCCGAGCAGTCGCAGCGCCCCGCTCGTCGGCGCGTCCACGGCCCGCACCCCGAAGCGCCGCACGTCGATCTCGACGGCGAGCAGGATGCCCAGGTAGTAGAGGAGCGTCGGGATCGTCGCCCAACCGAGGACGGTCAGGTAGGAGACGTCGAGGTATTCGGCGACGATGAAGGCGGCCGCGCCGAGCGTCGGCGGGGAGAGGATCGCGCCGACGCCGGCCGCGGCCAGCATCCCGCCGGCCTGCTCGGGTGGATATCCGGCGCGGCGCAGCATCGGCCAGGTCACGGCGCCGACGCTGACGGCGGTCGCGGTGCCCGAGCCGGAGACGGTGCCGAGCAGGAAGCCCGCGGCGACCGCGGTGCGTCCGGCGGCACCCCGCGACTTCCGGAAGGCGGCGACGGAGAGATCGACGAAGAAGCGGCTCGCCCCGGAGAGATCGAGAACGGCGCCGTAGATGGTGAACAGCACGATGTAGGTGGCGGCGACGTCCAGCGGGGTGCCGTAGAACCCACTGCCGGAGTTGTAGAGCGCGTCGACGATCTGCGCGAAGTCCAGTCCCGAGTGGGCGATGGCCCAGTCCTGGGGCAGGAGGCCGCCGTAGTACGCGTACGCGAGAAAAGCGAGACAGACGATCGGCAGCGCGAGGCCGGTCGTTCGTCGGCAGGCCTCGATGACCAGGACGAGCAGGACGGCGCCGGCGATGACGTCGGGAGTGTCGAGCAGGCCCTGGCGGTCGAGGAAGGCGTCGTAGCCCCCGGAGATCGGATAGAGGCACACGAGGAGGGTGACGGCGGCCAGGATCCAGTCGGTGGCCGTCGGCCGGTCGTCGGGGGTGCGCCCGCGCGGCAGGCCGCTGCGGTAGGCCAGGAAGACGATCGGGAGCGTGCCGGCCAGGAAGACGATCAGGTAGAACTGGCTGCCCTGGGCGAGCGGGCGGAAGACCTGCCACAGCACCAGGAGCGCGACGGCGAAGGCCACGCCCGCGACGCCGAGGCCGACCGGACCGCCGAGGGTGCGCGCGGGGCGTTCCTCATCGTCGTAGTGGACCGCCGGCGGATCGCCCGAGGGGTCGGTGAGGGTCGTCGAATCCATGGTGGACACCGGGTCGGCGGGCGCCGCCCGGTCGGCCGGAGATCGACCGTTGGCCATGGAAGGACGCTACTATGCAGGCTGCTGATGACAACCCGAGAATGACGCGATTGTGGATAACCCCCCACACCCATCACGTCACAAATCGGACATAAGCAGTTTCCGGCGCGGGGGCGGCGCGTTGATTGGGGTTATGGTGCAACGCTCATCGCTGCAGGACATTCGCGAGCAGACCTACAAGACGCGCGACGCGTGGTGGACGGTGCTGCTCGTCGATCCGGTCGCTGCCCGGTTGGTCCGGCTCGTTTCGCCGTACCGTTGGATCACGCCGAACCTGCTGACGGGCCTTGCGACCCTCCTGGGTTTCGGCGCGGCCGCCTGCTTCGGAATGCAGGGCCGCTGGTGGCTGGTCGGGGGCGCGCTGCTGTTCCATGTGAGCTTCATCGTCGACTGCATGGACGGCAAGATCGCCCGGCTGAACGGCACCGGCTCGATGTTCGGCGCCTGGTTCGACTTCATGTTCGACCGCCTCCGCGTCTTCCTCTGCGCGGTCGCCCTGTTCGGCGGCCAGTACGCGAGGACCGGCTCCAAGGCGTACCTGTGGGCCTTGATCGCGGTGACCTTCCTGGACCTGTTCCGCTACGTGAACTCCCACCAGATGGGGCGCATCCGCCAGGACATGCGCGAGCAGCTCGCGGTGGCCCGGGGTGCCGCGCCGCCGCCCGCCATCGAGGACCCCACAGTCGTGCCGCACGGCCCTCGCGCCCGGCTGCGGCACATGCTGCAGTCCCGCCGGATCCGCACGCACCTGGTGAGCGGCATCGAGTTCGAGATGGCGGTATTCATCATCGGCCCGCTGACCGGCTGGGTGCTCCAGACGTCGGTGGTCGCCGGCGCCCTCCTGCTGTTCTTCGAACTGTGGCTGATCTTCCGGCTGTGGCAGGCGACCCGCGCGTTCCCGGTGGCCCTCGCGAGGGCGCACGCGTCGGCGGCCGTGGCGGCGTCCACCCCGCCCTGGATCAGGTCTCCGGAGCCCGCCCGCGAGTTCACGACGACCACCGGTCAGTAGGCGGACACACCCGAAGCTATTGCCTCTTCTTGCATCGTTCGTCGTCGATATTGGCACCGTTCATGACGCTCCACTGTAATGACCTCACGCGGCGACGCCCCCCGTCGTCGCCGGCGAGGAGCAGTGGATGCGGACCGCGAACCTGATCGCCAACGGCGGTGCGGAGAGCGACCCCGGCGGCACCGGCCAGCCGTCGCCCGTCACCGGGTGGACGGCCCTGGAGGGCGGTGCCGCCGTCGTCGCGTACGGCACACCGGGATATCCGACGACGAGCGGGCCCGGGCCGGCCGACCGCGGCCGCAACTTCCTCACCGGCGGCACCTCGGCACGGACCCGCCTGACCCAGCTCGTGACCCTGCCGGGAACGGCGCGGATCGACGCCGGCGCGGCACGGTTCGACTTCGTCGGATGGCTCGGCGGCTATGCGGAACAGGACGACGGTGCCCGGCTCTCGCTGGAATTCCTCTCCGCGGCGAGTACGCCCCTCGGTGTCTGCGTCCTCGGCCCGGTCACCGCGTCCGACCGTGGCGCCACCACCGGATTGTTGCGGCGCGCCTGGTCCGGAGTGGTGCCGCCGGGCAGCCGTACCGCGCGGGTGCTGCTGCTTCTGACCCGCGACGGCGGTACGGCCAACGACGGGTACGCGGACAGCATCTCCCTCGTGCTCTCCACGCCCACGGCATTCCTCGGCGTGACAGCGGGAGGATCGTGATGCGGGTCAGTCGCCGTACCCTGTTGCGGGCCGCGCTCGGTGCGGGCGCGATGAACGCCTGGCCGCTCGCCGAGGGCCTGGACCCGCGCGCCGCGCACGCCTCCGCGACCGCACTCGGCGCCTCCTGGGACGCGGCGCCGTTCACGCTGGGTGTCGGCTCGGGCGACCCGCTGCCGACCAGCGTTCTGTTGTGGACGCGGCTGGCGCCGGAGCCGCTCGCCGACGTGCAGCCGCTGCCGGACGTCGTGCAGGTGGATTGGGCGGTCGCGACCGACGCGGCGATGACCGCCGTCGTGGCATCCGGCTCGGTCGCCGCGTCGGCGCTGCTCGGCCACAGTGTCCACGTGGTCGCCGAGGGCCTGCAGTCGGGCCGGCGCTACTACTACCGGTTCGGCGCGCTCGGCAAGGTCAGCCGGGTGGGCCGCACGAAGACCGCGCCGGTCGGCGCGGTCAGCCTGGTCCGGTTCGCGTCGCTCAACTGCCAGAACTACCAGTCCGGGGAATACCCCGGCATGCGGGATCTCGCCGCGGACAACGCCCTCGACTTCGTGGTCCATCTCGGCGACTACGTGTACGAGGGTTCCGAGCTGGGCACCGCCACCAGCCTGAACGACTACCGCAAGCTGCACGCGCTCTACAAGGGCGACCCGCTGCTGCGCGGCCTGCACGCCGCCCACCCGTTCTATCTCACGTGGGACGACCACGAGGTCGTCAATGACTACTCCGGCTCGCGCGGCGCGGCCACGTTCGTCGCCCGGCGCGCGGCGGCCTACCAGGGATGGTACGAGCACATGCCGCTGCGCCTGGAGGGCTCCGACACCGCCCTGCCGGACCCGCGGCTCTACCGCACCCGACGGTGGGGGGACCTGCTCGAACTGGTGGTGCTGGACGTGCGGCAGTACCGCTCGGCGCAGAACCTGGCGGACGGCACCATTCTGGGTACGGCGCAGAAGGCCTGGCTGAAGCAGCGGATCAGCCAACGCGGCTCCGGGTGGCAGTGCTGGATCAACTCGATCTTCCTCGGCCAGCAACGGATACCGCAGGGCGGATTCATGTTCACCGACCAGTGGGACGGGTTCCGCGCGGAACGGGCTGAGGTTCTGGGACACGTACGCAGCGCCGGCGGCCCCGACTTCGTCACCATCACCGGCGACTGGCACAGCGCGTTCGTACAGGACATCAAGCCCGACTTCGACAATCCGGGCGCACCGGTCATCGGCACCGAGTTCGTGGCACACTCCGCGACCTCGAGCGCCTACTCCCCGAGCTGGAACGCCACCAACGGCCCGTTGCTCGGCGCCGCCAACCCGCACCTGCGGTACTTCGAGGGCAACCGGTACGGCCACGACCTCTACGAGGTGACCCCGCAACGCTGGACCACGCGGCTGCGCGTCGTGGCGGACCGCGGCGATCCGGCGGCCGCGGTGAGCACGTTGACGAGCTGGCACGTGGACCGGGGCCGGGCCGGCGCGTACGAGGACCCGGCCACCAAGGGCTCCCCCGCCCAGTACCGCCGTTAGGGCGCGTCCCGAACCACCCTGACATTGAGATGAGACAGTTTCGGCTCTGGTGTAACACCCCGCGACGTGGTGGAGTGTCCCCATGACCGACTACGACATCATCGTCGTGGGCAGCGGCTTCGGCGGCAGCGTCACGGCACTGCGCCTGTCCGAGAAGGGGTACCGCGTCGGCGTGCTCGAGGCCGGCCGGCGCTACACGCCCCAGACGCTGCCGAAGACCTCGTGGGACCTGCGCGCGTTCCTGTGGGCGCCGGCGCTGGGCCTGCGGGGCATCCAGCGGATCACGCTGCTCAAGGACATCGTCGTGCTCTCCGCCGCGGGGGTCGGCGGCGGCTCTTTGGTGTACGCGAACACGCTCTACCAGCCGCCGGCGCCGTTCTTCAACGACGACCACTGGTCGGGGATCACCGACTGGAAGGACGAGCTGCGGCCCCACTACGACCAGGCGTCGCGCATGCTCGGCGTGACGACCCAGCCGTCGATGACCCCGTCGGACCGGGTCGTGGAGGCGGTCGCCAAGGAGATGGGCGTCGGGCACACCTTCCGCCGTACCCCGGTGGGGGTCTTCTTCGGAGAGCCCGGCAAGACCGTGCCGGACCCGTTCTTCGGCGGTGCCGGACCGGAGCGCACGGGATGCACGGAGTGCGGCGACTGCATGATCGGATGCCGTACGGGCGCCAAGAACCGCCTCGACCTCAACTACCTCTACCTGGCCGAGAAGCTCGGCGCGACGGTCCACCCGGACACCGAGGTGACGGCGCTGCGCCAGGTCGAGGGCGGCTGGCGGATCGAGACGAAGAAGCAGGTCTTCACCGCGCGGCAGGTCGTGCTCTCCGCGGGAGCGCTCGGCACCCAGCGGCTGCTGC
The DNA here is from genome assembly GCF_040682215.1 of Actinoplanes sp. NPDC051346. Classification (NCBI taxonomy): domain Bacteria; kingdom Bacillati; phylum Actinomycetota; class Actinomycetes; order Micromonosporales; family Micromonosporaceae; genus Actinoplanes; species Actinoplanes sp. NPDC051346. The sequence continues at coordinate 324,952 of NZ_JBFBAJ010000001.1, read as the reverse complement.
ACAAGATGCGGGACACGGGCGTGCTGCCGAAATTGTCGCGGCGGCTGGGCGCGCTGACCCGCACCAACTCGGAGGCGCTGCTGGGCGCGCAGACCAGCCGCGTGCCGGCGGAGCCCTTCTCGAAGGGCGTCGCCATCACCTCGTCCTTCCACCCGGACGAGGTCACCCACATCGAGCCCGTCCGCTACGGCCCGGGCAGCAACGCGATGGGCTGGCTCACCACCCTGCTGGTCGACGGTGGCGGCCGGGTGCCGCGACCGGTGCGCTTCCTCGGGGAGGCGCTGCGGCATCCGTGGTGGCTGCTGCGCTCGCTGTCCCACCGGCGGTGGAGCGACCGCACCATCATCGCGCTGGTCATGCAGACCCTCGACAATTCCTTGACGGTACGCCGGACCCGGCGCGGCAGGCTCACCACCGGGCCGGGCCACGGCCCCAAGAACCCCACGTGGGTCCCGGTCGGTCACGAGGCGGTCCGCCGGATGGCCAAGGAGATCGGCGGGCAGCCGGGCGGCGCGATGGGCGACATCTTCGACATTCCGATGACGGCGCACATCCTCGGCGGCGCGACGATCAGCGAATCGACCGAGACCGGGGTGGTCGATCCGTACCAGCGGGTCCACGGCTATCCCGGGCTGCACGTGGCGGACGGTTCGGTGATTCCGGCGAACCTCGGGGTGAACCCGTCGCTGACGATCACGGCGCTGGCCGAGCGGGCGATGTCGTTCTGGCCCAACAAGGGCGAGCCGGACCCGCGACCCGAGCTGGGGTCGGCCTACGAGCGGATCGAGCCGGTGGCACCGCGCACGCCGGCGGTGCCGTCGCATGCTCCGGCCGCGCTGCGCTCGGTGCCGCTCCCCCAGCCGCAGGTCCGCCCGGTGCCCAGCCAGAGGGTGCCGGAGCAATCGGCGCCAGCCACCCCTAGTCCATGAACCAGATATTCATGGAGACGCCCAGCGGCACGTGGTGGGCGAGCATCACTATCACCGCGCCTGCGCCGACGAGGAGCAAGGCGGCCCGGGTTCGTCCGGCGAGGGCGCGGGCTTTGGCGGCGAACACGATGCTCGCCACGCCGAGCAGCCCGACGGTGACGCCGCTCCGCGCGTCCGCCGAGATCAGGTAGTCGCCCGGTTCAGCCAGGACCGTGGGGAAAAGCCCCACCAGAACGAAGAAGCCCACCACGAACGCGAGTGCCCCGACACCGGCCAGAGCGGCGGTCAGCCGTTGCCGGCCGCTCTGGCCGCGCCGCAGGGGTCCGGCGACCGTCGCGACCAGTCCGAGCGAGCCGATCAGGAACGGGCCACCGAGCACGGCGGCCCAGGCGCCCAGACTCAGCATGATCCATAGTGGGGTGAGCGCCACCCACACCCCATCGGTCGGCCACAGATCCTTGGGATCGAACGTCATGCCGGCCTCCAGGCGGGCCGGCACGTCGTAGACCACGTAACGCAGGGCGACCCCGAACAACCACGACATGACCGGCCAGCCCAGTCCCAGGATCAACACCCGGGCGGTCAGGGCGAGCGCGACCGGTGCGGCCACCGCTCCGGACGGTCCGCCGGCACGACCGGAGCGTACGAGTGAGCGCAGCGTCGGCAGCGTCCACATGGCGGCCAGCAGGTATCGCCAGCGGACCGCCGCGCCGTGGGACGCCAGGGTCATCAGGTCGGCGGTCCACTCGTCGCGCTGCCGGTCGCGGAACCCGGCGGGCAGCAGCCGGGCCAGCGCCGTCACGGCGGCCCGCTCGAGCAGCGGCAATCCGGCCGTCGGCATCGCCCTGGTCACCATGCCAACCTCCGCGAGCCGGCGCGGGCATTGCGGCGCTTCTCCGCCGCCGCCAGGGCGTCCCGCGCGGCGGTCACCCCGGCCGCGGTGAGCTGGTAGTAACGCCGGCGGGGCCGCCCGGCGGCGTGCACATCGATCTCTTCCTCCCGGCTGGTCAACCAGCCGACCGTCTCGAAGGCGACGAGGATGGGATACACCGTGCCCGGCTCCAGGCCGGCCTGCACGGCGAGGTCGAGCCCGTACCGCTCCTGGCCGGGATCGTCGAGGAACGCCCGCAACGCCATCAGGCGCGGGGTCGTCATCCGGAGAGAACCCATGGCCGACACCGTAGACCCTATGCCTAGTTCTGCATAGGGGGGTGATCCGCGGGACGCCGGCCGCCCCGCCTCCGGGATGGGCGGCGACGGGGCGGGGCGTGATCGAGTCCGAGCGGACAGTCAGGCGTTCGTGCAGGGCGAGCCGTTCAGGGTGAACGCGGTGGGCGTCGCGAACCCGCCATCGACCGTGCCCTGGAAACCGAACGACGCCGGGATGCGCGCGTTGTAGCCCAGGTCGCGGGCGGAGACCGCGCCGCTGTCACCGGTCATCGCGGCGTTCCACGCGTGGGTGATGCGCTGGCCCGGGGGAAGCGTGAAGCCGAGCGTCCAGCCGTCGACCGGGCCGCCGTCGGCGGCGATGGTCACGGTGGCGACGAATCCGGTGTTCCAGTTCTCCGCCGCGTAGGTCACCCGGCAGGACGCGGGGGTGTCCCCGCCGGTCACCTCCGCGAAGAAGTCGCTGACCGCGAGTCCGACGCCGCCGCTCCACGGCTCAAACCCGGCCTGGACGCTGGTGAGATACCAGGAGTCGGTCACGGCACCGCGCCGCTTCACGTCGTCGATGAAGTCGAGGACGCTGAATTTCCAGCTTGCGATCGGTGCCGGCGCCACATAGGAGATCACTTCGTTGGCGCCGTTGCTGCCCCGCCAGACCTCCCAGGCGCGGCCGCCGACCGTCGTCGTGCCGACCACCGCGCCGACCGGCTGGATGGGGCCCTGGCGGTGGAACCAGATCATGATTTCCATGGCGTTGACGCCGTCGCGCCGGGGCGTGGGATCGAGCCAGATGTCGTACGCGGCGTCGTACGTCGCCCCACTCACGTAGTGGTACGAGATGTCGCTGGTCACGCTGCTGATCGCGGCAAGCCGCAGTGGCAGATTGGTGCCGGGCGAACAGTTCGCGTAATGGCAGCCGTAGTAGATCGCGGGGTATGACACGGGTGCCCCGCCGGTGTTGCCGACCCCGTCTTGCTTGGTGATCGAGAATCCACCGACGGTGACATTGACGCACTGTTCGGCGGCACTGCCCCAACGGTTGTTCATCACCACGTATCGGCCGCCGACGGTGGTGGAGCCGAACTGCTCGCAGATCTGTGTGTCCGCGTGGGCGGATCCGGCGAACGTGAATGTGGTGAGGCCCACGGCGACGAACAGGACGGCCGCGGCGAGGGCGCGGATGGCACGTCTCATGACAGCTCCTTCGGGGGAACCCTCGGGGGACGGGAGGGGTGTGGGAGCGCTCCCATACACGGTACAACATATTGACCAAACGGTGAAGTGTTGCCGTGAAGTTTCATGGACTCTCCGTGGTCAACCCGCCGATCGCCGTTAATTCCGCGCCATATCGCCGGTCGAAGCATCGCGACATGCGCGGTGACAATTTGCTTCGACCGCGCCGGACCGACAGAATGAATAGGCGAATTACCCGAGACAATGGCACCGCTGTAGGAGCGACCTCATCATGGCCAAGCAGGTAATCACCCTTCTGACCGACGACCTCGACGGCGGCGAGGCCGATCGCACGGTCGAATTCGGGCTGGACGGCGTGAACTACACCATCGACCTGTCGGAGAAGAACGCCGGCAAATTGCGTAAGGCCCTGGATCCGTACCTGTCGGTCGCCACCCGCGTCGGGCGCAGCGGCGCCGACGCGCGGGTCGGCCGGCGCGGCGGCGCACCGGCCAGCACCGGCCGGGCCACCCGCGACCAGAACCAGGCCATTCGCGAGTGGGCGGGCAAGAACGGATACGAGGTGTCGGAGCGCGGCCGCATCCCGAGCTCCATCGTCGAGGCCTACCACGCCAAGCGATAGATTCTCCCCGGCAGCGAAACGGCGTCGCCACACCGGCGGCGCCGTTTGGAGTTTGCGAGGATCCCGGCCGGAGGACGAATGCGCGTCATCATCGTGACTGGAGCATCGAGCGGAATCGGCCGCGCCACCGCCCTGCGGCTGGGCCGACCGGGAACCACCCTGGTGCTCGCCGCCCGCCGCGCCGAGGAGCTCGCCGAGGTGGCCGCCGCCATCGAGACGAACGGTGGCTCGGCTCTGGTCGTCCCCACCGACCTGCGCGAGCCGGACGCCATCGAGGCACTAGTCGAGCGGGCCACGACGGCCACCGGCACGATCGACGTGCTCGTCAACAACGCCGGCCTGAGCGGGCCGGAGACCGTACTGCTCGACGACCCGCGCCTGATCGCCATGGTCGACGTGAACCTGCTCGCCCCGATCCGGCTCATGCGCGCGGTCGTGCCGTCGATGCGGGCGGCCGGAGGCGGTGCCATCGTCAACATCGGATCCGTCGCCGGCGAGATCGGCGTCGGCGGTGTGTACTCGGCGACGAAGTTCGCGCTGCGCGGCATGACCGACTCCGTCCGGCGCGAGCTCGCCGGCACCGGCATCGGCGTCACGCTGATCGAGCCGGGGCGCATCGGCACCGAGATGAACGCCCGCGACGCGGACCGGCTTCCCGGGCCCGACATCGTGGTGGACGCCGTCGAGCGCGCGCTGCGCAAGCCGCGCCGGCGCATCGTGGTGCCGCGCGGCTACCGCTTCGCGATGCTCGCCTCCACCGCCCTGCCTTGGCTCATCGATCGCGCCTACGCGGGCAAGGCGGCACCACGCACTCCCAGGTCCTAGAGATGGGGCAGGAGCTTGTCGAGGCGTACGGGGAGATCGCGAACCCGGACGCCGGTCGCGTGAGCGACGGCGTTGACGATCGCCGCCGGTGAACCGACGATGCCGATCTCCCCGATGCCCTTGCTTCCCATCGGGTTGAGCTCGTCGTCCGCCTCGTCCAGCCACTCCGCGTCGATCCACTCCACGTCGGCGTGCGCCGGCACGTGGTACTCCCCGAGGTCGTGATTGACCCACTCGCCCATCGCCGGGTCCAGCACTCCCTCCTCGTGCAGCGCCATGCCCATGCCCATCGTCATGCCGCCGATGAACTGGCTGCGGGCGGTGCGGGGATTGAGGATGCGGCCGGCGGCGTACATGCCGAAGAGCCGGGAGACGCGCACCTCGCCGGTGTCGGCGTCGACGCGGACCTCGGCGAAGTGCGCACCATACGCGTGCTTGCCGTCGGTTTCCTGCTGCTCCACCAGTTCGGTGGTGTCGAAGGTCGCTTCGTCGCCGCCGGAGTCGCGCAGTTCGCGGCAGGCGCCGGTGACGGCCCAGCCCCACGACGCGCTACCCGCCGAGCCGCCCGCCACCGAGGCCTTCGGCAGCGAGCTGTCGCCGATGTGGACCCGCACCCGCTCGGGCGGCAGGCGCAGCTCGTCCGCGGCGATCTGGGTGAGGATGGTGCGCGCGCCGGTGCCGAGGTCGGTGGCGGCGATCGACACGTCCACGGTGCCGTCCGGCGAGCGCCGCACCCGGGCGATCGACGGCATCACGTTGCACGGGAAGGTGGCAGCCGCCATCCCGGTGCCGATCCACCAGGAGCCCTCCCGGCGGCGGCGCGGCCGGGGATCACGGCCCTCCCAGCCGAAGCGCCGCGCGCCCTCCCGCAGGCAGGCGACGAAGTTGCGGGCGGTGAACGGCACGCCGCTCTCCGGCTCGGCCCGCGGCTCGTTGCGGACGCGCAGCTCGATCGGGTCCATGCCGAGCTCGGCGGCGAGCTCGTCCATGGCGCATTCCAGGCCCACCGAGCCGGGCGCCTCCCCCGGCGCCCGCATCCAGCGCGGCGTCGGCAGGTCCAGCCGGACCAGGCGGTTGCGGGTACGCCGGTTCGGGGCCGCGTACATGTGCCGGCTCACGACGGCGGACTGCTCGGCCCACTCGTAGAGCCGTGACGTCTGCTCCACGGCCTGGTGGTCGACCGCGGTGAGCGTACCGTCGCGATCGGCGGCCAACCGGATCCGTTGCAGTGTGGGTGTGCGGTAGCCGACCATGCTGAACAGCGCCTGCCGGGGCAGCGCGAGCTTGACCGGGCGGCCGACGACCCGGGCAGCCATCGCGGCGAGCACGGCGTTGGGCCGGGCCGTGCCCTTGGAGCCGAAACCGCCGCCGACGTGCTCGGTGATGACGCGTACGCGGTCGGCGGGCATCCCGAAGACGGCGCCGACGGCCGCCGCGACGCCGGGCGGGTGCTGGTTGGAGTCGTAGAGCACGAGGTCGTCGCCCGCCCACAGCGCGGTCGTCGCGTGCGGCTCCATCGGGTTGTTGTGCAGCGCCGGCGTCTCGTAGCGCACGTCCACGGTGACCGGTGCCGCGGCGAACGCGGCGTCGACGTCGCCGCATTCCGTCTCCGCCGGGGAGTCCGGGTCGGCCTCGGGCGTGTAGATCTCCGGGTGGTCCTCGCGCAGCACCGCGTCGTGCGGCTCGGCGTCGATTTCCAGGCGCACGAGCTGGGCGGCACGGCGGGCGGCTTCCAGCGTACGGGCGACGACGAGGGCGACCGCCTGCCCGCGATAGCTGATCCGCTCGGACTGCAACACGGCCAGCTCGGGGTCCTTCGGCTCCGCAAGGCGCGGCGCGTTGCCATGCCACAGCACGGCCAGCACGTCGTCGGCCTCGGTGGTCGGATCGACGACGACCGAGGTGAGCGTGCCGCGCGGGACGGGCGACTGCACCACCCACGCGTACGCCACATTCTCGATCGCGTATTCGGCGGCGTACTTCGCCGCCCCGGTCACCTTGGCCGGACCCTCGATGCGGGCGAGCGGCCGGCCCACCGCACGCGACGCCGTGGTCGTCATTGGTGCGCTCCCGTCAGCCGGGCCAGGGTTGCCGAGACCAGATTGCGGATCAGCGGAACCTTGTAGGCGTTGTCGCGCAACGGCACCGCCGCGGACAGCTCCGCGTCGGCGGCGGCCAGGAATTCCTCGCGGGTGGCGGGGCGGCCGCGCAGGGCCTCTTCCGCCGCGTACGCCCGCCAGGGCTTGTGGGCAACCGCGCCGAACGCGAGTCGGACGTCGACGACGACGCCGTCCTCGGCGTGCACGGCCGCCGCGACCGCGCCGACGGCGAAGGCGTAGGAGGCCCGGTCGCGGGCCTTGCGATACGCCGACACCCGCGCGAACTCGAGCGGCGGCAGGTCCACGGCCGTGATCAACTCGCCGGGACGCAGCACGGTGTCGTCCTGCGGGGTGTCGCCGGGCAGGCGGTGCAGCTCGGTGACCGGCACGTCCCGCTCGCCGTCCGGGCCGGCGACGCGCACGGTCGCGTCCAGGGCCGCCAGCGCCACCGCCATGTCCGAGGGATGCGTGGCGACGCAGTGCTCCGAGGCGCCGAGGACGGCGAGGTTGCGATGGTCGCCCTCGCGGGCCGGGCAGCCGCTGCCCGGCGTGTGCTTGTTGCACGGCTTGGTCATGTCCATGAAGTAGCGGCAGCGGGTGCGCTGCACCAGGTTGCCGCCCGTAGTGGCCATGTTGCGCAACTGGCCCGAGGCACCCGCGAGCAGCGCCTGGCTCAGCACCGGATAGGCGCGGCGGACGAGCGGATGGGCGGCCAGGTCGCTGTTGCGGACCCCGGCGCCGATCCGCAGGCCGCCGCCGGGCAGCTCGGTCACGTCGCGCAGCGGCAGCCGGTTGATGTCGACCAGCACGTCCGGCGTGGCAACACCGAGCTTCATCAGGTCCACCAGGTTGGTGCCGCCGGCGAGGAACGTGGCGCCCTCGGTGCGGGCGGCCTCCAGCGCGGAGGGCACGTCGGTCGCGGGGGTGTAGGAGAAGGACTTCACCGGCCGGCCGCCTCGGCGATCGCCGGCACCATGTTCGCGTACGCGCCGCAGCGGCACAGGTTGCCGCTCATTCGCTCCCGGATCTCCGCGTCGTCGAGCGTCACGTCCCCGTCTGTGACGGCGCTCGGCCAGCCTCTGGCGACCTCGTCGAGCATGCCGGCCGCCGAGCAGATCTGGCCCGGGGTGCAGTAGCCGCACTGGTAGCCGTCGTGGTCGAGAAACGCCCGCTGCAACGGGTGCGGCTCCGCCTCGGTGCCGAGGCCCTCGACCGTGGTGACCCGGGCGTCCTGTTGGCTGATCGCCAGCACCAGGCAGCTGTTGACCCGGCGCCCGTCCAGGAGCACGGTGCAGGCGCCGCACTGGCCGTGGTCGCAGCCCTTCTTGGCGCCGGTCAGGTCCAGGTGCTCGCGCAGCGCGTCCAGCAACGTTGTCCGCGGGTCGATGTCCAGGGTGTGCTCGACACCGTTGACGACGAGGTTCATGACCGAATTCGTACCCGACGTCGGCAGGTTCAACCGGCGACGCGCCGGGTACGCCGGAGACATGCGAGTGGTGATCGTCGGAGCGAGCGGTAATGCCGGCACGGCCCTGCTGCGCAGGCTGCGCAACGAGCCCGGGATGGACCTGGTCGGCGTGGTCCGGCGGGTGCCGACCACCGCGGCCGCACCCTACGACGCGGTCGACTGGCATTCCTGCGACATCGGCGCACCGGAGGCGCCGCAACGCCTGACCGAGCTGTTCCGAGGCGCCGACGCGGTCGTGCATCTGGCCTGGCAGATCCAGCCCAGTCACGACCAGCGCCAGCTCTACCGCACCAACGTGACGGGCAGCCGGGCGGTGGCCGAGGCCGTGCTGCGCTCGGGCGTCGCGACCCTGGTCTACGCGTCGTCGGTCGGTGTCTACGCGGCCGGCCCGAAGAACGCCTACGTGACCGAGGCGTACCCGAGGACCGGGGTGAGAGGCTCTTCCTACAGCCGGCACAAGGCCCTGGTGGAGACGATGCTCGACCGGGTCGAGTCGGACCACCCCACGTTACGCGTCGTGAGGCTCCGGCCCGGCCTGATCTTCCAACGTGACGTCGGCACCGAGATCGGCCGCTACTTCGCCGGCCCGCTGCTGCCGGCCCGCCTGCTTCGGTACGGCCGCATCCCGCTCGTGCCGTCCCACCCGGCGCTGCGGGTCCAGGCGGTGCACGCCGACGACCTGGCCGACGCGTACGCCCGGGCCCTGGCGGCCGACGTGCGCGGCGCCTTCAACGTGGCGGCCGGCCCGGTGCTGGACCCGTCGGTGGCCGCCGAGGCGTTCCACGGCCGCGAGGTGCCGGTGCCGGGCTTCCTGCTGCGGGGCGCCGCCGACCTGAGCTGGCGGCTCCGGCTCCAGCCGGTCGACGTGGGCTGGGTCCGGCTCGGCCTCAAGGCGCCGCTGATGTCCTGCGACCGGATCGCGGCGGAGCTGGGCTGGCGGCCCCTCACCGACGCGGTGCACGCGCTGAGGGAACTGGTCGCGGGCCTGGCCGAACGGGCCCACACGGACAGCCCGCCGCTCTCCGACGCACCGGACCTGCCGGGGCGGCTCGGCGGCGTGCTCCGCGGCCGCCTGCCGGGCTCCGGCAACCCGTACTGAGGGTCACGAGACCTCGCGGCGGTAGGTGCTCAGGGTCAGGCCCAGCGTCGAGCGGAAGTCGTTGGCGAGATGGGCGTGGTCGCTGTACCCCAGGTCGGCGGCCACTTCGGCCAGCGTTGCCGTCGGATCCGTCCGCAACCGGACCGCCGCCTCCTGCAGCCGCCGACGGCGGACCATCGCGAGCGGCGGCAGTCCGACATAGCGGGCGGCGAGGCGTTGCAGCGTACGCACGGAAACGGACAGCCGGGTGGCGGCATCCTCGACGGTGCGGACGTCCGGGTCGGTGTCGATGAGCTCGGTCATCGCATTGGCCAGCAACGCCTCGGCCGACGGTGGCCCGGTGGCAGCGGCGAGCCATGCCGCGAAGGCGTCCACGGCGCTCTGCTGCCCGCCGGGCATTGTCGCGCGCACCTGGCTCACCAGGTCGGGGGCGTCCACAGCGATGGAAGTGTCGCGCAACGCGCCCGGGTCCGCGGTGAAGTGCGGCACCGCCGCGGGGCGCAGCAACGCGCCGACGGCCCAGCCGGTGCCGGTGAGGTCGCGGTGGGAGACGCGGGTGGCCGGACCGCCGAGCTCGACCGAGTCCCCCTCGACGACCAGGTTCAAGGCGGGATAGGCGATGACGTGCTGCCGCAGGGTGCGGCCGGGCTGAATGTCCCACTCCGGGATCCAGAACCAGCGCACCAGGTGGGCGACGGCGTCCGGGGCGCTCAGGCGGGTGAAGGTGGGCAGCCGCGCCGGATAGAGCACTCCCCGGGGAGCACCCTGTCGCGAATCTTCAAGCCCGTCCCCATGCGGCACACCTAGCATCGTGCCCTATGACAGAGAGCATTCCAGCAGCTGACGGCAAGTACACAACGAACGGCACCCCGCACGGCGCCACCAGCCTGACGCCCTTCCTGGCCATCGCGGACGCGCGCGGAGCCATCGACTTCTATCAGAAGAACTTCGGGGCCCGGGTGGTGGACGTGACGGAGATGGGCGGGGTCGTGGCCCACGCGGTGCTCGACTTCGGCAACGGGCTGCTGCAGCTCGGCGAGCCGATGCCCGACTACGGCATGGTCCCGGCGCCCGAGGGCGATCAGGACTGCTATTCGATCGGCCTGTACTGCCCGGACGTCGACGCCGTGGTCGAGCGGGCGGTGGCGGCCGGCGCGACGGTGCGGGAGGCTCCGGTGACGTTCGTGTCCGGGGACCGCTTCGCGAGCATCCGGGATCCCTACGGGGTGCGCTGGTCCGTCATGACCCGCGTCGAAGACCTGTCCGAGCAGGAGAGTGCGCGCCGCGTGGCCGAGTGGGCGAAGAGCCAGAATTCCGCGTAGTCGCGGTCCCTCTCCGGCCGTGGCACGACCGGCCGGAGAGGGCGGCGAACTATCGGACCGGGATCGCCGGCAGCTTCTTCGTGAGCGCGGCGACGTCCTTGCGGATGCCGGGCATCAGGGCGTAAAGCTTGTCGCCCGGGCACAGGGTGGCGCCGGCGTCCGGGTTGGCGCGGTGCCAGTCCTGGTGGGTGGGGATGGTGGCGAGGGTCGCCTTCTTGCCGGAGATCGGGTTGACGTATTCGGTGGTGGCGAGCGGGTCCAGCTTGGTGGTGACGGCCAGCCGGGCCAGCATCACCTTCAGCGACCGCAGGGCCGCGGCGGTCGGCGGGGCCTGCATGAAGTTGCCGAGCAGGCAGATGCCGACGTTGCCGCCGTTGAAGCCGCCGACGTGGGCACCGTTGACCGCCAGGGGCAGCCCGTCGGAGCCCGGCGCCGGGCCGAAGACCGGGGTCTTGTCCGGGTCGGAGTAGGCGCCCTCATAGACCCGCCCGTCGGCGTCGATCAGCAGCTGATAGCCGATGTCGCCGAAGTCCTGCGTCATGGCCTGGTTGTAGTAGATGCCGCGTACGTGCGCGATCGGGTCCGTGACCGGGACGTCCTCGCCGCTGTGGTGCACGGTCAGGGTCTGCACCTTGAAGAACCCGAGCGTCAGCTTCGGGGTGCCGTCGTCGTTGAACCGGTACGACTCGTCGGCACCCCACGCCTCCCGGCTGAGGTACTGCGGGCACATCTGCGTCGGAACCGCCATCGGCAGCCGGGTCTGCCGCGCGGCGACCGTACGCGTCGGTCCGTCCACAGTGTTGATCTCGACCACCGAGACGCCCTCGCCGCGGACCTCGTAGTCCAGGGCCCCGGCCGCGGGGATCAGCATGCGCGGCTGAGCCGCGACGCCGTCCCGCCCGCCCGGACATCCGGACGCCTCGCGCCACGGCTGCCAGCCGGCCCGCGTACGGAGCCGCACCGATCCGCCAGCGGTCACGGACAGATGGGTGAGGGCTAGCTCGGGAGCGATCGCGACGCCGGAGGGGACGACACCGCGAATGCTCGACAACGTTGTCGGCACGCTCGCGCCGGCGGCCGCCGCAGGTCGCGAGGCGGCAACCGACAGCGGCGCCGCCACAGCGAGACCGGTGGCGCCGCGCAGCAGGGATCTACGAGAAATCATGTCGGTGAACGTTAGCCACCGGCCGCAACCCGGAAACAGGCTCCCGCGAGATGTGTCCTGAAGGGAAACACCTGCGGCCCGTTCGGGAATAAACCAGGTTTATACATCGTGTGTATAGTGCCTTGGCATGTCAGTCAGCTTCGCCCTGCTGGGCCTGTTGGAGAACGGCCCACGCCACGGCTACGACCTCAAGCACATCTACGACGACACGTTCGGCCGGGACCGGGCGCTGCACTACGGCCAGGTCTACTCGACGATGGCCCGCCTGCTGAAGAACGGGCTCGTCGAGGTGGAGTCCGAGCCCGGCGACGGTCCCGACCGCAAGCGCTACGCGATCACCGACGCCGGGGTCACCGACGTGGCCGAGTGGATGCGCCGCCCGGAGAAGCCCGAGCCCTACCTGCAGAGCACGCTCTACACCAAGGTCGTCCTCGCACTGCTGACCGGCAGGGACGCCGCCGAGGTGCTCGACGCCCAGCGTGCCGAGCACCTGCGGCTGATGCGGGAGCTGACCCGCCGCAAGACCGTGGGCGACCTTGCTGACGAGCTGATCTGCGACCACGCCCTGTTCCACCTGGAAGCCGACCTGCGCTGGCTGGAGCTCACCGCCGCCCGACTCGACCGCCTGGCCGCCCGGATCCGTCCCTGAACCCCCGTCCGCGACCCCGGAGGTCCCATGTCTGAACAGCCCCTGTTGACCGCCGATGGCCTGCACCTGAACTTCGGCGAGACCAAGGCCCTCGACGGCGCGTCGCTGCACGTCCACGCCGGGGAGGTGATCGCCCTGATGGGGCCGTCCGGCTCCGGCAAATCGACGCTGCTGCACTGCCTGGCCGGCATCCTCACCCCGGAGTCGGGCCGGGTCGGCTACGCCGGCCGCGACGTCTCGGCGATGTCCGACAGCGAGCGCAGCGCCCTGCGCCGCGACGAGTTCGGATTCGTGTTCCAGTTCGGACAGTTGGTGCCGGAGCTGACCTGCCTGGAGAACGTCGCCCTGCCCCTGCGGTTGACCGGCACCGGCCGCCGTGCGGCGCACCGGACCGCGACCGACTGGCTGGAGCGCCTCGACGTCGCCGACGTCGCCGGCAAACGGCCCGGCCAGGCCTCCGGCGGGCAGGGCCAGCGGGTCGCGGTCGCCCGCGCGTTGGTCACCGAGCCCCGCGTCGTGTTCGCCGACGAACCCACCGGCGCGTTGGACTCCCTCAACGGCGAACTGGTGATGAAACTGTTCATCGCCGCCGCCAAGGACACCGGCGCCGCCGTCGTGCTCGTCACCCACGAGCCGCGCGTGGCCGCGTATTCGGATCGCGAGGCCGTGGTCCGCGACGGCCGGGTCCGCGAGCAGGAGTACGCCCGATGACCCGGCTCCGGCGGTGGATCTTCGAACTCGGACTCGGCGCGCGGATGAGCGTCGCCGGGGGACGCGGCGGCTGGACCCGGCTGGCGCTGATCGCCGCCGGCGTGGGCATCGGGGTCGCCGTCCTGCTGTCCGCGGCGGCGCTACCGTCCGCGGTGGCCGCCAGCGGCGCCCGCACCGGGGCCCGCGCGGCCACCACGGAACACGGCCATGAGCTGTCCAAGGGGGACGACACGCTGCTGGTCGGCCGGGCCACCACGAAGTTCCGGGGCGAGCTTGTCGAGGGCTCGCTGGTGCAGCCGGAGGGCTCCCGGCCGCCGACACCGCCCGGCGTCTCCGCCCTGCCGCGCCCCGGCGAGCTGCTGGTCTCCCCCGCCCTGGCCGACCTGATGGCGCACAACCCGGATCTGGCCCGGCGGTGGGACGCGCGGATCGTGGGCACGATCGGCGGCCAGGGGCTGTCCGGACCCGCCGAGCTCTTCTTCTACCTGGGCACCGACACGCTCACCGATAAGACCGCGGATCGGGCGAACGCGTTCGGGGACGCGGGGAAGGCCGACCGCGGTGTCTCCCCGCTGCTGGTGGCGCTCACCGCGGTCGGCATGGTCGTGCTGCTGACGCCGGTGATGGTCTTCATGGCCGGAGCCGTACGCTTCGGCGGCGAAACCCGCGACCGGCGGCTGGCCGCGCTGCGGCTGGTCGGCACCGACGCCGCGATGACCCGCCGGATCGCCGCCGGCGAGACCCTGGTCGGCGCCGTCCTGGGCCTGGGCGTCGGCGCGCTGCTCGCCGTCGGCATCGGCCTGCTCACCACCAGGTACGCGACCGGCCCACTCAGCTTCTACCTGTCCGACATGCGTCCCGTCCCCGCCTTGGTCGCTCTCATCCTGCTGGCGGTGCCCCTCGTGGCCGTGCTGGTGACCCTGACGGCGATGCGGCGGGTCATCGTGCAGCCGCTCGGCGTGGTCCGGCTCGGCAGCACCGTGCGACGGCGGCTGTGGTGGCGCCTGATCCTGCCGGCCGTCGGCCTCGCCCTGCTGTGGCCGCTCACCGACGGCCTCAGCGAAGGCGGCGCCGAATTCCAGGTCGCCGCCGGCGTGGCCCTCCTGCTGACCGGCCTGGCCCTGCTGCTGCCCTGGCTCGTCGACGCCTTCGTCAGGCGGCTCGGCGGCGGCGGCCTCGCCTGGGAGCTCGCGGTACGCCGCCTGCAGTTCGACAGCGGCACCGCCGTCCGCGCCGTCTCCGGCATCGCCGTCTCCGTGGCCGGCGTGATCGCGCTACAGGGGCTCGTCACCGGCATCGAGGGCAAGTTCGGCGTCTCCGGCCCCGCCCGGACCGACCCCTTCCTGCACCAGATCGAGCCGGAGACCGGCCTGCCGGACCGGACCTGGGTCGCCGCCCTGCGCGAGACACCCGGGGTACGGGCGGCGCAGCCGGTCCGCACCGCGATCGCCGACCGCGACGGCACCGAGGTCACCGTGAAGGTCGGCGACTGCGCCGTCCTCGTGCGCTACACCGACACGACCGGCTGCACCGACGGCGACGTCTACGGCATCGACCTTCCCGAGGGCGCCGGGGCCTACACCCTCGGCGGCACCGCCTGGACGGCACCGGCGCCGACCCGTCGGGCCACCGCCGGCGACAAGGCCCCGCGCTACGGCCCGACGCTCCTGATCACCCCTTCGGCGCTGGCCGGCGCCGCGATCCCGACGGCCAGGACCGCCTACGCGGTCACCCTCGACACCGCGGACCCGGACGCCATCGAGCGACTGCGCACCACCACCGTCCGGCTCGACCCGCTGGCACACGTCTACGAACCCGGCAAGGGCGACGTCGCCGACGCCATGCGCACCAGCCGCCAGGCGCTGCTGGCCGGCACCATCGCGCTGCTGCTGCTCATCGGCGCCAGCATGGTCGTCACCGTCGCCGAGCAGCTCCACGAGCGCCGCAAGGTGTTGGCCGTCCTGGTCGCCGTCGGCACCCGCCGGCGCACTCTGACCGGCTCGGTGCTGGCCCAGGCCGCCGTGCCGGTGGTGATCGGCATGACCGTGGCTGTCGGGTTCGGCAGCGCGATCGCCGCGGTCCTCCGGGCGGCCGTCGGGGCGCCGATCGCCGTCGACTGGTTCGGGATCGGCACCACCTCCGGCGTCGCCGCCCTGGTCGTGCTCGGCGCCACCGCCGCCACCATGCCGACGCTCTGGCGCCTCACCCGCCCGGGCAACCTCCGCAGCGAGTAGGACGCCCTACGGCAGTCTGCCGAGGACGACGTCGACTTCGCGCACGCTAGGCCTTATGAGCTCGGCGCAGCCGGTACGCCGCCAATGTTCTCGATCAGGTGTCCGAGGTGGGCGGTGCCAGGGATGGTCAACATTGCTGGCGAGCGTGCCAGCAGGTCGTTGAGCACCGTCGTGGGTGGGTGTGTGCTGGGTCCGGTGATTAGGTCGCCGCGGTGGAAGGGCGCGTAGGCGACGTAGGCGATGTCGTGCCGTTCGGCGTGCCGCAGGATCGGGTCCTGGGTGGTCGGGCTGTAGTGGTTCTGCACTGCCGCGATGGTGGTGTGGGTGGCGGCGGCTACGAGTTGTCCGTGGCTGACTTTGGACAGGCCGGCATGGCGGATCTTCCCTTCGCAGCGTAGGTCGTTCAGGGTGCCGACTTGATCGGCGAGCGGGACTTTCTGGTCGATGCGGTGCAGGTAGTAGAGGTCGATGCGGTCCAGACGTAGGCGGCGGAGGCTCATCTCGGCGCATTGGCGCAGATACTCGGGTCGGCCGCAGGGTGCCCACCGGTGGGGGCCGTGGCGGGTGAGGCCGCCTTTGGTAGCGATGACCAGCCCGTCGGGGTAGGGGTGCAGGGCTCGGCGGATGAGTTCTTCGACGGTGTGGGGGCCGTAGGCATCGGCGGTGTCGAGGTGGTTGACCCCCAGGTCGACGGCGTGGCGCAGGATGCGGATGGCGTTGTCGACGTCGGCGGGCAGGCCCCAGTGGCCAGGCCCGGTGAGTTGCATCGTGCCGTAGCCGAGGCGCCGCACCGGCAGGTCCCCGCCGATCGGGTATGTGGCCGAGTTCGCGGTCGTCGTCATGGGCGTCTCCGGGAGAATGGGAGCGGCGCCCGGGAGTCAGTCGAACAGGGTCGCTGGGGTAGGCGCCGGTGACGGGTGAGGCCGAGCTGGTGCCGCCTCGGAGAGCAGAGCGGTCAACGTGGGCTCCTGCTGAGGCCAGCGATGGCGCACGAGTGCGTCGAGCAACAGGGCGGCGCCGACGGTGTCCCACAGTGCGCGGTGGGGACGGCTGTGCGGAACGGCGTCGGTCACTGTCGCGGTGATCCCGTGCCGATCCAGCAGGGCGGTCAGGCTGCGTTTGCCCTCGACCAGAGCTGCCTTGGCGAGCTGGAAGGTGTCGATCAGGCCGGCGATCTCGATGCCGGGGCAGCGCCGGTGCAGCAGCCGCCAGTCGACGTTGACGTTGTGCCCGATCAGATAGGCGCCGCTGAGCCGGCGCGCAAGCTGCGGTTGGACTTCCTCCAGCGCTGGCGCGGCGGTGAGGACGTCGTGGGTGAGCCCGGGTGAGATCCAAGGCCGTTGCGGGATGCGGCGGCCGGGGTTGACGACGGTTGTGTAGGCGGTGGCCACGTCGGGTCGGCCATCGATCAGCCGTACGGCGGCGATTTCCAGGATGGCTTCGTCGTCGCCGTCTTGGGCGCCGCTGCCCTCGAGATCGAGCACGACGAGGTTGGTGGCATCGCGCCAGGTGCCTGCGGTCATCGTGGTCACCGCCTACTCCGGAGGCTATTCGTCGGTGAAGCGTGCCTGGTGGGTGAACTCGTCGCGGATCGCCTGGAAGCGGGCGGTCTCCTCGGGTGGCAGGTCATGGCCGGTCAACGAACGGCCGTGGGCGTGCAACACGTGCGGCTGGTCAAGTTCCCAGATCTGGTAGCCGAGGGTGTGCTGGACAGCGTAGCGGCGCTGTTCGCCGAGGCCGTGGGTCCAGACATGACCGTCTTCGATGATGAACGGAGTTCGGTAGCCGAACTGGTTGAGGACGCGGCGCATGTCCTCCTGGCTCGGCGCGGTGTGCGCGATGGCGCAGAGTTGTTGCTGGGCGGCGGGACAAATGTCGCACAGCTCCCGGACGCCCCAATGGCCGTTGTAGTCGGCGACCTGGTGCGCGTATGCGACGCCGCAGGAGGTCTTGCGGAACAGCGGGGTGCTGATTCCCGAGTCGCGCCAAGCGGCGACGACGCGGGCGTCCAGGTCCATGGGCATGGTCTTGCGGCGATGGAACTCGTCGTCGCTATACGGCACGTCGACGCCCTGTTCGCGCAGGTAGGAGGCGTTCTCGGCCTTGTGGTAGAGGCCGGTGAACACGATCGCGTCGACGTCGCGCCCGACGTCGAGCACGTGCGCCATCGTGGCGTCGCTGTCATTCCAGCCGGGGGTGATGGGCCGCCAGTACAGGATCACACCGGTGCGTTTCTTGTGGGCGACGGCGGTGCGGATCGATCCGACGGTGATTTCGCTCTTGGCGATGGGTTCTACGCGCGGGTCGGTGATGCCGGAGTAGGTGAACAGCAGCGTCACGCGCACGTGGCGCAGGCTCTCGAGGACGGCCATGTCGTCGGCGGTTACCCGGAACCGCGTGATGATCAGAACGTGGTTGGTGTAGCCGCGCGCGTCGAGGGCGCGCAGAACCTGGAACAGGTGCGGCTTGACGCCAGGCAGAAACGGGTCGGTGGCCTTGTTGAACAGTTGCAACGGCGTGACGTGCGGCTGGAACTGCGGATGTGCGACCAGTCCTTGAATCGCCTGCTCGGTGGGGACCAGCAGTTGCGGCTTCTTGACCTCGAAGTTGCCCCAGAAATGGCGCACGCAGTAGCCGCAGTCCAGTGGGCAGCCTATGACGTGGTTGAGCGACAGCCCCGATTTGCGGTAGCCGATCCACTGGGCCATGTACGGGTCGAGGTCGGCCTGCACCGGGGCGGGCATGAGAGTCAGCGCGCGGGGGCCGACGTTGAGACCAGAGTCAGTGACGGTGACGGTCATCGGTGAGTTCCTCCGTGGGGTTGCGGAGCGCGCAGCAGGTGCCGGCGAGTAGGGCCGTACCAGATACCGAATTCGCGGGCCACGACCTCGACCGTGTCGGAGCTGTGGATGAGGTTGTCGACCAGGCGGCCCTCAGCCATGGCCTTGCGCAGGGTGTCGGCGCCGAACCGGCCGCGGATGGTGTCCGGGCCGGCCGTGGCCGGGTCGGTCGGTCCGAGCAGCGCCCGCAGTCGAGACGCGGCGTCGCGCCCGTGGGCGAGGGCGACGGCTGCTTGCTGGCCGACGTACATGCGGCGCAGTTCAGCCGGGACGTCGCGGCCGAGCTGGTCGGACAGGGGCAGGATGTCGTCGTAGTGGGCGAAGATCTGCTCTTCGGTGGGCCAGAGCTTGCTCACGTCGACCACGTCGAGCTCGCGGTCGATCCAGGTGAGGATCGGGTCGAGTAGTCCTCGGGCCAGGCAGTCAGGCTTGAGCAGGATGACCGTCCACCGCGACCAGTCGATCGCGGCTCGGTTCGATCCGGATGGGGACTCGGTGCGGGGGCGAGGGCTGGTCATGAGGGCTGTCCGGCACAGACGGGCAGCTTGGTGATCCGTGTCGGCCAGCGGGCGGCCAGCAGCCATCGGTGACCGGGGTCGAGAACGTCGGCGACGTCGGTCGTGACGGGGTGTGTGGTGTGCCGGATCTGCCGGTACGCCTCGAACAGCAGTAGCACCTGGCGCCAGTAGGCGGGAAGCGGCAGGGCCGCGGCGGCGGCCGGGGACAAGCCGACGTCCCCTACGCGCAGAGCATTCTCGTACTCCATGATCAGGGCGAGGTCGTCGTCGGTGGTGACCGGCATGAACCGGGGCTCGAACACCGGTGGGGTCGCGGTGGCGGCTTCCTGGAGGATGATGTCGACCTTGTCCAGGTCGAGGACGTTGAGGTGCATGGAGCCGACGTGGTGGCTGTAGTACCCAACCGGTATACCGAGGCGGCGCGCGGCGTACTCCTGGATGAAGGTGAACGCGAACGTGTCGCCGAGCAGGCCGATGTACGCGTCGTTGCCGCGCATGTAGGCGCTCATGTGCAGCCGGCCCTCGCGAAGCAGGAACTGCAGGCCCAGGGTGCACGCGACGTCCGGGTTGCCCGGATCGATGAGTTCGTCGGGCCGCATGATGACCATGGCGGCTCGTTTGGTGTCCGGGTCAGCGCGTAGTAGCTCGATGACCCGGTCGAACTGCGACCTGCCGTCGACGCCGGAGGCGAACAGGCGGGGCCCGTAGGCGGTGCCGGTCAGGGTGACGCCGTCGATGGACAGTTTTGCCAGGCTCGGCGCGTAGTAGGAGATCATGTCCGCGTCGTCGCGGCCGGTCAGATACCAGAGCGCCTCCGCGTGGTTGAACGCGATGTTGGCCCGCCGGGTGGCCAGGTAGGGGGTCCGGTCGGTGGGATCAGTGAGCCGGAAGCTGACGTCGGTCACCTCGAGGGCGTCATCGCCGCGCCCGGCGGTGTCGTACACGTGGTGGTGACGGATGCCGCGCAGTACGGCGGCGTACACGTCGGTGAACGTGGCGAATGCTGTCGGGGTGAGGGTCACGCGCGGGTCCTTTCCGAGTCGCTGTCACACAGCGGCGGCCGGTCGGCGGTGAGCTGGTACAGGGCATGGAGCAACATGGCAGCCTGCCGGGAAAGCCGGTAGGGCTCGAGGTAGGTCAGACAGGTGGCGATTAAGTCCCGGTGTTCGCTGCTGCCGGACAAGCGGCGCAGCCAGCGGGTTTTCGTTAGGACGTCGGCGCCGTCGTGCACGTGCAGCACCTCGGGGGCGAACGCGTCAGCGCAGGCGGTGTCGGCCGGGGTCAGCGGTAGGCAGCCCTGGGTGACGGCCTCGAACAGCCTCGACGTCTGGTGCCCGGCCGCGCGGTACCGCTCGGGCAGCAGCAGCACCGTGGCAAGGGCGGCGGCGTGGATGGTCGCGACCTCATCGAACGGGGCACGACCGGTGAACGTGACGTGCGGCCACGCCTCAGTGCGAGGCCACTTGCCGGCAACCCGGTGTGCAAGGTGAGCGGCTGCCGGGGCGAAGAACGTGGTGAAGGCGTCGTCGCGGCCGTACTGGTTGCCCACATAGACCAGGTCCAGCGGGCGTGCCCGGCGTGCCAGGTCTCCCGGCTCGGAGTCGTCGATGGCCTCGTCCGGAACGGGACAGGTCACGGTGACCGCGCCTGGGTTCGGCAACAGGGCGTACTCGGCGACCGTGACCGCCGGATGCCCGCGCAGCGGGTCATCGGCTGGTAGTTGCCGGTCAAGGTCCCACACCAGCGTCGGCGTCGACCGGCCGAGGGTGTAGTGCTCGATGAGTCCTTGCTGTCGGTGCAGGTCGCAGGTATGTCCCTCGGAGCCGCAGGCGGTGGTGTTACGGCCCGGCAGCGGCCACCGCCACTCAAAGATCACCGCGCTGAGCTCGGGCAGCCCGGCGTCGAAGCAGTACGCGCCGCGCAGGTCGACACCAGCCTCATCGAGGTCGCGGTTGGCCTGCAACAACACCACCTGATACCCGGCGTCGTTCAGTCTGTCGATCAGTGGCCGCCGGTAGGCGCGGGATCCATCCGGGGTATCCAGGACACCCGCCGTGAGGAAACCCCACATGCTGTAGCCGATCTTCATCGTTCTCTGCGCGCCGCCGGGCATGTCACCCTCCCTCAGATGCATCGCCACTGGTCTCTGAAACCCGCTGTGTTCCAGACTGTGCGCTAGGTGAAGGGCGCAGGGGGATGCCACGACTGTCACTTCTGCTCACATCTGTGCGCATGGGTTCTCGTCTTGGCCGTGGACTCGTGGCACGCGCGTACGGTTGTCCCGCGAGCGCGACCAGCGAGCGAGGATGGTGGATGCAACCGGAGGGAGCCGCTTGTGGACGCTGACGAGGAGACGAACCCGTCACGCACGCTGCTTGAGCAACTGGTCCGCAAGCGGCACTGGGCCCACGCCGATTTCTGCCGCGAGTACGCCGCCGCGGCCAAGAAGATCTTCGGGCAACCTCGGAACATTACGCCGCAGACGGCGAGCCGCTGGCTCGGTGGAAAGCTGAAAGGGTTGCCATATCCCGGACAGCAGCGGGTACTTGTGGCGATGTTCGACGTCGCGGCGTCTGACCTTTTCGGGGCGCCCGGCACTCAGGCACGCTCAGTAGCAGGAGGACCAGGTGAGCCTGACGAGGAAGTGGCCGAGGCGGCCGCCGAATCGGCGAGGTTCATGATGACCGCCGAGCAGACCAATGTCGGCCCGCATACTCTTGATCAGTTCGCCTCCGACCTGCGCCGCATCGTCACCGTCTACCCCAATCGGCCGGTGTACCCGCTCTTCGTCGAACTTCGCGGGCTTCGCAGCCGCGCCTTCGAACTCCTGGAAGGCCAGCAGTACCCGGATCAAACACGCGATCTCTACCTGATAGCTGGCACCCTCTGCGGTGTGCTCGCCAACGCCAGCTTCGATCTCGGCAACCTCGCCGCCGCCGAAACTCAAGCCCGTACCGCCTACCTATGCGCCGAACTCGCGGGCCACAACGGGCTGCGTGCCTGGATTCGTGGCACCCAGAGCCTTGTGGCGTACTGGGATAACCGTCCCCGCGAGGCGGTGAACCTGGCTGTCCAAGGGGCACGTTATGTCCCCGAGAACGGCACCGCTCTTGTCCGGCTCGCCTCTATCGAGGCTCGCGCCCGTGGGCAAATGCGGGATCGCGCTGGCGTGGACGCCGCCCTAGCCCGCGCCCGCGTCGTCCGCGAAGCGACCATCGGCGAGGACGACTTCGGCGGCATGATGAGCTTTCCCCAGCCTAAGCAGGACTTCTACGCCGCCACCGCCCGACTGTGGCTCGGTGACCCGGGTGCCATCGCTCAGGCGGAACACGACGCGCGCAACGCCGTCGAAGCCTATGAGAGCGCCCGCCCGGAAGACCGCCGGCTGGGAGAAGAAAACCTGGCCCGACTGGACCTGGCCGTCGCGCTTCTCTACGCGCCCAATGAGGAGTCGACATCGCGCCGGCTGCCTGACCTCGACGGCGCCGCCATCGAGGTCAGGGCCGTCCTGGAGGTTTCCGCCCGCAGGCCCACCGACAGCGTTACGCGCCGGCTGCGTCAGGTCGGCGTCACCTTGAACCAACCGCGCTATCGCGGCTCGCAACTAGCGAACGACCTGAAGGCCGAAATCACGGCACGCACCGATCAATTGTCGCTGCCCGCGTTGCCGGCTGGACAGTGCCGGTGAGTCGTTCGGCGATGGCCGTGCTGCATCCCGGCCAAATGGGCGCCGCGATCGGCGCCCAAGTGCGACGGAGCGGCGCCCACGTGTTCTGGTACCCGGCTGGCCGCAGCGACGCTACCCGTCGCCGCGCGGACATGGCGGGCCTGACACCCGCCGCAGATCTCGCCGAGTTGGCCGACAACGTCGATGTCCTGCTATCGATCTGTCCCCCGGCCGCAGCCGAAAATCTCGCCAACAGGGTCGCCGAGACCGGCTACCAGGGCATCTACGTCGACGCCAACGCAATCAGCCCCGCACGTGCCCAGCGCATCGCGACCGTCCTCGAAACTGCTGGGGCCCGATTCATCGACGCGGCCATCATCGGTCCGCCGCCGACCGGCGCTGCGACCGCCCGCCTCTATCTAGCGGGTGACCACGCCGACAGAGTGGCTTCGAGGTTCAGCGGCACAGCGGTCGAAGCGGTGGTGCTGAATGGACCGGTTGGAGCGGCGAGCGGTCTCAAGATGGCCTACGCCAGCTTCCAGAAAGCGAGCCGTGCCCTGGCTGCGGTCGCTCATGCCCTCGCTGCTGAGCACGACGTCGTTGATCAGCTTGTCGCCGAGGCGCAACGCAATTCCCGCACCCCCCTGGCCGACCCCGATTATCTCCCCAGCGTGGCTGCCCGGGCCTGGCGGTGGGCGCCGGAACTTCACGATGTCGCCGACAGCCTGGCCGATGCCAACCTTCCTCCGCATCTCGCCGTCGCTGCGGCAGAGGTGTTGCAGCGGTGGGTTGGGGACAAGGACACCGACCTGTCCTTAGCGGAAGTTCTTGATCATCTCCGAGACGCTTAGCAGGTGGCAAGGACCGTCTAAGGCAGTCTGCCGAGGACGACGCGTTCGGAGGTCAGCAGGTATTCCCGAAGCATCTCCGCGGCCCGGTCGACCTCGCCGGCCTCGTACATCGCGGTGATGTCGTCGTTCATCGACACGAACGGGCGGTGCAGCGCCTCCTCGCCCGGAGCCGTCGCGAAGGCCAGCCGGAGCTCGGCGGTGAGCTGGCGCATCCAGGCGTCCAGGCGCGGGCTGCCCGCGAGCGCCACGATCTGCTCGTGGAAGTGCATGTTGGCCGTGCCCACGGCCCGCCAGTCGCCGGCCTCGGCGGCTCGGGTGGCCTCGTCGACCGCCGCGCGCATGCCCGCCGCGCGCGGCGGGCTGGTCGGGGCCTGGGCGAGCGACGAGCATTCGAGCAGGACGCGGACGCGGTAGATGTCGGCGATCTGCGCCGGGCTGAGGGTGGCGACGAAGACTCCGCGATGCGGGCGGCGCACCAGCAGGCCCTCTTCGACCAGTGTGGAGAACGCCTCACGCAGGGTGTTGCGGGAGACGCCGAGCGGCCCGGTCAGCGACGCCTCGGCGAGGCGGGTGCCCGGTGCCAGCTCTCCGTTGATCATCGAGTTGCGCAGCTGCTCCACCGCGCGGGCTGCGGAGCCGGCCTTCTCCACGGTCGTCACTTCCCCAGTCAACCAGCCCGGCGATCAGTCCGGCGCGCGGGTGAAGCGGATCGTGGCGCCGGGGCGGAGCTGGGCCGCGCGGTCCGCCGACTCCGGCGTCAGCACGGCGATCACCGGATAGCCGCCGGTCACCGGGTGGTCCGCCTGGAAGACGATCGGAAGGCCGTCCGGCGGCACCTGCACCGAGCCGCGGACGACGCCCTCACTGGGCAGTTCGGCGCTGCGTGCCCGGGTGAGCGCGGGACCGTCGAGCCGCAGGCCGATCGAGTCGCCGGCCGGCGACACGGTGTACTCCGCGCCGAGAAACGTCGCGATCGCCTCCGCGGTGAACCAGTCGTCGCGCGGCCCGAGGTCCACCTCCAGCGGTCCTGTCGCGACCCGGGCCGGCGGCGCCGGCGGCGGGCCGACCGGCGGCGGCGGGCCGACCGGCCGCGGCGGGCCCACCGGCAGGATGTCGCCCGGCGCCGGCCGGGCCGGCCCCACGCCCGCGAGCTGGTCGGTCGAGCGCGAGCCCAGCACCGGCGGCACGTCGATCCCCCCGCGGACCGCCAGATAGCTGCGCAGCCCGCGCCTCGGCATGGTCACCGCGACAACAGCCCCCGCCGGCACGGTGACGACCTCTCCGGCCGCGACCCCGTCCACGGTCAGCACCGCGTCGGTGCCGGTCAGCGCGACGACGGCGGGCTCGTCGAAGGAGACCCGCAACCCGCCGAGCGTGCACTCCAGGACGGCGGCGCCCGGCGCGTTGCCGACCAGGGCGTTGGCGCGCTCGTAAGCGCCTCGGTCCACCGCGCCCGACGGCGCCACGCCCTGGTGTGCGTGCCCCGGACGGCCGGCGTCCTTGATCACTGTCAGCGGGCCCGTCCGCAGCACCGTCATCCTCATCGCCGCACCACTCATCGCCGCACCACGAAGCTCACCCGTACGCCGGGAACCAGCAACGCGGGCTCGGGCCGCGACAGGTCCCACATGCGCTCGGTCGTGCTGCCGATCAGTTGCCAGCCGCCGGGGCTGTCGTTCGGGTAGACGCCGGAGAATCGGCCGGCGAGCCCGACCGACCCGGCCGGGATCCGGGTCCGTGGCGAGGTGCGTCGCGGCACGTCCAGCGTCGGGTCGTCGCCGGTCAGGTATCCGAACCCGGGCGCGAATCCGGAGAACGCGACCGTCCACCGCGCGCCGGTGTGGCGGGCCACCACCTCGTCCACGGAGATGCCGAGGTGATCGGCCACCTCCGCCAGGTCGGGTCCGTCGTAGAGCACCGGGATCTCCACGGTGCCGCCGGCCGCCCGGTCGGCATCGCCGGGTCGCAGGGCGGCGGCCGCCCGGCGGACCGCGGCCAGGGAGGTGACCGCCGGGTCGAGCCGGATCAGCACCGTCCGGGCCGCCGGGACCAGGTCGACGACGCCGGGCAGCCGGGCGGCGCGCAGGGACGCGTACAGGGCGAGGGCCGCGTCGAGGTCGTCCACCTCGGCGAGCACGGCCTCCCGCCCGCACCGCAGGAATCTCGTCATGGCTATCCGGCTCCGGCGAAGGCGGTGATCCGTACGCCGGCCGCGGTCAGCCCGTCGTGCACCGCCCGGGCCAGGTCCACCGCCCCCGGCGAGTCCCCGTGCACGCAGATGGAGTCGGCCTCGATCTTGATGACGGACCCGTCGACCGCGACCAGGGTGCGGTCGGTGACCAGCCGGACCATCCGCTCCGCGACCTCGATCGGGTCGTGCAGCAACGCACCGGGCGAACGTCGCGGCACCAGCGTGCCGTCGGCCTGGTAGCCCCGGTCGGCGAACGCCTCGCGGACGGTACGCAGCCCGGCGTCCTCGGCCAGCCGGAGCAGGACCGAGCCGGGCAGGCCGAGCACCGGCAGATCGGGGTCGTAGCGCCGGACCGCGTCGACCACGGCGGCCGCCTGCTGTTCGTGGTGCACGACCGTGTTGTAGAGCGCGCCGTGCGGCTTGATGTAGAGCACCCGGTCCCCGGCGGCGCGGGCGAGCCCGTCGAGCGCGCCGATCTGGTAGATCAGGTCGGCGACCAGGTCCTCGGTCTCGTAGTCGATGAACCGGCGCCCGAAGCCCGGCAGGTCCCGGTAGCCCACCTGGGCACCGATGACCACGCCGCGCCCGACCGCCCGTTCGCAGGTGGCGAGCAGCGTACGCGGATCGCCGGCGTGGAACCCGCAGGCGAGGTTGGCGCTGCTGACGATCTCCAGCATCGCCGCGTCGTCGCCGAGTTGCCAGGCGCCGAAGCCCTCGCCGAGGTCGCTGTTGAGGTCCATGTCTGCTCCCCAGGGTCAGCCGGACAGATAGTCGAAGATCGTGCGGGCCGAGGTGGCGCCCATGTACCAGGTGAGTGCGGCGGCGATCGCACCCAGCCCGAGGAGCCAGGCCGGGTACGCGTAGCCCTTGAGCAGTTCGCGACGGCGCCAGGCCGCGTACAGCAGGATGGTGAACCCGATCGGCAGGATCAGCCCGTTGAAGCCGCCGGCGAAGACCAGCAGGGCGGCCGGCGCGGTGCCGATCAGCAGATAGATCACCGTGCTGACGGCGATGAACGCCACCGTCGCCCACGACCGGGGCCGGCCCTGGGCGAGGGCGGGTGAGAAGGCGTTGAGGAACGACACGGAGGTGAACGCCGCACCGACCACGGAGGTGATGGCCGCCGCCCAGAGCACGACGCCGAACGCCCGCTGCCCGAACTCGCCCGCCGCCGACTCGAACGCCTGGGCCGTGGCGTTGCCGCTGGTGTCGAGCACGACGCCGCCGGCGACGACGCCGAGGATCGCCAGGAAGAGCAGGAAGCGCATGAGGCCGGTGACCGCGATGCCGGTCAGCGCGCCGCGGGTCACCTCCCGGGCGTGCTCCGGGCCGGTCGTCCCGCTGTCCAGCAGCCGATGGGCGCCGGAGTAGGTGATGTAGCCGCCGACGGTGCCGCCGATGATCGTGGTGATGGCCGCGAAGTCGATGTCGTCCGGCAGGACGGTCTGCCTCAGCGCGTCGCCGACCGGCGGCTGGGAGACGATGCTGACGTAGAGGGTCAGCAGGACCATGAGGACGCCGAGCACGATCAGCAGGCGGTCCATCGCCAGGCCGGCGCGTTTCACGGTGAAGACGACGATCGCGAGCAGCGCGCTGAGGGCGCCGCCGAGCTTGGGGTCGAGCCCCAGCGCGGCGTTGAGGCCCAGGCCGGTGCCCGCCACGTTGCCGATGTTGAAGACGAGGCCGCCGAGGATGACCAGGGCGGCGAGCAGGTGCCCGGCGCCGGGGACGACCGCGTGGGCGATCTCGTGGGCCCGTTTGCCGCTGACCGAGATGATCCGCCAGATGTTCATCTGGACGACGAAGTCCACGAGGATCGACATGAGGATGCCGAAGGCGAAGGCGGCGCCCAGCTTCGCCGTGAAGGTGGTGGTCTGTGTGATGAAGCCGGGGCCGATGGCGCTGGTCGCCATGAGGAAGATCGCCCCGACGAGGGCGGATCGGCGGGAACGGGAACGGGTGGTCGTGTCCGTCGTCATGAGCACTCCTGAATCGGTGTGGATCGATGGAGGCACCGTCGACGGTAGGGATTGTTGAACGAAACCACAAGAGTTGTTCAACAATCTGCGTTACCGGGCGGCGGGCAGCACCTGCCACACGCTTGTGCGACGCACCGGCACGCCTTCCAGCTCCACGTTCACCCCGACGTCGTAGACCGCTCGCCGCACCATGCCGTCGACCGGTAGATACGCCCGGCCCGGGTCCCCCACCAGCACAAGCGCGCCCCGGCCCGCGGCGGCCCGCAGAAACGGCAGCACCCGACCGGCCATCTCCCGGCTGTAGAAGACGTCCCCGGCGAGCACCACGCCCGCGGGCTCGTATCCGCCGCCGAGCAGGTCGCCCTCGACCGGCTCGATCCGCACGCCGTTGGCCGCCGCGTTCGCGTCCGCCGCGGCCAGCGAGAGCGGGTCGATGTCGTTGGCGGTCACCGGCCGGGCGCCGGCGCGGGCCGCCGCCACCGCCACCAGTCCCGAACCGGTCGCCAGGTCGAGTACCGCCCGCCCGGAGACCAGGTCGGGATCGTCGAGCACGTGCCGGGCCAGCGCCTGGCCCCCGGCCCACGCGAAGGCCCAGAACGGGGGCGGCTGCTCCGCGCCGCCGGCCTCGGTGCGCTCCCAGAGCGCGATCGGATCGTCGGCCTGGTGCAACACAAGCTCGGGCAGCATCGGTACGGGCGCAAGCCGCGTGTTCGCGCGCACGAAGTCGGCAGAAGTGGACACCCCACGATTCTGCTTAGGTGTCGTGCCAGGGAACCGATCAGGGTCCCATAGTCGCGCAGTGCTCGATGAAGGGGAGGACAGCATGCCGGCACGCATGGCGGCCGTCCTCTTCGGCGTGGTGATGGCCGGTCTCGGCCTGCTGTTCACCCTCGAGCCCGACTGGCGCGCACCCATCCGGTTGGTCGCCGGCGTCGGTGCCGTGCTCGCCCTGAGCATCGGCCTCCGCCGGTACCGCCCCCGCCACCCCGGCCCGTGGCACCTGCTCGGTGCCGCGGTCGGCCTCTCGGCGGCCGGCTCGGCCGTCTACGCCGCCGGCGCGGACGTCGCCTGGCTGCGTACGGTCGGCACGGCGGTTTTGTTGATCTTCTATCCGGTGCTGGCCACGGCGTTGTTCCTGTTCGTGAGGCGGATCACCCGGGGCCGGCGCGACCGCGGCGGGCTGCTCGACGCCCTGACGCTCACCTGCGGCGTGGGCCTGCTCGCCTGGACCTTCGTCATCGGGCCGCGCGTGCGCGACGCCGGCCTTTCCGACCTTGACCGCTGGATCGCCGTCGCCTTCCCCGTGGGCGGGCTGATCTGTCTCGGCATGCTGGCCCGTCTCCTGATCACGGTCGGCCGACGCCTGCCCGCCGCCGGCGCTCTGGCCGCCGGCATCCTGACGATGCTGGCCTCCGACGTCATCACCGACCTGAGCGCGCCCGAGAACTACACCTATCTGGCCGTCTTCGGGCGCATCCCGCTGTACGCCGGGATCGGCATCGCCGCACTGCTACCCGGCATGACCGGGCTGACCCGCGAGACGGCACAGCCGCAGGCCGAGCTGGGCCGCACGCGGCTCGCCCTGCTCGCCCTCGCCTCCCTGGTCGCCCCCGCCGTCCTGATCTTCCAGGTCGGCGTGGACGGCCGGGTCCCCGACCTCACCGTGATCGCCACGCTCAGCGCGTGCACGTTCCTCCTGGTCCTGACCCGGATGGCCGGCATCATGGCAAGCCACCGGCTGGCGTTGGCCCGCGAGCGCGGCCTGCGCGAGGCCTCCGCCGCGCTGGTCTCGGCGGCCGACGCCGACGAGGTCGCCAACGCCGTCCGCAAGGCGGTCGAGCAGCTCCTGCCCGCCGACGTGCCGCACCGGGTGGTGCTCGCCATGGCGTTCACCGAGCCGGAGCAGCTGACCTCCCCCGAGGCCGCGGCCCAGTCCGCCGCGGACCGCGCCGCCGGCACCTCCGCGCGCCTGGTCGCCACCCGGGACGTCGACTGGGCGGTGGCCGTACGCATGACGCAGTTCAACATGGTGTTGCGCTGCCCCCTGGTGCTGGCCGACCGGCCGACCGGCGACCCGCTGGTCGGCGTCCTGCACGTCGGCGCGCCGGCGGGAGCGCTCTTCGGCCTCCAGCACGCCCTGGAGGTGCTCGCCACACAGGTCGCCCTGGCGCTCGAGCGGATCGGCCTCAGCGAGGAGGTCATCCGGCGCAACAGCGAGGCGTACTTCCGCACGCTGGTGCTGAACACCTCCGACGTCATTCTGATCGTCGACGACGAGGACCGGGTCCGCTACGCGAGCCCGTCCGCGGTGCACGTGCTCGGCGCCGACCCGGTGGGCGTACGGCTGCCCGAGATCATCCACCCCGGCGACCGCCCCCGGCTGGCCAGCGTGCTCGCCGGGGTTCGGACCGGCGCGGTGCCCCCGGAGGGACTCGACTTCCGGGCGGTCGGCCGGCGGCGTACCGAAGTCATGCTCGAAATGCACTGCCGCGACCTGCGCGCCGACCAGACCGTGTCCGGGCTGGTGATGACCCTGCGGGACGTCACCGAGCGGCGCCAGCTCGAGCGCGAGCTCACCCACCAGGCGTTCCACGACGCGCTCACCGGCCTGGCCAACCGGGTGCTGTTCGCCGACCGGCTCCAGCACGCGCTGGCCCGCGGCGCCCGGGACGGCTCGGTGGTCGGCGTCCTCTTCATCGACCTCGACGACTTCAAGATCGTCAACGACACCCTGGGCCACGCCGTCGGCGACCAGTTGCTCGTCGCCGTGGCCGAGCGCATCTCGGGTGCCCTGCGCGCCGACGACACCGCGGCCCGGCTCGGCGGCGACGAGTTCGCCGCGCTGGTCGAGAACGTGCAGGACCCGGGCGCGGTCGAGGAGACCGCCACCCGCATCCTGGCCGCGCTCGCGCGGCCCATCGTCGTCGACGGCGAGCCGCTGCAGGCCGTCGCCAGCATCGGCATCACCACGACCCCGGAGGCGGACAACGCCGACGAGCTGCTGCGCCAGGCGGACCTCGCGCTGTACGTCGCGAAGGGCGCCGGCAAGAACCAGTGGCGGCGCTACCAGAGCCACCTGCACGGCGCGATGGTCGAACGCCTCGAGCTGCGCTCGGCGCTGGACCACGCGGTCAACGAGGGCCGCTTCCTGCTGCAGTACCAGCCGATCGTGGACCTGGCCTCGGACGAGGCGGTCGGCTTCGAGGCGCTGGTGCGGTGGCACCACCCCGCCCGCGGCGTCATCGCGCCCGACCAGTTCATCGAGGTCGCCGAGGAGAGCGGGCTGATCGTGCCGATGGGCCGGTGGGTCCTCGACCAGGCCCTGCACACGGTGGCGCAGTGGCGCCGCATCCTGCCGCGCACGCGCCAGCCCTACGTCAGCGTCAACGTGTCCGTCCGCCAGTTCCGCGAGGCCGGCTTCGTCGAGCAGGTCCGGACGTCGCTGGAGTTCGCGGGCGTACCCCCGCAGGCACTCATGCTCGAGATCACCGAGACCCTCCTGATGGGCGACGACGAGCAGATCTGGTCGGACCTGGCGATCCTGCGCGACCTGGGCGTACGCATCGCGATCGACGACTTCGGCACGGGCTACTCCTCGCTGGGCTACCTGCGCCAGCGGCCGATCGACGTCCTGAAGATCGACAAGATGTTCATCGACGACATGGTCGCCGACGACCAGCAGTTCGCCCTCGTACGCGGCATCGTGAGCCTCGCGCAGACGCTGAACCTGACCGTGGTCGCCGAGGGCATCGAGGACGCGGCGCACCGCGAGATCCTGGCGCAGCTGGGCTGCCCCCTCGGCCAGGGCTACTTCTACTCGTCCCCGCTGGACGCCACCGAGGCCCTGACCTGGCTGCGCAACCCGCAGCCGATCGCCGCCGCGGCGTAGCCGGCTCTCAGCCGGCCCGCAACGCCCAGGCCCGGACGCCGCCGACGATCCCCGCCGTGTTGGGCACCACCACCACGTCATCGCCCATCCGGGCAAGCTGCGTCGCGGTGATCAGCCGCGAGTTCCCGCCGCCCAGATAGAGGCGGTCCCAGAGAAAGACCGGACGCAACCCCTCGACGACGTTGCGGACCCGCCGGGACCAGAGGGCGTCGCCGAGCCGGCGCCGCTCGTGCTCGCCGATGTAGGTGTCGTAGCTCATCCCCCACCGCACCGGCGCCTGCGACATCTCCAGATGCGGCGCGAGCGAGCCGCCGTCGAACAGCGCGCAGCCCAGCCCGGTGCCCAGGGTCAGGATCAGCTCGCAGCCGGTGCCCGCGACCACCCCGGCACCGTGCACCTCGGCGTCGTTGAGCACCAGCGTGGGCAGCCCGAACGCCTCGGCCAGCGCGGTGCGCGCGTCATAGCCGTGCCACGCCTCGACCAGCTCCGGATCCACCCTGGTGCGCGGCCCGCTGCGGGTCACGTAGTGCGGCGTCGCCACGACGACGCCGTGCCGCAGCATGCCCGGCATGCCGACGGTGACCCGGTCGGCGGTCGGCAGCCGCTCGCCGAGCTCGACGAGAGTCTTGACGAAAAGATCCGGCGGCAACGGGTACGGCGTCGGCACCCGCAACGGCTGGGCCCGCATCGTGCCCGCCTCGTCGAGCACCGACCCCTTGATGCCCCCGCCGCCGCAGTCGATCGTCAACGTGAAAGCCACCCGTGCAGTGTGACAGTTCAAATCGGGTTCAGAAGCGCGCGAAGCCGCGGATCGGCATCCGCGGACCGAACTTGGGAGCCGAAATACCACCGGCCGCGAGCAGCTCGCAGACCCGGCCCCGATGTCCGGCGTACGGCTCGAGCAGCTCCAGCATCCGGGCGTCGGTGCCCCGCGCCTCCCCGGCCAGCGCCCACGCCACCGTGTTCGGAATGTGGAAGTCGCCGACGCTGACCGCGTCCGGATCGCCGTACGCGGTGCGAACCACCTCGGCCGCGGTCCACGGCCCGATGCCCGGGATAGCGGTCAGCCGGCGGGTCGCCTCGGCACTGTCCGCGCAGCGTTCCAGTCGGGCCGCCTCGACGGCACACCGCAGCAGCGCCTGGGTGCGGCGCTGCTCGACACCGAAGGGATGAAAGGTCCAGTACGGCGTGGCCGCCACCGCCTCCGGATCCGGGGGCAACAGCAGCCCGGCCGGCCCGGGCGCCGGCTCACCGAAGTGCCGGACGAGCGCACGATAGGCCCGGTGCGCCTCGATTCCGGTGACCTTCTGCTCCAGCACCGCCCGGATCAGGCGGTGGAACAGCAGGCCGGTGGCGGGAAACCGTACTCCGGAGAAGGTCCTGGCCAGCCGCGCGACCAGCGGGTGACGCGCCGCGAGAGCCGGGAACCCGCCGAGGTCGTCGCGCAACCCGGCGATGGCGTCGGCCCGCTCGACGATCCAGCCCGCGCCGGGCCCGTGCCCGGTCGCCGTCAGTTCCGCGCCCACGCGCGCGAGGTGCAAGGACGCGGACCCCTCGGGGGTACGCGCGGAGAGCCAGAATTCCCCGTCGGCGAGCCTGCCACAGGGGTCGTGCCGGACGACGAGCAGAGAACGCAGCGTGTGGGAGAAGGCGTAACCGTCCGGCAGCCGCAATCCGCGGGTCACCGTCGTCGTCACCCGCGCCACTATACGGTCGCCCCAGCGTCTCGCGCCCCGGCCGCACAGCCACAGTTCGCCCGGTCGCCGACCCGCCCTGCCTCCAGCCGCCCGCCCTGCCTCCAGCCGCCCGTCCTGCCTCCAGCCGCCCGTCCTGCCTCCAGCCGCCCGTCCTGCCTCGAGCCGCCGCTCAGTCTCGAGCCGCCCGCTCAGTCTCGAGCCGCCCGCTCAGTCTCGAGCCGCCCGTTCAGTCGCCGGTCCGTGCGCGGCGCGCGGCGCCACGCGCCGGAGTCCTCGGGGGGCCCGCGTCCCGCTCACCCGGACGGGCCGGACAACCGAGCGCGTCCCGCTCAGCCGGACGGGCCGGGAGACCGAGCGCCTCCCGCTCAGCCGGACGGGCCGGACAACCGAGCGCGTCCCGCTCAGCCGGACGGGCCGGGAGACCGAGCGCCTCCCGCTCAGCCGGACGGGCCGGGCGACCGAGGTCGTCCGGCCGTCGTGCCGATGTCGCGTGTCAAGAGGGGAGGCCGCCGCCCACCTGCTGGCTGACCCAGCTCCGGATCGAGGAGAGGTCGCCGTAGATGGACGGACCGGTGGCGCAGACCGGGTTGTTGTTGCCGGCTCGGCTCGTCACGCCGATCAGCGCCCAGCGGCCGTTGATCGTCCGCACCTGCGGCCCGCCGGAGTCGCCGTAGCAGGCGCCGGCGTTGCCGTTGGTGTTGTTGGTGCAGATCTCGTAGGCCGCGTCGATGCCGGAGCACCGGCTGTCCGACAGGATCGAGGTGTCGAGCTCGTTGGCGATGCGCGGCGTGGACCCGCAGCCTGGGCTGGGACAGGTCTGGCCCCAGCCGATGATTCGGGTCGCCGTGCCGACCGCGCCGGACGAGGTGGGGATCGGCGCGGGGGCGTGGCTCACGGACGAGGTCAGCTCCAGCAGCTTGACGTCGATCCGTGGGTGGCTCACCGAGCGCCGTACGGAGACGACCGTGCCGCCGCTGGTGCGGTCGACGCTGCCGACGCGTACCGAGCTGGGTGTGGGGCAGTGCTTGGCGGTCACGGCCCAGTTGGCCTTGATGAGGGAGCCGGTGCAGCCCGACACGTACACCATGAACGAGTAGTTCTGGGTGGCGGGCCGGCCGTTGACGACGCGGGGACTGACGGGTTCGGGGGCGGGTGACGCGATGGCGGCCGCCGGGGTGAGCAGGCCGGCTGCGACGGCGGCGGTGGCCGCGAGGAGTGTCCGGGCGAGGGTACGCATGCGGTCGTCCTGTCTGTGCCGTTGGGGGATACGGCGGGCGGGATGCCCGTAACAACTGTATCTAGACAGTTACATATGTCGATACATATTGAACGGGGACTCCCGCCTAGGTGATGGCCGGACCGCCGGCCGATCGCGGACATGCCGATGGCCCTGACCGCGCTCCCGGTCAGGGCCATCGGGGAGGTGGGCGGACCCCGACTCGGTCCGCGTCACCCGGTAGGCGGAGCTGGTAGCTCGGCTCGAGTGGTGTCACGCCTCCTTTCGTCAGCGGATTCCTTGCTCGAACCGCCTGCCACGCACCGTCCTCAGGGGGGTGGACGGCTTCCGGTCTCCGACGGGGGGTCCCAGCGGGGCGGCGCCTGGAGAGGCGGCGCGGCCCCGCGGGGTTCGGTTCCCGGGTGTGGCAGGGGCTCCGTACCTAGTTGTTGTTACGACCGTCGTTGTTGTTCTGGCCGTCCTGCTGCTGACCGTCCTGCTGCTGACCGTCGTTGTTCTGACCGTCCTGCTGCTGACCGTCCTGCTGCTGGCCGTCGTTGTTCTGGCCGTCGTTGTTCTGGCCGTCGTTGTTCTGGCCATCGTTGTTCTGGCCATCGTTGTTCTGGCCATCGTTGTTCTGGCCATCGTTGTTCTGGCCATCGTTGTTCTGGCCATCGTTGTTGTTGCCGTCGTTGTTGTTGCCGCCGCCGACCTCGATGCGCACCGCGTCGAATGCCGGGGTCTGGTTGGCGCGCTCCATCATCGGGATGCGGTGCGAGCCGTCACCGGCCCACGAGGCGCACTGGGCGAGACCCTGGTCGGGCAGGCCCGGAACCTGGATGGTCACGACGTCGGGGGCAGCGCCACCCTGGTTGTCCTCGGTGGCCACGAAGAACGCGGGGACGGGCTCCGGGTTCGGGGCCTCGTTGGTGTTGTTCAGCATCCGGCAGGCGGTGTGGAAGTGACCGCGGACGAGGCCGCCCTGCAGCACCGACGACTCCACGTAGTAGCCACCCTGACCGGCCGCGAGGAAGCGGTCGCGGATCAGGTTGCGGGTGCTGACCTTCAGCGTGAACGCCTGGCCCTCCTGGACCTGCTGCGGCGCCTCGGTGATCAGCAGCGACGGGTTGTTCGCGGCGGCGCCGACCTCACCGAACTCGGTGGAGACACAGCGGTTGCCGTTCTGGAAACCGTCGTGCGGCTGAAGCTGGCTGGTCTGGCAACTGTTGGTCAGAACGCCGAGACCCGCACCGGGGGGCGGGTTGTTGTTGCCGCCCTGCTGCTGGCCGCCCTGCTGCTGACCGCCCTGCTGCTGACCGCCCTGCTGCTGACCGCCCTGCTGCTGACCGCCCTGCTGCTGACCGCCCTGCTGCTGACCGCCGCCGGCATTGGTGTTGTTACCGGTGTTGGTGGTGTTACCGGTGTTCTGCATGACCCACTGGCGACACCGGGTGCGCATCTGTTCCGTGGTCGCCACGTTGCCGCCGCCGTCGTCGGCGTGCTGGGTGACCCGGCCCTTGTTGGTGGTGTAGGAGCCCTGCCGGGTTTCCGTCGAGAGCTTCGACTTCTTCGGCGCCTGGATGTTGTTGCATGCGGCCAGAGCGCGCTGGGTGGCCCGCGACTTCGTGCTCGCGTCGGACACCTGCGTGACGGTGACGATGCCGCCGAAGGCAACCAGGGTGGCTACCGCGGCGATGATCCGGCGCCGACCGGTGAACCACTTGGAATTCTTGGATTCGCGCCGGTACTGCGACCTTCGCATTGTGACACCTTTCTCTGTCCACACATGGCGGGCCGGTGGAGCCGCCGGGGTGTTGCCGTACGGCCTGGTCGGCTGGCCAGGTCGAAACCGTCCGCGCGCTACCGCGGTCGGAAGATGCGCATCGTGGTCACCACGCCGGCCACGAGGGCCGCGGCGAGGACGATGAGGATGACGGAGGTGTTGACTCCGGGTAGGCCACCCGAACTGCTGGCCGCGGCGACCATCGCGGTGTCGACGGCCGGCCCACCCGCGCCGGCCGGCGCGGGAGCCGTCGGCAGCGAGCCGTAGTCGACGATGCCGCTGCTTTCCAACAGCGACATGTGGGTCATCACGAACTGGTTGGCTTCCTGCGCCAGCTTGCGGACCTCGTCGTTGCGGGTGCTGGCCCGGATCGTCGCGATCGCCGGGAAGATCTTGCCGTGTGCCGCCCGGAGGCGGTCGACGTAGATCTGGTCGAACTGCTCCGGGGTCGGCGCGTTGTTCATCTCGTTGAGCCAGCCCTGCTGGTCGCCGTTGGGCAGGTTCGGCAGGGCGATACCCAGCTTCTTCGCGACCGCGATGTCGAGCTGGTCGAGCGCCACGTGCTGCGCCGAGATGGACCGTCCGATCTCCTGGATCCGCGGGTCCTTCGACTTCTTGACGGCCATGTTGCCCGCGGGGATCTCCCACAGTCCGGCGAGCCGGACCTTGATCACGAAGTCCCGGTCCGCCAGGGCGACACCGCCCTTGCCCTTGGCGGACAAGCTCGGCGGCACCGGCACCGGCGGCGCCTCGGCGGCCTGGGCGGTACCGGCGGGGGCCAGTATGAACGCCAAGGCCGCGACCAGGGTGCCCACCAGCCAGCGCTGCGGCTGGCGGTGCGAGCGGGCGGCGATCATCTTTTTACACCTCCGACGAGGACGGGAAAACGGTTCCGGCAATTCCTGTGGGTTGCGGGAAACGCTAGGAGCAGGTCTTGCGGTGTCGCAATGGGAAACGAACTTCTTACGCTCGACTTAAAGCTTGAGGTTGTGAATGCGAAGTCGCGCTTTCACTCAGTAGCTGTAGTCGGACCCACCGGTGCCCTCGGGGCTGTCCTCTTCCTTGTCGCCGTCCGACGGCGGCGCGACGGGCTTCGAGACGGCCGGCAGGCAGGTCAGGTTCTTCTTGCCTTCGGGCGTGACCACGAACCAGGTGCCGGCGACGTTCTGGCCCTTCCACTGGCCCGGCTCCTTGTCACCGATGTAGGTGTAGAGCGGCCACTTGTCGAGGGTGAGCTGCAGCGTGCCGTCCTTGCGCTTGACGGTGCCCACGAGCTTCGCGTCCACGCCGTCGAGCTTGGGCTTCTCGCCCTTGTTGATCAGGGCGGGCGGCCAGACCTTCGCGCAGTCGTCGTTGCAGTTGGAGACGGCCTCCGGCTTGACCTTGTCCTTGTCGAAGCGGTACAGCACGAATCCGTTCTGGTTCTGCACGGTCTCGCCCATGCGCTTGATCGCCGCCGCCTTGAGCTCGGTGGTGATCTCGTCCTCGCTGAGCTCGGCGCCCTCGCCGCCCTCCTCGGACTCCCCTTCGGGCTCGGCGCCCGGCGTAGCCTCCGGCGTCGCGGCCGGTTCGGCCTCGGAGGTCGCTCCAGCCTCGACGGCGTTGGACGCGGGCTGAGCGCCGTAGTCGCTGCTGTTGTATCCCGTCGGGGCGCACCCGGTCAGCGCGAACGCCGCCGCGATCGCCCCGCTGACGACGATCAACTTCCGCTTCTCCGGTACCACGAGAGCCCTCCCAGTGATTTCGTCCATCTCGGTGTTCCGCGCTGTAGTACGAGAGGACGGCCGCAGGGGTTGAAGAATCGGCCCAATCAATTTCCGCGAATTTTGTTTGAACCCTTCGACCCCGCCGTACGTGATTGATGAGCCCTCACGACGACGTCATTGCTCGCCGTGAGCGGTCCTTATGCGCACGGTGAAAAAGCAGCAAGCCCGGCCGCCGAAGCGACCGGGCTTGCAAAGTGCGGAATTGTCAGGGAACGCGAACCAGCGTCTGCTCGGCACCCGTTTGGGGATCGATGGCCTGCACGAGGACGTGCGCGATCTCTTCAGGCTTCAGCGACGTCACGGCCACCAACCCGGGAGCCTCCGGCTGGGCAGCCGTGCCCCAGCCCTTGTCACCTAGGATCCAGCTGCCCAGCGTTTCTTTCTTGCCGTCGGCGCGGACCGCGACGAGTCGGCAGAGCAGCGGACCCTTGTCGCTCTTGACGTTGGAGACGACGAAGGACACTTGGGTGCCCCAGTCCTTGGGCTCGTAGCCCACCGCCGCCTTCACACCGGTGCGGGCGTCCGCGCCGGTGAGAACCTTGCCGGGAAGCGACGTGCCACCGATGCCGGGACCGTCCTGGCCCAGCGGCAACGGATCGAGTTGCTTGGTCGACTTCGCCGCCTGCTGGTTCGTGCCCGGGCTCGACGGGGTCGAGCCGAGCCACTTGCCGCCGGCGAAGAGCGCGCCGATCGACAGCATCGCGAAGACCACGACCGCCGCCGCCAGCGAGTAGAGCCGCCGGCTGTTGGCCCGGCGCCGCTCCCGCTTCACCTCGCCGATCATCGACTTGAGCATGAGTCCGTCACGG
Source organism: Actinoplanes sp. NPDC051346 (assembly GCF_040682215.1). Taxonomy (NCBI): domain Bacteria; kingdom Bacillati; phylum Actinomycetota; class Actinomycetes; order Micromonosporales; family Micromonosporaceae; genus Actinoplanes; species Actinoplanes sp. NPDC051346. Next base: position 286,262 of record NZ_JBFBAJ010000001.1, on the reverse strand, counting down.
CGCGACTGCTCGGTGGCGACCAGCGCGTCGGCGTCGACGTCCGAGAGGATGTCCACCACCGGCAGCAACGACTCAAGTTCGATCGCGCAGGCCGGGCAATCGATGAGATGGTCCTCGAAACGGGCGGCGTCGCGCTCGTCGAGTACGCCGAGGGCGTACGCGGCGACATCGAAGTGTTGTTCTTGCGTCATTACTCAGTCACCCCCCGCTGCTGCAGAGCCGTACGCAGGGCCCGCAAGGCGTAGTACACACGCGATTTGGCCGTACCCAGAGGCAGGCCGAGAATCTCCGCCGCCTCCGGAACGGTCCGGCCACGGAAATAGGTCTCGACGAGGATCTCCCGATGCGACTGGCTCAGAGTACGCAAGGCATCGGTGACAGTCATCAGCTGGAGGACCCGATCCGTGTCGTCGGCCGTGCTGGGGAAGCTCTCCAGCTCTCGGTCGTACGTTTCCGGCGGGCGGGCGCTGGCGCTGCGATGGTCGTCGATCGCGATCCGCCGGGCCACCGTGACCAGCCAGGGCCGCAGCGACTGCTGCCCCTGGGCGCCGAGGCGGTGGGCGTTGCGCCACGCCCGCAGCAGCGTCTCCTGGACGATGTCCTCGGCCCGCTGCCGGTCTCCGCCGGTGAGGCGGAGCACGAACATCAGCAGCGGCCCCGCATGCTCTTCGTAGAGCATCCGGACGAGCGTGTCCTCGTGACTCGCGGTCGCCGACCCAGCCTCATGGCGGGCCTGCCGCGACGTCACGGCGTCATCATTTGCCGCACTTCGGCCTCCGTCGAGAGCCTGCCACCGGCCTCCGGATCGCTGCTGCGTCATGACGCGCACCCCGTCCGGCGTGAGCCGCTCCATGACCGTCGCATGCATCGATTCCTCCTGCCGGTGCTTTCCCCGTCGCCTGTCATACGGCCAGGGTGGCCCGCCGGGATCAAAGCGATGGGGAAAATTTCCGGACCCAGGGTGGGAGGTGATGCGTCGACGCGCAATCGCAAGAGATTCCTCCGGTTCCAAGCGCGTTGGGCACGCTCGACCCCCCGCGGAAAGCGGGAGGTCGTGGCGCGCGTGGGGCGCAGCATCCATCCATAGGCGCCGATATGCGCCCAGGGGCACGCGAATAATACTCAGCGGGGTGGGCTCGCCAACAGACGCACAGTGCGTACTCGAGACGCTCGGCTGATGCATCGTCGGCACGCCGTTGCGAGGCCCTCACCCAACGTATCGGAAGGTCCTCATCCGCTACACAATAAGTAGCGTGACGGCAACGGTGAGCGGGTCCGACACGAAGCGTCGAAAGGTACGAACCGGCCAGCAGGGGCGCCACACGGCGACGCCGCCAGGGTCATCTCGTGCGGGCCGCGGCCAGCGTCAGTGCCCGGTGCAGAACCCGCGCGTCGCCCAGCAGCCCCCGCAGCCGGCGCTCGAGGCCCGCGATCGGCACCAGGTTCTGCGGAGCCCTCGGATCCTTGTACGCCGAGGACGCGAACCGCGGCAGCGTCGCCCCGGACACCCCGGCGAGCTCGATGGCCTGCCCGGGCGTCAGCTCCGGCGAGCACTCCACCCGGACGATGCCCGACCACGGCGCCCCCGAGGCCCCGGGCAGGCGCAGATACCAGGACCAGCCGCCCCAGACGGTGCCGAGCGCGAACACCGGCGTGCGCTGGCCGGGGCGCAACCCGGTCACGACCGGGGTGAGCTGGGCCGGCAGGTACTGCTTCTGCTGGGTCTTCACATACCCGATCGTGCGCGGCAACTGGCGCCGGTTACGCAGCGGACCGTCGACCACCAGCAGATCGGCGCCGTCGGAGCCGTGGCTGCGGGCGTCGGCGGAAATCTCGATCTCTAGGGCGGTCAGCGGCGCCTGGACGGCCGCCGGGAGCTTGCTGGCCTCGCCGGTGCCGCTGACGCGGTGCACGGCGTAGCGCACGGAGCCGGCCTGCACGTCCTCGGCGGACGGGCTCGCGGTGAACAGGCCCCGGGCGACCCGCGCACCCGCCAGCTCGGCGACCCCCCGGCGCAGATCACAGCGGACGACGCCGGCGGCGTACGAGGCGGCGAGGCCCGCGTACGACTGGCCGTCCTCCTCGGCGGTCCAGAGCCCGGCGTCGTTGCGCCGCACGCCGTCGACGAGGAACACCACGTCGGGGCAGCGCACCCCGGCCGGCACGTCGATCGGGGCCCACTGCGCGGCGGGCACCTCGACGTCCGTGTCGACCTGCGCGCTGCTGGGCGAGGCGGGCCCGTCGGACGCGTCCCCGCCCTCGAACGACGACCCGTACGCGGGGTCCCAGGCGTCGACGAACATCCTCACAGGCCGACCCTCTCCACGTGCGCGGTGCGCGCGTCCTTGTGCACCTCGAACCGCACCGGAACCCGCTCGGCCAGGGCGTGCACGTGCGTGACGACACCGACCATCCGATCGCCCCGGGCGGCCAGGTTCTCCAGCGTCGCCGCGACCACGTCCAGCGTCGCCGCGTCGAGCGTGCCGAAGCCCTCGTCCAGCACGATCGACTCGAGGCTCGCCGCGGTCGTCGACATGCCGGCCAGCTGCTCGGACAGGGCGAGGGCCAGGGCCAGGGACGCCTGGAACGTCTCGCCGCCCGACAGGGTCCGCACCGCGCGGCGCAGCCCGGCGTCGTGGTGGTCGACGGCGAAGAACTCGCCCTTGTCGTGCACGAGGTCGTACTGGCCGCCGGTGAGCTCGCGCAGGATCCGCGAGGCGCCGTCGACGAGCAGGTCGAGCGCCTCCTCCAGGAGCCAGCGCTCGAAGTTGTTGGCCCGCAGGTGCCCGGCGAGGGACTTGGCGACCCGGCCGTCGCGCACCAGGCCGGCCCGCTGCTCGGCGAACTCGCGGGCCTGTTCGCGACGGTCCGCGAGCCGCTGCCAGGCCGCCTCCGCCCGCTCGGCCGCGACCGCCGCCGCCCGGATCAGGTCGGCGTCCGCACCGCCCGCCGGGGCCGGCAGCCCCCGGCCGACGAAGAGCGCCACGACCGCCTCGCGGGTGCGCCGGGTCTCCGCCTGGGCGGCCTCGACGGCGGCGGCCGCCTCGTCGCGGGCCACCTCACGGCGGTCCGCCGACTCGTCCGCCCACTTCACCAGAGCCGACCAGGCGCCGGCCAGGTCGTCCCGGTCGGCCGGCGGCGGACCGAACCGGGCCACCAGGTCGCGGACCGCGTCGAACGAGCGCCACGCCATGCGCCGCTGCTCCTCCGCGGCGCCGACCGCGGCCTGGGCCCTGCGGTGCGCCTCGCGGGCGGACCGCACCTCCGCGCCGGCCTCGTCGAGCCGGCGCTGGATCCTGCTCAGTTCCGCCAGCCGGGTCCGCAACGCCTCGACACCGGGCGAGTCGACCAGCCCCGCCGTCACCTCGGCGAGGCGGGCCTTGTGCTGCTCGAACTGCGCCCGCTTGCGGTCCAGGCCGCGCTCGAGCTCCCGGGCGACCGCGTCGCGCTGCTTCCACGCCGTCGACGCCACGTCCGCCGCCGCGCGGGCCGCCTTGCCCTGGCGCTCCGCGACCTGCACCGCCGAGCCCTCCGGCACCGGCGGCACCGCCGTCACGGTCTGCTCGCAGACCGGGCAGGCCTCGCCGGCGGCCAGGTGGGTGCGCAGCGCGGCCGCGCGGTCCAGGGTCTGCGCCTCGGCGTAGTCCAGCCGGGCCTGCTCGAGCAACTGCTCGGCGCCGAGGTGCGCGGCCCGGGCCAGCTCCGCCGCCGCGACCGCGTCCCGGTGTTCGACCTCGGCGACCGACACCTCGCCGGCGAACCACTCCGCCTGGCCGGTCAGCCGCTCGCACTCGATGTGGCGGTCCAGCAGCAGGCCCAGCGAGCCCGCGTCGCCGGCGGCCGCCAGCTCTCCGCGTACCTTCTCTTCCCGCTCCTCGACGGCCCGCACGGCCTCCGCAGCCGTTTCCACCGCGACGCGCGCGGCGGCCGTGGCCTCGGCGACCCGGGCGCTGCCGTCCGGCGCCGCGACCCGCGACAACGCGGCCAGTTCGGCGGCGACGGCGTCGCGGGTGGCGGCCAGCTCGGCCTCGCGCTCCCGCACGGCCCGCAGCCGCGGCATCGCGGCCTCGACCTCGCCGGTCAGCTCCCGCATCGCCGCCAGCCGGGCAGCCGCGGCGTCGACCGCCTCGTCGTCGGCGTCGGCGAGGCCGGCGAGCGCCTGGTCCACCACGGCGAGCTGGGCCTCCGCCTTGGTCGCCCGGGTGGACGCGCGGGTCTGCACCTCCTCGTAGACGTGCAGGCCGAGCAGGTTGACCAGGATCTGCTGCCGGGTGGCGGGCTTGGCGTGCAGGAAGTCGGCGAACTGGCCCTGTGGCAGCACGACGCAGCTGGTGAACTGCTCGTACGGCAGCCCGACCGCCTCCTCGATCGCCCGGTCCATCTCCGCCGGCGTGCCGGCCAGCACGTCGCCGAGGTCGTCGAGGCTCATCCCGGTGTCGAGCCGGGTGACGTCGAAGCCCGGCGGCATGAGCTGCAGACCCGCGCCGGCGGTCTTGACGTTGCCCCGGCCGTCGCGGCGCACCACCCGGGTCGCGACATACCGCGAGCCGGCGGACTCGAAGACCAGGCGGACCCGGGCCTCGGTCGCCGACGGGGCGAGCGCGTTGCCGATGCCGCGGCTGCCGCCCCACCTCGGCACCGTGCCGTAGAGCGCGAAGCAGATGGCGTCCAGCACGGTGGATTTGCCGGAGCCGGTCGGGCCGACCAGGGCGAAGTAGTCGGCGTCGGTGAAGTCGACGGTGGTCTCGTCGCGGAACACCGTGAAGCCGGCCATGTCGAGCCGCAAAGGCCTCATTGGTGGGTGTTCACCTCGTCATAGAGCTCGTCGAAGAGTTCACGGACGCCCTCCTCGGCGTTGCCGCGGTGGTCGAGATAGTCGCCGAAGAGTTCGCGTGGCGAGCGGCCGGCGCGCTGGGCCATGCGCTCGCCTGCCTTGTCCGGCACCATGTCCGGGTCGATGCGCACCTCGAGCGCGTGCGGGAGCAACTCCTGCACGTCCTCGCGCAGTCCGACCCGTGGCGTCTCACGGACGAAGACGCGCAGCCACGCGTCGGGCAGATCCACCGTGGCGAGCTGCTCGAGGCTGCCGCGCACCGTACGCAGGGTGCGGGCCGAGGTCACCGGCACGTCGCGGACCCGCGCGGCCTTCTCGGTGGAGACGTCGACGATCGCGACCGAGCAGACGTTCTCCTCCTCGCCGAAGTCGACGGCGAGCGGGCTGCCGCTGTAGCGCACCGGGCACGGGCCGATCACCCGCTGCGCGCGGTGCAGGTGGCCCAGGGCGACGTAGTGCGCGTTCGGCGGGAAGACCGTCGCGGGGACCGCGTAGCCCATCACCGTGTGCGCCTCCCGCTCGCCGCCGCCCGCGCTGGCGCCCACGACGGTCAGGTGGGCGGTGAGCAGGTTGATCACGCCGGGCTCGGCGAAGCCCTCGGCGAGGCGGGCGATCAGGCGGGCGACGTGATCGGCGTACGTCTGGGTGGCCTCGGCCGCCGTCAACTCGTACATCTCGACGGCGCGCACCGCGTAGCGCTGGGACAGGAACGGCAGGGCCGCGAGCTGCCACCGCTCGCCCGACCCGGTCTCGCCCCGGATGATCAGATCATCCGGTTTGTCGCGTACGGACCCGCGCAGCTCGATGCCCGCCGCGTCGGCCCACGGCCGCAGCGCGTCCAGAGCGGGCCCGTTGTCGTGGTTGCCGCCGATGGCGACCACCCGCGCACCCGTCTGCCGCAGCGCCGACAGGGCCCGGGTCACCACCCGGGTCGAGTCGGGCGAGGGCGCGGCCATGTCGTAGAGGTCGCCGGCCACGACGACCAGGTCCGGCCGCTCGGCCCGGGCGATCTCCACGACCTGGGCGAGCACTTGGATGTGCTCGTCGAGGCGGGCCCGTCCCTTGAGGACCTTTCCGACGTGCCAGTCGGAGGTGTGCAGGATGCGCATCGCGAAACCCTAGAACGGGATGTCGTCGTCGGGCGAACCGCCACGGCCGCCGACGACCGTGAACGGATCGACACCCTGCACGATCGAGCGCATCGTGCCAGGTGGCGGCGGTCCGGACTCGGACTTGCGGGTGGCCCAGGCAGGGAAGGGAAATTCCACGCATAGTGGCACTGGGATGTCGGGCTGGTTGACGAACATCGTGCCCGGGCGGGCCAGCAGGGCACGCTGGCGCATGGCCGGGGGCAGGAAGCCGTATTCCGGGCGGGAGGCCTCGGCCGGGTCGAGGCGGCCGACCACCCGGATCGCGGAGTTCGTCACGATCCGACGCTCGACCTCGCTGGCGGTCTGCTGCGCGCCGATGAGGATGACGCCGAGCGACCTGCCCCGCTCGGCGATGTCGAGCAGCACCTCCTTGATCGGCGACGAGCCCTCGCGCGGGGCGTATTTGTTGAGCTCGTCCAGCACCACGAACAGCAGCGGCCTGCCGGTGCCCGACTTCTCCTTGTCGTCGAACTCCGTCTTGAGCGTCACGCCGACCACGAACCGCTGCGCGCGGTCGGGCAGGTTGTGCAGGTCGACCACGGTGACCTGGGCGCTCTCCGCGGTCTTGATCCGGTGCGGGCGGCGGGCCGCGAGGTCGCCGCGGATCAGCCGGGACAGGTCGCGCTTGCTGCCGATCAGCCGCCGGGCGAACGCGTTGACCGTGCCCATGTTGACCGCGCTGCCCGCCCACGTCGAGCGCGTCTCGTCGTCGGTGAGCTGGTCGACGATGTGGTCGACCAGATCGCCGTAGCCGCCGAGGCGGCGGCCGTCGATGCTGATCCCGCCCTCGGCCGGCACCGCGTGCCGGGCCAGGTGCGCGGTCACCGAGTGGACCACCATCGTGTACTGCTGACGCTCGTCGTCGGCGTCGGCGAACACGTACGGCAGGAGTCGGTCGGCGCAGAACTCCTCGAGCGTCCAGTAGAAGCTGTCGACCCCGGTGAGCCGGCTGCTGACATCGGGGGCGCCGGACGAGTCGTTGGCCCGCGGCGGGGCGTAGACGCGCACGTCGGGGAACGCCGTCGCGGGCAGCTCGAGCAGCTTGTATGCCGCGGTGGTCGACTCGTCGAGCTTGGTGTTGGAATGGTCGAGGAACAGCAGGTCCTCGCCCTTGACGTTGAAGATCAGCGCCCGCGCGTTGGCGCCGTCGGCACCCAGCGCGCCGGAGCGGAACACCGAGTAGAGCAGGAACGTCGCGAAGCTCGTCTTGGTCGCCACACCGGAGATGCCGGAGATGGACACGTGTGCGCCCCGGGTGCCGTCGAGGAAGTCGGCGTTGAGGAACACCGGCACGCCGTCGCGACCGGTGCCCATCGGCACCCGGCGCTCCATCCGGTCGAAGTGCAGCGCCGCGTCGCGGGCCGCCCCGGAGGCCCGGTGCACGATCGCGCCCGGCGCCGGCGGCACGTAGAGCTCCGGGTCGACGCGGGTGGTGGTGATCTCGGCGGCCTCCTGAACCAGGGCCGGCAGCGTGCCCTCCGCGATGGCGAACACGTCCGAGTCGAACTGCGCGCCCTCGTGGCGGGCCCGGACCTGGGTGACCACGCCGGCGATCGTCACCGGCTCGCGGTCGGGCAGGTCGCGGCTGGTCACGACCACGTCGTCGAGCTGGAGGTAGCTGCCCGGCGTCACCGCCGTCCAGAACTGCAACGGCGTGGCGTCGGCGGTGCCGAGAACCCGCCCGACCGGCTCGTTGGCTTCGCTTGCTTCGACAGACACGCCGATCATGTTGCCCTAGAGGTACGACACTTGTCGGACCGCCTGTCCCCCGTCAGTGGGTACGGGCGTACCGGAGGAAGAGCATGTCGTCGGAGGAGAGGACGCTGCGCAGGGCCATCCGCCGCGGCGGATGGCCGTCCAGTCCAGCGGCGATCCGGCCGGCGCCGCCGCCGGTGAGCACGGGAGAGACGGTCAGGCAGACCTCGTCGACAAGATCGGCCGCGATCAGCGCACCGAAGAGGCGCGGTCCCCCCTCGCACAGGATCTGGGTGGCGCCCCGCCGGTGCAGCTCCGCGACCATCGCCGCCAGGTCCACCTCGTCGTCACCCAGGACCAGGATCTCGGCGACCTCCGCGAGGCCGGGCGGCGGGCTCTGCCCCGCGCTGGTCACGACCAGCGGCCGGATCGGCGCGTCGGCGAAGACGAGCTGGCCGGGATCGAGGCGCAACGAGCTCGACACGACCACCATGAGCGGAAACTCGGGGAGGCCCCGCTCCCGGCGCCAGGCGCGGCCCGCCTCGTCGAGACGCAACGCGTCGTAGCGCTCGGTGCGTACCGTGCCCGCCGCGACGACCAGGGCGTCGCAGGTCATCCGCAGCAGGTCGAAGATCTGCTTGTCGCCCGGCCCGCCCAGCGGGCCCGACGTGCCGTCGATGGTCACCGCGCCGTCGACGGCGGCGATGAAGTTGACCCGCAGCGTCGGATCCCCGCGGCGCGGGTAGCGCTCCAGCAGCTCTTCGAGGATCATGGCGAGGCTGGACCGGTGACGGGCGGCGTCGGTTCGACGGGCCGGTGCTGGCAGTCACACCAGGACCCGCCCCGGCAGTCCTTGTGCCGTCGCTCGCGGCACGCGCGGCAGATCATGTCGCCACCCTATGCCGGGCCGGGCACCGACCGTAATCCTGGAGAATAATGCGCTCATGACGAGGCCCCCCGCCCGCTCCCAGGGACGCCCGACGCTCGACGCCGTGGCGGCGCGCGCCGGGGTGGGCCGGGGCACCGTGTCCCGCGTCGTGAACGGATCCTCTCAGGTCAGCCCGCAGGCCAAGGCCGCGGTCGAGGCGGCGATCATGGAGCTGGGCTACGTGCCCAACCGCGCCGCCCGCTCCCTGGTGACCCAACGGACGGACTCGGTCGCCCTGGTCGTCTCGGAGTCGCAGGAGCGGGTCTTCGGCGAGCCCTTCTTCGCCGGGGTGCTGCGGGGCATCAACGCGGCCCTGCTGGAGACGCCGCTGCAACTGTGGCTGGCCATGGCCGCCTCCGCCGAGCAGCGCGAACGCGTCGAGACGCACCTGACCGGCCAGCACGTCGACGGCGTCCTGCTGCTCTCGCTGCACGACGAGGATCCGCTGCCCCGGGTGCTGCGGGAGCGCGGGATGCCGTTCGTGCTCGGCGGCAGGCCGTCCGCGCCGCACGCCGACGACTTCTTCGTCGACGTCGACAACGAGGCCGGCGCCCGCAAGGCCGTCGAATACCTGATCGCCGGCGGCGCCCGCCGGGTCGCGACCGTCGCCGGCCCCCAGGACATGGAGGTCGGTCGCGCCCGGCTCGCCGGTTACCGCGCCGCCGTGCCCGGCGCCGACCTCATCGGGTACGGCGATTTCACCGAGGACGGCGGTGCGGCCGCCATGCGCGCCGTGCTGGCCCGCGAACCCGCCGTCGACGCCGTCTTCGCCGCCTCCGACCTGATGGCGAGCGGTGCCCTGCGCGCCCTGCGCGAGGCGGGCCGACGGGTGCCGCAGGACGTGGCGGTCGTCGGCTTCGAGGACGCGCCGGCCGCCCGGCAGTGCGAGCCGCCGCTTACCACCGTGCACCAGCCGGTCGAGGAGATGGGCCGGCGCATGGCGCGGCTTCTGGTGAGCCGCATCCGCCGCGAGCCGGTCGAGAATTCCCACGTTCTGCTCGACACCCACCTGGTCCGTCGCGCCTCCGCCTGACCCGCCCTAACGTCCTTACCGTGCTTTGACGGCCGGGACACGGCGGCGCAACAGGGGCGAAACGCCGTCAGGGCAGGCTGAGACCACACGACGACGGCACCGCCGTGCCGGGGTCGCAGACGGGAGGAGACGCATGTTGCTGCGGGTACGGGTCACTCTGCCGGACCGCCCGGGTGCCCTCGGACAGGTGGCGCGCACGCTCGGCGTCGCCGGCGCCGACATCGTCCAGGTGGTGGTGCTGGAGCGGCTCGGCGGCCGGGCCGTCGACGACTTCACGGTCGTCTGGCCGGGCGCGTCCCGCGTCGAGCGCCTCCTCGCCGGCCTCTCCGCCATCCCGGGCGTGCAGGTCGACGGCGTCTGGAAGGCGATCGGCGCGCCGGTCTCCGGCGGCCACGACGCCGAGTTGCTGGCCCAGGTCGCCGCCAACCCGGCGGACGGGCTCGCCACCCTCGTCGACGCCGTGCCGGCCCTGCTCGCCGCCGACTGGGCCGCCGCCGCGATGGTGCCCGCCGACTGGGCCGCCCGCACCGCCGCGCCCCGGCAGGCCGGCGGGTCATCCAGCACCGAGCCGACGGTGGCGTACGCGAGTTGGCGCGCCCCATCCCCGCTGCGGCTGCCGGAGGTCACCCCGCTGCGCGCCCGCCCGATGGCCGGCGCCGAGGGCACCCACTACGCGGTGGCCCCCTTCGGGCGCGCCGGTCTCGTGCTCGTGATCGCCCGCTCGGACTCCGACGACCTGCCCGCGGCCGCCTTCCATGTCACCGAGGTCGACCGGATCGCCCAGCTCGTCCGCGCCGCCGCGGTCATCCTCGGCGACCGCCTCGACCGGGCCGGCGTCCCACCGATCGCGCTCGACCACGCCTAGGAAAGCACGCCCAGGAAAGGCAGCGAGCTATTCGACCCAGTACACGCTGCCGTAGCGCCAGTAGCCGTACTCCCGGTTGCTGCCTCCGGCGATGGCCTACACGAGCATGCTCACCCGGCAGTTAGGGACCCTCGGTGCCGGGCCATGATTCATACTGCCGTCATGATCCCCCGGTTGCTGGGCAACGTCGCCGCATACTCGATGGTCGCCGCGCTGGCCGCTTGCGTGCTCGCCGGGTGCGGCGAACAGGGGCACGTGGGATGTTCCGACCGCGAAGAACAGCGGGTGAAGGTCCTGGAGCAGCTTCCCATCCTGCAGGCGCGTCCTTCATCCACCGAAGCCGCCGACGCCTACTCGGGATGCGGAGAGGACAACTCCGGGGATGCGATCGCTCCCTACGCCGCGCAGCGCTACCGCAGCACGCTGGCGGAATCCGACATCCACGCCTTCTACTGGGACGAGCTGATGAAAGACGGCTGGCGCAACGCCTCGCCGGCCATCCCCCCGGAGGTAGCACCGTCGCTCGCTTTCCAGCGCAGCGTGTCATGCCTGGTCAAAGACGTCGAGGGCGCAAAGGTTGTGTTCACCCTCTCATTCGACCCGCCACCAAGCGCATCGCCGTCTCCAGCAGCACCCGTGACATACACCGTCGAGGCGACTGATGGTAAGCCTGTCCTGTCTGGCTGTTGACCTTAGGCCTCGCCAGTATCGCGTCCGTCGTGTTAGAAGCAGTAAGCCCCGTTCAGCGCACCAACTCGTCGGCCAGCAGGTCCATGAGCAGGCCGTCGTGCCACGTGCCGTCGGCGCCGCGCTCGTACTGGCGCATGATCCCGACCGGCTTGAAGCCGACCTTCGCGTAGCAGCGGATGGCCGGCTCGTTGTCGGCCGCCGGGTCGATCACCAGCCGGTGGAAACCCTCGTGGTCGATCAGGTGGGCGGCCAGGGTCCGCACCGCGTCCGCGCCGACGCCCCGGCCGTGCACCGACGGGTCGAGGAAGATGTCCATGCTCGCGTGCCGGTATTCCGGGTCCTCCTCGGCCGCCCACTGGACGGCTCCGACGACGACGCCGTCCAGGACGACCGCGAGGTAGTGCAGGCCCTTCTCGCCGATCGCCTCGCGGATCTCCCCCGCCAGGTCCTCGCCGCCGCCCCAGCGCGCCATGACCTCGCGGGTCGCGCGGACGGCGGCCAGCGCCGGCACGTCCTGCTCGGTCGCCGGCCGCAGGGTCACGACGGCGCCGCGCAGCACCTCAGGAATGGCGGACACCGTGCTCGACGCAGGTTGCCGTCCAGCCGGTCGGCACGACCTGCACCTTCATCCGGCGCCGGCAGTCGGGGCAGTAGCGCGGCGGCTCCAACTGCCGGGCGGCGGCGCAGGCGCGGTGGTCGCCCTGGTCGGCCGCCTCACCACACCGGTCGCACCACACCAGGACCGTCACAGGGTCGCCGACAACGCCTTGACGGGCATCTTGAGCTCCTGGAGCAGCTCGATGTCCGAGGTGGCCGGGCGGCCCAGCGTGGTCAGGTAGTTGCCGACGATCACCGCGTTGATGCCGCCGAGCAGCCCCTCCTTGGTGCCGAGGTCGCCGAGGGTAATCTCGCGGCCACCCGCGTACCGAAGGATGGTCTTGGGCATCGCGAGGCGGAACGCCGCGATCGCGCGCAACGCGTCCTTGCCCTCCACGACCGGGCGGTCACCCAGCGGGGTGCCCGGACGCGGGTTGAGGAAGTTCAGCGGGACCTCGTGCGGGTCCAGCTCGGCGAGCTGCGCCGCGAACTCCGCGCGCTGCTCGATCGTCTCGCCCAGGCCCAGGATGCCGCCGCAGCAGACCTCCATGCCGGAGTCGCGCACCATCGACAGCGTGCTCCAGCGCTCCTCCCACGAATGGGTGGTGACCACATTGGGGAAGTAGGACTGGCAGGTCTCCAGGTTGTGGTTGTAGCGGTGCACGCCCATCTCGACCAGCTCGTCGACCTGCTCCTGGGTGAGCATGCCGAGGCTCGCCGCGACCTGGATGTCGACCGCTTCCTTGATGGCCGCGACGCCCTCGCGCATCTGCGTCATCAGCCGCTTGTCCGGCCCGCGCACCGCGGCCACGATGCAGAACTCCGTGGCACCGGTCGCGGCGGTCTGCTTGGCGGCCTCCACCAGCGACGGAATGTCCAGCCAAATCGAGCGCACCGGCGAGGTGAACAAACCCGACTGCGAACAGAAGTGGCAGTCCTCGGGGCAGCCGCCGGTCTTCAGGGACACGATGCCCTCGACCTCGACCTCGGGACCACACCATTTCATGCGTACGTCGTGCGCGAGCTGCAGCAGCTCCGGCAGGTCCTCGTCGGGCAGGCGCAGCACCGCGAGAATGCCCGCCTCGTCGAGCCCGACACCGTCAGCTAGCACCTGGGCCCGGGCCCGGTCGAGGATCTCTGGCATGCCCGTACCCTACAAGGCATTACGGCCGGCGGGGATGCCGGTAGTAGGTGATAGTTTCCCCGACGAAACGGTCGGATCGGTGATTGCGGGGGTGCGCGTGACGGGCTGGCAGGAGGCGCTGGAGCGCCAGACCCGTGCGCGGGCGAAGGCCGGCCTCACCCGCACGCTGCGGCCCCGCGCCGCCGACGACACCGTCGTCGACCTGGCCGGCAACGACTATCTCGGCCTCGCGGTCCACCCCGAGGTGGTGGCCGCGGCGGTCGAGGCACTGCGGGCGTACGGGCTGGGCGCCACCGGCTCGCGGCTGGTCCGAGGCTCCACGATGCCCCACGCGGACCTCGAGTCGGATCTCGCACAGTGGCTGGGTTTTCCGCGGGCGCTGGTCTATTCGTCGGGCTTCCTGGCCAACCTCGGCGCGATCAGGGCCCTCGCCGGTCCCGGCACGCTGCTGGTCTCCGACCGCTACAACCACGCGTCCCTGATCGACGGTTGCCGAAGCTCGGGCGCCGAAGTGGTCGTCGCGCCGCACGCCGATCCGGCGGCGCTGGAAAGGATTCTCGCGGCGCACCCCGGGCGCGCCGCCGTCTTCGTCACCGAATCGGTCTTCTCCGTCGACGGCGACCTCGCCCCGCTCGCCGAGCTGTACGACGTCACGTCCGCGCACGGCGCGCTGATGCTCGTCGACGACGCCCACGCGCTCGGCCTGCTCGGCGACCAGGGCGCGGGCGGCGTCGCGGCGGCCGGCCTGGCCGGCGCCGAGGACGTGGTCGTCACGGCGACGCTCTCCAAGTCCCTGGGCGGTGCGGGCGGCGTCGTCGCGGGCCCCGAGCCGCTGTTCCGACACCTCGTCGACACCGGCCGCACGTTCATCTACGACACGGCGCCGCCGCCCGCGGTGGTCGCCGGGGTGCACGCGGCCCTGCGCATCGCCCGCGACGCCGACGACCGGCGTGCGACCCTCCGGGCCCGCGCCGACCTCACCGTGCGGCGGCTGCGCGCGGCCGGCTTCGAGATCTCCTCGCCGGCGGCGGGCGTGCTGTCGGTTCTCGCCCCCGGCCCGGAGGCCGCCCTCGCCTGGGCGGCGGACTGCCGTGACCGGGACATCGCGGTGGGCTGCTTCCGGCCGCCGTCCACACCGGACGGCACGTCCCGGCTACGACTGACCCTGAACGCGGGAACCCCGGCGGCGGACTTCGACCGCGCCCTGGACGTGATCGTGGAGTGCGCACCATGACGACCGGCGACCAGACCGCTCCCCCGCAGTCCCCGGAGGAGAAGCCCCGCCCGGTCTCGCCCGCGCCACTGTCCCCCGCGCCGCTTGCCCCGGACCGGCCCGCGCCGCTGCCGGAGGCGCCCGTCTCGCCCGGGGTCGGGCCCGCCGACCCCGCCGACGCCGAGCTCACCGACGCCGGCCTCACCGATGCCGACCTCGCCACGCTGACCGTGCCGGTGCCCGAGGCCGAGCGGGCCGCGCCCGCCGCCGAGCCCCGCCCCCGGCCCGAGCAACCCGGGGAGTGGCGCGGCGTCGTGCTCGTCACCGGCACGGACACCGAGGTCGGCAAGACCATCGTCACGGCGGCCGTGGCCGCCGCCGCGCAGGCCGCCGGGCTGAGGGTCGCGGTGGTCAAGCCCGGACAGACGGGCACCGTCCTCGGCGGTCCCACCGACATCGACACGGTCACCCACCTCGCCGCCCCGCACACCTGCCGCACCCTCGCGTCCTACCCGGAACCGCTGGCGCCCCTGGCCGCGGCGCGGATCGCCGGCATGGCGCCGCTGGAGCTCTACGAGGTGGTCGACGCCATCCGGGCCGAGTCGGCCAAGCACGACCTCGTGCTCGTCGAGGGCGCCGGCGGCCTGCTGGTGCCGATGGGCATCCGGCCCTCCGGCGACGCGTGGACGCTGGCCGACCTGGCGACCACGCTGGGCGTGCAGACGATCGTGGTGGCGCGCGCCGGCCTCGGCACGCTCAACCACACCGCGCTCACCCTGGAGGCGCTCGACCGTCGCGGCGTGCCGGCCAAGGTGGTCCTCGGCGCCTGGCCGGCGGAGCCCGAACTGGTCCACTGGGCCAACCTGACCGAGTTGGTCCCCCACCTCGTCGGCGCCCTCCCGGACGGCGCGGGCC
This sequence comes from Actinoplanes sp. NPDC051346, assembly GCF_040682215.1. Taxonomy (NCBI): domain Bacteria; kingdom Bacillati; phylum Actinomycetota; class Actinomycetes; order Micromonosporales; family Micromonosporaceae; genus Actinoplanes; species Actinoplanes sp. NPDC051346. The sequence continues at coordinate 271,197 of NZ_JBFBAJ010000001.1, read as the reverse complement.
AGATGGAACCGGGCGTCTTCCAACGCTCCGCGCCGGGCTGGCTCACCCCGTCCCTCTACGGCGTCCTCGACGACTGGCGCGTCTGGGCCGACGACATCAGCTGACCTCGCCCGAAGCCCGGACCGGGGGTTTTCCGCCCGGCGCCGCCCGGCCGTCACCGTCTGTCGCTAGCGTGTGGGTCTCATGATCCGTACGCCCTGGGAGCGGAAACTGTCGTGGATGGCATAGGCGGGCAGGTCGTGCTCGTGCTCGTGCTCGTACTGGTGAACGCCGCCTTCTCCGGCAGCGAGATGGCCCTCGTGTCGCTGCGCGACAGCCAGATCCACAAGCTGGAGCGCACGTCCAGGGCCGGGCAGGTGCTCGCCCGGCTCACCCGCGACCCCAACCGGTTCCTGGCGACGATCCAGATCGGTATCACCCTGGCCGGCTTCCTCGCCTCGGCCGCCGCCGCGGTGTCCCTGTCCGAGCCGCTGATCGAGCCGCTGGGCTTCCTGGGCGCCGCCGCCCGGCCGGCCGCCATCGTGCTGGTCACGATCGCACTGACCTTCGTCACGCTGGTGATCGGGGAACTCGCGCCGAAACGGATCGCGATGCAGCGTACGGAAGGATGGGCCCTGCTCGTGGCCCGCCCGCTGGACCTGCTCTCGACGGTCTCGCGCCCGGCGGTCTGGCTGCTGAGCGCGGCAACCGACCTCGTGGTGCGGCTGGCCGGCGGCGACCCGCGGGCGCAACGCGAAGAGGTCACCACCGAGGAGATCCGCGACATGGTCGCCGCCCAGCAGGACTTCTCCGCCGAGCAGCGCACGATCATCTCGGGCGCGTTCGAGATCGCCGACCGGATCCTGCGGGAAATCCTCGTGCCCCGCCGCGACGTCGTCTCCCTCGCCACCGGCCTCCGCTGCCGGGACGCCCTCGACCAGCTCATCGCGGGCGGCCACACCCGGGCCCCCGTGGTCGGCCCCGCCGGCCTCGACGACGTGATCGGCGTGGTCCACCTCCGCGACCTCGTCGCCGCCGAGGGCCCGGTCGACGCGGTGGCCCGCCCGGGTCTCTTCCTGCCGGAAACCCTGCGGGTCTCCGACGCCCTGCGCCAGCTCCGCGCGGAACGCCAGCAACTGGCCATGGTCGTCGACGAACGCGGCGCCATCGACGGCATCGTGACAATGGAGGACCTGGTCGAGGAGATCGTCGGCGAGATCTACGACGAAACCGACCGCGACGTCCAGGCCGTCGTCAAGGAACCGGACGGCGCCCTGCTCATGGCGGGCTCCTTCCCGATCCACGACCTGCCGGACATCGGCTTCGACGGCACCAACCAGGACGAGGGCGACTACACCACGATCGCGGGCATGGTCCTGGCCTCCCTCGGCCACATCCCGACCGCGCCGGGCGAGATCGTCACCCTGCCCGAATTCACCGCCGAGGTGGTCGAGGTAACCGGCCGCGCCATCACCCGGATCCGCCTGCGCCCCCTCTCCCGCGCCGACGACTGAAACCCGAACGGCTCATGCCTGTTTCCTCGCCAGCTCGCCGCGCCGATCGGCCGGGATGCCCCACTCCCTCATCACATCGTGAACATCGCCCTCGTGACACTCGAGAGCGACGAACCGCCCTTTGCCCCATGCCGACACGGCCGAGATGTCGAGGCTGGTGTTGCCGAGCCTTACCCCGATCTCTACATCGTCAGGGAAGGACGAGAGGTGGGCCAACAAGTCATCACGCTTCATCGGACGGGCACCCTTCTTCACATGCAGCGGATTGCCAGATGTCGAGCATGATGGGCGGCTGACGGGTCGCCCCTATTGTCGTGGTGCCGGAGAGGGGAGGTCGCAGCGGCTCATGGATCGCGCTCCCTAGAGCAAGGCATCCCGTGGGCTGCTCCGGTCTCCTCACGGCAGACCTTAGTGCTACCTATACTAAGGTCACAAGATATCTGGCATGCCCATTCGCGCATCATCCGACCTAGGTATGCCCGGTGCCTCTGCACTGAGAATCAGGGAGCATGAGGAGCGCTGACAGGAGAAGGGGTCCATTGTGAGTGAACTTCGCTCGAGCAGCTCCGATCGCTACACCACTTCGCAGCAGGAAGACTCCTGGGCCGCTGACGCCGCGGCGCAGGGAAAGGTCGGCACGCAGCGTCTCATCGCCGTCGAGATTGGCCCACCGACAGATGAGGTGCATCATGCGCTCCGCTTGCCACCCGGCGCGGAGATCGTGGTCCGGCGCCGGCTGATCCTCGCCGACGAGACACCTGTCGAGATCGCTGCGTCGTATTACCCGGCCAGCATCGCCGTCGACACCCCCATGGCCGAGAACAAGAAGGTTCGCGGCGGTGCGGTCCGCATCCTTGCCGAGGCCGGCTATCCGCTGGACGAGTCCGTCGAGCGAGTCACCGCGGAACGGCCGACCCCCGAGGATGTCGCCCTGCTCGACATCGCCGACGACGAACCCCTGATCGTCATCCGTCGCGTCAGCGCACCCACGGGCCGCGAGCCGGTGGAGTATGCCGTCAACCGCATGGTCGGCAGCCGAGTCGAGCCGCTCGAATACCGCCTGCGAAACATCGGAAGGTGAACCAACCGCACACAGCCCAGGACGACGGCGTCCGGCAGCGGCAGCAGCAGATCGCTGCGAATCTGCGCGCCCTCATATTGTCCGGCGACCTCCGCCCCGGCGATCGCGTGCCGTCCACATCCGATCTTGTGGCCGAGTACGGCGTCACCGACAAGACGGTCCAGCGGGCGCTCGCCATTCTCAAGGCGGAGCGGTTCGTTGAGGGACAGAAGGGCCGAGGCGTATTCGTTACCACCCAGGTCCCCACTGTCGTCCGCGCCAGCCACTATCCCGTCACTTCATCGGAGGAGCCCTACGCGTGGATCGCTGACAACGCGTCACGAGGGCGAGCCGGCAGCATCGTGCTCCTGCATGTAGGTGAGGTGCCTGCTCCGGCCCAGGTGGCAGCAGCCTTCGATCTTGAGATAGGCACGCCTGTCACGGTCCGGCACCAGTTGCTCAGTCTGGACGGCGAGCCGGTCGAACTGGTGTGGTCGTACTACCCGAGCAACGTCGCGCGGGGAACCCGGTTGGCGGAAGCTCGCAAGATCCGAGGTGGAACGCCGGCGGTGCTCTCCGAGTTGGGCTACCCGCCGCACCACGCGATCGATCAAGTCTCGGCGCGCCTGGCAACGGTCGAGGAGTTCATTGCGCTCAGATTGCCCCAGGACATGCCGGTGCTCCGACAGTTACGGGTGGTCTTCACCGATGACGACAGGCCTATCGAAGTGACAGTCATGGTGAAGGCCGGCCAGCACTTCGAGGTCCGGTACGCACTGCCAAAGCCGGAGTAGTTCCAGACTGACCGCCTGCCTGCGCCGCCCCGGCCTCGTCGTGCTCACCGACGCACCCGGTGCCGGCCGAGGCGCCGCGGGTCAACGGTGCCGCCGGTTTGACGGCACAGGCGAAGCCCTCTATGTTTTGTTGAGCAGTCGTTCAACAAAGGGGTTGGCATGGGTCGTCGACCAACATGGAATGAGCCGGAGCTCCTGCGGTCGGTGATGGCGGTGTTCCGCCGCAAGGGCTTCGCGCACACGTCCGTCCGGGACCTGGAGGAGGCGACCGGGCTGCACCCGGGCAGCCTCTATAAGGCATACGGCAACAAGGAAGGCCTGTTCACCGCGGCACTGGCGGCCTACAACGAACAGGTGGCCGCCCGCCGGGTGCGGACTCACCTCGACGAGACCGAGCCGCCGCTGCGCGGCCTCCACACGTTCTTCGTCTCGACCTTCGACAGCGGGGAGGAAGCCAACCCGGGCTGCCTGCTGACCAACACCGCGGTCGAGGCGCCCGCCCTCGCCGGCGTCGGCCGGGACGGGGTCGCGGCGGGCCTGGAGCTGATCGAGGCCGGTTTCCGGCGACTGCTGGAGCGGGCCGTCACCGCCGGCGACCTCGCCGCGAGCACCCCGACCGACCAGCGCGCCGCCGAGCTACTGGCTTTCTACCAAGGGGTACTGGTGCTGGTGCGGTTCGGCACGCCCCCGGCCAGGCTCGCCGGCATCGTGGCCCACGCCCTGCCCGCCCTCCTCACCCAGGAAGCCCACTGACCATGCTCACCGACACCTGGCACGCCCACACCGGACCCGGGGCAGAGTGAGCACCGCCGACCCCGCCACCCTGGAGTCCCTCATGGACCGACTGGCGGCACTGATGCCCGTGCGGACCCGCGGCTTCTTCGGTGGAACCGCCCTGGTCTGCGACGCCACGCAGTTCGCCATGGTCATGGGCACCACCGTGTACTTCGTCGTGGACGACGAGACCCGATCCCGCTATCAGGCCGCCGGCTCCGAACCTTTCACGTATCTCACCGCTCGCGGGCCGATCACCGTGGGCCGATACCACGCCCTTCCTCCCCAGGTCCTCGACGACCCCGATGCCTTGCACGCCTGGGCCGACCGCGCCGTCCAGTCCGCCAGGAACGCCCCAGCCGGGGGCCGGCGGCGGACCACCCGATAGCTCCCCCTCACCCTTTGGAAGGAAACCCCATGCCCGCACGGATCCTGCTCGCTCTGACCAGCCACGGCCAACTGGCCGACACCGGCCGACGCACCGGCTTCTACGTCTCCGAGGCGGCCCACCCCTGGCGGGTCTTCCATGCCGCCGGCCACCAGGTGGACATCGTGTCCGTACGCGGTGGACAGCCACCGCAGGACGGCCTGGACCCGAGCGACCCGGTGCAGACGGAGTTCCTGTCCGACCCGGCCGTAACCGCTCAATTGAGCGCTACTCCCAGCACTGGCGACATCGACGCCAGCGCATACGACGCGATCCTCTACGTCGGCGGCCACGGCACCATGTGGGACTTCCCCCACGACGAGCAACTCGCCGCCCTCGGCCGCGGCATCTACGAGTCCGGCGGCGTCGTCGCCGCTGTCTGCCACGGCCCGGCCGGCCTCCTGCCGCTGACCCTGTCCGACGGCAGCCACCTCATCGCCGGAAAACGGGTCACCGGCTTCAGCAACAGCGAGGAGGAGGCCGTCGGCCTCACCGCCGCGGTGCCGTTCCTCCTCCAGAACCGCCTGCGGGATCTGGGCGGCGACTACCGCAGCGGACCCGACTTCGCACCACACGTCGTCACCGACGGACGGCTGGTCACCGGCCAGAACCCGGCCTCGGCCGACGGCGTCGCGCGCGCGGTCCTGGACGCTCTGCACGCCGCCGCGCGCTGATCCCTCGCGCTTGTGAGATCCGTGGTCAGCGGCGGCCCGCCGGCGCTCGGTCGCGAGGGGTTTGGGCGAGAACTGGCCCCGGTCTCGCGTCAACGGCTGCCGGTCGTGTGGCGGGCGGCCTGACGGAGGTCGATGTCCTCGATCAGCTCTCGGGCGATCTCCTCGGTGATCTGCCGCTTCATCGCCGCCCGCGCCAGGGCGAGCCGTTGCGCCTCGAACGACTCGTCGAGGTCCGTGGACGGCAAGGCGGCCGTCTCCTCGACGATCCGACGGGCTTGCTCGCGCATCTTCTCCTCGTGGGCGCGCTCGGCGGTGAGGTCGAAGCCGAGTCGGCGGGCCAGCCAGCCGACCGTGGTGCCCTGGATGAGCACGGTGCCGAGGGTGACGATCAGGGCGATGGCCTGGATGGCGTCGCGGCCCGGGAACGGGGCGCCGGAGGCGGTGTGTTCGGGGATGGCGGCCGCCGCCACCAGGGTGAGGATGCCGCGCATGCCGGTCCAGCCGACCAGGACGGTTTCCTTGATTGTCGGCGGCGGCAGGGGTGGACCCCCACGACCTCGGGCGTTGCGCCCCCGCCGGGAGGGGCGGACCGGGCGCGGGCCGCGTCGCTCGGCCGCGCGGTTGGCCAGGGTCCATTTGCTGAACAGGCCGAAGACCGCCAGCATCCGGAACACGATCGCCGCGACGAGGAGGACGCCGGCCGCGATGAGGGTGCGGGCCAGGCCCGGGTCTTCGGCATGGGCGAGGTCGTCGACGACGAATTTCAACTGCAGGCCGATGTACGCGCAGACGAACGTCTCCAACAGGAAGTCGACGACCCGCCAGACCTGTTCCTCCTGGAGGCGGGTCCGGTAGCCGCCGGCGTACTGGTGCTTGGGGTCCAGGGTGAGGTTGATGCTCATCGAGAAGGCCGCGCTGACCACGGCGACGATGCCCGAGGCGTGGACCTCTTCGGCGGCGAGGAAGGCGGTGAACGGCAGCAGGAGCGACAGCGATGTTTCCAGCGGCGGGTTGCCGAGGCGTTTGCGGATCACCAGCCCGGCCGCGGCGAACAGGACCCCGATCGCCAGCCCGATCGAGGCGTTGCGCAGCAACGCCAGGAGACCGCCGGACCAGGTGGCCTGCTCGCCGTTGACGGCGGCCACCGCGAGGCTGAACAGAGTGAGCGCGGTCGCGTCGTTGACCAGGCTTTCGCCGGTGAGGATCGAGGTGACCCGCTTCGGCAGGCCGATCTCGTCACCGTGGGAGACCGTGGTGATGGTGTCCGGCGGCGCGAGCACCGTGCCGAGCACGAACGCGGCGGCAAGGCCGATCGACGGCAGCAGCAGGGTGGAGAGCCAGCCGAGCATGCCGGCGCTGAGCACCACGAGGAGCACGCCGAGGTAGATGATCGCCCGGAGGTTGGCGCGGAAGTTGGAGAGCGACGCTCCCCGCGTGGCCGAGTAGAGCAGTGGCGGGATCACCACGGCGAGGATCAGGTGGCTGTCGAGCTGCAGCCGCGGTACGCCGGGAATGAACGACGCCGCGGCGGCGAGCACCACGATGACCCAGCCGGGTTCGATCCGGTGGCGGCGGGCGAGGGCGGTGACCCCGATGCCGACGCCGATGATGAGCAGAATCTGGACGCCGTTCACCGGGCCACCTTAGGGCCCGGTGGATCATGGGATCGGTCAGGTCCGGCGTTCGGGCGGCCGGGGTGAGGGTGGTGCGGGGAGTTCTTCCACCGGGTCCAGCGGAATTGTCACGGTTTCCCCCACCGGCACCGTCACCGAGGATCCATAGTGGTCGAAGGCCAGGTCAGCGCCGGTGACCGCATAGGTGACCTCGGCGCCGGTCACCGTGACCCGCAGCCTGCTGTCCCGCCAGCGCAGGCGGAAGCTCAAGCGGGGCAGGCAACTCGGCAGGCGCGGCGCGAACGACAGGCGGCCGCCGTGGTCGCGCAGGCCGCCGAAGCCCTGCACGAGCGCGATCCAGGCGCCCGCGCACGCGGCGATGTGCAGGCCGTCTCCGCTGGCTTCACCACCGGAGCGCAGGTCCAGCAGGGCCGCCTCCGCGAGGTAGTCGTAGGCCAGCCGGAGGTGCCCGGTCTCCGCCGCCAGGACCGCCTGGGCCGGCGCCGACAACGACGAGTCCCGGACCGTACGGGCCTCGTAGTAGGCGAAGTTGCGCCGCTTCTCCTCGGCGGTGAAGGCGTCGCCGCGCAGCATCATGGCCAGCACCAGGTCGGCCTGCTTCACCACCTGGCGGCGGTAGAGGTCGAGGTAGGGGAAGTTCAGCATGAGCGGGTAGTCGTCGTCCTTGGTGGCGTCGAAGTCCCACTCCTGCAGGCGGGTGAACCCGCTGTGCTGTTCATGGACTCCGCGGCGGGGGGCGTACGGAATGAAGAGCCGCCGCGCCGCCGCCCGCCATGCGCCGATCTCCTCGGCGGTGACCCCGGCGATGCCGAGGCGCTCGACGGCGGAGGCGGCGCCGAGCAGGTTGTGTTGCGCCATCAGGTTGGTGAAGACGTTGTCGTCGACGAGCGCGGTGTACTCGTCGGGGCCGGTCACCCCGTCGATGTGGTGGACGCCCTCGTCGTCGGCGTGCGTGACCCGGCACCACAGGCGGGCGGTCTCCACCAGGATCTCCGCGCCGGCCTCGCGCAGGAACTCCTCGTCGCCGGTCGCCGCGACGTATCGCAGCACCGCGGCGGCGATGTCCGCGTTGACGTGCAGGGCCGCCGTCCCGGCCGGCCAGTATCCCGAGCACTCGGCGCCGCTGATCGTCCGCCACGGGTATGCCGCCCCGGCCAGGCGCAGCTCCCGGGCCCGGTCGCGGGCCGCGTCCAGCGTCGCGTGCCGCCAGCGCAGGGCGAGACCCACACAGGCCGGATGGGTGTACGTCAGAACGGGCAGCACGAACGCCTCGGTGTCCCACAGCACGTGGCCGTCGTAGCCGTTGCCGGTCAGCCCCTTGGCGGCGATCGGGTGGGGGCCGGCCTGAGCACCCGCCTGCAGCACGTGGAAGAGCCCGAACCGCACGCCCTGCTGCACCTCGGGGTCGCCGTCCACCTCGACATCGGCCGTCTCCCAGAAGTCGTCCAGGTATTCCCGCTGCCGCGCCAGCAGCGCGTCGAAGCCCCACCGTACGGCCTCGTCCCGCGCGGCGAGCGCGTTGTCCACAGGGTCCTGCACGCCCCACGCGTAGGCGAGAAACTTGTCCAGCCGCAGGGGTTCCCCGGGTTCCAGCGTGGTGCTGACCACGGCCCGGATGCGGTCCGGTTCCGACGACCTGGTGACGGGAGGCCCGACATGGGCGACGGCCGAGGCGACTTCGATGCCGCTGCGACGGGTGCGATGCAGCAACACATCGGGCGAGTGCGACGACGACCTCAGCGGCGAGTGCAGGGTCGCGGAGGCGCGCGGGTCGTCGCGGGGTTCTGGCTGCTCCTCGTTGGCGATCAGGTCCGACTCGATCCGGATCCGCACCGGACGCTCCAGCGCCTCCACCTCGTAGCGGATCGCCGCGACCGCCGGGTGCGGAAAGGAAACCACGCGCACACTGCTCACCCGGATCGCCGCGCCCGACTCGGAGACCCACTCCACGTCGCGCCGCAGCGTGCCGGCCCGCAAGTCGAGGCAGCGCTCGTGGCGGCGCACCGTTGCGGTGCGCACGTCGAAGCGCTCGTCGTCGACGGTCAGCACGATGGGCTTGCCGTTAGGCGCGTCGACGATGGTCTCGGTGCGCTCCGGATAGCCGTAACCGGCCTCGGGATAGTCGAGATCCCGCTGTTCGCGCAGCGAGTTGAGATAGGTGCCGGGCATCCCGCACGGCCCCTCGTCGAGGTTGCCCCGCAGACCGATGTGCCCGTTGGCCAGGGCGAAAACGGATTCCGCCTGGCGCAGAGCCGACATGCTCAGCGCATCGCGGGACAGCGCGGTCTCGCGGACGGCCCAGGGCTCCGCGGGTCCCAGGTCACGCACCGGCCAGCTCCCGCACGCGCTTCTCCAGGTCGTCCATCCGCAGGTCGGGGCGCCCACCCGGGTGACCGACGGTCGCACCGGACGCCGCCACCGCCCAGCGGGCCGCGCTCGGGTTGTCGTCGCCGCGCAGCAGCGCGGCGGTCAGCGCCGCCGTGAAGGCGTCCCCTCCCCCGGTCGTGTCGGCGACCCGCTCGTCGGTGAGCGGCAGCAGCACCTGCCCGTCGCGCCACACGAAGAGGTTGCCGTCGCCGGTGCCCAGCGCCAGCAGGCGTGGCCCCTTCGCCAGGATGCTTCGCGCCTTCTCCACCGTCGGGGTGCCGCCGAGCAGCAATTCCGCCTCCTGATCATCGGCTCGCACCACGTCGGCGGCGGCGAGCAGTTCGTCCCGGCGGCCCCGCGGCACGCCGTCCAGCACGACCAGCCGGCCCGCGTCGTGCCCGATCCGGGCGGCGGCCAGCGCGGCCGCGGGTGGCTGCTGCAACTGCACGAGTACGGCGTCAGCGCCGGCCAACACCGCACCGGCCGCCACGACATCATGCTCGGTGAGCAGGACCGCCTCGGGCAGATGCTGGACATAACGCCACCGGCCGTCGGCGTCGAGCAGCTCCACGATCAGCCCGGTGAGCGTGTTGCGGCGGCGGACGACCGCCGTGACGTCGATGCCGTCGCGCCGCGCCTGGTCGAGCAGCACGTCGCCGATGACGTCGTCGCCGGCCACCGCCACCAGCCGGGGCCGCACGCCGAGCTGCGCGAGCCCCACCGCCTGGTTGGCGCCCTTGCCGCCGAGCTGCTCGCGCCGTTCGGTGGCATCGCCGGCGCTCCCCGCCCGGGGAACAGCGTCGACGGACAGGACGAGATCGCGCGCGAGTTGCCCCACTACGGCCGCTACCGGTGTGTTCACGACGATCTAGTACCCCGACAGTTTGTGCGACATTCCCCCGTAGGGCGTACCGTCCGGGCGATTGGCCGCTCGCGGGCATTGCGGCCGCCCCCGGGAGCCTCATTAGGCTCACAGTGACCACGAGCGATCAATGCGTGAGGGGTACACCCGTGACGAACAGCAGCCCGGTGTCCGGCGGGGCTTACGAATATCTGGACAACATCAGCCCCGACGAGCAGCGGCGGTTGGAGGCCGTGCGCCGCTACCGTCTGGTGGATCAGCCGGTCGAGGACGCCTACGACCGCATCGCCTTCGTGGCGGGCGCCATCTTCGACACCCCGATCGCGACGGTGTCCCTGGTGGAGCAGGACCGCGTCTGGCTCGCCGCCTGCCAGGGCCTCAGCGGCGTCCGGGAGGTGGGCAAGGAACCGGGCCTGTGCGCGTCGGTCATCGCCCAGGACGACGTCTACGTGATCAACAACGCGGCGATCGATCCCCGCACCCTGGAACACCCGCTGGTCCGGGGCGAGCTGGGACTGCGGTTCTACGCGGCCGCCCCGATCCGCACCCACGACGGCTACCGCCTCGGCACGGTCAACGTGATCGACAACCGTCCCCGGGAGGCGACCCAGCGCCAGCTCAAGGCCCTGGAGCACCTGGCCTCGATGGTCTCGGACGAGCTGGAACTGCGCCTGATGGTGATCCGCAGCGCCGCCGCCGAACAGCGCATGCGGGACACGGTGAGCTAAGGCCCACGAACGGGATCGGCGCTCAGAAGCCCTGCCGCGGAACGCCGTCCTGGATGGCTGCCCAGACGACTTTGCCGCCGCGGCCGTTGCGGGCGCCCCAGGCAGTAGCCGCGACGTGCACTATGCGCAGGCCGTAGCCCCGCGCGAGCAGTGGCGTCCCGGGCTCGTGGCGCGAGGGGGACAGCAGCCTCGGGAGCCGCGGGTCGCCATCGTGAACTGCCAGGTGCAGCCCCTTCCCGCGACGGGACACCATGACTCCCAGGTGCGTCGCGGCGTGTTCGACGCCGTTGACGACCAGTTCAGACGCCACCGTGACGGCCCGATGTTGCAGCGGCGCCAGGTGCCAGTCGACGCAGGCTCGCGCGACCAGCTCGCGCGCGCGGGCGGGCGAGTGCGGATCGGGCGGCAGCGTCAGCCGCACCCGATCAGGCAGTGGCAGCCCGCCGGACAGAGCCGTACGGGCCTCGGCCATGCTGTTGAACATCGACAGGTATCGGAGCGCCCCGATCCTGCGCAGTCGGGTGGCGAGCACGGCGGCCGGCGGCACGCACAAGACCAGCCGCACGGGTGGCTCCAGGCGATCGGCCGCGCGGTGGGCGGCCAGCCACAGCGGCGCGCTTCGCCCGTCCGGGTCACCGAGGTCACGCAGGTCGACGAGCAGCACGGTCGGGTGCTCGGACAGGCATTTGTGAATCGCGGAACGCAGGCCGGCCGCGAGAGCGACATCCCAGCGGCCGTGAACCGCCAGCTCCAGCGATTCGGTCTCGGCATCGCCGGCGATCTCCACTGGCGACCCGTTCAAGGTGTCGCTCAAGTGTGGCAAGGCCTCGTCCACGACTACCCTCCGGACAACTTGTGCCTTGCCTCGCTTCATGACCCGCAGCGACCGGTCAGGCGGTGCTCAACATCCCCTCGCCATCATGAAGGGCGGCCAGGCCCCAGTCCACTGTGTCACCGGCCGCCCCACCGCAACAGAATCGTGGTCGGAAAATACGAGTTTTCCGAAAAACCTCCTTGATCGTCAGCATTTCTTCGGTCACGACCTCGGGGGTGTCTCGGCGGGGCTTGGAATCTTGGGGGTTGGGGTAATCGGCGGGGAATGCGGAGTCCCCGGAGAGTGGCTGTGGTCGCTCATCAGCGCAAGACCCTCGGCGGCGGCCTCGACGAGCTGCGGCGGCGGATCACCGACGAGGGTGTCGACGAGCTGTTCTGGTACGAGGTGCCGAAGAGCAAGAAGGCGCCCAAGCAGGTGCGACGGGCCCTCGAGGAGAGTCCCGATCTGCTGATCGTCTGGGGCGGCGACGGCATGGTGCAGCGGACCCTCGACACGATCGCCGGCGCCAAGAAGAAGGACCGGAGGGTACCGGTCGGGATCATCCCCGCCGGCACGGCGAACATGCTCGCCGGAAACCTCGGGGTGCCGGACGACCTGGCCGGGGCCGTGCACACCGCCTTTCACGGCCGCGGCCATCAGCTCGATCTCGGCGTTCTCAACGGTGAGCACTTCGCGGTCATGGCCGGCATCGGGTTCGACGGCGCGATGATCCACGATGCGGACGGCGCCTTGAAGGATCGGCTCGGAAAGCTTTCATACGTGTGGACCGGCCTGCGCCACCTCGACGATCCCGCGCCCCGGGCGAAGATCAAGGTGGACGGTGGCGACTGGTTCGACGACGAGGCGACCTGCGTGCTGGTCGGCAACGTCAGCATGATCACCGGTGGCATCACCGCGTTCGACGACGCCAAGCCCGACGATGGCTGGCTGGACGTCGGGGTCGCCACCGCGCGGGGTGCCGCGCAGTGGGCGCGCACGATGGGGAGGATGGCGGTCGGCCGCTCCGCGGATTCGCCGTTCGTGCACATGACGAGGGCTCGCCGGGTCGACGTCAAGCTGCGCGAACCCCTGATGTACGAGCTGGACGGCGGTTCACGCAAGGCGGTGAAGAAGATCCGGGTCGAGGTGGCGCCGGCCGCTGTCAAGATCTGTGTGCCACGGGAGGGATCGGATAGCTGACACTTCCGTCCGTACCTGCAATCGCTTTTTATGGCGTTTTAAGGTTCTCTATCCCCTGGTAACGGGCGAGCGGTGCTCCCAGACTGAGTCCGTCCGGCACCGCTACGCCTCTCCAGGGGGTTCGCATGACGTTCCACCAGAGTTCCGCAGTGAGCGTCGCCACGGTGATCGCCACCGTCGCCGTGATCCTGATCAGCTACCGGGCCGGGCGGGCCCACGCCGCCTGGCGGGATGTGCGCGCGACGAGGCGCGACGTCCCCGCCAAGCGGAAGATCGCCTGGGGCCACACCAGACCCGTGCTCCTGGGCGCCCTGTTCATCGTGGCCACCCTCTTCGCCGCCGCCTTCCAGGCCGGCCGCTGAACCCGACGCGGCGGAGGCCGAGCCGGCGTCGGCGAGCGAGCCGACGCCGGGACACCCCTAAAGCTGCTGCCACCAACCGTCGACGGCGGGCGGGTTGTCGACGTCGACGCGCTCGCCGGGTCGCGGCACGGCCAGCCGCACATCGCGGGCCTTGGCCTCGCTCCACGCCCGGTCCGCAGGCTCCGCCCAGTCGTGCAGCGCCAGGTTGAAGGTCGCCCAGTGCACCGGGATCATCAGCCCGCCCTGGACGTCGACGTGCGTCGCCACCCCGTCCTCGGGCGTCATGTGGATGTCGGGCCACGCGTCGCCGTACGCACCGATCTGCACGAGCGTCGCGTCGAACGGGCCGTGCTCCTCGCCGATCCGCGCGAAGCCGGGGAAGTAACCGGTGTCGCCGGAGTAGAAGACCTTCCGGTTCGGCCCCGCGATCACCCAGGAGGCCCACAGCGTCTCGTCGCGGGAGAAGCCGCGCCCCGAGAAGTGCCGCGCCGGGGTGGCGACGAACTCGACGCCCGCCACGGACGCGCGCTCGTCCCAGTCGAGCTCGACGATGCGGGTCGCCGGCACGCCCCAGCGTTCCAGGTGCGCGCCGATGCCCAGCGGCACCAGGAACGGCACGGCCTGCAGGTCGACCAGGGTGCGGATGGTCTCCATGTCGAGGTGGTCGTAGTGGTCGTGCGAGATCAGCACGGCGTCCAGCGGCGGCAGGTCCCGCAGCGGCACGGGCGGCTCGTGCAGGCGCTTGGGGCCCTGCAGCCGCGACGGGGAACAGCGGTCGCTCCAGAGCGGGTCGATCAGAACCCGGCGGCCCTCGATCTCGATCAGCGCGGACGAGTGCCCGTACCAGGTGACGAAGAGGCCCTCGCCGCCGGTTTCCGGGGTGACCACCGGAATCGGCCCGGCCGGGTATCGACGGTCCCGGTCGGTCAGGGCCGCGGCCAGCAGGCGCGGCATCGACGCGACCGCTACCTCGCTCGCGGGAACCGTGTTACGGAACTTGCCCTCGGCGAACTGCGAGGACCGGCGGAAGCGCTCGGCCCGCTCGCCCGCGGCGCGGGCGCCGATCCTGCGCGAGCCCATCTGCAGGGGGATGTCGCGTGCGGCCCATACCGCGGCCGCGCCCAGCGCGAGGGTGATCCATACCCCTTTGCGCCCTCGACGGCCGTTTGCCTGCTTAGCCATGCGGCTCCTCCGTGTCCGTTGCATCCCGACGGCCAGTCTGACCGGCCGTCGGCCCCTTCCGCCACCGGGCGCGGGTTGCGCAACCAGCATCTCTCGTGTGCCAGACTGCCGCCGTGACGATCAACACTCTCCAGGCTCAGCAGCAGCTCATCGTGCGTCAGCGCGTCCGCATGATGGTCAACCAGTACGAGGTGCACGCCGCGAACCCGGACGGCTCCGAGGGCGGCCTGCTCGCCTTCGCCCAGCAGAAGCGGATGGCGTTCAAGGAGCAGGTGACGATCTACACGGACGACACCAAGACGACCCCGATCCTGGGCTTCAAGGCGCGCCAGGTGATCGACCTGGGCGCCACCTACGACATCACCGACGCGGCGGGCAACCCCATCGGCCTGTTCCGCAAGAGTTTCAAGGAATCGCTGCTGCGATCGACCTGGCGCCTCGAGCAGGCGGGCCACGGCGAGCTGGTCGGCCGGGAGTCGAACCTGGCCGTGGCCATCCTGCGCCGGTTCGTGGACGCGCTGTCCTGGCTGCCCTACCACTTCGAATTCGTGCTGGGTGACCGGCCCGGGTTCTCCGTCGTCAAGAAGTGGGGCCTGCGCGACCGGTACGTCGTCACGATCCACGACCCGCAGCTCGACCGCCGCGTGGTCGTGGCGATGGCGGTCGCGCTCGACGCGTTGCAGGCGCGCTGACCATCGGCCGACGGCCGTGTAATAGCGTCGGGCGCATGGACGATCTCCGCGCCCGGCGCCTGTTCGGCGACAGCCTCGTCGCCCCCGGCGACCTGGCGGCCAGCCCGTTCCGTGTCGACCGGGACCGGATCGTCAGCTCGCCGTTCTTCGCCCGCCTGGGCGGGGTCACCCAGGTGATCAGCCCCGGCGGGGCCGGCCTGATGGTGCACAACCGGCTGACCCACAGCCTCAAGGTCGCCTCGGTCGGCCGGGCGATCGCGGAACGGCTGCTCCGCGATTACGCCGACACGCTCGAGAAGCTCGGCGGCTGCGACCCCGACGTCGTGGAGGCCGCCGCGCTGGCGCACGACCTCGGCCACCCGCCGTTCGGGCATCTCGGCGAGCGGGTGCTCGACAACCTGGCCCGGCAGCGGCTGCGGCTGCGCGACGGCTTCGAGGGCAACGCGCAGTCGTACCGGATCGTGACGAGCACGGAGATCCGGGGCCAGACGACGCTCGGGCTCAACCTGACGGCCGCCACCCGCGCGGCAATTCTGAAATACCCGTGGACCCGGCGTACGCATCCGACGCCGCACCCCCGCCTGCTGGACCCGCCGCCGCGGGGTGCGGCCGCTCCCCCGGACGACCCGGACGGCGGTTCGCTGAAGTTCGGGGCGTACACGACCGAGGTCGAGGACATGCTGCAGGCCCGGCAGCCGTTCGCGGGCCGCGTCGCGGACTGGCAGCAGACGCCGGAGGCCTCGGTGATGGACACCGCCGACGACATCGCGTACGCGATCCACGACCTGGAGGACGTGCACCGCGTCGGCGTGCTCCAGCAGGGCGCGGTGGCCGCCGAGCTGATGGCGTGGCAGCGCACGTCGTTGCGTCAGGTGCCGGACGCGGATCTGGTCGCCCGGCGCCCGGGCAGCTCGATCGAGGCGCTGCGCCGGCAACTGCACCGCAAGGACGGCTGGGTGGCCGACGACGACGCCTTCGCGGCGGCGGTCGAGCAGGTCCGCGCCGAGCTGGTCGACGGCCTGCTCAGCGCGCCGTTCGACGGCTCGTTGGAGGCCGAGGCGCAGGTCGCGGCGTTCTCGGCGACGTGGACCCGGCGCCTGGTGGAGTCGATCGCGGTGACCGAGTCGCCGGCGGTGCGCTCGGGGCACGTGTTGCTGGCCCCGGCGCAGTGGCACGAGGTGCAGGTCCTCAAGTTCGTGCAGAACAGGTTCGTGCTGGCCCGCCCCGACCTGGCGTTGCATCAGCGCGGCCAGGCCCGTCTGCTGAGCTCGCTGGTCGAGGCGCTGCTGGCCTGGCTGGCGGACCCGGACGAGGCCGAGCGGCTGCCGCGCCGGCTGCGCGACCTCGTCGAGCTCGCCGAGCTGGAGCTGCCGGACGGCACCCCGGACGCGCTGACCCGGGCACGGGGCCGCGCGGTGATCGACTTCGTGGCGGCGCTGACCGACAACCAGGCGGTGGCGCTGATGGAGGCGCTCTCCGGCCGTACGCGTCAGCTCTGGACCGACGCCTTCGTCCTCTAGGGTGGGGCGCGTGCTTCCCGAGATCGCCGCCGTCAGATACGTCACCCCGCTGCGCGAGGGCGGCTCGCTGCCGGGCATCGTCGAGGGCGGCAATCTCGGCACGTACGTCGTGAAGTTCCGCGGCGCGGGTCAGGGCCCGAAGGCGCTGGTAGCCGAGGTCGTCTCCGGCGAGCTGGCCCGGCGGCTGGGGCTGCCGGTGCCGGAGCTCGTCGTCGTCGGCCTCGACCCGGTCGTCGCCCGCGCCGAGCCCGACGAGGAGGTCCAGGAGCTCATCAAGGCCAGCGCCGGCGCGAACCTCGGCATGGACTACCTGCCCGGCGCCCTCGGCTACGACCCGGTCGCCCACCCGGTCGACGCGGACCTGGCCTCCCACGTGCTGCTCTTCGACGCGTACGTGGAAAACGTCGACCGCAGCTGGCGCAACCCCAACCTGCTCGTCTGGCACGGCGACCTGTGGCTCATCGACCACGGCGCGACGCTGTACTTCCACCACAACTGGCCGCGGGCCGCCGCCGTGACGCACCGGCCGTACAAGTGGGATGACCATGTGCTGAAGCCGTACGCGACCGCCGTCGCCGACGCGGCCGCGGATCTGGTGCCCCGCCTGACCGCGGAGCTGCTCGACGAGGTGCTGACGCTCGTGCCCGACGAGTGGCTGGCCGAGTTCGACTTCGACTCCGCCGCCGAGGCCCGCCGCGCCTACCGGGACCATCTGCTCGACCGGGCGGCCCGCCCACAGGCGTGGATCCCGGCATGACCCCCTACGAGTACGCCCCCATCCGCGCCGTCCCCCGCGTCGAACGAGGCGAACTGATCAACGTCGGCGTCGTCCTCTACTGCCAGCGTCGCGACTACCTCCAGGCCCGGACGCACCTGCACGAACAGCGCCTCCTCGCCCTGGACCCGCACGCCGACCTGGACGGCATCCGCGCGGCGCTGAAGTCGTGGGAGACCACCTGCGCGGGCGGGGCCGACGGGGGCGCCGCCCGGGAGATGAAGCTGGGTGAGCGCTTCCGCTGGATGGTGGCACCTCGCAGCACGATCCTGCGGGCTGGCCCGGTCCACATGGGACTGACCGAGGACCCGTCAGCGGAACTCGACCGCCTCGTCGCGCTGCTGGTCCACTAGGTTCTTTCGAGAAGGTCGATTTCGGTGACCAGGCCTCGCGGGGAGAAGCTCTCCACCGTCGGTCCCGGGTGCAGGCGGGCGTCATCGGCGTACCAGCGGGCGAGCTTGCGGTCGGCCGCCTCGTCGCCCGAGTCCGCGGCGATGAGCAGCCCCGCCACCTCGTCGATCAGCCCGAGGTCGCCGTCGAGCTCCTCGGACATGGCGCCGTAGAGGTCCCAGAGCAGCAGTTCGTCGCCGTAGCGGTGGGCGGCCTCGTGCAGGACGTAATTGCGGATGAACCAGGCGCCGCGGATCGGGCTGTCCGGGTGCACGCCGTAGCGGTGCGGGTCCAGGTCGCCGCGGCGGTACGCCGTCCATACCCGGGAGGCCGGAACCAGGCCGCCCTCCCGCAGCGGAACGTCCAGCGTGTCGACGCTCAGGCCCCCGGCCGGGTCCAGCTGGGTGTCCGCCGCCCGCCAGCGACCGCCGTCCCACCACTCGGTGACGACGTGGTCGAAGTGGAACTCCTCGTCCAGGTAGTCCGCGAAGCCGATGCGGCTGCGCGCCGGCACGCCGTGCAGCCGCAGGGCGGCCACCGTCAGCAGGGTGTAGTCGCGGCAGCAGCCGACGACGCGGTCCTCGGGTGCCCGGTGCGGGGTGAGCAGGGAGCCGGGAAAGCGGCGCTGGTCGTGCGCGAGGATGCGGTCGAGCCACCGGCTCTCGATCTCCTCGAGGCGCTCCGGCGGGAAGTCGATGCCGGAGCCGCGGTAGTGCACGATCAGGTTGCGGACGGCGGCACCGAGCGCGGGCAGGTCGGCGGGGAGCCCGGCGAGCAGGCCGGCGTATCCCCGGGGGTCGGAGTACGCGGTCTGGCGGGTGTAGTCCATTTCAGTTCCCCTCGATGGGCTGGGCGACGTGGACGAAGGGATCGGTGCCGGCGATGTCGTGCCATCGGTCGAGGTAGATCTCGCGGGATGCCGCGGTGGTGATCAGCGAGCGCTCGGTGACGTACGCGTCGACCGCCGCGTATGCCCGGAGGATCTGGGGATAGCAGCAGTCGTCGCGGGTCACGGTCGCGTACGCCTCGGTGTGCGCCGGCTCGACGCGGATGACGATGTCACCGGCCGGTTCGCAGGGGCCGGTGAACGGCACGCACACCTCGATGGGCGCCTCGTTGTCCGGGGTGACGAAGCCGTGGTAGATCACCCAGTGCTCGGCGGTGCGCAGGGCGCCGCCGGCGTCGAGCTGGGCGGCCACCTGGTCGACGCCACGGCGGATCGCGGCGAGCAGTCCCTGCTGGTCGGTGTCGTAGCGGATCGACGCGACCTTGGTCGCGTCCACGCCGCGGAGGCCGACCGCGTATCCGGGGCCGGGCGGCGCCGGGGCGAGCAGGTGCTCCCGGAACCAGCTCATGGTGCCGCGCCGCACCTGCATGTCCTGTTCCTGCCCGGCCCACCAGCGGTCGAGGCGTTCGGCCGCCTCCTCGTCGGTGCCGGAGAGGACCTCGGCCACCACGCTGAGCGGCATGTCGAGCTGCCGGAGCAGGCTGATCCGGCGGGCACGGGCGAGCTGGTCCGCGGCGTACCGGCGGTAACCACTGACCGGATCCACGTCGGCCGGCGGCAGGAGGCCGGAGACGTCGTAGAGGCGCAGGGCCTTGATCGACAGTCCGGCCCGGCGGCCGAACTCGCCGATCGTGAGGCTGCCGAGATCGCGGGCGTTCATGGCAGCAGTCTGCACCCGGCCCCAGGGGACGGGTAAAGCTCCGTCCGTCAGCGCACGCGCAGTCCCCGGCGCAGTGCCAGCGCGGCCGCGGCGCTGAGCGCGAGGGCGCCGAGGGCCGCGGCGCCCACCGCTGTGCGGCCGTACCGGGCCCGACCGTCCTCGACGCGGGGCCGGCTTCCGAAGACGTTGCCGTCGGTCGGGGACACGGGACGCCGGGAGAGGCCCAGCCGGTGCATCAGCGGTCCGACGAGCGCGTCGTAGACCGGCGGCAGGGCGACGAAGCCGAACTCGACGATCCGGTTGGCGGCGCCCACCGACAGCTGCCGCCGGGGCCGGTCGGCCAGGCGTACGACGCCCGCACCCATCCGTGCCGCGCTGTCGACCGGCGGCGGAGGACGCCCGACGAAACCGGCGTAGTTCGCGGCGCTCGCGTAGATGGGCGTGTCGACGCTGCCCGGCACGAGCTGGCAGACGTGGATGTCCGGGGCGTCGCGGGTCTCCTGACGCAGGGTCCGGGCCAGTGCGCGCAGGCCCCATTTCGCCGTCGCGTAAGCCGACATGGCCGGCGCCGTGATGTGCCCGACCAGCGAGCTGCACAGGATGAGGGTGCCGCGGCCCTGCAACCGGAACACCCGCAGAGCCGCCCGTGCCACGTTGGCCGGGCCGAGCAGGTCGGTGGTGATCACCTGGTCGAAGACGTGCGGCGGCAGGTCCTCGAAGCGTCCGTACGCCATCACGGCCGCGGTGTCGGCCCACACGTCGATGCGCCCGAAGCTGTCCAGTGCGGCCTGGGCGAGGTCGTCGACGTCCGTCCGTACGCTCACGTCGGTCGGGACGACCAGCACGTTGCCGCCGCATTCCGCGGCGACCTTCTCGAGGTCGAGCAGGCCGCGCGCGGCGAGCACGAGCTTGTCACCCCGGGCCGCGAAGGCCAACGCGGCGGCCCGACCGATCCCGCTGGACGCACCCGTCAGCACCACCACCCGTGAACCCATGGCAATGCATTTCCCTCCAGCCGCTGCGCGCTAACGGCACTTCGCGCTTTCTTTTCCGGGCTCAGCGGGGAGACTGTCGGCATGGACCTGCCCGTCAACCCGCCCGTGAAGCCGATGCTCGCCAAGCCGGTCGCCGAAATCCCGCCGGGGCAGCTCTACGAGCCGAAGTGGGACGGCTTCCGCTCGATCATCTTCCGCGACGGCGCCGAGGTGGAGATCGGCAGCCGCAACGAGAAGCCGATGACGCGCTACTTCCCCGAGGTGGTCGAGGCGGTCCTCGCCAACTTCCCGGAGCGGTCGGTCATCGACGGCGAGATCATCGTCGCCGACACCGAGCGCAACATGCTCGACTTCGAGGCCCTGCAGCAGCGCATCCATCCCGCGGCGAGCCGGGTCAAGCTGCTCTCCGAGCAGACGCCCGCCGGATTCGTCGCCTTCGACCTGCTGGCGCTCGGCGACGAGGACCTGACGACGCTTCCGTTCGCGCAGCGGCGGGCACGGCTCGAGGAGTGCCTGGCCGACGCCAAACCGCCGGTCTACGTCACCCCGGCCACCGACGACCTCGACACCGCGCGGCGCTGGTTCGCCCAGTTCGAGGGCGCCGGGCTCGACGGACTCATCGCCAAGGGCAAGGACCTGGGCTACGAGCCGGACAAGCGGGTCATGACCAAGATCAAGCACAAGCGTACGGCGGATTGCGTCGTCGCCGGATACCGGCTGCACAAGTCCGGCGACAACCGCATCGGCTCACTGCTGCTCGGCCTCTTCGACGACCGGGACGTGCTGGTGTCGGTCGGCGTCATCGGCTCCTTCCCGATGAGCGTGCGCGAGGAGCTCTTCGTCGAGCTGCAACACCTGGTCACCACGTTCGAGGGGCATCCGTGGAACTGGGCGGCGCACGCGTCCGGCGAACGCACCCCGCGCAAGAACGAGGTGAGCCGCTGGAACAACGGCAAGGACCTGTCGTTCGTGCCGCTGCGCCCCGAGCGGGTGGTCGAGGTGCGCTACGACTACATGGAGGGCGTGCGCTTCCGACACACCGCCCAGTTCGAGCGGTGGCGCCCGGACCGCGAGCCGCACACGTGCACCTACGAGCAGCTCGAGCGCCCGGTCCGGTTCCACCTGGCGGATGTGCTGACGAGCCGCTGAGCGACTCTGTCAGGGGCACCGCGTAGCCTCGTGCGCGAAACCGCCGCTGAAAGAAAGGCCGCGCACCGTGCCGCGTACCCCCCGTCTGGTCCTGGCCGCGCTGACCGCCGCGGTCGTGGCCACCGCCGGCTGCACGCTGCCGGTCTTCGCCCCGGAGGATTCCGACGGCGCCGCGCCGACCCCGGCCACGGGCAGCAAGGCGCCCCCCGCGGTCCCCGGCACGCTGGCGCAGTGGGCGCCCTGCCCCGAGGTCCCGCAGAAGCTGGTCGGCCGTGCCGCCAAGAACATGACGTATGACTGCGCCTCGGTCGCCGTGCCGCGCGACTGGAGCACGCCGACCGCCGGGCAGACCTACGAAGTGGCGATGGTCCGCATCCGCTCCGGCACCCAGCGCGGCCGGATCGGCTCGCTGTTCATCAACCCGGGCGGCCCCGGCGCCTCCGGCATCGACACCGCCGTCTACCTCTCCTTCGGCCAGGCGCTCGGCGGCCTGCCGACCGAGGTCACCGACCGGTTCGACATCGTCGGCTTCGACCCGCGCGGCGTGAGCCGGTCCAGCCCGGTGACGTGCATCGGCGCCACCGACCAGGACGCGTCGTTCGCCGCCTCACCCGACCCGCGCTCCGACGCCGAGTTCCAGGAGGCCGTGGCGCTCAACAAGCGGGTCGCGGAGGGCTGCGGCCGCAAATACGGCGACCAGCTCGGCAACTTCAGCACCGAACAGGCCGCCCGCGACCTGGACGCCCTGCGGGCGGCGGTGGGCGACGCGAAGACGACCTACCTCGGCTTCTCCTACGGCACGCTGCTCGGCGCGACCTACGCGCAGCTCTTCCCCGACAAGGTCCGCGCGCTCGTCCTCGACGGCGCGGTCAACCCGAAGCAGGACTTCGTCGCCGGCTCCGAGGCCCAGGCCAAGGGCTTCGAGCGCGCCTTCACCAACTTCTCCGCCTGGTGCAAGGCCACCCCGGGCAAGTGCCCGATCGCACCCGACGCCCGCAAGGCGGTCACCGACGCGCTCGCCAAGGCGAAGGCCTCCCCGATCCGAGGCGCCGACGGGCGCGACGCCACCCCGGGGTGGATCTTCGTGGCGGTAATCTCGTCGCTCTACACGGAGTCCGGTTGGCAGCAGCTCGCCAAGGCCGTCGACGACCTCCAGGCCGGCGACGCCGAGGGCATCTTCGACCTCGCCGACCAGTACGCCGACCGCGAACCCGACGGCACCTACTCCAACCTGTTCGACGCCAACCTGACCGTCAACTGCGCGGACACCGACGCCGCCCCCTCGGTCGAGCGGATCCGGCAGCTCCAGGGCGAATGGCGCACCAAGTACCCGCTGTTCGGCACGGCCTTGGCGATGGGCATGCTGCCGTGCGTCTACTGGCCCGGCAAGCGCGACCCGTACCCGGCCGGAGCGGCCACCGGCGCCCCGCCCATCGTCGTCGTCGGCACCACCGGTGACCCGGCCACGCCGTATGAGAACACCGCGGAACTCGCCCGGATGCTCGGCACCGGCCGCGTGCTGACCTGGGAGGGCGAGGGCCACACCGCCTATCCGAGCACTCCGTGCATCGTCGACGCGGTGGACCGCTATCTCATCGACCTGGCGGTTCCGAAGGAGGGGCTGCGCTGCCCGGCGAAGTGATCCCCTGACGCTCCGCCAGCTCCTCCAGGAGCTGGCGGACCCGGCGCAGGTTCTCCTTGAGCTCCTCCTGCTCCTCGTGCTTGAAGGCATCGTGGTCCACGATGAGCTTGCTGGCGAAGTGCGCGGTGATCAGCGGCACGACGAGGAGCACCATGATGGAGATGAGCAGCCCCGCCATCATGCGCCCCTCCAGCGACTTGGGCGCTTCGTCGCCGTAACCGACGGTCGACGCGGTGACAACGGCCCACCAGAGCGCGTCGCCGAAGGACTCGGACGGCTCGAAGACCGGGTAGAGCAGCGCGCAGACGAGGATGAGCATCAGGTACGACAGGATCAGCGTCCGAGGCGAGTTCGCCAGCCAGACGAGCCCCCGGTAGATCTGCCGCAACGGCAGGAGCAGCAACCGCATGGCGCCATCGTGCCCCGCACCGGCCGCCGTCCGGCTCAGCCCGACGGGCGTGTCACGATGGCCGGGTGGCCGACCTGATCTTCCGTACCGCGACACGCGCGGACCTCCCCGTGATCCTGCACCTGCTCGCCGACGACAACATCGCCCGCACCCGCGAATCGGCGCCGACTTCCCCCGCCGCTGGCGGTGATGTGGTCGAGGAGGCGGTGGACGCGGCGTACTGGTCGGCCTTCGAGGCGATCGACGCCGACCCCCGCAACGACCTGATCGTCGCGGAAACCGGCGGCGAGATCGTCGGCACCTGCCAACTGACCTTCACCCCGTCGCTGAGCCGCCGCGGCACCGAACGCATGACGATCGAAGCGGTCCGCATCCGCGACGACCAACGCGGGCGCGGCCTCGGACGCCGGATGATGGAGTGGTCGCTGGACCGGGCCCGCGAACGCGGCTGCCGCCTGGCACAGCTCACCACGGACAAGCGCCGCACGGACGCGCACCGGTTCTACGCGTCGCTGGGCTTCGAAGCTACCCACGAAGGATTCAAGATCGCCCTTTGAGGTCGCGTCCGCTATGGCGGATGTCAGGTGGCTTCGGGCGGCCGGGCGTACCGTTCCATGGCCGCCTTGCCGGTGCTGGCTTCCTGGAACGCAAGCGTCCACGGGCCGGTGTTCGTCTCGCCATCCTTACCGAAGCCGACCCACTTACCGGCCATGCGCAGGCCGGTGGCGTCGGCCTGCATCTGGATGGCGCCGTGGTAGCGGGCGCCACGGTAGTAGCCCTCTGCGCCGGTGGTCTCCGACCACGTGCCGGTAACCACGCTGCCCTCGACGGTGAGGTCCATGGTCAGCA
Organism: Actinoplanes sp. NPDC051346; assembly: GCF_040682215.1. NCBI lineage: Bacteria > Bacillati > Actinomycetota > Actinomycetes > Micromonosporales > Micromonosporaceae > Actinoplanes > Actinoplanes sp. NPDC051346. The sequence continues at coordinate 246,738 of NZ_JBFBAJ010000001.1, read as the reverse complement.
GGGAGTCGGCCGAGCCGGGGATGCCGCGCACCGTGAGCCGATCGTCATGCTGCAGCAGCACGATGTGATGCCGAGCCGAGAAATGCTGGTCACGGCTGCTGGAGTAGTACTGGTACTCGCTGAGCCAGATGCCGGTGTAGGTGCCGACCGCGCGGCGCGAAGCGGTCGCGGCGGCGGGCATGCCCACTACTCGGACCTCAAGGTCATGTCCGCCGCGGCCATCCTCGACGACCATGGTGTCAGCGTCGGCCGGAAATCCGAGCGAGGCGATCGGCAGCCGGGTGACGACCTCGAGCGCGCGGGCGCTGGCCGGCCGCGGGTTGGCGATCTCGCCGCTCTCGTAGCGCTGGATAGTGCGCTTGGTGGTGCTGGGCGCACCGGCCTGCCGCATCCGCTCGGCCAGCTCGTCCTGGCTGAGCCGCAGCGACAGGCGAGCCGCCCGTAGCGCGGTGTTGGGCCGGTGATCGTTCTGCATGGCGACAAAGGTAGCCCGAACGTCGCCGCAATGTCGCCTCATAAGTCGCCCGAACGTCACCTCGCGCGTCGTCGCGGATGACGACGTATCGGCGACATCCTGTGAGCGGAGGCGGCGGCTAGGGCCGCGAATGACTGTGGCCGTCGCCTTCCTTCCACCGCGTCGGAAGGGAGCCGCCATGCGCACCGAGCACGTGGCCGAGCGGCCGTCCTGGGACTGCGCCGTCTGTGGTGCGCCATGGCCATGCGGACCGGCGCGCCTGCGGCTGCGTTCCACGATGGGTCCGACTCCTCTGGCGATCTTCCTTTGGTCGTGCTTCGAGGAGGCCGTCGGCGACCTGCCGCACCTCGGCGGCGCGGAAGCGATCAAGCGCTTCCTGACCTGGACGCGCGGCCAGGTGTGCGCCCGGCACTAACCTTCCCAGTTCGCGGCGTTCTTTCGGCTGGGTTGGACCCTTGGCGGCTCGCCCGGCATCTTTGGATGGTCGGGCGGGTACGGCAGGTCCCCGGCGCCGGCCTTTTCGTCGCGCTCGGACCATTCGAGCAGTGGCGTGATGTCGTAGGCGACGTCGTCGATTGCCGCGTGCGGGTCTCCGATTTCGGCGAAGCGCTTCGGCAGGGTCCGCAGGTCGAAGTCGTCCGGCTCCACGTCACTCAGCTCCGCCCAGGTGACCGGGGCCGACGCCGTCGCCCGGGCGTTGGCTCGCAGCGAGTAGGCGCAGGCGATGGTGCGGTCGCGCGCCATCTGGTTGTAGTCGATGAAGACGCGGTTGCCGCGCTCCTCCTTCCACCAGGAGGTGGTGATCCGGTCGGCGCTGCGTCGCTCTACCTCTCGGGCGAGGGCGATCGCCGCGCGGCGTACCTGCACGAACGACCACTTCGGCTGGATGCGGACGTAGACGTGCACGCCCCGGCCGCCGGAGGTCTTCGGATAGCCGGTCCATCCGAGCTCGTCCAGCACCTCGTGCACGACCCCGGCGGCCGCCACCACGTCGGCGAAGCCGAGGCCGGGTTGCGGGTCCAGGTCCATGCGCAGCTCGTCGGGGTTGTCGGGGGCGTCGCCGCGCACCGGCCACGGGTGGAAGACGATGGTGCCCATCTGCGCGGCCCAGGCCACGTGGGCGAGGTCGGCGGGGCAGAGCTCGTCGGCCGTTCGGCCGCTGGGGAAGGAGATGGTCGCCGTCCGCACCCAGGGTGGGACGCCCCTGGTTGGAATGCGCTTCTGAAAGAAGGCCTCACCCTCGATGCCGTCCGGGAAACGCTGCAGGGTCGTGGGCCGGTGCCGCAGGGCGCGCATGATGCCGTCGCCGACCGCCAGGTAGTACTCGAACACGTCGCGCTTGGTGTAGCCCTTGCCGGGGAAGCAGACCTTGTCGGGGCTGCTCAGCCGCACGGGATGACCCGCGACCTCGACCTCGACGGCGGGTGACCGGGAAGCTGCCATGCGACGACCTTATGCGCAGACGGCGACGGCCGTCCCCTCCGTGGAGGGAACGGCCGTGGCGAACCGGGTCAGGCGTTGCGGCGACGCCGGCTGTAGAAGACGGCGCCGGCGCCGGCGGCCACCATCAGGACGCCGATCGCGATGGTGAGGCCCATCGGCGCGCCGGTCAGCGGGAGGGTGCCGCCCGCGCTGACGCCACCCGGGCTGCTCTGGCTCGGGGTGGGGGTGGCCGGCGCCGAGGTCGAGGGGCTCTCGCCGCCCGGCGGGACGGTGTCGACGCTGGCGGTCGGGGTGGCCGGGGTCGTGGTGGGCGGGGTGGTGCTCGGGCTCTCGCCGCCGTACCCGTTGGAGTTACCCCGGGTCGGGCCGGTGGTGGTGGCGGCGGCGCCCGGCGTGCTGCCGTACCCGTAGCCGCAGTCCTCGTCGCGCTGCCCCTCGGCGCAGGGGGTGGTCATCACGGCGGGGTGCGGGGCGCGGGCCGCGGCCTCGTCAACCGTCGCCGCGGCGGGCGCCCCTAGTGCGAGGGCGGCGAGGACGGTGACGCCGGCCACGGGGAGTACCGCGGCCAGTCGGCGCGTCAAACTCATGAGGAGCATCCGTTCTGTAGCTTTAAGTCCGTCTCGGTCCGCAGGAGTTTAGCGCCTTACGCCCGTTTTGCACGTAACGCCCCCCTTTGTCAGGACGGAACTCCCCCGATCCTGTGGCTGCGCCAGAGATGTGACAGCGCGAAGACCTTCGACTCGAACTGCGGATCCGCCGCGAACAACTCCCCGCTGTACGGCGCCCGCAACTGCACGCTCGCCCCCGACTCCAGATAGACGGAGACGACCGTACGGGCACCCCGCCGCTCGGCACGCAGATCCACGACCCGGCTCCACGGCTCCACCCCGGCGCCGAAGGGCGTGACCGTGCGGATGCCGTCGCGCCCGATCTCCGTGCCCAGCCGCGGCCGCAGCAGCGCGGCCCCCACCGCCCCCGCCACCGGCGGCCCACCCGCCAGCCACGGCCATGCCCACCCCGGCGGGCCGTCCGCGACGACGGCCGCGATCACCGCGACGACGACGAGCAGGCAGGACAGGAGCACCCCCACATAGAGACCGCGGCCGAGGGCCTGCGGCCAGGTGGGTCGGAATCGCGCAGCATCCATACCGGGCTCAACGGCCGGGGGTACGCCCGCGCGCCGCACTGACGGTGCGCCGCGACGTACGGTGGGAGCCATGGCACCTGACGAGACCACCCTGCCCACGACCGAGGACGAGTGGCGAATCCGCCTGAGCCCGGACGAATTCCGCGTCCTGCGTCAGGCCGGCACCGAGGCACCCTGGTCCGGCGAGTACGTGAACACCAAGGACGAGGGCATGTACCGCTGCCGCGCCTGCGGCGCCGAGCTCTACCCGAGCGACACCAAGTTCGACTCCCACTGCGGCTGGCCCTCGTTCGACGACGCCGTTCCGGGCGCCATCAAGGAGATCGAGGACAGCAGCCACGGCATGGTCCGCACGGAGATCCGCTGTGCCCGCTGCGACAGCCACCTCGGCCACGTCTTCAAGGGCGAGATGATGACCGCCAAGAACACCCGCCACTGCGTCAACAGCCTGTCGATCACCCTCGACCGGGCCAAGCCCTAATCGACGGCCCGACGGAGTTCTTCGACCACGAAGCGTGTGCCGTTGTCCGCCACGTGCGAGTCACCGACGGCGGCGAGACGCCACTGCGGACCCAGCTCGGGCGCGAACGTGTCGCCGTCGACGTCAAGGTCGATGCGGGTACGCACGATGTGGCCGGCATGCGGCAGCAGCGCGGTGTAGACCGACTGACCGCCCATCACCCAGAACTCGTCGTGAGCGGCGAGCAGGTCCGCCACCGAGGCGACCACCGTCGCGCCGGGGGCGGTCCAGCCGGGCTGCCGGGTCAGCACCACGTTGCGCCGTCCGGGCAGGGGACGGACGCGTTCCGGCAGCGAGTCCCAGGTCGTGCGCCCCATCACGACGGTCGCGCCCATCGTGAAGTCCTTGAAGATCTTCTGCTCGCCGGGCACCCGCCACGGGATGTCGCCGTTCGCGCCGATCACGCCGCCGCGCGCCTCGGCCCAGATCATGTGGATCGTCATACCGCGACCGGGGCCCGCAGCGCCGGGTGGTGCTCGTATCCGACCACCGTCAGGTCCTCGTACTTGTAGTCGAAGAGGGACGGTGCGGGGGCGAGTTCCAGCCTCGGGAGTTCGTACGCCTCGCGGGAGAGCTGCTCGCGCACCTGGACGACGTGGTTGTTGTAGACGTGGCAGTCGCCACCCACCCAGATGAAGTCGCCCGGCTCGAGGCCGACCTGCGCCGCGATCATGTGTGTCAGCAGGGCGTAGCTCGCGATGTTGAACGGTACGCCGAGGAACATGTCGGCGCTGCGCTGGTAGAGCTGGCAGGAGAGCTTGCCGTCGGCGACGTAGAACTGGAACATCGCGTGGCACGGCGCCAGCGCCATCTCCGGCAGCTGGGAGACGTTCCAGGCGGAGACGATCATCCGGCGCGAGTCCGGGTCGCGGCGCAGCGTGGCGAGCAGGTCGGTGATCTGGTCGGCGTGGCCGCCGTCCGGGGTCGGCCAGGAGCGCCACTGTTTGCCGTAGACGGGGCCGAGCTCGCCCTCGGCGTCGGCCCATTCGTCCCAGATGGTCACGCCGTGCTCGCGCAGCCACTGGACGTTGCTGTCACCGCGCAGGAACCAGAGCAGCTCGACGGCGACCGACTTGAAGTGCACGCGCTTGGTCGTGATCAGCGGGAAGCCGCGGGACAGGTCGTAGCGCAGCCGTTCGCCGAAGAGGCTGACCGTGCCGGTGCCGGTGCGGTCCCTCTTCGGGGTGCCGCTCTCGAGGACCCGGCGCAGCAACTGTTCGTACTGGGTGTCGGCCATGGCCGACACGGTAACGCGTCCCGCCGCCCGGGACGGCGACCGCCCCGGGCGAGGTGGGACACACGTCGGGTCAGGCTGACCAGGACTCGCTCATCGCGGAGATCTGCTGATTGAGCTGGGCGAGGTCGCGATTGGGCTCCTCGGAGTCCACGGGCTTCTCGGCCTTGAAACCGAGCGGAGTGCCGAGTTCCTTCCACCGGTCGAACAGGATGTGCTGGGTCAGAACGTCCTTGACATCATCGTGGGCGGCCTTGAGCTCATGCACGGCGTTCTCGTACCGCTCCACCTTTTTCAGCAGGTCAGACTCGCAAATGGTCATGTCCGCACAGTAGCCAGAAATGAAGCTTCTTCGGGTTGATATCGGCAAAGCCGGGCGAACCCCCGCTCATCAGGCTAAAGGTCAAACTCGCCGTCTTTGGCACCACCGACGAAGGCGTCCCACTCAGCGGGCGTGAAGAAGAGGACGTCGCCGTCGGGTCGGCGGGAGTCGCGGACCGCCACCCCACCCTCGAGCAGCGCGACCTCGACCGCGGCTTCCTCGGACGTGTCACTGCGGCGCCACACGGCGCCGCTCAGGTCCAACTCGAACTTGTTCGCCACGGCGGCAAGTCTGCCACCACAGGCGGACGTGGGGCCACGGCGTGACCCCACGATCCGGTGACCATCGCCCGGTCAGTCCCTGAGCTTGCCGGCGATCGTCACGATCCGCTGCGCCAGGTGGTCGAGCGCGGCGTACTCGACCTCGCTGAGCGGTGCGTTGTTGGAGCCGCCGGTGACGTGCGAGACGCCGTACGGATTGCCGTCGTTGAACTTCAGCGCGTCCGTGTAGCCGGGCGCCACCACCACGCCGCCGAAGTGGTAGATCGTGTTGTAGAGCGCCAGCAGCGTCGACTCCTGGCCGCCGTGCGCGGTCATCGACGCGGTGAAGCCGGCGTACGCCTTGTTGGCGAGCAGACCCTGCTGCCACTGCGGGCCGAGCGTGTCGATGAACTGCTTGAGCTGGCTGGCGACGTTGCCATAGCGGGTGGGTGTGCCGAACAGCACCGCGTCCGCCCAGACCATGTCGTCCGCCGCCGCCTTGGGCTCGTCCTTGGTGTTGTCGAAGTGCTGGCTCCAGGCCGCGTTCGAGGCGATCGCCTCCCGCGGCGCGAGCTCCGGCACCTGACGCAGGCGCACCTCGGCGCCCGCCTTCTCGCCCGCCTGCGCCAGCCGCTCCGCCATTTCGTGAATGTTGCCCGTGGCCGAGTAGTAGATGACGGCCAGTTTGACGTTCGTCACGAGAGCTCTCCTTTAGTTACTTGCGGTGTCAACTAAAGGTAGGGCGTTCCCGGAGTCCTCGGGCGGAAACGTCAGAGAAGCAACTCGCTGCCGTGCGGACCCACGGCGTCGGCGTGCTCGTCGTCCATCCACACCCCGTCGCTGGCGAGATAGCGGAAGCGGTAGTGGCCGGGCTCGAGGCTCACCGTCACGGTCCGGGTGCCGTCGCGCCGGATCTTCAGCTCGTGCTGCCCGGGCTCCCAGCCGTTGAACGTGCCGACCACGCTGACGGTGCCGACCGGGGTGTCCCTGGGCAGGCAGAACGTCACTCGCGTCTTGTTGCCGAACAGCTTGCTCCGCTTGATCATTCGTCTCCCTGGAATACCGCGCTCCAGTTGAGCCAACGACCAAGGACGCTAGTGGTGACGCATAAGATTCGCCGGTGCGTGAATCCCGCGAAGAGATCCGGGTGGCGTCGTTGCGCGACCTCGACGCCACCACCCTGTACGCGATCCTCAAGCTGCGCGTCGACGTGTTCGTCGTCGAGCAGCAATGCCCGTACCCGGAGCTCGACGGGCGCGACGACGAGCCCGGGACCCGGCACGTCTGGCTGAGCCGTGACGACGAGATCCTCGCCTACCTGCGGATCCTCGACAACGACGGCACCGCGCGGATCGGCCGGGTCGTGACCGCGGCGAGCGCGCGCAAGGGTGGCCACGCGAGCCGACTCATGGCGCACGCGCTCACCGTCGTCGGCGACCGGTCCGCCACTCTCGAATCGCAGGCGCACCTGACCGGCTTCTACGGCCGCTTCGACTTCGAGGTGGCGGGAGCGGAGTACCTCGAGGCGGGAATCGCCCACGTACCCATGGTCAGGGCAGCGCGGCGACGATCTCCGTGACCGAGCGCCGGCGGCCGGTGTAGAACGGCACTTCCTCGCGGACGTGCCGGCGTGCGCCGGAAGCGCGCAGGTCACGCATCAGGTCGACGATGCGGTGCAGCTCGTCGGCCTCGAACGCGAGCATCCACTCGTAGTCGCCGAGCGCGAACGACGCGACCGTGTTCGCCCGCACGTCCGGGTAGCCGCGCGCCATCTTGCCGTGCTCGGAGAGCATCGCGCGACGCTCGTCGTCGGGCAGCAGATACCACTCGTACGACCGCACGAACGGGTACACGCAGATGTACGGCCGCGGCTGCTCGTCGGCCAGGAAGGCCGGCAGGTGGCTCTTGTTGAACTCGGCCGGACGGTGCAACGCCATCTGCGACCACACCGGCGTCAGGTGCCGACCCAGAGCCGTACGCCGGAACAGCCCGTACGCCTCCTGCAACGCGTCGGACGAGCTGGAATGCCACCAGACCATCACGTCGGCGTCGGCGCGCAGCCCCGCGACGTCGTACACGCCCCGCACCGTGACGTCCTTGCCGGCGAGCTGCTCGAACAGCGAGTCCACCTCGCCGGCCAGGTCGTCGCGCAGCGCCGGCAGCGGCGTCGTGGCGCGGAAGACCGACCACATGGTGTAGCGGATCGTGGCGTTCAGCTCGTTGATCCGGGCGGCGTTCGTCTGCGCCTCGCTCATCGCTCCTCCAGGTGTTTCAGGACGTCGTCGGCGGCACTCTCGCCGCTGGCCACACAGGCCGGAATTCCCACGCCGTCGAACGCGGCGCCGGCCAGCGCGAGGCCGGGGCGGGCGCTCAGCGCGGCCCGGGCCCGCGCGACCCGGTCAAGGTGTCCGGGGGCGTACTGGGGCAGCCCGCCGCCCCAGCGCTGCACCCACGATGTCACCGGTGGCGGCAGCTCCCCGCCGGCCAGGCGGCCCAGCTCGGCGTGCGCGGCGGCGGTGAGCACGGAGTCATCGTGCTGCAACCGCTCCTCCTCCCCGGCCCGGCCGAGCGAGGCTCGCACGATCACCGGGCCGTCCGCGCGGCCGAGGTGCGGCCACTTGCGCGTGAAGAACGTGGCCGCCTTGACGAGGGTTCCCTCGGTCGGCGGCACGAGGAAACCGGAGAGCTCCGGCAGGGGCGTGCCGGGCGGCAGGGCGAACGCGGCCAGGGCCACGCTGGCGTAGCGAAGCTGGTCGACCGCGGCCGCCGCCGACGGGTCGACCCCGGCGAGCATGCGGGACGCGGGGCTGGCGGGCACCGCCAGCACGACCGCGTCGACGTCGTCGGTCTGCGGTGCGGGCACCGGACCGAGCAGGAGCCGCCACCCGTGCCTCGTGCGGGTCAGCTCGCGCACCGGCAGGCCCAGGCTGATCCGGGCGCCGGCGGCGGTGGCCGCGGCGGCGATCAGGTGGCTCATCCCGCCGTCGACGGCGGCGAAGACGGGCCGGCCGGGCACGCGCACGGAGGCGGCCTGGGCAGCCCGGACGGCCGCGGCCAGGGTGTGCTCGACGCGGGCGGTCCGCGCCAGCGCCGGCATGGTGGCGGCCAGGGACAGCTGGTCGGCGCGGCCCGCGTACACCCCGCCGAGCATCGGGTCGACGAGCCGGTCGGCGATCTCGTCGCCGTACCGGGCACGGACCAGCGCACCGACCGTGATGTCCTCGCCCGCGGCGAGCAACGGGCGGCCCTCGTCGCGGTCGGCGTCCGCGGCCGGCCGCGCGAGCTCGCCGAGCAGGCTCACATCCCCGGGTACGCCCACGAGCGTCCCGCCGGGCACCCGCTCCAGGCGGCCGCCGATCGCCAGCGCGGCGGGTATCGCGGCGGGATGCACGAGCGAGTCGCCCAGCCCCAGGCGCCGCACGAACCGCACCGCCGCCGAGTCGCCGCCCTCCGGCGCGTTCGCGAGAAAGGACTCGGCGCCGCGCTCGACCGTCGTGCCCGCGAGCTCGCCGGTGCGCAGCTTGCCGCCGAGGCGGCCGGACTGCTCGTACACGATGATGTCGGTGTCGGCGGGCGCCCGGTCCCGGATGCGCACCGCGGCGGCCAGCCCGGCTATCCCGCCGCCGACGATCGCCACCCGCTTCCGCACGCTCACCACACTGTCAGGTCTCGCGCTCCCCGAGGAAATCGGGGTCGCGCTATGTGATCCCGTTCGGGGAAACGCCGCCGGGCACCGGCCGCACGTGCCTAACCTGGCGCCGTGGACTATCAGGTGGCAGTGACTGTCGAGCAACTGGCCGAGTGGTACGTGCGACTCAAGGGACTCGCCGACGCCCACCACGGGCATCCGACCGCCGACCGGCTCAAAGACCTCGCCCAGGAGGTCTACGAGTCGGTGCCGTCGGAGTGGTGGGCCACGCAGCCGGAGCCGCTCAGGAACTGACCTTGTGGACCAGCTCCACGAGGCGGGTCAGCACATCCGGATCGGTCTCGGGCATGACGCCGTGGCCCAGGTTGAACACGTGTCCGAGGGCCGCGCGGCCCTCGGCGAGGACCCGACGCGCCTCGCGCTCGACGGCCTCCCACGGCGCGAAGAGCACGGCCGGGTCGAGGTTGCCCTGCACCGAGCGGTCCGGTCCGACGATTCCGACCGCCGTGTCGAGCGGCGTACGCCAGTCGACGCCGACCACGTCCGCGCCGGCCTCGCCCATCGCGTGCAGCAGCACGGCGGTGCCGACGCCGAAGTGGATGCGGGGCACGCCGGCGTCGGCCAGGCCCGCGAGCACCCTCGCCGAGTGCGGCATGACGTATTCGCGGTAGTCGGCCTCGGAGAGCGCACCCGCCCAGGAATCGAAGAGCTGGATGGCGCTGACCCCCGCCTCGACCTGGACGCGCAGGAACGCCAGGGTGATGTCGGCGAGGGCGGAGCACAGCTGGTGCCAGAGCGCCGGGTCGCCGTACATCATGGCCTTGGTCTTCAGGTAGGTCCGTGAGGGACCGCCCTCGATGAGGTAGCTGGCCAGGGTGAAGGGCGCCCCGGCGAAGCCGATCAGCGGGGTGGAACCGAGCTCGGGAAGCAGCAGGCGGATCGCCTCCGCCACGTAGGAGACGGCACCGGGCTCCAACGGCCGCAGCCGCTCCACGTCGGCGCGGGTGCGGATCGGCGCGGCCACCACCGGGCCGGTGCCGGCGACGATGTCCAGGTCGATCCCGGCCGCGGCGAGCGGCACCACGATGTCGCTGAAGAGGATGGCCGCGTCGACCCCGTGCCGGCGCACCGGCTGCAGGGTGATCTCGGTGACCAGATCCGGTCGGCGGCACGACTCGAGCATGCCGACACCCTCCCGGATCTTGCGGTACTCGGGCAGGGACCGGCCCGCCTGACGCATGAACCAGACAGGGGTGTGCGGCACGTCCAGGCCGCGGCAGGCGCGCACGAAGGCGGAATCCGCAGATGAGTTGGTCACCCACGCCATCGTGCCACGTGAGTGAACCGGGCCGTGCGGCGCGCCGCTCGCGGACGGAAGGCAGTGATCGGCATAGGCTTCGTCCATGGCGCCCTCCCCCGTTGCACCCGAGGCGTTCACCCGCGCGGTAGCCGGGCTCCGGGCGTCCGCACCACGCGAGGAGATCCTGCTCGAGGAGATCAGCGCGCCCCAGCGACTGGCACCGTACGGCTTCGCGCTCAGCGCGACGGTGCTGCGCGACGGCGACGAGGTGGCCAGCGGCCGGCTGATCCTGCTGCACGACCCGGCCGGGCACGACGCGTGGCAGGGCGACCTGCGCCTGGTCACGCTGATCACCGCGGAGCTGGAGTCGGACCTCGCCGACGACCCGCTGCTGCCCGCCGTGGCCTGGACGTGGCTGACCGACGGCCTCGAACTGCACCGGGCGGACTACACCGCGATCGGCGGCACGATCACCCAGACGACCTCGACCCGCTTCGGCGAGCTCGCCGGCCCGGCGCCGACCGCCGACCTGGAGATCCGCGCCTCCTGGACGCCCACCTCCGACGACCTCGGCTCCCACCTCCAAGGCTGGTGCACCATGCTCGCCTCCACCGCGGGCCTCCCCCCACCAGGAGTAACAGCTTTCAACCGGGAACGGGCTTCCACTTAACAGATCTTGAAGGTCTCGCAGGCTGTCTTGATGGGTACGGCGAGGCCGATGCCCTCGGCGTCCCGGGCCTTGGCGGTGGCGACGCCGATGACCTCGTCGGCCGCGTTGACGACCGGTCCGCCGGAGTTGCCCGGGTTGATCGGGGCGTCGAACTGGAGCGTCGGCCCGTCGCCGGCGCGGAAGGCGCTCACCACGCCGGTCGTCACAGTGTCCTCCAGCCCGAGCGGCGCGCCCACCACGACCACCTGCTGGCCCGGCTTGACCGGCTCCGGCGCCGTCGCGAGCCCGGCGATCTGGCGGTTCGCGCGCAGCAGGGCCAGGTCCTCGCCCTCGCTGACCTTGACGATCGTCGCGGAGACCTCGTCCTTGCCGCGTTCGAGGAACACCTTGCGGCCGCCCGACTTCCACACCGACTCGACCACGTGGAAGTTCGTCAGCAGGTTCGACTTGCCGCCGCCGGCCTCGTCGCCGACCGAGAACGCCGTACCCGTGAAGTCGCCGGCCCGCACCCGGAACACGCTCGGCAGCACCGACGAGGAGATCGCCTCGGGGTCGAAGACCCCGGCGAGCCGCTTCTCGAGCCGGTCGGCGCGCTCGGTGAGCTCGGATTCGCGCTGCTGCGCCGCGGCGAGCCGATCGTTGATCCGGCTGTCGGCCCGATCGAGCCGCCACGCCATGAACCCGGCACCGCCGAGCAGCACCACCGCCACCAGGATCGGCCCGAGGCGGCTCCGGCGGCGCACCTCGGCCGGCTCGGCCACGACCGGATAGGGCGCCCCGCCGGCGGGAGAGGCCAGGAAGGGCCCGGTCTCGCCGCGGGCCGGGCGCGGATGTCCCACCCGCGGCGGCGCCGGGCGCCGGGACGCGGTCGCCCACTCGCCGGACGGGTGGTCGGGCAGGCTCAGCAGCGGGTCCTGCGGCGGCCGGCGCTGGCCCGGCACCCCGGACTGGCCCGGCACCCCGAAGGGGTCGTAGGCGGTGGTCATGTGAGTCCGGATCTCCGATCGTGAGGCTCCAGGGGTTGATACGCACGGAACCGGCCCCGCGGACGGGTCCCGGGCCATCCGTTTTCCGCGATCAAGTGGATCGAGCTCCGACGCGCCGGTACCCGGCTGCACACGCGGGGGGAGGTACCCCCGTACGGTTACGGAGTGACCGACGAAGCTTCCCAGCGCCGTCGGGACGCGCCGGACCACGCGACCGACGGACCGCACGACGTGCCGCCCGAGGCATCCGGCGGTCCCGAGCCTGCCCGCACCTCCAAGCCGTTGACCGCGCCGCGCGACGGCACGCCCCGGCCGGTGGAGACCGCCGAGGAACTCGCCGAGGTGATCGCCCGGATGGTCGCGGGCTCGGGGCCGGTCGCCGTCGACGCCGAGCGGGCGTCGGGATACCGCTACACCCAGCGGGCCTATCTGGTGCAGTTGCGCCGCGAGGGCGCCGGCACGGTGCTGATCGACCCGATGCCGCTGGAGGACCTGGGGACGCTCGACGCCGCGCTGGCCGACACCGAGTGGGTGCTGCACGCCGCGAGCCAGGACCTGGCCTGCCTCGCCGAGCTGGGCATGAAGCCGCGGCGGCTGTTCGACACCGAGCTCGCCGCCCGGCTGGCCGGCTTCGAGCGGGTCGGGCTGGCGGCGCTCACCGAGCAGCTGCTCGGCTATTCGTTGGAGAAACACCACTCGGCCGCCGACTGGTCGACGCGGCCGCTGCCGGAGTCCTGGCTGACGTACGCGGCGCTCGACGTCGAGCTCCTCACCAACCTGCGCGACCTGCTCGCCGACGAGCTCGAGCGGCAGGGCAAGGCCGTCTGGGCCGCCGAGGAGTTCGCCGCGCTGGTGGCCAGCGCCGACCGGCCGCCGCGCACCCGCCCCGACCCGTGGCGGCGCACCTCCGGCATCCACCGCGTCCGCGGCGCCCGCGCACAGTCCCGGGTCCGCGCCCTCTGGTACGCCCGCGACGGCGTCGCCGCCCGCCGCGACTCGGCCCCCGGCCGGGTCCTGCCCGACTCGGCGATCATCGCGGCCGCCGAGCTGGACCCGAAGGACGAGCGGACGCTGCTGGGCCTGCCCGGCTTCGGTGGCCGCTCGGTGCGCCGGCTGGCCCGCGTCTGGCTGGACGCCCTGGACGCCGCCCGCGCCCTGCCCGACGACGAACTGCCGGTCAACCAGCCGGTCGAGGGCCCACCGCCGCCCCACCGCTGGGCCGAACGCGACCCGGTCGCCGCGGCCCGGCTCCAACGCTGCCGGCAGGTCGTCATCGCTACCGCCGAGGCGCACACCCTGCCGCCGGAGAACCTGATCAGCCCGGACTTCATCCGCCGCCTGGCCTGGTCACCGCCCGAGGAGACCACCCCGCAGGCGATCAGCGAGACGCTGACCGGCTTCGGCGCCCGCAACTGGCAGGTCACCCTGATCGCCGACGCCCTGGCGAAGGCCATTCCCGACCCCACTCCCACGGACTGACCGGCTCGCATTTACAGCTTTGCCACAGTTGCTGGCTGAACTTAGTTACCGGCTAGTAGCATCTGTCGTGTCAAAGCCCTGGGTTCACGCCTGCAAGGAGGCTTGTTGTGCCCCGAGTAAGTCGCGAGGTCGTCTTCGTCGACGGCGTCCGCACCCCATTCGGCAAGGCCGGCGGTATGTACGCCGAGACCCGTGCCGACGATCTGGTGATCCGGTGCATCCGTGAGTTGATGCGCCGCAACCCGCAGCTCCCGCCCGAGCGGGTCGACGAGGTCGCGATCGCGGCCACCACCCAGATCGGCGACCAGGGCCTGACCATCGGCCGTACCGCCGCCCTGCTGTCCGGCCTGCCCAAGACCGTTCCCGGCTACTCCATCGACCGGATGTGCGCCGGCGCCATGACCGCGGTGACCAACGTCGCCGGCGGCATCGCCATGGGTGCCTACGACGTCGCCATCGCCGGCGGTGTCGAGCACATGGGCCGGCACCCGATGGGTGAGGGCGTCGACCCGAACCCGCGGATCCTGGCCGAGAAGCTGGTCGACCCGTCGGCGCTGGTCATGGGCGCCACGGCGGAGAACCTGCACGACCGCCTGCCGAACATCACCAAGGAGCGGACCGACGCGTTCGGTCTCGCCTCCCAGGAGAAGACCGCCAAGGCGTACGCCAACGGCAAGCTCCAGCCCGACATGGTGACCGTCGCGGTCCGCAGCGTCGAGGAAGGCTGGGGCCTGGCCACCGCCGACGAGGCGCCCCGCGCGACCTCGATGGAGAAGCTGGCCACCCTGAAGACCCCGTTCCGTCCGCACGGCCGGGTCACCGCCGGTAACGCGGCCGGCCTCAACGACGGCGCTACCGCCGCGCTGCTCGCCGACGAGGAGACCGCCCGCGAGCTGGGCCTGCCGGTCGCCATGCGGCTGGTCTCGTACGGCTTCGTCGGCGTCGAGCCCGAGATCATGGGCTACGGCCCGATCCCGGCGACCGAGAAGGCCCTGAAGCTCGCCGGCCTGACCATCGACGACATCGGCCTGTTCGAGCTGAACGAGGCGTTCGCGGTCCAGGTGCTCGCGTTCCTCGACCACTACGGCATCGCCGACGACGACCCGCGGGTCAACCCCTGGGGCGGCGCGATCGCCATCGGCCACCCGCTCGCCTCCTCGGGCATCCGCCTGATGACGCAGCTCGCCCGCCACTTCGCCGAGCACCCGGAGGTCCGCTACGGCCTCACCGCGATGTGCATCGGCATCGGCATGGGCGGAACCACCATCTGGGAGAACCCGAACTGGGAAGGTGCTAAGAAGTGACGGCGCTGCCTGAGTACCCGAACGAGGTCGTGACCAAGGCGATCGTCCGCCTGGTCCAGGTGCCGGGGCTGGACAAGCCGGCGGCGCTGATCACCCTCGACAACGGGCTGGACTACAACAAGCCCAACAGCTTCGGCCCGGGCGGCCTGCGCTCGCTCGACGAGGCGATCACCAAGGCCACCGAGGCGCAGCCGGCGTTCATCGCGGTGACCGGCAAGCCGTACATCTTCTGCGTCGGCGCCGACATCACCGGCATGCCACTGATCAAGCAGCGTGAGCAGGCCGTGGCGCTGGGCGAGCTGGGCCACCGGGTCCTCGCCCGGCTGAAGAACTCCACCATCGCGACCTTCGCGTTCATCAACGGCGCGACGCTCGGCGGTGGCCTGGAGACCGCCCTGCACTGCCACTACCGCACGGTCTCCAGCGGTGCCGCGGCGCTGGGCCTGCCCGAGGTCGCGATCGGCCTGGTGCCCGGCTGGGGCGGCAGCCAGCTGCTGCCGAACCTGATCGGCGCGCCCGGCGCGGCGCAGATCATCCTGCAGAACCCGCTGACCCAGAAGGTGCTCAAGCCGAAGCAGGCGGCCGAGATGGGCGTCGCCGACGTCCTCTTCGAGGCGGCCGACTTCCTGGAGAGCTCCCTGGCCTGGGCCGCCGGCGTCGTCAAGGGCGAGATCACGGTCACGCGTCCGGAGATCGACCGGGACATGTGGGACGGCGTGCTCTTCTTCGCCAAGCAGCAGCTCGACGAACGGCTGCACGGCGCCGTCCCGTCGGCCAACAAGGCGCTGGAGCTGCTCGCCCTCGCCAAGGACGCGACTTTCGAGGACGGCACCGCTGCCGAGACCGAGGCCCTCGCGGACCTCATCATGGGCGACGAGTGCCGCGCCAGCATGTACGCCTTCGACCTGGTACAGCGCCGCGCCAAGAAGCCGGTGGGCGTGCCGTCCAAGGACCTGGCCCGCAAGGTCACCAAGGTCGGCATCGTCGGCGCCGGCCTGATGGCCTCGCAGCTCGCGCTGCTGTTCGCCCGTCGCCTACAGGTGCCGGTCGTGCTCACCGACCTCGACCAGGGCCGGGTGGACAAGGGCGTCGAGTACGTCCACGGCCAGATCGACAAGATGGTCTCCAAGCGCCGGATGGACGAGGGCACGGCGGCCAAGCTGCGCGGCCTGGTCAGCGGCTCGGTGGACAAGTCCGTCTTCGCCGACGCCGACTTCGTCATCGAGGCCGTCTTCGAGAACCTCGACCTGAAGAAGCAGATCTGGGCCGAGATCGAGAAGATCGTCGGACCGGAGACGGTGCTGGCCACCAACACGTCCTCGCTGTCGGTGAGCGACATGGCGGCCGACCTCGAGCACCCGGAGCGGGTCGTCGGCTTCCACTTCTTCAACCCGGTCGCGGTCCTACCGCTGCTGGAGATCATCAAGGGCGAGCGCACCGACGACGCCACGCTGGCCACGGCGTTCGCGGTCGGCAAGGAGCTCCGCAAGTCGTGCGTGCTGGTCAAGGACGCCCCGGCGTTCGTGGTCAACCGCCTGCTGACCCGCTTCACCAGCGAGGTCTTCCGCGCGATCGACGCCGGCACCCCGCTGGCGACCGTCGACACGGCGCTGGACCCGCTGGGCCTGCCGATGCGCCCGATCGCGCTGCTGCAGCTCGTCGGCCCGGCCGTCGCCTACCACGTGGGCGGCACGCTGCACCAGGCGTTCCCGGACCGCTTCGGCGACAGCCCCAACCTCAAGAAGATCGTCGACGCCGGCCTGCCCCTGATGGTCGACGACGAGATCAACCCCGAGGTGGTCAAGCTGGTCGAGGGCGGCAACGCCCCGCTGACCGCCGATGAGGTACGCCAGAAGGCGCTGGACGCGCTCGCGCAGGAGATCCGGCTGATGCTGGACGAGGGCGTGGTCGCCGAGGCGCAGGACATCGACCTGTGCATGATCCTCGGCGCCGGCTGGCCGTTCCACCTGGGCGGCGTGACGCCGTACCTGGACCGCAGCGGCACCTCCGAGCGGGTGGCGGGCAAGCGCTTCCTGCCCCCGGGCCTCGCCAGCGTGCCTGCCTGACGCACGAACGCAGAACGCCCCCGTGCCATCAACAGGCGCGGGGGCGCCTTCGTGACATCAATGTGCCGCAACGGTGACTAACCGGCAACTCAACCTGCAACCGAGGGCCGGTAGGCTCCGGCGGCTATCGTCTTCAGTACTGGAGTTTTCATGTCTCAGCCGCCGTATCCGCCCCCGCCCGGACAGCCCGGTCCCGAGTCGGGCGGTGGCTACCAGCCGCCGGCGGCTCCCGGTGCCTACCCGCCTCCGTCCTCCGGGGCGGGCGCCTACCCGCCGCCGTCTTCTGGGGCGGGCGCCTACCCGCCGCCGGGCGACGGTGCCTACCCGCCTCCGCCTGGAGGGGCCGCGCCCCAGTTCGGCACGCCGACCCCGCCGAAGAAGAAGGGATCGGCACTCAAGATCGTGCTGATCGTCTTCGGTGTGCTGGCCCTGCTGTGCGTCGGCGGCATCGCCGTCGTCTACTTCGCCGCCAAGGACGAGGTCGCGAAGGTCGTCGACGGCGCGAAGATCACCGTGGTGACGCCGGAGACCCTCGGCGGTCGCGCCAAGAGCAGCGACAAGGACCTGCAGAGCAGCCTCGACGGTGCGATGGCCGACGTCCCCGGTGCGAGCTCGTCGGTCGGCGCCGTCTACGGCGACGTCCAGAAGCAGGACCTCGTCATGGTCGCGGCGGCCTCCACGGTCAGCGGTTCCGCGCAGAGCCGCTTCGACGAGTTCTCCAAGGGCCTCGGCTCGGGCGGCTTCAACATCACGAACCTCTCCGACACCGACCCGGGACCGCTGGGTGGCATCGCCAAGTGCGGCGACGGCAAGGAGGGCGGCGTGGAGATGGCGCTCTGCGTGTGGTCCGACAACGGCAGCACCGGCATGATCGCGATGCTCTTCAAGAAGCGGGCCGACATCGAGAAGGAGTTCATCTCGTTGCGCGGTCAGATCGAAAAGAAGTCCTGAACCTTCAGCGGCGTTCCTAGCCGCGCCGTGAGCCCCGCCACCGGCAGTTCGTCCAGTGTGGCGGGGCTCGCGTCATTCGGGGAGACCACACGGGCCTCGATACGGCTAAGCTCGCCCCAGCCCGATCTCTGGAGCGTTGATGTCGCAGCCGCCGAACCAGCCGCCCTATCCCGAGCAGCCCTCGGGACAGCCCTACCCCGCGTACGGCGCCCAGCCGGGCCCCCCGCAGCCTTATCCCGCGTCGCCCTACCCGGGCCCGGGTTCGCCCTATCAGGGCCAGCCGAACCCGGACGTGCCGCAGTCGGTGCCGCCGGGCTACTCGCCGCAGCCCGGCTACGGCGCGCAGCCCCAGTATCCTCAGCCGGACTACTCCCAGGCCGGATATCCGCAGTCCGGGCCGCCGATGGCCGCCGGCTACCCGCCGCCGCCGAAGCCGAAGTCCCGGGCCCTGCCGATCACGCTCGTGTCGATCGCGGTCGTCCTGGTGCTGTGTGTCGGCGGTGGCACCGCGCTCTACCTGGTGGGCCGCAACGCCGCCGACAAGGTCAGCACGTCGCGATCGGCCGCGCCGGTCGTGCCGCCGACCACCACGCCGCAGCGGACCGAGGCGACCGAGG
The DNA here is from genome assembly GCF_040682215.1 of Actinoplanes sp. NPDC051346. Taxonomy (NCBI): domain Bacteria; kingdom Bacillati; phylum Actinomycetota; class Actinomycetes; order Micromonosporales; family Micromonosporaceae; genus Actinoplanes; species Actinoplanes sp. NPDC051346. The sequence goes on along the minus strand of NZ_JBFBAJ010000001.1, from coordinate 228,315 downwards.
CGCCGGAGGCCGAGATCACCGTCGTGGAGCCCAAGCGGCTGGGCGGCCGGCCGAAGGTGACCGACAAGCAGTTCGCCGGCGCCGTCGACCAGCTGAAGAAGGAGCTCGCCGAGCTGCCCCAGGCCTCCGAGACGGTCGGCGCCCTGTACGGCACGCCCGCGAAGCAGGACCTCGTCGTCGTCGCCGCGGCGGCGGCCGAGGTGTCCAACCCCACCAGCGAGCTGAACGCCACCTTCCTGGGCGCGGGCATCACGGGCCTCAAGCTCTCCGGCATCACCACGACCTCTCCGGGCAGCCTCGGCGGCGTCGCCAAGTGCGGCAAGGGCAACGCGGGTGGCGCACCGGTGATCCTCTGCGCCTGGGCGGACGACGGCAGCGTCGGCTGGATCATCTGGTACTACGAGTCGATGAGCAACGCCAAGGCGGAGTTCACCAAGCTCCGGGAGCAGGTCGAGCAGGTCTCACGCTGAGCTCAGCTCGGGGCGACCGTTGACTCAGCTCGGGGCGACGGTTGACTCAGCTCGGGGCGACGCCGAGGCCCTTGGTGCGCCGCACGGTGGCTGAGGCGGCCACCACCGGGGTCGTGTCGGCAGCCGGCAGGCTCACGGTCACCTCCAGCCCTCCCCCGGGCTGGGCGACCGCCGACACGGTCCCGCCGTGGGCGTCGCAGACCGCGCGGACGATGGACAGGCCCAGGCCCGAGCCGCGGGATCCGGTGCGTTCCCAGCCGCCCCGGCGGAACGGCTCGAACAGGCCGGGCACGTCGGCCGGGTCGACCTCGTAGCCCGTGTTGCCCACCACCAGCCGCGCGTGCCCGTCGACGTTGCCGGTGCGCAGCCAGAGCTTGCCCATCAGGTGGTTGTAGCGGATCGCGTTCTCGATGAGGTTGCCCGCGAGCCGGTCCAGCAGGCTCGGGTCGCCCACCACGTGGGCGGCGTCGAGGTCGGTCGTCACGTCGAGCTTCAGCCGCTCCGCCTCCGCCTTCACCGCGGACAGGGCGTTGTAGACGCTCGTCGCCAGGTCGGCGGGGACCTTGCGGACCAGGCGGCGACCCGACTGGGCCTCGCTGCGGGCGAGCACCAGCAGCGCGTCGACCAGCCCGTTGGCGCGCTCGGAGGCATTGCGCACCACCTTCGCCATGCGGCGGTACTCGGCCACGTCCGCCTCGTCGTCGCTGAGGGTGACGTCGATCTCCGTACGCATGACCGCCAGCGGGGTGCGCAGCTCGTGCGAGGCGTTCGCCACGAACCGCTTCTGCGACTCGAAGGCGCCCGCGAGCCGGTCGAGCATCGCGTCGAAGGTGCGGGCCAGCTCGGCCACCTCGTCGTCCGCGCCGGAGTAGCGGATGCGCTGGTCGAGGGTCTCCTCGCCGAGCCTGCGGGCGGTCGCCGTCACATGGTGCAGCGGGCGCAGCGCGCGCCCGGCCACGGCGTACGCGCCGGCGATGCCGATGATGCCGATGGCGAAGAGCGCCAGGAGGCCCTTGACGAGTAGCTCCTGCGAGGCGTTGTCGACGAGCGCGGACTGCCACGCGAGCGCGTCGAGCCGGCTGCCGTCGGCGAGCACGACCTCGGTGCCGGGCATCAGCTTGTCCTTCGGATTCACCGCGTTGACGAGCAGCCAGGCGAGCAGCACCAGGATCCCGCCGGCGCCGACGAGCAGGATGCCGTTGAGCAGGGTGAGCCGGAGCCGCAGCGTCGGCCGGAGCCGCATCCGCTCGCGCCGGCTGGCATAGACGGTCACGCCGTGCCGCCGGGAGCCACCACGACGGGATCGGGAACGCGGTAGCCGGCGCCGACCACCGTCTCGATCAGTGGCGGGTCGCCGACCTTCTTCCGCAGGGTCATCACCGTGACCCGTACGGTCGTCGTGAACGGGTCGGTGTTCGCGTCCCAGACGCGTTCCAGCAGCTCTTCGCTGGACACGACGCCGCCGCGGGCCTTGAGCAGCTCCTCGAGGACGCCGAACTCCTTGTTGGTGAGCTCGATCGGTGCGCCCGCGCGGGTGACCACCCGGCGGGTCTGGTCGAGGACGAGGTCGCCGACCGTCAGCACCGGCGGCGCGGCGGGAGTGGCACGCCGCCCCAGCGCCTGGACCCGGGCGACCAGTTCGTCGAAGGCGAACGGCTTGGGCAGGTAGTCGTCGGCGCCGAGCTGGAGCCCTTCCACCCGGTCGGCGACCGTGCCGCTGGCCGTGAGCATCAGCACCCGGGTCAGCGCGCCGGACTCGACCAGCGCCGCGCAGATCTCGTCGCCGTGCATGCCGGGCAGGTCCCGGTCCAGCACCACGACGTCGTAGCGCGTCACATACGCCATCTCATGGCCGCTCGTGCCGTCGTACGCGACGTCGACCGCCATTCCCTTACGCCGCAACCCTCGCGCGATCGCATCGCAGAGGTTCCGCTCGTCTTCCACCACCAGCACGCGCACCCGCGGGTCCTCCGGATCCTTCTCAGCCCGCCGCCCAGCTTTACCGCAGCGGTGTGAAGAGGCTGTGAGTGTCAGGCTACCCGCGGGTCACGATCCGGTAAGGGGCCAGATTGCGACGGATGCGTCGATTCCCCGGCAGACGAGAACATCTCCGGCGGCCTGGCAGTCGCCGGAGACGCGGGTGGCCGCCCCGAGCACCCGGACGGAGCGGGTGCCCGGGTCGAGGGAGGCGTACCAGACGACATCGTCACCGATGCGCTGCCGCAGGCCCACGATCGTGCCGTCGGCGCGGACCGGACCGACCGAGCGCCACCTGCCGAAATCGCCACGCACCGCGCCGGTCCGCGCGTCGACGACGGCCAGCGGATACTGCGCTTCGAGGCCTTCGGTGCCGGTGACCAGCAGACATGGTCCCGCCTCCACGGCCGAGCTCCAGCGCGGGCTCGACCACCGGGGCGTTCCGGTGACCGGGTCGACGACCTCGACACCGCCGCGGTAGCCGACCAGGCAGATGCCGCCCGCGCAGCCGTTCTGCACCCAGCGGCCGGAGAGGTCGAGGGGGCCGGTCCAGCGGCGGCCGAGGTCGCTCAGGGCGTACGCGGTCACGCCGCCGAGCCCGCCGACCAGCACGAGGTCTCCGGCCGGCCACGCCGTGACGCCACGACGCGACCAGCTGGGCGGCGCCGGCACGTCGGCCGTCGCCACCAGCCGCCCGCTGACGGTGTCGCGGGCCTCGAGGTGCCCGTCGGCCGTGACGGTGACCAGCCGGTGGGGGAAGCCGTCGGCGGTGTAGCCGGCGTCGGTGGAGGCGCCGAGCGCGGGCTGGCGCAGGGTCCAGCGATGGCGGCCCGTGGCGAGATCGACGCCGTACCAGTCGAGCTTGCCGAATTGCGGACCGTACTGACGCAGGAGCGCGACACCGTCGGTCGCCGAGGCCCTGAGCAGGCGGGCTGGGGCCCGCCAGAGCGCGGTGCCGGTGCCGGCGGCCACCGCGACCGTGGCCTCCGCTCCGACCGTGTCGACCTGGTAGGACACCAGCACCGTCCCGCCCACCGACGTCACCGAGAGCACGGCGCCGCTCACCGTCGCCGTGGTCCGGAACATCAGGTCGCCGCCGGGCAGCGCGTACGTGCTGACGACCCGGTCCCGCAGGGCCGGCGTCGACGTCGACGGCGGCAGGAAGGGTGCTGCGGCGACCACGTGGATGCGGTCCCGTTCGACGACCATGGTGTCGCCCAGGCGGGCGGGCACGATGATCGGCGACCGCGGAAGCGTCCTGGGCACCGAGCCGGCGGTCAGCGCGACCAGCAGGCCGGCGACGGCGGCCAGTGCGACCCTCGGATGCGGCGGCCGTCGGGCGGGTGTGAGCGGCTGCTGTATGTGACGCAGCTCGCCGAGGTCGATGACGACGCCCACGCCGTCATTGTGCGCCGAGGCGAGCCGCCCGGCGACCTCGGATTCAGCCCCGGTAGCGGTAGATCGCGACGCCCTCGGACACTGTGCAGGCCACATAGGTGGCGTCGGGCTGACATCCTCCGGCTCCCCCGGCGATCCGGCCCAGCGGCTGCACCGCACCGGCGCCGGCCCGGAGTATCCCGACGACCGTGTCGTTGTTGGGCTCCTGCTTGGTCAGCAGGTACGCCTTACCGTCCGGCAGGACGGTGTGGGTCTCCCAGGTCGTCAGCTCCACCTGCGTCCGCCCGGTGCGCCGGTCGGACGTGCGAGTTGGCCGCGTCATCAACCGGGTCTCGAGGACCGAGCGGTCACCGAACGCGAAGAGAGTGTCGTCGGTGCCGGCCCGCCACAGCTTCGCGCCTGTTCTCTGGTCCAGAACGTTGAGATCGGCGCCGTTGGTCAGGCAGGGCATCCCGACGCAGTTGCCCGGCCCGCCCAGCGGGTCCGGGTGGTCCTGCTGCCAGAGCGGCGCGAGCGTGTCGAGCGCGTACGCGGCGACCCGCCCGCCCTCGCCGAAGGCGCCGTAGCGCACCAGCGCGACATCGCCGGCCAGGTCCATCCACTCCGGTAGCCGGCCGTTGACCGGCGGGACCGTCTGCTCGCGCACCACCTCGCCGGTCGTCGGCGATCGCAGGACGAGGCGGCCGGCGGTGAGCACGACGATCGCTCGATGCGGCGCGCCGGCCCACTGCGCGGAGACGGAACCCCGCTCCTCGGCGGTCCAGAGCCGGCGGCCGTTAGCGAGGTCGACGCCGGCGAGCGTGCTGCTCAGCGCGGGCTCGGTGTGCAGGACATCGCCGCCGAGGCCGTACAGCGGGCCGGGTTCGCCGGAGTCCGGGTCGTATTCGGTGCCGGGCCGGAACCGCTCCTCGACGATCAGTCCGGTCCGACCGTCGAGCTCCTGCACAGCGATGGGTGAGCGCCAGCGCACAGCGCCGGTGCGGGCATCGAGATAGGTCTGCGCCGGGCCGTTCTTGACCACCACCACGTTGGTGGCCGCGCGGTCGATCCGATACGGCCGGTTCTCGTCGCCCGACGGACCCGGCGAGTTCCACAGTTCGCGCATCGGATCGAGTGACCAGGCGCGGAGCTGCGGCGGCTGGCGGTCGAGGTCGACGCTGTAGACGCGGCCGTCGATGAGCCGAAAGTCGATGCCACGCTCGAACGGCACCACGCCGACCTGCCGCCAGATCAGCGAGGTCGGTGGCACGGCACCGCCGAGGACGAGGACCAGGGCCGTGGCGAGGAGCAGGCCGACGCGGCGGTAGACGTGCGCGGGTGGCCGGCCGATCGACGGCTGAGCCGGGGTGTCGGGGCTCAGCTCGATCAGCGCCACGCCTACCCCTTTCGTTCGTACGCCCAGATCATCAGCTCGCCGGAGGTGGTGCGGCAGACCAACCGGCCGGAGCCGACCTGGCAGTCCCCGGTGCCGGCCGGCAGGTCTGACAGCGGGCGCGGCCGGGCGTCACCGGGGGCGGCGATCGCGACCATGGTACGGCCATCCCCGCCGGTCGTCCGGGCAACGAGCAGATGGTCACCGCCCGTCCCGGGAACGGGACGCCACCCGTGCAGGTCGGTGAGCACCCGGGCGGTGGCGGGGTCGATGATGCCGACGGGATCGGCGTCGCCCGCCGTCGTGCCGTAGGCGATGATCAGGCCGCCGTGCTGCTCGACGCTGCGCCACCCGGGGCGGAACCACGCCTCGACGCCGTCGGACACCTCGACCGCCCGGACGCCGTCCGGGCCGACGAGGCACGCCAGCCGCCCGCAGGCGGTGACGCCGAAGGCGAAACCGGCCGGCCGGGTCCACCGCTGCCGCAACGTGAGGTCGTACGCCGAGACGGCGCTCCCGGTCGTCGCCGGATGCCGCAACAGCAGGAAGCCGCCGGAAACGACGGGGTTCTCGGGTCCGTAGTCGGCGGCCGGCAGCTCGGCGTGGGCGAGCACCGCGCCGGTCGCGAGGTCGTGCACCGCCGCGACGCGACTGTCGTGCAGGAGCAGCATTCGCGCCGGCTGACCGGTCGATCCGGGCACGCCGAGGAGCACCGCCGTCGACGGCACGTCGACCCGCCAGCGGGTGCGCCCGGTGGCCGGGTCGACCGCCTCGACGGGGCCCTGCACGCGCCGGCCCGGCCCGTAGCTGCGCACGGTGGAGACGGCGAGCAGGGTGTCGGAGCCGGCGACGGTGACGATGCTGCCGGACCGGCGCCAGCGTGCCGAGCCGTCGGCCAGCGACACGGCCGTGGTGCCGCGATCGGAATAGGCGCCGCCGGAATACGGGCGCAGCAGCACCAGGCCGCCGCCGATCCGCAGCCGGTAGCTGGGCGCCTCGGACCGGGCCTGCCAGCGCATCCGCCCGTCGCCCAGGTCGTACGCGGCCAGCCGGCCCAGGCTCTGGGCGAGCAGGTCACCGGTGTCGGTCAGCGTGAACGGGTCCGCCGGGCCGAAGCGCAGCGACAGCACGGGCGACAGGGCGGGCGGTGGGGGCGCGGCGGACGCGGCGGATCCGAGCAGCACGATCACCGCGATGAGCAGGGGCGCGAACCAACGGGGCACGGTCCGACCCACCGGGGTGTCGTACTCGTCGGGCTCGCCGCGGGCCAGGCCCAGGTCGATGACTACCGTCGCGCCGCCGAACGTCTCCGCCGCCATGCCTCAAAGGTAACGGCTTAATAACAAAATCGCCCGCGTGCGTCAGGATGTGGGCTGATGCTCCGTGGTCGCTTCCTGGAGCCCGGACACCCACTCGGTGACGTCACGCGCGATGTCCTGCGCGGTGAGGCCGAGGGAGGCGAGGATCTCCGCGCGGCTGCCGTGCGGGTGGAAGCCGGCCGGCACGCCGAGGTCGCGCAGCGGCACGCCGACGCCGGCGTCCCGCAGAGTGCTCGCCACGGCCTCGCCGACGCCGCCGGCCCGCACGCCGTCCTCCAGCGTCACCACCAGCCGGTGCGCGTCGGCCAGACCCACGAGCTCGATCGGCACCGGGCGCACCCAGCGCGGGTCGACGACCGTGACGCCGTACCCCTGCTCCGCGATCCGCTCGGCGACCTCCATGCCGAGCTTGGCGAAGGCACCCACGGCGACCAGCAGCACGTCCTTGCGGTCCTCCTCGCGCAGCACGTCGACCGGGCCGATCCGGCGCAGCGCCGGCAGGTCGGCGGCGACCGAGCCCGTCGGGAAGCGCACGATCGTCGGGCCGTCGTCCACGGCGACCGCCTCGCGCAGCTCCTCGCGCAGGGTGGCGGCGTCGCGCGGCGCGGCGATGCGCAGGCCCGGAACGACGCCGAAGACGCTCATGTCCCAGATGCCGTAGTGGCTGGGGCCGTCCGGGCCGGTGATGCCGGCGCGGTCGAGCACGAACGTGACGGGCAGCTGGTGCATGGCCACGTCGAGCAGGACCTGGTCGAAGGCGCGGTTGAGGAAGGTCGCGTACACCGCGACGACCGGATGCAGCCCGCCCATCGCGAGACCCGCCGCGGACGTCGCCGCGTGCTGCTCGGCGATGCCGACGTCGTACGTCCGCTCCGGGTATTTCTTCTGCAGCGCCGCGATGCCGGTGGGCTCGGCCATCGCGGCGGTGATGCCGACGACGTCCGGGCGCTCGTCGGCGATGGCGACCAGCTCCTCGGCGAAGACGTGCGTCCACTTCACCGACGGGGCGGCCAGCAGCTTGCCGGTCTCGATGCTGAACGCGCTGCCCGGGCCGTGCAGGCAGTCGGCCTCGTCGTCCTCGGCCGGGCGGTAGCCGTAGCCCTTGCGGGTCACCGCGTGCACGATCACCGGCGCCTGGAAGCCCTTGGCACGGCGCAGCGCCGACTCCATGGCCTCGATGTCGTGGCCGTCGACCGGGCCGAGGTACTTGATGCCGAGGTCCTCGAACATCGCCTGCGGGTTGACCGCGTCCTTGATGCCCTTCTTGACCGCGTGCAGCACCTCGTAGGCCGGCTTGCCCACCAGCGGGGTCGAGCTCAGCGCGTTCTTGACCAGATCGAGCACCCGCTCGTAGCCGGGGTTGAGGCGCAGCGTCGAGAGGTGGTCGGCGAGGCCGCCGATCGTGGGCGCGTACGACCGGCCGTTGTCGTTGACGACGATGACCAGCGGGTTCTTCGCGGCGGCGATGTTGTTGAGCGCTTCCCAGCACATACCACCGGTCAGGGCGCCGTCGCCGACGACCGCCGCGACGTGCCGCTGTTCACCGCGCAGCGCGAAAGCCTTGGCCATGCCGTCCGCGTACGACAAAGCGGTGGAGGCGTGGGAGTTCTCGATGAAGTCGTGCTCGCTCTCGGCCCGGCTCGGATATCCGGTGAGGCCACCGCGCTGCCGGAGCAGGTCGAACCCGTCCTGGCGGCCGGTCACGATCTTGTGCACGTACGCCTGGTGACCGGTGTCGAAGAGGATCCGGTCCCGCGGCGAGTCGAAGACCCGGTGCAGGGCGAGGGTGGTCTCCACCACGCCCAGGTTCGGGCCGAGGTGCCCGCCGGTGCGGGAGACCTTGGCGACCAGGAAGTCGCGGATCTCGGCGGCGAGCAGGGTGAGTTGCTCAGGGGTCAAACGCCGGAGATCACCGGGCGTCTCGATGGTGCCGAGGAGGCCGGTCGCCGTTTGATCGCTGCGGTCGCTCATGGGGCGAAAGTCTATCCGCGCCGCGCCCGCGCGCATCCGGCCCGAGGCACAACTGCGATGTCCTCCACAAAACCTGCACATCCGGCCGACGGAGGCTCAGATCACACTGGTCTCGTCAGGGATCAACAGCGCCACGCACTCCACGTGCTGGGTCATCGGGAAGCAGTCGTACGCCCGCAGCGCCTCGACCTGCCAACCCTCCTCGGCGAAGGTCCGCACGTCGCGCGCCAGGGCCGCGGGATCGCACGCGACGTAGGCGATCGCCCGGGGCCGCGCCGCCACGACCGCCCGGACGACCCTGGCGCCGGCACCGCTGCGCGGCGGGTCCAGCACGACCAGATCGACCGGCCCGGCGATCCGCCGGCGCGCGAGCGCGGCGTCGACCCGGGCCGCGACCACCTCGGCCCCGGTCACGCCGGCGAGGTTGTGGCGGGCCGCCGCGACACCCTCCGGCGACGACTCGACGACGGTGGTCCGTGCGCCCGTCCGCTCGGCCACGGCCGCCGCGAACAGGCCGGCGCCGCCGTAGAGGTCCCAGCAGACCTCGCCCGGCTCCGGGCGCAGCAGCTCGAGCACGGCGTCGACCAGCGTGTCCGCCGCCGCGGGGTGGATCTGCCAGAAGCCCTCGGCGGGCACGTGCCACTCCCGGCCGGCGGCCAGCTCCCGCACCTGCGGCGTGCCCTCCAGCAGCACCCGCTCACCGCCGTGCGCCTCGTCCAGCAGCGAATCGCCCGCGACGCCGTCAGCCGGATCGGCACGCCCGGCGCGCGCTCCAGCCGGCCGCACCGGCGGGTCGGCACCGCGCGCGGCCGGTGTGGCGGCGCGGGCCACGACCGTCACGTCCCCGCCGGTGGAGGCGACCGCCTCGACGGAGGTGACGCCGGGCCACAGCCGCGAGGTGACGTCCAGCTCCCGCAGCCGCGGGTGGGCGATCCGGCAGAAGTCGATCGGCACGACCTCGTGCGAGCGGTGTTTGAGCAGCCCGGGCCGGTCCGCGGCGTCGACGGCATAGCGGATCCGCGACCGCCAGCCCAGCGGTCCGCCGGGCAGCGGCCGGACGGTCGGGTCCAGCGCGTCGAGCCGCTCGCCACTCAGACCGCCCATGCGGCCGAGGAGGTCGCGCACCACCGCGGTCTTCCACTCGCGCTGCGCCGCCGGTGCGACATGTTGCAGGTCGCATCCCCCGCAACCGCCGGGATGAGCGTACGGGCACGGCGGCGTGACCCGATCCGGCGAGGCGTCGTGCACGGCCACCGCGTCTGCGCGCAGATATCCCCGGTGCAGCTCGGTGATCTCGGCCGTGACCCGCTCTCCCGGCAGGGCGTGCCGCACGAACACGACGCGGCCGTGCTCCCCGCCGATGCGGGCCACACAGTGCCCGCCGTGCGCTGGCGCTCCCGTAACAAGCTCGATCCGGTCTCCCTCGACCAACTCCGCGTCGGCGTAGCCCTCCACCGCGGTCACCGGGCGTCGTCCGGCGCCGTGGCGGTAGCCGAGACGGGCGGCTCCTGCGCCGGGGAGGCCGTGGCCGCCAGGTCGTTGGGGCGGGTACGCGGCCCGCGGGCGGGTGCCCGGCTGAGGTGCTCGTCGAGCCGGTCCAGGTTGCGGTCCTGGCTGGAGCGCAGCTGCCACGGCACGCTGGTCACCATCACCCCCGGCTCGAAGAGCAGCCGACCCTTGATCCGCAGAGCGCTCTGGTTGTGCAGCAGGTTCTCCCACCACCGGCCCACGACGTACTCGGGGACGAAGACCGTGACCACGTCGCGCGGCGAGCCCCGCCGCACGCTCTTCACGAAGTCGATGATCGGCCGGGTGATCTCCCGGTACGGCGAGTCGACCACGGTCAGCGACACCGGCACCTGCCGGCGCTCCCACTCGTCCTGGATCTTGCGGGTGTCCTTGTCGTCCACGTTCACCGTCACCGCGGTGAGCGTGTCCGGGCGGGTGGCCCGGGCATACGCCACCGCACGCAGGGTCGGCATGTGCACCTTGCTGACCAGGACGATGGCGTGGTTGCGCGAGGGCAGCACCGGGCGCTCCTCGGTGGGTTGCAGCTCCTCGGCCACCCGCACGTAGTGCTTGCGGATGCTCAGCATGAGTACGTAGATCACCAGCATCGCCACGATCGCGATCCACGCGCCGAGCATGAACTTCGTGATCAGTACGACGATCAGCACGGCCCCGGTCAGCGCCATCCCGAAGGTGTTGATGGCCCGTGACCGGTACATCTGCCGGCGCCTGGTCGGATCGCGCTGGGTCCGCAGCAGCCGGTTCCAGTGCTTGATCATGCCGGCCTGCGAGAGCGTGAACGACACGAAGACGCCGACGATGTAGAGCTGGATCAGGCGGGTCACCTCGGCGTCGAACGCCACGATGAGCACGATCGCCGCGACGGCGAGGAAGATGATGCCGTTGCTGAACGCGAGGCGGTCACCGCGGGTGTGCAGCTGGCGCGGCAGGTAGCGGTCCTGCGCGAGGATCGAGCCGAGCACCGGGAAGCCGTTGAAGGCGGTGTTCGCGGCCAGGAAGAGAATCAGGGCGGTGACCGCGCCGACCAGGTAGAGCAGGGCCGAACCGCTGCCGAAGACGGTCTCGCCGAGCTGGGCCGTCACGGTCTTCTGCACGTAGTTCGGCGGTCCCCCGACGATCTGCTTGGCGTCCTCGACGAACTGCAGGTGCGTGGCGCGGGCCAGCATGACCATCCCGACCAGCATCAGGATCGCGACGCCGCCGAGCAGCAGCAGCGTGGTCGCGGCGTTCTTGCTCTTCGGCGCCTTGAAGGCCGGCACGCCGTTGGAGATGGCCTCGACACCGGTCAGCGCGGCGCACCCGGACGAGAACGTGCGCAGCAGCAGGAACACGAACGCCATGCTCGTCAGGTGGTGTTCCTCGGCGTCGATGATCAGGTCCGCGCTGGGCGCGCGCAGGTCCTGGCCGAGCACGTAGACCCGGATCAGCCCCGTGACGAGCATGCCGAGGATGACGACGATGAACGCGTACGTCGGAACGGCGAACGCCGTGCCGGACTCGCGCAGACCGCGCAGGTTGAGCGCGGCGAGCACGGAGACCGCCACCAGGGCGATGCCGATCTTGTGTTCGGCGACGAACGGGACGACCGAGCCCAGGTTCGTGACGCCGGCGCTGATCGACACGGCCACGGTGAGGATGTAGTCGACGAGCAGGGCGCTGGCCACCGCCACACCGAAGCGCGGGCCGAGGTTGACCGTCGCCACCTCGTAGTCGCCGCCACCGGAGGGGTAGGCGTGCACGTTCTGCCGGTAGCTCGCCACCACCGTGACCATGACGACCGCGACGGCCAGCGTGATCCACGGCGAGTAGATGAAGGCACCGGCCCCCGCGATGGAGAGGGTCAGCAGGATCTCGTCGGGGGCGTAGGCGACGCTCGACAGCGCGTCCGACGCGAACACCGGCAGCGCGATCCGCTTGGGCAGCAGCGTGTGTTGCAGCCGGTCGGACCGGAAGGGCCGGCCGAGCAGCAGGCGCTTGGCTAAGGACGTCGAACTTGCCACAAGCGCCAAGACTACGGCCGCGCGCGCCACGCCGTCGGCCGCCCCGGCCAGCATCCGTCGCCACGGCATGGCACGCTCTGCTGAGGAAGCATCCAGCGGGAGGCGCGAGAACCTTGCACGTGGTGATCATGGGCTGCGGCCGGCTCGGCTCGACGCTGGCCCACAAGCTCGACGCCCGCGGCCACTCGGTCGCGATCATCGACCAGAATTCCGACGCCTTTCGCCGGCTCGGCGCCGAGTTCGGCGGCGAGACCGTCACCGGGATCGGATTCGACCGCGACGTGATGCGCCAGGCCGGCATCGAGCGGGCGGACGCCTTCGCGGCCGTCTCCAGCGGCGACAACTCCAACATCATCTCGGCCCGGCTGGCCCGCGAGACGTTCGGCGTGTCCCGGGTGGTGGCCCGCATCTACGACGCCCGCCGCGCGCTCGTCTACGAGCGCCTGGGCATTCCGACCGTTGCGACGATCCGCTGGGCCGCCGACCGCATGGTCCGGCACCTGGTGCCCGAGGGCACCGTCGAGGTGTTCCGCGACCCCACCAGCGCCGTCTCGATCGTCGAGGCACCGCTGCACCGCGACTGGGTGGGACGCTCGCTCACGTCGCTCGAGGACGCGCTCGGCACCCGCGTGGCCTACCTCATGCGCTTCGGCATCGGCTCACTGGCCTCCCCCGCCACCGTGCTCCAGGACGGCGACCAGGTGTTCGTCCTGGTCACCGACGACATCGTCGATCAGGTCCTCGCGGCGGCCGCGAGCACCGGGCTGGGGGGTCACTGATCATGCGGATCGCCATCGCGGGTGCCGGCAACGTCGGCCGGTCCATCGCCCAGGAACTCATCGGCAACGGCCACCGCGTGATGCTGATCGAGCGCCAGCCGCGCCAGTTGCGCCCCGAGCGGGTGCCCCAGGCCGAGTGGGTGCTCGCGGACGCGTGCGAGGTCAGCAGCCTCGAGGAGGCCGACGTGGCGGGCTGCGACGTGGTCGTCGCCGCCACCGGCGACGACAAGGCCAACCTGGTCGTGTCTCTGCTGGCCAAGACCGAGTTCGCGGTCAACCGGGTGGTGGCCCGCGTGAACCGGGCCGAGAACGAGTGGCTCTTCACCGAGCAGTGGGGCGTCGACGTCGCGGTGAGCAAGCCCCGGCTGATGGCCGCCCTGGTCGAGGAGGCGGTGACGGTCGGCGACCTGGTCCGCCTGATGACCTTCCGGCAGGGCGAGGCGAACCTCGTCGAGATCACCCTGCCGGCGAACGCACCCTTCGTCGGCCAGCCGGTGCGCGACATCCCGATGCCCCGCGACGCGGCGCTCGTGGCCGTGCTGCGCGGCAAGCGCGTGCTGGTGCCGACGCCGGACGACCCGCTGGAGGCCGGCGACGAGCTGATCTTCGTCTGCACCACCGAGGTCGAGGACGCGGTCCGTGCCGTCGTCCTCGGCAAGCTCGGCGAACTGGGCTAGACCGCTTCGGCCGCTTGCTTCTCGGCGGCCTGGGCGGCGGTCACGCGGTGCACGGCCCAGGCGGTGTACGCGAACGTCGCCGCGTAGATGGGCCAGCTGATCAGGATGCGCACGATGCCGATCGCGTTGGCCTCGTCGGCGAGCCAGAGCCAGCCCTGCACGCCCGCGCGGACGAAGAGGGAGGCGGCCCAGAGCAGGGTCAGCCACTGAAACGTACGGAACAAGCGCGGGTTGGTGAACCAGTCGTGCTTCCCGCCGTTGGCCAGCACGCCCCAGACGTACCCGATGATCGGGCGACGGACCGCGACCGACGCGATCAGCAGGACCACCTGTCCCAGGGTGAGCAGGATGCCCGGCAGGTAGAAATTCTTCGCGTCGCCGGTGCGCCACGCCAGGAAGGCCCCGACCGCGATGCCGAAGATGCCGTTGACCGCGTGCCGGATCGGCTGCTTGCGGCTCAGCCGGTAGGCCCCGATGGCCAGCGCCGAGCCCACGCTGCCGCCGATCGCCCAGTAGAGCGCCGTCTTCTTTCCCAGATCCAGGACCGCGTCGCCGAGCAGCACATTGAGCACCACGAACACGAGCACCGGCAGACTGGACTCGATGAGCCCGCGCACCCCGCCCAACTGCTCGGCGATCTGCTCGCTCATCGAGGGCAGGGGTTCCTCGACCGGGTGCAGGTCGAGTTCCTCGACAACCTCCTCGGCGACCCTCTCCTCCACCGTCTCGTGGGCGGCGTGACGGGGTTCGCTGCCGGGTGTCACCGGGGCGCCTCCAGCTCGTAGTACGGGTTGTAGATGACCTTACGGTCGTCCCGGATCGCGATCCGGCCGCGCGCGGTGAGCTGACGCCCCGGTTCGATACCGACGATCGAACGGCGGCCCAGGAAGACGAGCGTGACCACGTCGCTGCCGTCGTAGAGGTCGGCCTCGAGCGTCGGCAGGTTGGTGCGGGGAGTGTATGCCACTGTACGCAACCGTCCCGACACGGATACGACCTGGCCACGCTGGCACTGCCCGGCCGGCACCGCGCCGCACTTGGCGCTGTCGCGCTGCAACTCCTGAGCGTCCAGCTCCTCCTCGGAGGCGGTCAGCCGCTCCAGGAACCGGCGCAGTCCGGTGGTGCGCTCATCGGTCGTCATGACCTGTGCCGCCTCTGTGCGAGCCGCGAATCCCACCGGCGGAGTACCGGAGGACGGCCCCAGTGTGATCAGGGACCGCCCGTCCACGGTACGCCGGAAGCGCACCCCGTGACCTATCTCACCAAGCGCGAATGGATCTCCGCGCTTGGGGCGCGGGACACACCCTTAGTGGGCGTGGCGGCCGTTCGTGCCAGGCATCTCCTGGTGGGGCGGGGCGTCCGGCGGCGTCGGATCCTCATGGTCGTGATCATGATCGTGATGCTGGGCGGCCTCGGCCATCTCCCGCGGCAGCCGCAGCGGCAGCGCCTCGCGCACCGGCCGGGCCTCGTTGTCGCGGACGACGACCAGCTCCCGCAGGCACTCGCCGAGCACGCCCTCCTGCGCCGGGTCGGCCGCGGCCAGCCCCTGGAAGAGGGCACGGACCATCCACCGCGGCCCGTCCACGCCGACGAACCGGACGTCCGCCGGGCCCTCGGGGGTGTTCACCCGCGCCGCCAGCTCGACGCCGTACGGCCCGTCGACCTCGCGCGGGGCCGCGCCGTCCGCCTTCATCGCTCCCGCGATCTCGTCGCGGACCTCGTCCCAGATCCCCTCGGTCCGCGGCGCGGCGAAGACGCCGAGCTGGAGGGCGCTGTTTCCGTGCACCAGGACGATCTGCTCGACACCGCCCTCCGGGTTGGCCTGCACCCGCACCTCGACACCTTCGACCGCGGGGATCAGCAGGCTGCCGAGATCGAGGCGCTGGACCCCGTCGGGCGCCTGCGCGCTGTCCCAGGGACCGAATTCGGGCGCCGGCGGCAGGTCACCCATGCTCTGAGCGAGCGCCGACGTCTGGGGCGCGTCGTCCGGGCGTACATGCCGCGGGCCTCCGCGCTTGCGGGAGAACATCTGCTTGCCACCTTCCCGATCTAGAGATTCTGCTGCGCGAGCACCGGCGCGGACCCCTGGCCCTGTTCCGGGAGGGCGCCGTGACCGCCGGTGGAGCCGTGGCCGCCGGTGCCGCGCACGCTGTCGTCGAGCTCGTCGACGATGTGGAACACGGCCCGCTCGACCCGCTGGACCACCAGCTGGGCGATGCGGTCCCCCCGTGAGATCGCGACCGGGCGCTCCCGGTCGTGGTTGATGAGATTCACGAGGATCTCGCCGCGGTAGCCGGCGTCGACCGTACCGGGCGCGTTGAGCACCGTCACGCCGAGGCGAGCGGCCAGCCCCGAGCGGGGGTGCACCAGCCCCACGTAACCCTCGGGGAGCGCGATGGCGACCCCGGTCGGCACGCACTTCCACTGCCCGGGCGCGAGCTCCACGCTCTCCGCCGCGTACAGGTCGGCGCCGGCGTCGCCGGGGTGCGCGTACGCCGGCAGCGGCAGTCCGGGGTCGAGCTGGCGGACCTGGATGTCCACGGTTGCTGAGTCCTCACGTCGAGCGGATCGGGCGGCACCCACCCTGCCATCCTGCCGTCATCGCAGACGGAGGCGCGCCGTACCCTCACCAGCGTGACATCCGAGCCCTCCGCACGCACGGCCGAGCCCGCCGCGTACGCCGAGCGGCTGCACGCTCCCTGGTGGATGTGGCCCGCCGCGGCCGGCCTCGCCGGCCTGCTCGCCACCGAGATCTGGATGGGCAGCGACGGACTGCGCGCGTGGGTGCCGTTCGTGGCGCTGCTACCCCTGTCGATGGTGCTCCCCTGGTGGCTGGGGCGCATCCGGGTCGCCGTCACGGCGACCGAGTTCCAGGTCGACGACGCCCGGCTGCCGATCTCGGCCATCGCGGACGCCGTGGCGCTGGACGCCGACGGCCGGCGCGAGGTGCTCGGCGTCGGCTCCCACCCGCTGGCGTTCGTGATCCAGCGTCCCTGGATCAAGGGCGCGGTGCAGGTCGTGCTCGACGATCCCGCGGACCCCACCCCGTTCTGGGTGGTCAGCACGCGGCAGCCGGTCGAATTGGCGACGGCACTGCTGGCGGCGCGCCGCACGGCCTAGCGCTTCTTGCGCAGGTCCTTGACGACCTTGTCGCCCAGGTTCCTGGTGGCCCGGCGGTTGAGATAGCTGGCCACGGCCGCGCCGGTCAGCATCGGGCCCAGCGTGGTCAGGTTGCGCCCGAATCGGCGCAGCAGGCTCGCCTGCAGCTCCTTGCGGGCCGCCGTGCCGAGCACCGTGGCAACCCCGACGCCGGGAATCAGCGGGTTCACGCCGCGCTGGCCGGACCAGGACTGGATCAGGACGGTGGCCTTCTGGCCGGCGGAGCCGGCGATCGGCCGGCCGTACACCTCGTGCAGCTCGCCGATCAGCTTCAGCTCGATGGCGACCACGGCGACCGTCTCGGCGGCCAGGAGCACCGGCGCGGAGAGCAGGGTGGGTGTGACGGCCCACTCGAGCGAGGCCACGCCGCCGCCGGCGGCGCCAACCCCCGCGGTAGCGCGGGAGGCGTTGCGGACGAGGCGCTCGGCGAGCTCGTCGTCGTCGAGGCCGCCGTGATGGCGGCGCAGAGTATCCACATCTCGGATCGGTACGTGCGGGGCGATGTCGGCGACCGCATCGGCCATCCAGCGCAGCGCCGCCCGAGGGCGAAACAATCGGCCGAGCCCGCGCCGGCGCACGTCGCCGACCAGCCTGCCGAGCAGGTGCCGCCGCTTGTCCGGCGCCAGGTCGTCGGCCGTGAGCGCGGCCACGGTGGCGCCGATGTCGGCGTCAGAGGCCCGGTCGGCGGATTCGACCGCCGGCCGTGCGGCATCGGTGAGCGCCGATGCCGGTGTCGGGTCGACCTCGATGAGCTCTCGCCCCGGCTCTGCGGTCGGCGCCGAGTTCTCGTCTGGGCGGCTCATGGTGGTCGACCTCCCCTTCGTCTGCCGTCAGTGACCCTCTACCCAGTGCGACAGGTGGGCACACGGGTCACACGCCGCACGCCCCGCTCCAGGGGTCGCACGACGCCCGGTCGTCGCCGACGACCGGGTGGCTACCACGGCGAGCGCGCGGTCAGGCGCACTCGCGGCAGATCAGTTCCCCGTTGCGCTCGACCGCCAGCTGGCTGCGGTGGTGCACTAGGAAACAGCGGGCGCAGCGGAACTCGTCGGTCTGCATCGGCAGGACCTTGACGGTGAGTTCCTCGTCGGCCAGGTCGGCACCGGGGAGCTCGAAGCTCTCCGCCACCTCGACCTCGTCGACGTCCACTGCGCCCGATTGCGAGTCGGCGCGGCGGGCCTTGAGCTCCTCGAGGCTGTCCTCGCCGAGGTCGACCTCGTCGCGACGCGGGGCGTCGTAGTCGGTGGCCATCGGTTTTCACTCTCCTGTATCGATGTGTCACTTGGCGTAAGTAACGCCGGCGACGACGTTTCGGTTCCCGTTGTGACGGACTTTTCTCCCTGGCCCAGACAGCAGGGAACGACCATCCGCCGAGGCGCTCCCACCCCCTTGTGAAACTGCCCCGGCAAACGCGGCACCTTACCGCCCTAGTGGGACGCTTGTACGTTCGTGGGCGGCCAATTGTTCCCGATGTGACTGAGGCGACATCAAGGTAGGGGGCGAAGCCCGTGGATCATCGTCGCCGCGCCGGGAACATTCCCTGTTTCCGCGCGCGTCGGAGTAGACGCTAACCTCACCGCAGACTCTTGCCGCCACCCCCACCTCACCTGGAGTACTGCACCATGAGCTTTGCGCGCGTTCGAGCGCTCGTCGTGGTCGGCGTACTCGCCGTGGCCGCGGTGGTCTTCGTCGTGGTGGCGCTGGTCCGCGACACCCAGGGTGACGCCGTGGTGGGTGGCGGGTGCCCCACCGGTTCCGTCCTGGCCGACGTGACGCTGCCGGACGACGCGGAGCAGGTCACGGTCAAGGTCTACAACGGCACCGACCAGCCCGGCCTGGCCGACAACGTCACCAACGAATTCAAGAACCGGCGCTTCCAGACCCAGAAGCCCGCCGAGAACAACAAGAAGGTCGACGGCGTCGCGGTCATGCGGTACGGCCCGGACGCGGTCGGCTCGGCCTGGCTGCTGCGGGCGTACTTCCTGAACCAGGCCGACCCGCAGTACAACCCCAAGCGCAAGGGCGCGGTGGTCGACGTCGTGATCGGCAGCCAGTTCCAGCAGCTGGCCACGACCACCGAGGTCAACCAGTCGCTGGTCGAGCTCGGCGAGCCGCAGGTGCCGCCGGGCGCCTGCCCGGCACCGGCCAAGAAGGACTCCTGACCGGACCCGCCCGGGCCGTCAGCGACCGTCAGGGACCGCCGGCGGCGTCGAGCTCCACGAGCGCGTCATGCAGCGCGGGAAAGAGCGCCGGCGGCGCGGCCACCAGCATGTCCTCGCTGGCGCTGCGTCCGTCGAGTCCGGACACCCACAGGCCCGCCTCGACGGCGATCAGCCCGCCGGCCGCGTGGTCCCAGGCGTGCAGCCCCTTCTCGAAGTAGGCGTCCACCCCGCCCTCGGCCGCCAGGCACAGATCCAGTGACGCCGCGCCGAAGCGGCGAATGTCACGCACTCGGGTGATCAACGCCGCCAGCACGGCTCCCTGATGCGCGCGGCGCGCCGGGTCGTAGCCGAAGCCGGTCGCGACAAGTGCCTGGTTCAGGGACGTCCGCGTGGAGCCGCTCAACCGCCGCTCACCGCGCCACGCGCCACCGCCCCGCGTCGCGGTCCACTCGTCGCCGGTCGCGGCGTTGCGGACCACTCCGGCGACCACGACGCCGTCCACCTCAGCGGCCAGCGACACCGCGTACTGCGGGAGGCCGTAGAGGTAGTTCACCGTGCCGTCGATCGGGTCGAGGATCCAGCGGACCCGGCCGGCCGGTGCGGCGCTGTCGCCGTACTCCTCGCCCAACACGCCGTCGCCCGGCCGCTCGCGCCGCAGCGCCTCGACCACGTCGCGCTCGACGGCCTTGTCGGCCGCCGTCACCACGTCGGTGTCGGTACTCTTGGTCTGCACGTCGGTGACCCCCTCGGCGCGCATGCGCCGAGCCGTCCCGGCGGCCTCCCGCGCGATCCGCACGGCGATCGCCAACAACTCCTCCGGCGCCGGCACCTCGGCGTTTTCGACCACTCCACACCGCCCTTTCAGCAGCTACCATTCTCCCGCCCGGCGCACGAAGAGAGGTCGGCGACCCCCTGCGGCGTGCTGCGGCGGGAGGATCTCGCTGGACGGCGCTACAATTCACCCCTGCCCGCGCTTCACGGACACCGCCAGCAAGCCCCGTCCGCGTTCCGCGGGCTCCCACACCACACCGGCCAGCCTCGTTTCGCCGCGTGCTGCGCTGGGCCCATGGCCGTGTTTCATCGCCCTCCGGAAGGTCATTCGTGACAGAAGCCCACCAGACCGGTGCCGACGTTCGCTCTCTCACCGAGGCCCTGATCGCCCACGCGCAGGGTGCGGGCGGGCAGATCACGTCGGCCGAGGTCGTGCAGACGGTTGAGTCCGCCGAGGTGACTCCGGCTCAGGCCAAGAAGATCCTCCGCGCCCTCGTGGACGCGGGCGTCACGGTCGTCGTCGACGGCTCGGCCAGCACCCGCCGCCGGGTCGCCGCCGCGCGCGCCGCGACCCCGGCCTCGAAGGCGACCACCGCCAAGGCCACCCGTGCCCCCGCCAAGAAGGCCGCGCCGGCGCCGAAGCAGGGGGCGACCGAGACCGACGCCTCCGCCGCGACGCCCGGTCCCGCCAAGAAGGCCGCCGCGAAGAAGGCGGCCGGCCCGGCGAAGAAGGCCGCCGGTCCGGCGAAGGCCACCAAGGCCGCGGGCGAGGGTGGACCCGCGGAGGGCGAGGAGATCGACCCCGAGGAACTCGCCGCCGACCTCGAGGACGTCGTCGTGGAGGAGCCGGCCGCCATGGTGCAGGCCGCCGCCACCGACGCCGCCAGCTCGGCCACCGACGGCGACTTCGAGTGGGACGACGAGGAGTCGGAGGCGCTCAAGCAGGCTCGCCGCGACGCCGAGCTGACCGCCTCGGCCGACTCGGTCCGCGCCTACCTCAAGCAGATCGGCAAGGTCCCCCTGCTGAACGCCGAGCAGGAGGTCGAGCTCGCCAAGCGCATCGAGGCCGGGCTCTACGCCGCCGAGCGCCTGCGCGCCTGCGACGAGGGCGAGGAGAAGCTCGACCGCAACTTCGAGCGCGACCTGCGCTGGATCGGCCGCGACGGCGAGCGCGCCAAGAACCACCTGCTCGAGGCCAACCTGCGCCTGGTGGTGTCGCTGGCCAAGCGCTACACCGGCCGCGGCATGGCGTTCCTGGACCTCATCCAGGAAGGCAACCTGGGCCTGATCCGCGCGGTCGAGAAGTTCGACTACACCAAGGGCTACAAGTTCTCCACGTACGCCACCTGGTGGATCCGCCAGGCCATCACCCGCGCCATGGCCGACCAGGCCCGCACCATCCGCATCCCGGTGCACATGGTGGAGGTCATCAACAAGCTCGGCCGCATACAGCGTGAGCTGCTCCAGGACCTGGGCCGCGAGCCCACCCCGGAGGAACTGGCCAAGGAGATGGACATCACCCCGGAGAAGGTGCTGGAGATCCAGCAGTACGCCCGGGAGCCCATCTCGCTCGACCAGACCATCGGCGACGAGGGCGACAGCCAACTCGGCGACTTCATCGAGGACTCCGAGGCGGTCGTCGCGGTCGACGCGGTCTCGTTCTCGCTGCTGCAGGACCAGCTCCAGCAGGTGCTGCAGACGCTGTCGGAGCGCGAGGCGGGCGTGGTCCGGCTGCGCTTCGGTCTGACCGACGGCCAGCCGCGGACGCTCGACGAGATCGGCCAGGTCTACGGGGTGACCCGCGAGCGCATCCGCCAGATCGAGTCGAAGACGATGTCGAAGCTGCGGCACCCGTCGCGCTCGCAGGTGCTGCGCGACTACCTGGACTGATCCGGGTCGCGGGGACGAGGACGCGGCCGCGCGCTTACCGGCGCGCGCGCCGCACATCGTCGGCGTGCTCGCGTGTGGGCGTGTGGGCGTCTCCGGCGGGTGGGCGACCCACGTGTGGCGCCAGCTCGGCGGCCGGGCGGTGCCCCACTCGTCTGGCGGGCGGCGCTCCTACTCGTTTGGCGGGCGGTGCCCCGCTCGTTTGGCGGGCGGTGCCCCGCTCGTTCGGCGGGCGGTGCCCCCACTCGTTCGGCGGGCGGTGCCCCCACTCGTTCGGCGGGCGGTGCTCCCGTGTGGCGGTCGCCTCACATGCGGCGGTCGGCTCCCGTGTGGCGATCGCTTCTTGTGGGGCGATCGCTTCCCGTGAAGCGGCAGTTTCACTGTGGCGGTGGGGATACGGACAGTGACGGTGCGACCGGTGACGGTGGTATGGCGGGCGAATGCCCGGCTGGGTCGCAGTCGGACTACCGACGGGCGCGCTCCATCGCCGGGCGGGCGGCATCCGACCGGGACCAAGATCAGTTGTCCGGTACTGGACACGGACAGCTTGATCAATACCGGAAAACCAGTCAGGTAGTCAACACTGCGTGCCCTTTTGGTCACTACCCGTACATCATCGGGTGGTAACCAGACCGTTGTGCAGAAGTGATCGTTGACGTGGCACCCTTGGTGCACGGCACACTAGCCGGACCACGTGTGACTTGGGTCCCCCCGGGGCACTGTGGGAAGGCTGCAAGGGCCAATGGTGTTGCACGATGGGTGAGCATTAGCCGAGGAACATGTTCATCGGTGACGACCAGAGGAGGAAGGCGATGACCCCGACTCTCACGCCGCCGGCGGGAAGCGTGGCCGGAACAGCAGCCGATGAACGGTGCGACCGCTGCAATGCAGCCGGAAAGCTCCGTTTGACCCTGGCTGGTGGAAGCGAGCTGGTGTTCTGCGGGCACCACGCCAACAGGTACGCCGAGGACCTGGTGAAGATCGCGGTGCAGTATGCCGCCGACCCCGAGTTCACGTGGCGCGGCGCGGAAATGATGTCTAACTCCAACTAACCCCATAGGCTGCGAAAGGGCGTCCCGTGCCGGGGCGCCCTTTTTCATGCCGTCGGTCCGCGGTCGCTCCGCGGGACGAGCCGGGCGACGATCGCGGCGAGCAGCCTCCCGGCGTCCCCCGAGCGGGTGAATCCGCGCAAGAAGCCGCGACATGTTCTCGCGGATCGGATTCTCCGGCCGGCCCGCACCGGTCCAGCCCGACCGCCGGCGGCTCGAGGGTCTGGATCGTGGGCTCAGAGGGTCTGGATCGTGGCGATGCGCTCCTCGAGCTGCTCGATCGTCGCCTGGGCGCTCGGCGGGCCCCCGCACAACCGCCGCAGCTCCGCATGGATCTTGCCATGGGGCAGGTTGGTGCGGTGATGGTGGGCGGCCACCAAGGCGTTCAACCGGCGGCGCAGCGTCACCCGGCGCTCGGCGGCGGGCATCGTCGCCACCGGCTCCCGAGGGGCCGGTACGGCATCCGCTGAGGCCGTCGCCGCCGCCCTCTTCTGGGCCGCGAGCTGCGCCGACTGGCGCTTGCTCAGCAGGACCGCCACCTGGTCCGGGGTCAGCAGGCCCGGCAGCCCCAGGTATTCCTCCTCCTCGGGCGTGCCCGTCCGCGCCCCGGTGCCGAACGAGGCGCCGTCGTAGATCACCTGGTCGAGCTCCGCCGTCGCCGACAGGGCCTCGAAGCGCTTCTCGAGCTCGCCCTCGGCGTCCTCGGACCGCTGGGCCCGCTCGAGGAGGGCGTCGTCCAGGCCGTCCGGGTCCTTGGGGGCGCCGAGGATGTGGTCGCGCTGCACCTCCATCTCGCTGGCGAGGCCGAGCAGGTGCGGCACGCTGGGCACGAACACCGTCGCGGTCTCGCCCTGGCGGCGGGCCCGGACAAAACGGCCGATCGCCTGGGCGAAGTAGAGCGGGGTCGAGGCGCTGGTGGCGTACACGCCGACGGCCAGGCGGGGGATGTCGACGCCCTCGGAAACCATGCGGACCGCGACCATCCAGCGCTGCTCGGAGAGCGCGAACTCCGCGATGCGCGCCGAGGCGCCCTGGTCGTCCGAGAGGACCACGACGGGCTTCTCCCCGGCGACGGTCTCCAGCAGCTTCGCGTACGCCCGGGCGGTCTGCTGATCGCTCGCGATGACCAGGCCGCCCGCGTCCGTGATGCCGTGCGACCGCAGCCTGGACAGCCGGGCGTCGGCGGCACGCAACACCTGCGGCATCCAGTCACCGCGGTGGTCGAGGGCGGTGCGCCAGGCCTGGGCGATCAGGTCCTTGGTCATGGGCTCGCCCAAGCGGGCCGCGAGCTCGTCGCCCGCGCTGGTGCGCCAGCGGGTCTCACCCGAGTACGCCAGGAAGATCACCGGGCGGACGACGCCGTCGCGCAGGGCGTCGCTGTAGCCGTACACCGAGTCGGAGCGGGAGCGTTGCAGGCCGTTCTCGCCGCGCTCGTACTCCACGAACGGGATGGGGTTGTCGTCGGAACGAAACGGCGTCCCCGTCAGCATCAGCCGCCGCTCGGCCTCGTCGAAGGCCTGCTTCACGCCGTCGCCCCAGGTGCGGGAATCGCCGGCGTGGTGGATCTCGTCGAGGATGACAAAGGTCGGACGGGTCATGGTGCGCCGCCGGTGCACCGCGGGCGCCATGCCCACCTGCGCGTACGTCAGCACGGCCCCGTGGAAGTCGCGCGCGCTGTGCACGTCGGAGTTGCGGAACGCCGAGTCCAACTGGATGCCCACCCGGGCCGCCGCGGACGCCCACTGCGTCTTCAGGTGCTCGGTGGGACAGACCACCGTGACCGCCTCGACCGTGCCGTCGCAGAGCAGTTCGGCCGCGATGCGCAGAGCGAAGGTCGTCTTGCCGGCGCCCGGTGTCGCCACCGCCATGAAGTCGGCGGAGCGTTTGCGCAGGTAACGCACCAGCGCCTTGCGCTGCCAGTCACGCAGCGGGGGGAAGGTATCGAGATTCGGCAACGGCGGACTCAAGCTGCGGCGATCCCTTCCAGTCACACAAACGCCTCCGCGGAAAGCCGCGGAGGCCGGACCCAGCATAGCGGCGGGAGCCGACAATCTCGCGCGGCATGACCGGCCGGGGCGAGCGACCAGACGGCTACGGCACGGCCACCGGGGCCGACCACCGGCGGTACAACGCCAGCAGTCGTACCCCCGTCACGCCGGCCACAGCCGCGGCCAGAGTGATCGGATCAGCGACGTCGAGCCAGCTCAGCACGGTGACCGCGACGGCACCGCCCAGGGCCGCCACCGCGTAGATGTCCCGCTGGAGGACCACCGGGATCTCCGCGGTGACCAGGTCGCGGGCCAGACCGCCGCCGATCGCCGTGAGCATTCCCACTAAGCAGGCGCCCACCGCCGGCACACCGGCGTCGAGCGCCTTGAGCGTGCCGGTCACGGTGAAGAGGCCGAGCCCGGCGGCGTCGAGGAGCAGCACCGTACGCCGAAGCCGGTTGAGTTGCGGATGCAGCCAGAAGACGGCCACGGAGGCGACGACGGCCGTCACGGCGTAGCGCCAGTCGGAGAAGGCCAACGGGGGCACCGCGCCGATCACGAGGTCGCGCAGGATGCCGCCGCCGAGAGCCGCCAGGAACCCGACGAACGCCACACCGAACAGGTCGAGCCGCTTCGCGACCGCGGCGCTGGCGCCGGAAGCCGCGAAGACCGCCACACCGATCAGGTCCGCGACGAGCAGGCTGTAGCTTCCCGTCACGCGCCGTTCTCCCCGATCAGACCTTCATCGACTCGTAGATCTCCTTGCACTGCGGGCACACAGGCGAACCCGGCTTCGGTGTCTTCGTCACCGGGAACTTCTCCCCGCAGAGCGCCTCCACGAATGTTCCCATGACGGCGCTCTCGGCGATCTTCTCCTTGCGCACGTAGTGGAACATCTCCGGCCCGGTGTCCGCGTCCTTCGTCTCCGGGCGCTCGAGGATCTGCGTGCTCACGGCGTCTGCCTCTCGTCGATACAAAAGTCCTGACCGCCGCGAGCCCCCCGGCCTCCGCGGCGGAAGCTCCAACCTGCAAGTCTGACACCTCACGCCGGCTCGGTCCAACGACGGTGGCCCTGCTCGGGGCCGTACCGTTGCCATCGTGACCGATTCCACGCGGCCGGTGGGCCGCTTCTCCATCCGATACGGCGACCATGTGACCCGGGCCCGCCGCGACGGCCAGCCCGTCGTGGCGCTCGAGAGCACGATCGTCTCGCACGGGCTGCCCCGCCCCGACAACCTGCGCGTCGCCCGCGAGATCGAACAGACCGTCCGCGACAACGGCGCCGTGCCCGCCACCATCGGCATGATCGGCGGCGAGCTCGTCGTCGGCCTCGAGGACGCCCAGATCGAGCACCTCGCGGGCGCCGACGGGGTCGCCAAGCTGTCCGTACGCGATCTGGCGGTCGCCGCCGCCACCGGCGCGGACGGCGCCACGACCGTGGCCGCGACCAGCGCGGTCGCCGCGGCGGCCGGCATCGGCGTCTTCGCCACCGGCGGCCTCGGCGGGGTGCACCGGGAGGCCAACACGACGTTCGACGAGTCGGCGGACCTGACCACGCTGGCGCGTACGCCGATCGTCGTGGTCTGCGCGGGCGTCAAGTCGATCCTCGACGTGGGCGCGACCCTGGAGCGCCTCGAGACGCTCGGCGTCTCCGTCGCCGGTTACGGCACCCGCCGCTTCCCCGGCTTCTTCGTCACCGACGGCGGCTTCGACGTCGACTGGCAGCTCGACACCCCCGCCGCGGTCGCGGCCGCGATGGCGGCCCGCGAGGACCACGACGTGGCTAGGGGCGCGCTCGTGCTGGGCAACCCGCTGCCGACCGACGAGCAGCTCGACACGGCCCTGCACGACCGGACGTTGGCCGAGGGCCTCGAACTGCTGGCCCGCGACGGCGTCACCGGCAAGGCGGTTACGCCGTTCCTGCTGTCGCACTTCCACAGCAGCACGCAGGGCAAGAGCCTGGAGGTAAACGTCCGCATCATCCTGCGCAACGCCGCCCTGGCCGCACAGATCGCCGTCGCGGCCACCCCGGCCCACCCGGCGCTCGGGTTCTCGCTGCCCCAATGAGCGAGGGTGCGAGTGCCGCCTCGACCAGCGAGCGTGCGAACGCCGCCGCCTCGACGAGCGAGCGCGCGAACGCCGCCCCAACCAGCGAGCGCGCGAACGCCGCCCGCGCGGGCGTGATCGTCGTCGGCGACCTGGTCACGGACGTGCTGGTGGTGCGGTCCGGGCCATTGGCCACCGGGTCGGACACCGACGCGCG
Source organism: Actinoplanes sp. NPDC051346 (assembly GCF_040682215.1). Lineage (NCBI taxonomy): Bacteria > Bacillati > Actinomycetota > Actinomycetes > Micromonosporales > Micromonosporaceae > Actinoplanes > Actinoplanes sp. NPDC051346. The sequence continues at coordinate 201,543 of NZ_JBFBAJ010000001.1, read as the reverse complement.
GATCCGGGTCGGCGGCGGCGGGCAGGCGGCGAACACGGCCGCCTGGCTCGCCCACGCCGGCGCGCCCGTCACCCTCATCGCGGCGGTCGGCGAGGACGCCGGCGGCCGGGAACGGGTCGCCGAGCTCACCGCGGCCGGGGTGCGGTGCGACGTGCGGCACCACCCGGGCGCGGCGACCGGCAGCGTGGTCGTGCTCAGCACCCCCGACGAGCGGACGATGATCACCGACCGCGGCGCGGCGCTGCTGCTGGCGCCGGCCGATGTCACGTCCGCCGTCGAGGCCGCACCCGACGCCGGGCACCTGCACCTGTCCGGTTATCCGCTGTTGCATCCCGAATCCCGGCCCGGCGGGCTGGCAGCGCTCGCGGCGGCCCGCAAGCGGGGCCTGACAACCAGCGTCGACGCGGCCTCCGCGGCTCCCCTACGGCGGTCGGGCGACTTTCTGGATTTGGTACGGGGGGTCGACCTGCTGCTCTGCAACGCGGACGAGGCGGAAGTCCTCGCCGGCCCGGGCACGGCGGAGGCGCAGGCGGTGATCCTCGCCTCGTCCGCCCGCAACGTGGTCGTCAAACGCGGGGGCGACGGTGCCGTCTGGGGAACCCGAGACGGGGTGTTGCGGTCGGTCGCGGGTGTCCGCGTACCGTCGATTGATCCGACCGGCGCGGGCGACGCCTTCGCGGCGGGCGTGCTGGAGGCATGGTGTTCCGGCGCGGAGCCGGAGGCCGCGCTGGCAGCCGGCGCCGCTCTTGGCGCCGCGGCCGTGCAGCGGGTGGGCGCGCGCCCTTAGCCGCGAGCGCCGCCACCCCGCAGCGTGCCGTCCGCCCCGCAGCGTGCCGTCCGCCCCGCAGCGTGCCGTCCGCCCCGCAGCGTGCCGTCCGCCCCGCAACGTGCCGCCAACCGCAACACGCGCAACGCGCCGCCAGCACACAGCGCACCGTCAGCCCGGCAACGTGACGCCAGCCCGCAACACGCGCAACGTGACGCCAGCCCGCAACACGCGCAACGTGACGCCAGCCCGCAACGCGCCGCCAACACACAGCACACCGTCAACGCGAAGCCCTTTGCCCTGCGCCTGCTTTGCGCAAATGCGCGCCGTCAGCGCAAAAGCGCGCCTGCGCCGAAGCAGTGGCTGAGTCGGAAGGCGCGCCCGGCCAGAGTCGCCCCGGACCAAAGCCGCGCCCGGACCGAAGCCGCGCCCGGACCGAAGCCGCGCCCGGACCGAAGCCGCGCCCGGACCGGAGCCGCGCCCGGGGTAGGCCGGAGTCGGGGTGGCCGGAGTCGGGGTGGGCCGGAATCGGGGTGGGCCGGAATCCGGGGTGGGCCGGAGTCGGGGTGGGCCGGAGCCGGGGGCCGGAGCCTGACCGGGTGGGCAGAAGTCCGGGTGGGCAGAAGCCGGAGCGGGTTGGGCCGGAGCCTGACCGGCCGGGCCGGAGCCGAAGCGGCTGGTCTGGAGCCGGAGCGGGTGGGTCGGGTCAGGGCTCGACGTCGATGGTGCGGTGGGCGGGCGGCTCGTCCGGGTTCTGCTCGACAGCGCGCTGCACGGGCTGCTGCTGCTGCGGCGCTGGCGGGTGGGCCTTGCTCTTCGGCGGGCGGTCGTTGGCGATCAGGACCGCGGCCCAGGGCAGGAATACCATCCCGGCGGCGCAGAGGATGAGCCAGAGTGGGAGCAGCGGGGGCCGGACGCTGATGAGGACGGCGCCCAGGATGAGACATCCGGCGCGGAGGCCCATCATCGTTACATAACGGATCTGTCGGCTGCGGAGTTGATCTTCCTGGCTGCGGGCGGCGTCGGTGATTAGCACCGGCCGCTCCGGCTGCTTCTTCACCGGCACATCCTCGCACTGCCGCGCGTTCGCAGACCACCCGGCGCCGGTCCTTCAAGTCCGACCCGCAGCGGCCGATCAAGAAGAGCGTGTTGACGAGTTCGCCCGTCCTGAAGCGGCGCCGGTGGTCCGGCGTCGCGCTTGTGGTCGTGGTCGCGCTTGTCGGGTGCGGCGCGTCGTGGGGTGCCGCGCGGGGCGCCGAAGGCACCGAGCAGCGCTACGCCGCTCAGCTCATGGACCGCTACACCAGCGATCTCCAGCGGGCCATCGCCAACGAGCTGCAGCGGTACGGCGACACGCTCGCCGACGTCGCGATCGCACTCGGCGCCCAGGACGACCTCAACGCCGAGCACTTCACCTGGATCACCTCCAAGGTGAGCAACCGCCGCCTGCCCGGCGCGACGTCGCTGAGCTTCGTGGTCTCCTCGCAGGACACGGGCGTCGCGATGCTCGAGGAGTACTGGCGTGGCAAGGGCGCGCCCGACCTGCGCCTGAAGCCGATGGGCACCGGCATCGAGCACACGTTCGTCATCTTCACCAAGTCGTTCGACGGCCAGCCGGTCACCACGGGCGGGGACCTCAACAACACGCCCGACGCCGACGCGACCCTGGACGAGGCGCGGATCGTCGGCGGCCTGGCGGTGAGCCGGGCCTACGTGTTCCCGACCGACCGCCACCTGCCCGCCGCCCAGCAGCAGCAGTCGTTCACGCTGGCCATGCCGGTGTACTTCAAGAACGGCCCCATCCGTGGCTGGCTGAGCCTGGGCGTGCACGGCGGCGACCTGCTCAACGAGACGTTGCGGGCGCAGGCGCACGGCGCGGTGACGGCCGAGCTGGCCGACCCCGACAGCGCGAGCGACCGGGCGGTCGCCCAGGCGACCGCCGCCGAGGCACGCCCCTCCACGGCGCTGAGCCGCCAGGCCTACATCGCCGCCGGGCTGCGGATGTGGCGGTTGCAGGTGCACCCGACCGAGCGGCTGCTCGCGGAGTCCAACCGGGGCATCGTCGGCTCGACCTGGACGCTCGGGCTGACGATCACCCTGCTGCTGACCGCGCTGGTCGGCATCCTCACCGGCGCCCGGAACCGGGCCATGAGCAAGGTCGACGCGGCCACCGCCGCCTTGCGTCTCGACATCGAGCGCCGCCAGGAGGTCGAGACCAAGCTCCGGCAGCGCGAGAACGAACTGCAGCGGATGGCCTTGCACGACCCGCTGACCGGGCTGGCCAACCGGACCGGCCTCGACGACCGGCTCGCCCGCGCGGTGGGCGACCGCACGGACGTGGCGCTGCTGCTCATCGACCTGGACGACTTCAAGCTGGTCAACGACGCGTACGGGCATGCCGCCGGCGACGCGATGCTGACCAGCTTCGCCGAGATCCTCGCCTCCTCGGTCCGCGCCGAGGACGTGGCGGCCCGGATCGGCGGCGACGAGTTCGTCGTCCTGCTCACCGACGTGCCCGACGCCGACTCGGCCCTGACCGCCGCGCATCGCATCCTCGCCACCGCCGCGGCCACCCCGGTGCGCCTCGGCGACGACATGCTGCCGGTCCGCGCCAGCGTCGGCGTGGCCACGACCCGCGCCGGCGACACGCCCAAGGACCTGCTGCGCCGCGCCGACATCGCGATGTACCAGGCCAAACACCTCGGCACGCACGGCGTCCAGCTGTACGACCCGACGATGACCGACGCCCGCGCGGCCGACGCCCAGATGGCCGAGGACCTCGCCGGCGCCCTGGAGCGCGGCGAACTGACCGTGCTCTACCAGCCGCTCGTGGATCTCGCCGACAGCCGCCCGATCGGTGTCGAGGCGCTGGTCCGCTGGCAGCACCCTGAGCTCGGGGTGGTCTCCCCCACCCGGTTCATCCCGATCGCCGAGCGCAACGGCACGATCAACACCCTCGGCCTATGGGTACTGCGGGAGGCGTGCGCGCAGGTCGTCGCGTGGGACAGCAACACCTACGTCAGCGTCAACCTGTCCCCCCGCCAGCTGCAGGAACCGACGCTGGTGGCCGACGTCCTCGCCGTACTCCAGCTCACCGGCCTGGAACCGGGTCGCCTGGTCCTCGAAATCACCGAGTCGGCACTGGTCGACGACGTCGTCGGCATCACCATGCTGGCCGAGTTCCGCGCGCACGGCATCCGGGTGGCCATCGACGACTTCGGTACGGGCTACTCCTCGCTGCACTACCTCACCCGACTGCCGGTCGACATCCTGAAGATCGACCGCAGCTTCGTGGCGGAACTCAACGGCACCCCGGAGGGCGCCGGCATCACCGAGGCGATCCTGCGGCTGAGCCACGCCCTGCACCTGACCACGGTGGCCGAGGGCATCGAGACCACCGAGCAGGCCACCGAGCTGCAAATGCTGGGCTGCGGCATCGGCCAGGGCTACCTCTTCGCGGAGCCGCTGCCCGCCTCGCGAATGCTCAGCCTGTTGACGAGCTCTTCGCAGCCGCCTTCATCTCTTTCTTGAAGGCACGCACCCTGACCAGCGAGTCCCCGTCGACGATGTCGGCCACCGAACGGTGCGCCCCCTCCTCCCCGTAGGCGCCCGCGGCCTCCCGCCAGCCGGGCGGCTGGACGTCGTACTGCTTGCCGAGCAGCGCGACGAAGATCTGCGACTTCTGCTTACCGAACCCCGGCAACGCCCCCACCCGCTTGAGCAACTCCTTGCCGTCCGCGGCGTCGCGCCACAGGTTGGCCGCGTCCCCGCCGTAATTGCCGACCAGCGCCCGGCACACCTCCTGCACCCGCGCGGCCATCGCCTTCGGAAAACGGTGCAGGGCCGGCGGCTTGGCGAAGATCGCGATCAGCGCCTCAGGGTCGAACTCGGCGAGCTCCTCGGCGGTGGGTGCGTGGCCGAGCCGCTGCGCGAGCACGTACGGCGAACTGAACGCCTTCTCCAGCGGAATCTGCTGGTCCAACACCATGCCGATGAGCAGTGCCAACGGGTCGGTGGAGAGCAGCTGGTTGGCCTCGTCGGCGATGGGCAGCGAGAACGTCATGACGTCATCTTGCTACACCAGCCAGACCCAAGACCTTGGCCGGATATGCCCGAGCCAGGCGGTGTGACGCAGGTCCTCTAGACAACTTCTGGGCGATGCGGCAACCTCTAGGTTGTCTAGATGACCTGGAGGACCGATGGCGAAGACGCCGCTCTACGTGCGGATCGAGCGTGCCCTGCGGGCTCGGCTCGCCGGAGCCCAACCCGGTGACCTGGTGCCGGCGGAGTCCGCCCTCGCCGAGGAGTTCGGCGTCGCGCGGATGACCGTGCGCGCCGCGCTCAACGCTCTGGAGGCCGACGGCCTCATCGAGCGGGTGCAGGGTCGGGGCACCTTCGTGCGTCAGCGTCCCGCGCCCCGTGCCGCCGCCACGCTGATGAGCTTTCACGACCAGGTGCTCAGCTGGGGTCGGAGGCCGTCGTCGCGACTGGTCGAGGCCGAGGTGCGGCCGGCGAGTGCCGAGGAGGCCGCCGCGTTGCAGCTCACCGCGGCCGCGCCGCGGGTGATTTCGATCGTCCGGGTGCGGCTCGCCGACGACGTGCCGATGGCGATCGAGTACGCGAGCTTTCCGCCGCAACTGACCGCGCTGCTCGACGTCGACCTCGAGGCGGGTTCGCTGCACCGGGTCCTGCACGATCTCGGGCTGCGGCCGACCCTCGGTTCCTCCACGCTCAGCGCCCAGCTCGCCGGCGCCGACGGCGGCCATCTGCAGGTCGCCGCCACCGAGCCGCTGCTGGTCGAGAGCCGCGTCATCGTCGACCAGCACTCGCAGCCCCTCGAGCACTCGGTCAGCCGCTACGTCGGCACCCGCTACTCGCTGCACGTCACGTTCGACGTGCAACCACCCCGGACAGGAGACACCCGATGAACGTCGCCAAGATGATCGACCACGCGCTGCTGCGTCCCGAGCTGACCCCCGAGGACGTACGGGAGGGCTGCGCGGTCGCCGCACGGCACGGCGCGGCCTCGGTGTGCGTACGCCCTGCCGATGTGGCGCTGGCCGCGGCCGCGCTCCACGGCACCGGCGTGCTGGTCGGCACGGTGGTGGGCTTCCCGCACGGCAGCACTCCCCCGGCGGTGAAGGTGGCCGAGACCCTCGCGGTCGTCGAGGCGGGCGCGGACGAGATCGACGTGGTACTCGCCATCGGCATGCTGCGCGGCGGCGAGCACGCGTACGTACGCGACGACCTCGCCGCGGTGGTGGCCGCCGCGCAGGGCCGGGTGGTCAAGGTGATCCTCGAGACGGCGTACCTGACCGACGAGGAGAAGGTGCACGGCTGCCGTCTCGCCGAGAGCGCGGGCGCGCACTTCGTGAAGACCAGCACCGGCTTCGCGCCGGGCGGCGCGACCCTCGACGACATCCGCCTGATGCGCGCGACCGTGTCACCCGCCGTCGAGGTCAAGGCCTCGGGCGGCGTCCGTACGCTGGCCGCGCTGCTCGCCCTCTACGAGGCGGGGGCGACCCGCTTCGGCACCACCGCGACCGAGGCCATCGTCGCCGAGCAGGTCGCCCTCGAGCGCGGCGAAACCCCGGCCGTCACCGCCGCGGACGTCGCCGGCGGCTACTGATTCAGCGCCTCCGCCACGCGGGCGGCCAGGGACCGGTCGGCCGCCAGCATCTGCTTGGCCTGGGGATCTGCCAAGGCGGTGGAGACCCCGTGCACCAGATTCGCGCGCAGGTATCCGGCGGTCCGCGCCGGCAGCCGCTCCCGCAGTTCGTGCAGGGCGGCGAGGACGCGGAGCTGGTCGACCGGAGCGAGCTGAAGCCGGAGCAGGTTCATCTCGTCGACGATCTCGGGCACTACCGGACCACGCGGCGCCCGCGCGGCGGCGAGACACTCCAGGACGTCCGGGACCAGGCGCCGGAAGTAGCTGCTCCGCACGAACGCCCGCAGCCAGCGGAACACGTCGGCGATCGGGAGCCGGCCGGCGTCGCGGGTTAGCATGCCCAGCAGCAGCCGGGCGGCCCGGCCGAAGTGCAGCTGCGAGGCCGCCTGCTCCGGCCCCCCGCTGAGCAGGGCGTCCACCGCCCGGGTGTAGCACGCCACCAGCGTCTCGGGATCGCCGCCCGCCGCACCGACCCAGACCCGCACGAGCGCGTGCGCCACCGACTCGGCGTCGTCGTCGCCCAGGGCCACCACGGTGGTGACGGCGTCGGGCATCCACCGGGCCAGGGGTTCGGCGGCCCACCGGACCAGGTCGGCGGCGGGGTCGGCGGTGAGGTGCAGGCGGTTGGCGACCCGGTCGTACGCCACCGTGCCCCAGGCGCCGGGCGTGCCTGAGGTGGCGCCGGCGGTGCTCCAGCGCAGGTCCACGGCTGGGAAGCGGCGCTCGCTCGTGGGGTCGAGGACCAGGTCGCGGCGGTCGCCGTCCCAGGTGCGGATGACCGTCAGCGTGCCGACGAGGTCGTTCCAGATGCTGGAAGGAACCGCCGCCTCCCACTGCAGCGCGGCGCCGCGCAGCCAGAAGGCCGGGTCGGCGGCGTGGACGAACAACTCGGAGGCGCGCAGCGGCTCACCGCAGGCGAGCGCGAGCAGGGCCAGATTCAGCGAGTACGTAGACATCAGGTGATCCGCGCGCTTGTCGACCGGGCGGTATTCCTGAGGCGGCAACGCGGGCCGGATCAGCGCGGCGCGCAGGGCGTCCACCAGCCACGCCCGGATCACGGCGCGGTCTTCGCCGGCGAGCATCGACGAGACGAAGGGCAGCACGGTAGCCCGGGCGGCCAGCGGCGCGAAGCCCAGCAGCGTACGCACCAGACCCTCGTCCCGGGCGCCGCCGAGGGACAGCCGCGCCACGGCCGCCCGCGCCGCCGTGTCCCGCAGGGCCCGTACCACGAGCCGGGCCACCAGGAACTCCCCGAAGGTGGCGTGCAGGAACTCGTACGTCTGCAGTGTCCGGTCGTCCTGCACGGCCTGGGACCGCTGGATGAAGAAGAAGCGCCCGATCAGCTCCTCGCCGCCGGTCAGCGGCCGGTGGAAAGCCTCGGTGCGACCCCGCACCGACGTGAGGCCGAGTGCGGCGAGGTCGGCGTCCAACTCCCGCTCGGTGACCGACTGGCGGAGCCGGTTGAACATCGCGAACGCCACCACCGACAGGCGGACCAGCTCCTCCTCGACCAGCGCCGGCAGCGCCGCATCGGGCTCGCGCGGGTGCAGCCGGCGCACCTCACGCTCCGCGAAACTGCTCAGCAGCCGCTCGTAGAGTTCGGCGGTGTCGAGCGAGGCCTCGCTCTGCAACGCGTGCGTGGCGGCGTCGTAGAGCACGAGCATGAGCAGCAGCAGCGGCTGCTCGCAGAAGTCCGGGAAGCGCGCGAGAACCTCCGGCGGCAGCGGCCGGTGCTCCGGTCGGCCGGCGTTCGCCCTGTTCCAGGTCGCCAGCCAGGCGGCGATCTGGGCCTCGTCGAATCCCTCCAGCCGCACGGCGAGGGTGCCGGCGGGCAGCCTGGCCCGGTCGGCCACGGCCAGGCGGCTGGTGACGACGACCGCCACCGGACGCCCGAGGACGGACTCGCGATGCTGGAACGCCGCCACCTTCTGCAGATAGTCGGACTGGTGGACGCCGGTCGCCTGGATCAGCTCGTCGAACCCGTCGAGCAGGATCACCGGCAGCGCGCCGGCCGCGGCGCGAGTCAGCTCCGGCCAGGCGACGCTCTCCCCTATCGCGGCGCGTACGGCCAACTCGACCTGGTCCTGAATGCCCGCCTCGGCCGGCACGTCGCGCAGCACCACCCGGACGACGAGGAAGTCGGCGGCGGGCAGTCGCGCCGCCAGCACCCGGGTCAACGCCGACTTGCCCGCGCCCGGCTGGCCGAGCAGCACCAGCGGCGCCTCGAACGCCTGCGGCGTGGTGAGGTAGCCGGCGAGAAAGGCGGCCAGGTCGCCGCGGATCTCGCCGGTCCACCACGAATCCTCCGCCGGGCGGGAGTTCGGTGACGCGACCCGCGCCCGGAACCTCGGATCGAGATACGCCTCCGCCAGCGACCAGACCGCGACGGTGTCGCCGCGCAGCACGGGCAGCTCCAGATCGGCGTGGTAGGCCGCCGCGAGCGCGGCCCGCCAGCCCTCGGCCCGCCGCCCGGACCCTGCCCGTTCCAGCAGCTCCCGAAGCTCCCGCAGGCTGTGGCCGATCGCCCGGCGGTCCGCGCGCTCGACCCAGAAACCGAACTCCGGCACGTCCACGGCCAGACGCAGGCTCGTCTCCTCGTACCGGCGCAGCGCCAGGCCGGGGAGCCGGGCGTCGATCAGATCGCCGGCGGCACGGCGGTCACGCTCGCTCGCCTGCTCCCAGACCGCCAGACCCTCGAGGAACCCCCGCAGCCGGATGCTGGCGGCGGCGTAGAACTCGGCCAGCTCCGCGGCCAGGCCCCGCTGTGCCACCGACGGGACCGGAATGTGCGCGGTGACCAGCGACTCCAGCCAGTCCCCTGCCAGGGGCGTGCCGGTGGAGAGCAGGATCTGCTCGTCGCGGGTCAGGCCGGGTGCGCCGATCCCGGCCCGCGCCACCACCTGGTCGAAAGCCTCGAAGTAGGCGGCGAGCACCAGCACGGCATGTGCGGCCTGGAGGCGGCTGCTGCGGTCGTGGCGGGCTAATCCCCGTACCGAATCGGAAAGCTGGCCGACCACGACGTGGCCGAGACGGACCATCTCGGTCTTGGCGTCGAAGAGCGACAGAGCCGCCGCCGAGCCGCCCGCGGTGGCCACCGACAGCACCCCACCGATGAGGTCGTCGACCGCTTTGGCCGCGGGGCCCGCCCCGTCGAGCAACTTGACGGCATCGACGTAACGCAATCCCCTGGCCATCCGACCATGATGTCGGGTGCGGGGGCGACGGCCAAGACCGATTGCCGCGGACGCGCACTCCGCCAGCTGAGTAGAACGTGCCGGCCGGTACGCTCACCGCCGATGAGGGCACTGATACAGACCGTAAGCCGGGCGAGCGTGACCGTGGCGGACGAGATCGTCGGAAAGATCGAGGACGGCCTGCTGGTCCTGCTCGGCGTCACCCACACGGACACCGACGAGACCGCCGCGACCATGGCCCGCAAGGTCCACAAGCTGCGCATCCTCGACGAGGAACGCTCGGCGGCCGAGGCCGGCGCGCCGCTGCTGGTGGTCAGCCAGTTCACGCTCTACGGCGACGCCCGCAAGGGCCGGCGGCCGAGCTGGTCGGCGGCCGCGCCCGCGGAGGTCGCCGAGCCGCTGGTCACGGCGTTCGTCGAGGCGTTGCGCGGGCGCGGAGCGACGGTCGAGACGGGCCGGTTCCGGACCCACATGCTCGTCGAGAGCGTGAACGTGGGCCCGCGAACCGTCCTGCTGGATCTCTAGAAGAACCCGCGCCGCTGCGCGGACTGCTGCAGCCAGCCGTTGAGCTGCGCCGTCCAGTCGACCTGGTCGACCGTCTGATAGTCGACGTCGAACCGCCCGAACGCGTCGTGGCCCTCGGTGAACACCCCGCCGCGCTTGTCGACCTCCAGCACCACCTGGAGCTGGTGCGGCGTCGGGATGAACGTGACCTCGAGCTGGTTGATGCCGTGCGCGAACTGCGCCGGCGGATAGAACTCGATCTCCTGATAGAACGGCAGCGTCTGCTGCACGCCGTAGACCCGGCCGCTTTCCACATCGGCGCGGCTGAAGCGGAAGCCCAGCCGCAGGAAGGCGTCCAGGATCCGCTCCTGGGCCGGCAGCGGGTGCACGGCCACGGCGTCCAGGTCACCCTTGTCGACCGCCCGGGCGACCTCGAGTTCGGTACGCAGACCCATGGTCATGCCGTGCAGGTGCTGCCCGTACACCTCGGTGATCGGGGTCTCCCACGGCACGTCGAAGCGGAACGGGACGTCGTAGCGCGCGCCCGCGTCGAGCTTGAAGGAGCCGGTGAGGCGCTGGCGGTGGAACTCCTGATCGGTGTTGTACTCGCTGTCGCCGCTCTCCACCTCGACCCGGGTCATCAGCCCGATCGCCACGTACTCGATGTCGACGGCGTGATCGCCGCCCATCACATGCACCTGGCCCTCGAGATAGCCGCCGGGCCGGCAGTTCGGGTTGGCGAGCACCGTCTCCACGGACGGCCCACCCACACCCATGGCCTGCATCATCCTTTTGAAAACCACCGAACCTCCTTCTGGCGACCCGTTCCCTCCTGGCAGATTACCGGGCTCCGACCAGGTAATCGGAATTGCGCCGCCTTCAGTAAATGTCACCTCAATCCGGGCGGGCTGTCGGCTTGCCGACCTCGCCGTACTCCCCGATTCATGCCACCGCGCGGTTGCCTTACCTCGGCTTAACGCCTCCCGGTCCACACTTTTGATCACCGGCAGGCGAATGCGGCTGGGAAGGCACGACATCGGTTGACGCGGGGAGGGGACTGAAAGGTGGTCCTGCAGATGAAGGCGACGGAGTCCACGGTGGTTACCGCCGAGAACATCATGACTGACGGTGTCGAGGCCCTGGCCGATCTGGACGCCATCGACGAGCGCGGCGTCTCCGCGGATCTCGTCCGGGCGTACCTCAACGGCATTGGCCGCACCCGCTTGCTCACCGCGGTCGAGGAGGTCACCCTCTCCAAGCGCATCGAGGCGGGCCTCTACGCCGAGGAGAAGCTCCCCACGGCGGGCAGCGACCTGGCTCCCCTGCTCAAAGTCATCATCACCGAGGGCCGCGCCGCGAAGAATCACCTGCTCGAGGCCAACCTGCGCCTCGTGGTGAGCATCGCGAAGCGCTACACCGGCCGCGGCATGGCGTTCCTGGACCTCATCCAGGAAGGCAACCTGGGCCTGATCCGCGCGGTCGAGAAGTTCGACTACACCAAGGGCTACAAGTTCTCCACGTACGCCACCTGGTGGATCCGCCAGGCCATCACCCGCGCCATGGCCGACCAGGCCCGCACCATCCGCATCCCGGTGCACATGGTCGAACAGGTCAACCGCATGGTCCGCGCCCGCCGCGACCTCGCCGCCCAACTCGGCCGCGAACCCGCCGTCGCCGAGATCGCCCAGGCCCTCGGCGTGCCCGAGTTCCAGGTCATCGAACTCATCTCGTACGACCGCGAGCCGGTCAGCCTGGACCAGGCCGTCGGCGAGGACGGCGAAAGCGCTCTCGGCGACTTCGTCGCGGCGGTCGACCCGAACGCCGAACCGGGCAGCACGGTCGCTCAGGGCGAGCTCCGCAACGAGGTGGAAATCGTGCTCTCGACGCTGTCGGAGCGCGAGTCGGCGGTGATCCGCCTCCGCTTCGGCCTCGACGACGGCCGGCAGCGCACGCTGGACGAGGTGGGGCGCGAGTTCGGGCTCAGCCGCGAGCGGATCCGGCAGATCGAGAAGGTCACGATGTCGAAGCTGCGGGATCCGCAGCGGGCGTCGCGGCTGGAGGCTTACGCCAGCTGACGTTTGGTTGCTGTGTTTGGAGAGGCCGGTCGCGGTATGCGACCGGCCTTGATCATTTGGTCGGTCTGGTGAGCCGGCTGGGTTATGCCGGTGTGGGGTGGATCGCTGGCGGGCGTGCGGGGTGTCCGTCGCCTCGCCGCCAGGCACTGGGCCCCCCGGCGTCTCGCCGCCGGACACTGGGTCGCCCGGGCCTTGCCGCTAAGCGGTGTGGAGGCGGCGAGGGCCGGTGTCCGGGCGGGCGCCGGCCTCACCGATCTCCACCGACGCGTGCAGGACCGTGTATCCGTCCGGGCGAGCCAGCACCGGCTTCAAGGACAGGGCCTGCACTCGGGGATGCTCGTCGGCGAGACGACCGACGCGGAGCAGCAGGTCGACCAGCGCGGCCCGGTCGACCGGCTCGGAACCTCGATAGCCGTGCAGCAGCGGCGCCGCCCGGGGCTCGTCGACCAGCGCCTCGGCGGCCCGGTCGGTGAGCGGGGCGGCACGCCAGGCCAGGTCGCCGAGAAGTTCGCTGGCGACGCCGCCCAGGCCGAAGCCCACCACCGGGCCGAACGCCGGGTCCTCGACCACCTCGATCGTGCACGCCACCCCGGCGGCGACCATGGATTGGACGAGCACCTGCGGGCCGAACGCCGCGGCCAGGTCCCGATAGGCGGTGCGCACGTCGCGCTCGTCGGCCAGCGCGAGCCGGACGGCGCCGAGGTCGATGCGATGGCGCAGCGCCCTCCCGGCCGCCTTCAACGCCACCGGATAGCCGAGGGCCTCCGCCGCGGCGATCGCCTCGTCGAGCGTGGCCGCGGCGGTGGAGGGTTGCATCGCGATCCCGTACGCGGCGAGCAACTCCGGCAGCGGCCCCGCGACTTCCGCCGCGCCCGGGTCCACACCGGAAAGCGCCGGCAGGATGCCCGGTGGCCGGCGCAGCCAGTCGGCGTACGACGCCACCCGGCCGAGCGCCCGCACCGCCTCCTCCACGGAGGGATACGACGGCACCCTGGCCGGAAGCCGTCCGAGTAGGAACGTGGCCACCGTGGGCTTCTCCCCCGCCAGCGCGACGCTGCCGAGGGCGGCCGTGAAGTCGGCATCCTCATCGGTGAGCTGGCCGGGCAGCGGCGGCGCGAAGACCACCACCAGCGCGTCCACCCGGTCGTCGACCGCCGCGTCGGCAAGGGCGTCCGCGAAGTCGTGGGCGCCGGCCTGCGGGCCGATGTCGTGCGGGTAGCCCTCGGCCACGGTCAGCCCGTTGGCACGGCAGGCGGCAACCGCCAGGCCCGACAACGCCGAGGAGTTGCCCACCACGGCGACCCGACGACCGGTCGGCAGCGGCTGGTGGGCAAGCAGGACACCCACGTCGAACAGTTCCGCGACCGTGTCGACGCGGATAACGCCGGAGCGGGCGAACAGCGCGGTGACGGCATTGGTGTCCGGCCCGGGCAGGTCGCCGGCCAGCCCCGGCGGACGGCTCGCCGACGCGACCGCGACCACGGGCTTGACCCGGCTCATCCGCCGGGCCAACCGGGCGAACTTGCGCGGATTGCCGAACGTCTCGAGATAGAGCAGCACGACATCGGTGCCAGGGTCGTCCTGCCAGTACTGCAACAGATCGTTGCCGGAGACGTCAGCACGGTTGCCGGCCGACACGAAACTCGACAGACCCAGGCCCCGACGGTCGGCCTCGGCGAGCAGCGCCACTCCGAGCGCTCCCGACTGGCTGAAGAAGCCCACCCGGCCCGCCGCCGGCAGGAGGGGCGCCAACGTCGCGTTCAACCGTACGGAAGGATCGGTGTTGGCGATGCCCAGGCAGTTGGGCCCCACGACGCGCAGGCCCGCCGCGTGGGCCGTGTCGACCAGGACCCGCTGCGCTTGTGCACCCGACGGCCCGGTCTCGGCGAAGCCGGCCGAGATCACGACCAGTCCCCCCGCACCCGCCGCGGCCGCGTCGGCCACGGCCTCCGCAACCCCATCCGGGGGTACGGCGATGAGCGCGAGGTCGACGGCGGCATCGGCTTCGGCAGCCGCCCGGTACGCGGGCAAGCCGGCAACCCGCCGCGCGCTGCGGTGCACTGGCACGACGGTGCCGGTATAGCCACCGTCCCGCAGGTGGCCGAGCAGGGCCGCGCCGATGCCCTGCCCACTCGCGCTCGCCCCGTAGACGGCGACGCCCCGCGGATGCAGCAGCCGTGCGATGGACCGCGCCTCCGTACGCTGCTCGCGGCTCTCCTGCACCTCACGCGACTTCTCGGTGGGAGCGATCGGAAAACTCAGGTGCACGACCCCGTCGGCGTACTGTCGCTGGATCTGGTAGCCGAAGTCGCTGAAGACCCGCAGCATGCCCCCGTTCTGTGGCAGCACCTCGGCGACGAACCGCAGAATGCCGTTCTCCTGCGCGGCGTCGGCAAGATGCTCGAGCAGCACCGAACCGATGCCCCGGCCCTGGTGCGCGTCCTCGACGACGAAGGCCACCTCGGCCTCCGGCGAATCGGGACCGAGGCGCTCATAGCGGCCGACGGCCATGATGCGGGAGCCGGACACGATGACGAAGGCCTCACGGTCGCGATGATCGACGTTGACGAACCGGTCGAGGTCGCGTTTCGGAATGCGCGGATAGGGCGAGAAATACCGCAGGTAGCGGGTGCGGTCGCTCATCCGCGAGTGGAACTCCACGATGGCGGGTGCATCGTCCGGGCGGATAGGGCGCAGGTGTACGGCGCTGCCGTCAGAGAGCAGCACGTCGGCTTTCCTGGTCACGGCTTCTCTGGTCACCGGCTTCACCTCCCAAGTCTCCGTCGCTAGGGCGGAACGTCGCGGTTCTAACGTCGCGGTTCTAACGTCGCGGTTCTAACGTCGCGGTTCTTCGGTCCCGGCCGCTCCGAATTCCGCGTCCCGGCCCCGGCCTCTCCCTCGCCTATCCCCGGCTCAGCGGCGAGCCGCCGCTGGTCCACACTCCTCATCGCTGCGTGCTCCGCCGTTCGGGCCCGCACCTCCGCCACCAATCCACCGGTCCCGGCGGCTAACCCGCGCGTGAGTCCTCAACTCCGTACTCCACCGTTCGGGGTCCACACCTCCATCGCCAATCCACTCGCTCCGCCGGCGAACGCGCCGGGGAGTCCTCCCTTCCCACCGTTTCGTGCTACGCCGCCCTTGCCGCACCCCGTTTGCCAGTCCACAAGCACCAGGGCAAGCTCGCCGGCGGCGCACATATCCATCGCTCCGTGTTCCGGCCGGCCCTGCCCCTATTCCCTCGCCAAGCCTCGCCGCTGTTGGGCGGGGTTGTGGGGGCGAGGCCTTGCAGGCTGGGCGCCGGTCCTGGTCAGTCTCGGGGGTCATGAGGGTCGAGTCCGTGTAGTGGGAAGACCGCCATCCGGGTCGCCATGATGGCCTTGTCGACCGGATCCGGTGCCGTGCCCGGTTCCCAGCGCTCGACCGGCGGGGGGTCGCCGTCCGTCAGCGTGTCCGGGACCGTGCCGCCGGGGCAGCGCTCAGCCGCGAGCTTGCGCCAGCGTGGCGGGGTTGCCGTGCCGGGCTCCAGCGGTTCCCCGGTCGCCACCGCGAGCAGGTGCGTCCACGCTCGGGGCACCACTTCGACCAATGCGTATCCGCCGCCACCGGTAGCCACCCAACGACCGTCGCTCACCTCGTCGGCCAGGGCGCGCAGGGCGATGTATGCGGCTCGCTGACCGTCCACCGAGAGGCTCAGATCGGCGAGCGGGTCCAGGCGGTGGGCGTCGGCTCCGCACTGGGTGAACAGCACCTCGGGCTCGAAGGCGCGCACGACCGAGGGCACGATCGCGTGGAAGGCCCGCAGCCAGCCCCCGTCACCCGTGCCGGGCGGAAGGGCGACGTTGACCGCCGTGCCCTCGGCTGCCGGCCCGCCCGTCTCGTCGGGGAAACCCGTGCCGGGGAAGAGCGCCAGTGGCGACTCGTGCAGGCTCACGGTGAGGACCCGGGGGTCGTCGTAGAAGGCCGCCTGGACGCCGTCACCGTGGTGGACGTCGATGTCGACGTACGCGATGCGCCGTGCGCCGAGATCGAGCAGGCGCGCGATGGCGACCGCCGGGTCGTTGTAGACACAGAACCCCGACGCGCGCGAGGCCATCGCGTGATGAAGCCCCCCGGAGACGTTGACTGCCCGCGTCGCCGCCCCGGACCAGACCGCCTCGGCCGCGGCGATCGTGGCGCCACAGATGCGTGCGGACGCCTCGTGCATGCCGTCGAAGACCGGGTTGTCCGGCGTGTTGAGCCCCCAGCCCTGGAAGAAGGGATCGATCGGCGCCGCCCGCACGGCATCCAGATAGTCGGCACGATGCACACGCGTCAGGGCCTCGTCGTCGGCTGGCTTGGGCACGATCATCCGCACCCCCGGCCGGTCGAGAACTCCCAGCTCCCGAGCGAGCGCGATGGTGAGCTCGACTCGCACCGGGTTGAGCGGGTGATCGCCCATGTCGTACGCGAGCAGCGCCTCGTCCCAGATCACTGCCGTCGTCCCATCCGCCATGCCGTCACTCTGCCACGCCGGTCCGACAGATTTGGGCTGCCGGCTGAGGGCTGTGGATAACGAGGTTTCAGTTCGTGAGAGCCGAAACGAGAGCCGCGTAGCCCGCCGACAAGCAGGAAGCACACCAGGCGGCAAGAAATCGTGGAGCAGATCAGGCGGCAAGTGGGGCGCGCCAGACGGTAAGTCGGGGGCAGACCAGGGAGACAAGGCAGGGGGAGATCAGGCGTTAGCTCAGGGCAAGTCAGGCGAAAGGTCGGGGTAGGTCAGGCAGGAGCGCGGGGCAGGTCAGGCAGTAGCGCGGGGCAGGTCAAGCGGTAGCGCGGGGCAGGTCAAGCGGTAGCGCGGGGGCAGGTCACGCGAGAGGAAGGCGGGAGCCACGCCGCGCGTCGAGGCGGGCTGGGCGGTCGGCGAGCGGCAGGCCGTGGCAATTTGTCCCGTCCGGACATCGCCGCGTTCGGTCCGGTAAGGTCTGCACACCCACCTCGTCGGCGCGAAGTCAACCCCCGGCTGCGAGGTAATATCGCTGCTGGGAGGGCCGCACCGTGAATGATCTCGTCGACACCACCGAGATGTACCTGCGCACGATTCTCGAGCTCGAGGAAGAGGGCGTACCACCGCTTCGCGCGCGCATCGCCGAACGCCTGCATCAGAGTGGCCCGACCGTGAGCCAGACTGTGGCGCGCATGGAGCGCGACGGCCTGCTCACTGTCGAGAACGACCGTCACCTGCTCCTGACCGAGCAGGGTCGCGTCGCCGCGGTCGCCGTCATGCGCAAGCACCGCCTCGCCGAACTGCTGCTGGTCAACGTCATCGGCATGCCCTACGAGGAGGCACACGAGGAGGCCTGCCGCTGGGAGCACGTGATGAGCGACGCGGTCGAGAAGAAGGTTTACGAGCTGCTCAACCGACCGACCCGCTCGCCGTACGGCAACCCGATCCCCGGTCTCGAGGTTCTGGGCCTGCCGATGGACGAACCGCTGAACACCAGCACCGCGGTCGCGAGCGCCGGCGAGCGTAACCTCGCGTTCCCTGGACTCAGCGGCAGCGTGGTGGTCCGGCGGATCTGCGAGAGCGTTCAGACGAACGCCGGCGTGCTGCGCCAGTTGCACGCCGCGGGCATCGACCCTGGCGCAACCGTGACCGTCGCCCAGGAGCGTGACGGCGTCACGATCGACCGGTCGGGTGACAAAATCCGCCTGCCGCGCGAGGTTGCGTCGCGGGTGTTCGTCGACGCTTACTGAGCAGGTCCGCCAGGGCGGTGCCGCTCTGAGCTCAGCGCCGTCGGACGGGATCTCAGCGCCGTCGGACGGTCATGCCGTGCGCCACTATCCCGACGACATGTCGATCGCTGTGGGGCGCCGCTGGGCGCCGCACACCGCGCCGGCCGAAGGCCAGCGAGTGAGTCGACCGCAAGGTGCGCGGCGGCGGAACGGTTCGCGGCGCGCCTGACGGAATGCATCGTCGTGCGTGGCACGCCGTCCCCACGCCCACCAACCCGCAGCCGCACGCCATCCCACAGTGCACGTCATCCCGCAACGCACGCCATCCACAGCGCACGCCCATACCCGGAGGGGTTTGATCGGCACGGATGGGCGCCGAACGGGGGAAATTGTCCGGTTGGGCAGATGTCAGCCGTTGGTGGTGTTCATCGCTTTGGCGAGCGCCAAAAGCTTCGTACGCATCGGTTCGATGTCTTTCGTCTTGGCTTCCTTTGCGAACGTGAACTGCAGCGTCTGCAACTGGTCAGCCTCGCTCAGCCATCCGATTTCGACCGTTGGACCATGGTCGCCGGACGCCTTCGTCACCAGGAGGTAGCCCGCTTTGCCGAGCCCCTTCACCTTCGTCGACTTCGACGGCATCAGTTCGTCGAGGAACAGATCCCCGTCCGCTTTGGTGCTCTCCACCACGGAAAGCACCAGGTAGGGACCCTGCGACGCCGTCGTCTGGACCACGCACGTGGAGGTGTCGTCCACCTGGCCGGAGGCTGCGACGGAGAAGTCGACGCCGATCGTCTGCTTGATGAACGGGTAGTCCCAGAGGATGCACGCGCCGCCCGCCGACGCGGCCGGCAACTCGACCGGTCGGACAGGAGGCAGGGGCGTGTCGGGCTGCTCGTTCGAACAGCCCGCGAGCGCGAGCAGCGCCACCGCGGCGCTGAGGGCGATGGGACGCTTGCGCACCTGGTCCTCCCGAATATTTCGGGCACACCGTACTGGTCTCGGGGAAACCGCGAAAGGCCGGGTCAGACACCATCCACGTACGGACAGTGACGGCAGCCGCGTCCGCAGCAGGTGCCGCGGCGGGCGAGAAAGCCGGCGGTGAGTACGAAGAGGCCGGTCTCCGGGTCCGAGTAGCCGGCCTGGCCCGCTTCCAGCGCCGCGGAGTGGGCGGCGAGGATGTCCGTCCGTCGCGGATGACCTGCGGCGAGCCGGGACGGATGGGGCTCGAACAGGGGGCGCGGAGCAAGCCCGAACGGAAGCGACTCAGTCGGCGAACCCGCCGCAAGCCCGGACGGCGGCAGCTCGGACGGCGGCGGCTCGGACGGCGGCGGCTCGGACGGCGGCAGCTCGGACGGCGGCAGCTCGGACGGCGGCAGCTCGGACGGCGGCAGCTCGGACGGCGGCAGCTCGGACGGAGACAGCTCGGATGAGGGCGCGGAAGGGGGCGGGGGCGGCTCGGACGGCGGCGGCGCAAGCGGCGGCGCGGAAGCGGACGGCGCGGAAGCGGACGGCGACGACGGCGGCGGCGGCTCAGTCGAGGGCGGCACCGACCGGAGCGGCTCGGACGAGGGCGGCTCGGACGAGGGCGGCTCGGACGGGTGCTGCGGGGCCGGGTCGTCCACCACTCGACCCTAGACGAGCCTTCCTTGACATCGCTCGTCAAGTAGATGGAGGATTGCGGGGTGCCCACCCGCGCGGACCTCGTCGAGCAGATCGTCCGGCTGCTGGACATCCGCCTGCTCGATCCGCTCGAGATCCTTCTCGAGGGCGACGACGCCGTGGCGGCGTTGCGTGGGCTGGTTCGTGTCCGCGCCGGCGGCTGGGCGGATCTCATGCGCGCTGCCGACGATCGCATCGCTGCCGGGGCCGTCATTCGTCTTGTCGCCACGCTGTATCCCGGTGATCGCGCTTTCGACCCGCCGGTGGACTGGTGGCGCACTCCGCTCGGACGGGTGACGGCGCTGCGGGTGGGCCATCCGTCCGCCGAGTCGGTGTCGCTCGCGACCGCCGGGGCGATGCTCGGGATCACGCGGCAGGGGGTTCACGACCTGGTCCGCCGGGGGAAGCTTCCCCGTCACCCGGACGGCGGCGTGCCATCGGCCGCGGTCCGCGACCGCCTGAGGCACGCCTCCGAACGCGCCAACAGCACCGAGGCCAATCCGTCGAAGAACCACGCCAACAGCGCCAAGGCCAATCCGTCGGAGAACCACGACAACAGCGCCAACGTCAATCCAGCGAAGAACCACGACAACAACACCAACGCGGATCCAGCGAAGAATCTCAACAACAACACCAACGCGGATCCGACCAAGAACCGCGACCATGGAAGAAACGCCGACCCAGCCAAAAGCCGCGGCCACACCACCACCCCGGCAATAGACCGCGGCACCACCCCCGACCCACCCAACAACGCCGTCAGCAGCACGAGCGGTGAACACAACGATCGCGGCGACCACGAGGCCGGCGACGAGCGCCAGGGAGACGACAAATGATCAATGACCGACTGATCGACGCCGGGGAGCTTCCCATCGCCGTTCGGGATTTCGGTGGGGATCAGCCTCCGTTGCTGCTCCTGCACGGTGCCGGGGGCAATCTTGCGATGCTCACCACGCTGGCCCGGGCGCTGCGGCCGCGGCATCGGGTCATCACCATGGATCTGCGGGGGCACGGGCGCTCGGGTGACGGCCCCTGGTCGTGGGATGCGGCGCTCGGTGACCTCGCCGCGGTGGCCGTACAGATGGAATTGGATCGTCCTGCGGTTGCTGGGCATTCTCTGGGCGGGATGTTGGCCGTTCTCTGGGGGCAGCGGCATCCCGAATCGCCCGGGGTGGTGAGCCTGGACGGTAATCCGCCGCCTACTCGGATTGCTCAGCTGCCGGGTCTGGATCCGGAGAAGGCGGCCGCGGAATTGGCGCGGTTGGATGCCGCTTTCGATGGGGCGCGGGCGCAGATGGGGCGCACGATCACGGCTACCGAACTGCCCGATCTGGTGGAGCGCCAGCAGATGGCGGCGCGGGACATGGGTGCGAACGAGAAGGTGTGGATCGAGGGGTTCCGGCGCAATCTCGTGCACAAGAACGGGGAGACGTCGATGCGGCCGACGGCGGAGACCGCGGATTCCTTACGTACGCTGATGAATGAGTTTGATCTTGGTTCGATCTATGCCTCGACGCCCACGCCGACGCTCACCGTGCTCGCCACCCGGAACCTGCCGGAGCAGGAGCCGTTCGCCGACCTCTACGCCGCGCACCGCCGCTATCTGGTGGAGCAGGCGGCGACCGGTGCGAAGCTGAATCCGCGCATGCGTCATCTGCAGTTGGCGGACGCGTCGCACGCCATGGTGATCGAGCGACCGGACGTGCTCGCCTCGGTCATCGGCGACTTTCTGCACCAGTGACGGCGCCGGCGAGGGCGCCGGCGAGAGGGCGGGCGGCGCCGGAGGCCAGCACGCCGAGCCCGATCGCCGCGGCGACCACGAGCAGAGCGCGCAGCACGCCGACGTGTTCGGCGAGGAACCCGATCAGCGGTGGGCCGGCGAGAAACGCCCCGTACCCGATCGAGCCCGCGACCGACACCCGGATCGCCGCCCGCGATGGATCGTCGGCCGCCGCGCTCATCCCGATCGGGAATCCCAGCGACGCGCCGGCGCCCCAGAGCAGTGCGCCGGCGAGCACCGCCGGGACGCCGATGCCGGAGACGGCCAGCAGCAGGCCGGCGAGGGCCGACGTCGCGGTCAGCCGAAGCGTGCGGACCCGGCCCCACCGTTCGATGGCCGCCCCGCCGAAGAGCCGGCCGAGGGTCATCGCCGTCACGAAGAAGCCGAAGCCGACGGCGCCGACGGTCTCGCTCGCGCCGTAGCCGTCCACGAGGCCGATCGCGAGCCAGTCGTTGGCCGCGCCCTCGGTGAAGCCGAAGCCGAGCATGATGACGCCGATGAGCAGCGTGCGTGGCTCCCGCCAGGCGATTCCGACCTGGCCGCGGGCCTGCCGCTCATGAATTTTCGGTACGGGGAGAAAGCGGCGCACGGTCAGCAGCGTCATCACCGCGGCCACGGCTGCCATGACGAGCACCTGAACGGTGACCGTGACCGAGGCGGCGGCCGCCGCGGCGCTGAGTCCCGCGCCGGCTACCGTGCCCAGGCTGAAACCGGCATGAAAGCGGGGCATCAGGGTGCGGCCGAGCCGCCGTTCGACGTCCGCGCCCTCGACGTTCATGGCGACGTCCCAGGTGCTGTTGCCCATGCCGATCGCTATCAGCCCGGCGCCCGCCACCAGCACGGAACCGGCCGCGGTGCCGACGCCCAGGCCCACCAGTCCCAGCACGACCGACATGCTGCCGAGCAGGACCGTCCTCGCCGGACCGCACCGCTGCACCAGGGGTCCGGCCAGCGGGATCGCGGCCACCGCCGCCCCGGACAGGCACAGCAGAAGCAGACCCAACCCCGCCGGAGAAAGGCTCAGATCATCGCGTACGGCGGGAGCCCGCGCCAACCATCCACCGAAAGCAAGACCGTTCGTGGCGAAGGTGACGCCGACGGCGACCTTGGCCGCCTCCAGCCGGCGGCGGTCGAGAACGTCAGCGGTCATCGTTCGAACGTAATGGGCGCCAGACGGGAAAGTCCCCCGGACGGTGGCGTCCGGGGGACTTCCCTCAGATTCGTTTCACAGGCTCAGCTGCAGCCCGACGTCGAGCCGCATCCCTCGCACACGTAGCAGCTGCCGGCCGGGCGCATCTTCGTGCCGCAGGTGAAGCAGAGCGGCGCGTCCGCGGACGTTCCCAGCACGATCTCGAGCAGTTCCGTCGAGGAGTGTGCTTCCTTCTCCTCCACGGGCGGCTTCGCCTCGGCCGCCGGGGCGGGCGCCGCCGGGGTGGTGGCGGCACCGACCGGGGCCGACACCGGGGCGGACGCCGCCATGCCGGCCAGGTCGACGTTCGCAACCTCCGCCGCCGCCTCGGCCGCGATCTGCGCCGCGCGCTCCTTGGCGGTGAAGATGCCCAGCTCGGCGCGGGTGTCGTAGGGCAGGAAGTCCAGCGCGAGGCGACGGAAGATGTAGTCCATCACCGACGCGGCCATGCGGACGTCCGGGTCGTCGGTCATGCCGGCCGGCTCGAAGCGCATGTTGGTGAACTTGCTGACGAACGTCTCCAGCGGGACGCCGTACTGGAGCCCTATCGAGATCGCGACCGAGAAGGCGTCCATGACGCCCGCCAGGGTGGAGCCCTGCTTGGACATCTTGAGGAAGACCTCGCCGAGGCCGTCGTCCGGGTAGGACGACGCGGTGAGGTAGCCCTCGGCGCCGCCGACCGAGAACGACACCGTCTCCGACGGGCGCTTCTTCGGCAGCCGCTTGCGGACCGGGCGGTACTCGACGACCTTCTCCACGACCTTCTCGACCTGCGCCGGCGCCTTGGCCTCCGCGGCGGACTTGTTCGGCTTCGCCGCGGACAGCGGCTGGCCGACCTTGCAGTTGTCCCGGTAGATCGCGAGCGCCTTGAGGCCCAGCTTCCAGCCCTGGAAGTGGATGTGCTCGATGTCCTCGACGGTCGCCGACTCGGGCATGTTGACCGTCTTGGAGATCGCGCCGGAGATGAACGGCTGCACGGCGGCCATCATCCGGACGTGGCCCATCGGGGCGATGGACCGCTCGCCCATGGCGCAGTCGAAGACCGGGTAGTGCTCCGGCTTGAGGCCCGGCGCGTCGACGACGTTGCCATGGTCGGCGATGTGCTCGACGATCGCCTCGACCTGCTCCTCGGGGTAGCCGAGGCTGCGCAGGGCGCGCGGCACCGTCTGGTTGACGATCTGCATGGAGCCGCCGCCGACGAGCTTCTTGAACTTGACCAGGGCCAGGTCGGGCTCGATGCCGGTGGTGTCGCAGTCCATCATCAGGCCGATGGTGCCGGTCGGCGCGAGCACGGACGCCTGGGCGTTGCGCCAGCCGTTCTTCTCGCCGATCTTGATGCCGTCCTGCCACTGCTTGGTGGCTTCCTTGACCAGCGCGGTCGCGACCGGGCCGTTCGGGCGGATCTCGTCGTTGGCGGCCGCGTGCTTGCGCATGACGCGCTTGTGCGCCTGGGCGTTGCGGGCGTAGCCGTCGTACGGGCCGACGACGCCGGCGATCTCCGCGGAGCGGCGGTAGGCCGTTCCGGTCATCAGCGAGGTGATGGCGGCGGCGACCCCGCGTCCCGCCTCCGAGTCGTACGGCTGGCCCGACGCCATCAGCAGCGCGCCCAGGTTCGCGTACCCGATGCCGAGCTGGCGGTAGGCCCGCGTGGTCTCGCCGATCTTCGGGGTGGGGAAGTCGGCGAACGCGATGGAGATCTCCATCGCCGTGATGACGAACTCGACGCTCTTGACGAACTTCTGCACCTCGAAGCCGCCGTCGGCGTTGAGGAACTTCATCAGGTTGAGCGACGCCAGGTTGCAGGACGAGTCGTCCAGCGACATGTACTCCGAGCACGGGTTCGACGCGGTGATCCGGCCGGTCTCGGGGTTGGTGTGCCAGTCGTTGATGGTGTCGTCGTACTGCATGCCCGGGTCGGCGCATTCCCACGCGGCCTTGGCGATCTCGGTGAAGAGCTTCTTGGCGTCGATGGTCTCGATGACCTCGCCGTGCAGGCGACCGCGCAGGTCGAACGTGCCGCCCTCCTCGACCGCGCGCATGAACTCGTCGCTGACGCGGACCGAGTTGTTGGCGTTCTGGTACTGCACGGAGACGATGTCACTGCCGCCGAGGTCCATGTCGAAGCCGGCGTCCCGCAGCGCGCGGATCTTGTCCTCTTCGCGGGCCTTGGTGGTGACGAACTCCTCGATGTCGGGGTGATCGACGTCGAGGATGACCATCTTGGCCGCGCGCCGGGTGGCACCGCCGGACTTGATCGTCCCGGCGCTGGCGTCGGCGCCGCGCATGAAGCTGACCGGTCCGCTGGCCGTGCCGCCGGAGGACAGCAGCTCGCGGGAGGAACGGATCCGGGACAGGTTGACGCCGGAACCGGAGCCGCCCTTGAAGATCAGGCCCTCTTCCTTGTACCAGTCCAGGATCGAGTCCATCGAGTCGTCCACGGACAGGATGAAGCACGCGCTGACCTGCTGCGGCGACGAGGTGCCGACGTTGAACCAGACCGGCGAGTTGAAGCTGAACACCTGGTGCAGCAGCATCCAGGTCAGCTCGTGCTCGAACAGCTCGGCATCGGCCGGTGACGCGAAGTACCGGTGGTCCTCGCCCGCCTTGCGGTAGGTCTTCACGACCCGGTCGATGAGCTGCTTGAGCGACCACTCCCGCTCCGGCGTGCCGACCGCACCCCGGAAGTACTTGGTGGTGACGATGTTGGCGGCGTTGATGCTCCAGAACCCCGGGTACTCGACCCCGCGCTGCTCAAAGTTGATCGAGCCGTCCCGCCAGTTCGTCATCACGACGTCGCGGCGTTCCCACTCGACCTCGTCGTAGGGGTGAACACCCTCGGTCGTCCAGACCCGCTCGACGCGCAGCCCCCCGACCGCGGCGCCCCCGCCGTTGCCCGCCCGGCTGCGCTGCTTACCTGCTGTCATGCCGTCACCGGCCATGTGTGTGCTCCCCCTCGAACGATCGCGGCTTCCCCACCGCGATCCAATTTCCGACATCTTTCAAGCCTTTGGTACGCGCGGCGCCCCGTGGCCGCGGTGCGGTTCTCGCGCTGTCGCCTGTGGTCACCCGGCGCTCCCGGGCGACCTTGTCCCTGTGCGGCTGTCCGGTGTTTCGGACTGCCTCGCTCTCGTGCTCGCTCTCGTGCTCGCTCTCGTGCGGCCGTCCGGTGTCCCGCGCTGCCTCGCACTTGTGCGGCCGTCCGCTGCTTCCCGGACGATCGCGTTCTGGTGCGCCAAGTGATCCCGTTGTCATGCGGGTCACGCGTTGTCCACAAGTGGTCCCGCACTCCGCGCGAACCGCCTGCGCTTCCCGGCGGTTCCCGCACCTGCGCGATCGCCGGACGGTCCCGGACGATCCCGCTCTGGTGCGGCCGGCGCCCGGCCGGACGGTCTCGCTCCGGCGTCCGCCCGGACCGGCTTTCCCTTGCCGGACCGGCTTTCCGGGTGGCCTGGCGTCCGCCCGAACCGGCTTTCCGGGTGGCCCGGCTTCCGACCGGACCGGCTTTCCGGGTGGCCCGGCTTCCGACCGGACCGGCTTTCCGGGTGGCCCAGCTTTCCGAGTGGCCTGGTGCACGCCGGCCACTCGACAATCCGGACGGTCGCCCGTCACGCGCTAGGGGGCACGGTCACTGATCTTGGGTGGTCGACCCCCGGACCGAGGCGTGACGACGTGCCGCACCGCTGACTCCTTGCTCGTCGCGGCCTCCCGCAACTCGGTGATCTCCCGCTCGAACTCGTCGAGCGAGTCGAACGACTTGTAGACACTCGCGAACCGCAGATAGGCCACCTGATCCAGCTCGCGGAGCGGGGTGAGGATCGCCAGGCCGACGTCGTGACTCGGCACCTCGGCCGCGCCCCGGGCCCGGACGGTCTCCTCGACCCGCTGCGCCAGCAGAGCGATCGAGTCCTCGTCGACGGGCCGGCCCTGACAGGCCTTGCGCACCCCACTCATGATCTTGGTCCGGCTGAAGGGCTCGGTGACGCCGCTACGCTTGACCACCGCGAGCACGGCCTCTTCCACGGTGGTGAACCGCTTGCCGCACTCGGGGCAGGACCGACGACGACGGATCAACTGACCGTCATCGGCCTCACGCGAGTCGACCACGCGGGAATCCGCGTGCCGGCAGTACGGGCAACGCACCGCTAACCTCCTGTCGCCGGGGCCGCCGCCCCAGGGAGTTGACTGCGGTGTTCCCGCGATCCGGGCATGACGAACCCAGCTCCGCGGTGATCATTTTCCGCCTCGGAGCTGTGGACGAGCCTGTGGATTACGGGGGACCTGACCCCAACCTGTGGACGACTTACACCCTTGTAACTACTAGATGTTGGGGTCGACGTTAGGCCGCCACGGACCCCGATGCAAGTTCACCGGCGCGTCGGCGCGCCGTATTTTCTACCTCAACACGACGGGTACCGCGGCCGTCACGGCCAGCACCGGATCGCCTTGATCGCAGATCTTGGAGAGGGGACAGCGGGGTGGAGGCGAGCACCATGACGGTGGATGGCTGCAGCGACGGAACGGGCTCCGCCCCGCGCGGCGGCGCCGGGATTCACCGCTTCGGCGGCGGGCGTCCTTGCCTGGCAGCTTCGGCGGTGCGCCGCTCCCCGACAGCCTGAACGGGGCGCCAATTGCCCCAACGACCTCGCCGGCACGCCACTTACCGAACGGCTCGGCGGGACGCCGCTCGCCCAACGACCTTGGCGGGCGCGCCGCTTCCCCACAACCTCGCCGGCACACCGCTTGCCCAACGGCTCAGCGGGACGCCGCTCGCCCAACGACCTTGGCGGGCGCGCCGCTTCCCCACAACCTCGCCGGCACACCGCTTGCCCAACGGCTCAGCGGGACGCCGCTC
>NZ_JBFBAJ010000001.1:67362-174050 GCF_040682215.1 Actinoplanes sp. NPDC051346 | reverse complement strand
CTCGCCCAACGACCCCGCCGGAGCACCGGTTGTCCAATGACCTCGCCGGGAGGTCGGCCGGGCGGCTTCGACGCAGTCGCCCAACCGGGAGCTCAGCACTGCGCACGCTGCTGGGCGGCCGTCGGCCCGGCTGGGCGGCCGTCGGCCCGGCGTTGGGCCCGGTCAACGGACCGGCCATCGAGGTGACTCCGGGGCGTGGCCAGCGTCAGTCCCTCGGCGGGACGATCAGTGTCTCCCCCGCGTACACGTAAAAGTGCTCGATGCCGTTGAGTGCGCGGATCTCGCGGATCACCTCTCGCGGCGCGCGCTCGGGAACTGCTCGTTCGGCGATGGACCACAGCGTGTCATCGGGTTGCACGACGACCGAGCGGGTCGGCCCCGGGGGTCTTTCGTCGGCCCGGGAGGCTGTGGTCCACAACACTGCGCTGGCGAGCGACGCCAGGAGGAAGAACAGGGTCAGCACGACGATCCGCCCTCGCCGCGTCAACCGCAGTGGGGCTGGACGGCCCGGACGCACACCAGTGGCTACCACGGCAAATACCTTTCCTCGCCGACTGTCTTCGTACGGGCGTTCGATCGAACGCCCGTACGACGGTGTATCAGAACAGGCGTACGGAAGTCGAGCACTTCCGGGCGACACGCCGAGAGAAACTCGTACAGATGTTTGAATCTGTCGTACCCCGCCGATAGGTTCTCCTCAAGAGGGGTCAGCCGGACAGACGTCCATCCCCACGGCGCAGGTCCGGCTCCGCGAACGCACCACGGGCCTGCGAGGCCGTGGCCGACAAGGAGGGCGGACGTGTCGACCGACGACCGGACGAGCCGGCAGCAGCAAAAGGACTCGAAGCCCGAGGCCACGAACGTCAAGGCGGCCATGCGGCGCCGGAGCCCGGCCCGGGCCCGTAGCGCCGACGCGCCGCAGCTTCGTTCGGTCACACCGGTGGTCAGCCAGTTCCCCGATCTGGTCACCGCCGACCTGACCGCCCGGCAGCGGCGCATCCTGGAGTTCATCAAGGACTGGGTGGAGCGCTACGGCTACCCCCCGAGCGTGCGGGAGATCGGCGAGGCTGTGGGACTCGTGTCCCCCTCCAGCGTCGCCTACCAGTTGAAGGAGCTCGAGAAGAAGGGCTTCCTGCGCCGCGACCCCAACCGGCCGCGCGCGGTCGACGTGCGCTCGCCGAGCGACATGGTCGACGACGAGGCGATGCGCTCGGCCCGGCCCGCGCCCGCATATGTGCCGCTGGTCGGCCGGATCGCCGCCGGTGGGCCCATCCTGGCCGAGCAGGCCGTGGAGGACTTCTTTCCGCTGCCGCGCGAGCTCGTCGGCGAGGGCGAGGTCTTCATGCTGGAGGTCAAGGGCGACTCGATGATCGACGCGGCCATCTGCAACGGCGACTGGGTCGTCGTCCGCCAACAACCCACAGCGAACGTCGGCGACATCGTCGCGGCCATGATCGACGGCGAGGCGACGGTCAAGAGTTACCGGCAGCGGGATGGGCACGTGTGGCTCATGCCGGCTAACCCGGCGTTCGACCCGATCCCGGGCGATGACGCGACGGTGATGGGCCGGGTCGTGGCGGTGCTGCGCCGGGTCTGAACCTGGCGCGGACCGACGGCTGAGTTCCGCTCGACGGACGGTGAGGAGAGCCCGGTCGCTCCGGCACGGCGCCGGGCTTGACTCCAACCGCCGTCCCGAGGACCGTCACGGCGCTGGGCCCGACTCCGACCCGCCGTCCCGAGGACCATCACGGCGCTGGGCCTGACTCCGACCCGCCGTCCCGAGGACCGTCACGGCGCCGGGCCCGACTCCGACCCGCCGTCCCGAGGACCGTCACGGCGCTGAGCCCGACTCCGACCCGCCGTCCTGAGGGCCGTGCCCCTGCCAAGCTTTGATCGGCGCTGCCCACCCGGAACCCCCTCTATCCCGCGCCGCCAGGGCCGCGCTCTGCCGGCGCCGCCCAAGACCGCGCGCACTCCCCGGGACGCCGGATCCGCCCACCGACAGAGGCAGCGGCGACGACTCCCGCGAGGCAGCAATGGCATCACGCCCGGACCAGGAAAGCCGGCGACGAAGCCACGATCGAACAACGGTCGTCGTGAACGAGTTGGCGGCGGGCCACGCTCGGGGAAGCAGTTTGACCGCGGGCGGCCATCGCCAGTGAAACCGAACGACGGCGGCTGCCGCTAACAGAGCCGGAGCCGTGCGCCGACCGCCAAAGCGGAAGCCAGATGACCGCGGGCCGACCGCCTTTGACGGAAATCAGCCGACCGCAAGCCGACGCCGCGACGGAAACGGTCTACCGCAAGCCGACGCCGCGACGGAAACGGTCTACCGCAAGCCGACCCCCTCGGACGGAAACCAGCTGATCGCGAGCCGATTGCCCCAGGGAAACCAGCCGACACGCCGGGCACGAGACGACCGCGAACATGATCGGGCCGCGAGACGACCAACCCAGACGGGAGAGCCAACCGACCGCGAGCCGGCCACCCCAAAGAGCCAACCGACCGCGAGCCGGCCACCCCAAGCCGAAACCAGCCGACCGCGGAAACCCCTAAGACAAGCGGGCTACAGCGCCCACCGCCACAGTTGGCTATGCGTCAGCGACTCTGTGGAGGCCAGCTGAAGCCCGGCCCCTCCCGGCGCCCGTCGTGCTGCTGCACACCGTTCATCGCGTTCATCGCGCCGTTCGAGGGGGCTCCCCCTGGGCGGGGGCCCGCGCCGAAGGGTCCGGTGGGGCGGGATGAGCCTGCCTGGCGGCCTCCGGCCGCCGTGGGGGGCGCGGGTGGGGCGCCGTAGACGCCGCCGCGACCGCCTGGGGTTCCGCCGCCGGTGGGGCGGGCGCCGGGCTGGCCGTTCTGGGGTGGGCGGGTCGGTGCGGCGCCGTCCGATCGGTCGGGCTGGCCCCCGCCGGTGGGGCGGCCCTGCGAGCCGCCACTCGGACGCCCAGGGTGGGCAGCATCTGACCGGCCCGCACCCGGACGACCTGGCTGAGCAGCGCCGGGACGACCCGGCGGAACAGCACCCGGACGACCGGGCTGAACAGCACCAGGACGAGCCGGCTGAGCGACTCCAGGGCGACCGGGCTGAGCAGCACCCGGACGACCCGACCCCGCGCCACCCGGACGACCCGGCTGAGCAACACCGGGACGACCCGGCGGAACAGCACCCGGACGACCAGGCTGAACAGCACCAGGACGAGCCGGCTGAGCAGCACCCGGACGACCCTGCGGGCCGGTGCCGGGTCCGCTCGCAGCGCCTCCGTAGACGCCGCCGGACTTCTGGGGTGGTTTGGCGCCGTACACGCCGGGGCCGGATGCCGCCGCGCCCGCGCCGTAGACGCCCGGGTTCTTCGGCGGGCCGCCTACGGTGAGGAGCTCTGTTTCCGCGTCGGTCGGGTCGGGGCCGGCGGGGTCCGCACTCTTCGCGGCCGGTGCCGGGAGTGGCTTCTTGCGGGCCCGGATGATGCCGAAGGCGCCCGCGCCGACCAGGATCGCGCCTAGGACGCCCACGCCTCCGACGAGGTAGGTGATGTCCGAGAGGCTGAGGTCGGAGAACCAGCTCGGTCCGGCGGAAGACTGGTCCTTGGCGGTTTTCGTGCTCGCCTGGACGATCTTGGTGGCCGGCGTGTAGCTCAGGATGTAGTTGACGGCTTCTTCGTCCTCCTGCTGGCCGAAGTCCGAGACAGTGGCGAAGGTCTTGCCGTCCACGCTGTAGGTGATCGCCTCGCCGAACGGCTCGTTGGGCAGGCCCGTCCCTCTCGGCTTCTGCTTCAGCGCCCCGATCACGTCACCGTTGGTGACATCCCATTCGAAAGCGTCCAGGTACGTCCGGAGCACCACCTTGCGACCCCCGCGAGCGACCGCGGCGCCCGTGACCACGCTCTGCGCGAGCCGGGCGAAGGAGGTGCCCTGCGTGTCCGTACGCGGGAGCTCGACCTGGCCGACCTTTTTGAGCGGTACGCCCTCGGTGTTGTTCGTCTTGAGGGCGGCGGTCGGGGTGTAGAGGTAGGCCGGGCCGGTGATTTCCTTGGTGACGATGATCGGCTTGCCGGAGCCGTCGAGGAGCAGGGCCTCCGCGTCGTGCTTGTCGCCGGCCGGGTACGCGAGGCGGTGGATCTTGGGCTTCTTGGAGCCGTCCGCCGGCATCGTCCAGACGCTGATGGTCTCTCGGGGGTCGGCATCCTTGGTGCGCACGTTGTTGTCGCCGGTGTCGGCGATCCACAGCGTCTTGCCGTCCGGAGAGAGGATCAGGTCCTCGGTGTCGCGCGGACCGGCACCGCTGAAGTCCTGCTGATCGACGATGCGGCAGTCCTTGTTCAGGAAGAAGATCTTCTGGCGCGTCGCGTCGGTGCTGTCGTTGATCACGACATAGCCGTCAGCGGTCGCCACGATGCCCGAGAGCTCGTTGAGGAGCGGATCGGTGACCTTGCACACCTTCTTGCCGGCCGCGGCCTTTGCCGAGGTGGCCGCGGGGGCCGGCTCGGCAGAGGCGGGCACGGCCCCCATCACCACCAGCCCGGAAGCCAGGATGGCCGGGAACACGAGACGCCGCATCCGATCAGTGTCGCATGCGCTGTCGCGAACCGGCGTGACGCGTGCATCACGCCTGGTCAGACGGGGCGCGCCCGGGCACGGAACGAAGGACATCGGGCCATTTTGGGGCCCCGTGTCAACCCCCGACCAAGCCGCCTTCGAGGCTCTCGGGGTCTCTACTCTGGAGCGAATCTTCCCGACAGGCCCCAAAAGGCCAAAAAGCCGCAAGAAACCCAATTCGGACCGCCCGGACCGGATCGCTCCAGCCCGGGCTGCGGCCGTCAGGCGCGGAACTGCTCCAGCTCCGCCGCCAACTGCTCGTCGACGCGTACGCGAAGCTCGGTTCCCTCGTCCGTGTGCCGGGTGTCGAGAACCTGCCCCTTCCGGTGGATCCGCGCCACCAGGTCACCCCGGTCGTACGGAAGGAGGACCCGCAGGTCCACCGCCGGGCGCGGCAGCCGCTGGGCGATGGCCGCGTGCACGTCGGCGATGCCCTGCCCCGAGCGGGCCGAGGCGAAGACCGCGTCGGGCCAGGTCCGCTTGAGGCGCAGCAGCGTCTCCTCGTCGGCCGCGTCGGTCTTGTTGACCACGAGCAGCTCGGGGATGCGGTCGGCGCCGACCTCGCTCAGGACCTCGCGGACCGCGGCGACCTGCCCCTCCGGGTCCGGGTGGGCGCCGTCGACCACGTGCACGACCAGGTCGGCGAAGGAAACCTCCTCCAACGTCGAGCGGAACGCCTCGACGATCTGGTGTGGCAGGTGACGGACGAAGCCGACCGTGTCGGAGAGGGTGAAGACGCGCCCGTCCTCGGCGGCCGTGCGCCGGGTCGTCGGGTCGAGGGTGGCGAACAGCGCGTCCTCCACCAGGACACCCGCCGAGGTGAGGCGGTTGAGCAAGCTGGACTTGCCGGCGTTGGTGTAGCCGGCGATGGCCACGGCCGGCACGCCGTTGCTGACGCGGCGCGAACGCTTCGTCTGGCGTACGGTGCGCATGGCCTTGATCTCACGACGCAGCTTGGCGATGCGATGGTTGATCCGGCGCCGGTCGGTTTCCAGCTTCGTCTCACCGGGACCACGCGTGCCCACGCCGCCGCCGGAACCGCCGCCGGCTCCACCGCCCTGCCGGGAGAGCGAGTCACCCCAGCCGCGCAGTCGCGGGAGCAGGTATTGCAGCTGGGCCAGCTCGACCTGCGCCTTACCTTCCTTGCTCTTCGCGTGCTGGGCGAAGATGTCGAGGATCAGCGCCGTCCGGTCGACGACCTTGACCTTCGTCTGCTGCTCGAGGTTGCGCAGCTGGGACGGGGACAGCTCGCCGTCGCAGATGACGGTGTCGGCGCCCGTGGAGATGACTACGTCGCGCAGCTCCTCCACCTTGCCGCGGCCGATGAAGGTGGCCGAGTCGGGGCGGGAACGGCGCTGGATGAGGCCCTCGAGCACCTGGGAGCCGGCCGTCTCGGCCAGTGCGGCGAGCTCGGCCAGCGAGTTCTCCGCGTCGGAGATGGAGCCCCCGGTCCAGACGCCGACCAGGACCACGCGCTCGAGCCGCAGCTGCCTGTACTCGACCTCGGTAACGTCGGTGAGCTCGGTGGAGAGCCCGGCGACCCGCCGCAGCGAGTGCCTCTCCTCCAGCTCCAGTTCACCGGTGGTGGCGTCGGGTTCGAAAAGCTCGGTTCGCAAAAGGTGACCTCCTCCGCCCGATCGTGGCACGCCGGGGGTACCGGGCGCATCCACATAACGCGGCGGGGCGTTGTCGCAGAGTGTCTGACTCACCAGTAACCACCGCGATGTCCACCGGCATTCCCTCAAGCGGGAGAATATGAACATTCACCCGCTGACAACGGAGGGACTTCCGTGGTGACCACCCGCCTGCCGAGCGCAGGATTCTCGATCACGATCCGGATCGCCGTGACCGCCGACGCCTCGTCCATCGGCCGGCTCACCACCTGTGTGGGTGAGGCGGGCGCGATCGTGACGGCGCTCGACGTGGTGGACTCCGACCCCACCCGCGTCCTCGTCGACCTCACCTGCGACACCGCCGATTCCACCCACGCCGACCAGGTCGTCAAGAACCTGGAGGAACAGGACGGCGTGGACGTCCGCAAGGTCTCCGACCGTACGTTCCTGCTGCATCTGGGCGGCAAGATCGAGGTGTCGTCGAAGGTCGCGCTGCGCAACCGTGACGAGCTGTCCCGGGCCTACACGCCGGGCGTGGCGCGGGTCTGCATGGCCATCGCGGAGAACCCGGCCGACGCGCGCCGGCTGACCATCAAGCGCAACACGGTCGCGGTGGTCAGCGACGGCTCGGCGGTGCTCGGGCTGGGCAACATCGGCCCGGCGGCGGCGATGCCGGTCATGGAGGGCAAGGCCGCGCTCTTCAAACGGTTCGGCGGGGTGGACGCCTGGCCGGTGGTGCTCGACACGCAGGACACCGACGAGATCGTCAACATCGTCCGGGCGATCGCTCCGGCGTACGGCGGCATCAATCTGGAGGACATCGCCGCGCCGCGCTGCTTCGAGATCGAGATGCGGCTGCGCGAGCTGCTGGACATCCCGGTCTTCCACGACGACCAGCACGGTACGGCGATCTGCGTGCTGGCCGCGCTGACGAACGCGCTGCGGGTCGTCGGCAAGAACCTCGCGGACGTCAAGGTCGTCGTCTCCGGCGCGGGGGCCGCGGGTACGGCGATCATGAAGCTGCTGCTGCGCCAGGGCGTGGGCGACATCATCGCGTACGACCGCAGGGGCGCCCTGCACCGCGGCATGGACGACCTGACGCCGACCTGGCAGTGGCTCGCCGAGCACACGAACCGCGACAACTACTCGGGCGACCTGCCGGGCGCGATCGCCGGAGCGGACGTCTTCATCGGGGTCAGCGCCCCCAACCTGCTGACCGGTGACGACATCGCCAAGATGGCCGACAAGTCGATCGTCTTCGCGCTGGCCAACCCGGATCCCGAGGTGGACCCGCGGGAGGCCCGCCAGCACGCCGCCGTGGTCGCGACCGGCCGCTCCGACCAGCCCAACCAGATCAACAACGTCCTGGCGTTCCCCGGCGTGTTCCGCGGCATGCTCGACGTGAGCGCCCAGGAGTTCACCGAGGAGATGGCGCTGGCGGCGGCGATGGCCATCGCCAACGTGGTCGGCGAGGACAAGATCAACCCGACGGTGATCATCCCCAGCGTCTTCGACGCGCGGGTCACACCGGCGGTCGCGGCCGCCATCCGCGCCACGGTCAAGGGCACGCCGGCACACCCGGCGGCCGCGGCGCCTCACACCGAGCTGGACGAGGCTCCCGAAGAGATGTTCTGACGCTCACGCGCTCGTCGGACGTGCCTTGGGCCGCGCCGCGCACATCCGACGAGCCGCGGGCGCTGTCGAGGAAGTCGGTCGCGCCCGAGCCGGAGACGCGCCGGGCCGGCGGGCCGCAGAGACCGAGCCGGCAGGCCGCAGACGCCGGGCCGGCAGGCCGCAGACGCCGGGCCGGCAGGCCGCAGACGCCGGGCCGGCAGGCCGCAGACGGGCCAGGGACAGCCGGCGGCGCGGGTCGAAGACGGGTCGGCGGAGCCTCGAGGCAGGACTAGGCCTCCGGGAGGAAGCGCTTGCCGGGCCCCGGGGAGAAGTACCGGTTGGTGGCCGGCACCAGCAGGAGGATCCCGATCCCGAGCGCGAGCAGGACGCAGATCCCCTGCACCGCGACGAAGACCACCGGCAGCCCCGACATCAGGTCCCAGTCGTAGTCAGCGCCGGCCGAGGAGGCAAGGGCCTCAGCCCCGGAGAAGAGCCCATTGAGGAAAACGCCTCCCTGGGTCAACACGCAGTACCCCAGCAGGCAGACGAGCGCCACCCGGGCGGAGTTCTTGCCGCGCCCGGCTTTGACGGCGTTGATCATGATGCCGACGGCGGGAAGCAACCAGTTGATCGGCACGACGACCAGCAGCACGGTGAGCAGGCTGGGAATGTACGCGACCCAGCCATCGCCGGTGCTCAGCTCTGCCCGCACGATCCAGAGGTAGACCATCACGGCTACGGTCAGCAATCCCGAGAGGGCGAGCCCGACCCAGGTCAGGATCATCGCCACGCGCACGCTGAACGGCTTCGGCGGGCGCGGCACGGGCACGAGGTATCCGGGCGGCGGACCGCCGGGCTGGCCGGGCCACGGGTGACCGGGACCGAAACCGGGACCGAGGTTGGGGCCGAAACCGGGGCCGGGGTTGGGGCCGAAACCGGGGCCGGGGTTGGGGCCGGGGTTGGGCGAGGCCACCGGGTGCGCCGGCTGGTGCGGCCCGGCCGATGGGGCCGGAACCGGCCGGATGTCAGGACGGCCGCCACCCGGCGGCGGGCTCCACGGGTGCGTCATGGTCGACGATCGTAGGTCCGCCGCGATGGCTCAGGCTGGCTGCGACCACCGGTTCCTGAGATTTTACCTAGCCCAAACGTCGTTCCGGGCCACCGTATCGCCGCGCCACGGCCTACAAGACGGCGGCGGGCGAGCGCTCATGCGCCCAGCCGGTGAGTTCTCCGGCGTGGTCGGTGATCAAGCCGGCCACTCCGGCGCGGACCAGGTCGGGCCAGAGCGTCAGGTCGTTGGCCGTCCACGGCATGACCGCCACCTGGGCCTCCGCGAGGGCCGCGACGGTCTCCGGGGAGCCGAGTACGGCGTTCATGGACGGATTGCAGTAGGCGACGCCGAGTTCCGCGGCGACCTCGAGCTGCGCGGTGTCGAATCCGTCGCGGAGCAGACCACGCCGTACGTCGGGGGCGGCCTCGGCGATGAGGCGCACGATGGCCGGGTCGAAGCTCTGCATGACCGTACGGCCGAGCAGTCCCGCGTCGGCGACCTGCCCCACGATGATCTTTACCTGCTCCAGCGTGGCCGGCGGCTTGATCTCCAGCAGCAGCTCGACGCGCGGGGCGACCGCCGGGGTGACGCCCGCGTCGTCCGCCGGGTCCGCGAGGACGGCGTCCGGACGCAGCAGCGCCAGCGCCTGGTCCAGCCGGGGCACGCCCGTTCCCGCGTACGCCGGGGAGAACCAGGAACCGGCGTCCAGCCGGGTGATCTCGTCGAGGGTGAGCTCCCAGACCTTGCCGGAGCCGTCCGTGGTGCGGTCGACCGTGCGGTCGTGGATGACCACCGGCACGCCGTCCGCGGTGGTGCGGACGTCGAACTCGATGAAGGTCGCCCCGGCGAGGACTCCCGCGGCGAGGGCCGGAAGGGTGTTCTCGGGCGCGACGGCGGAGTAGCCGCGGTGCGCGACCCGGTGCAGCGCCGCCATCACAGGGCCGCCACGTCGACCTCGCCGGTGGCCACCAGCACCGCCGGTCCCGCCAGCCACCACCGTCCCCGGTCGTCGGCGGTCACGAGGAGCCGGCCGCCCGGGACGTCGACCGCGACGACGCCGGTCTCGCGGCCCGCGTCGCGCAGTGCCACCGCGCCGACCGCGAGGGCGCCCGAGCCGCACGAGTGGGTCTCCCCGGAGCCCCGCTCGTGGACGCGCATGTGGACGTGCAGGTCGGCGCCGTCGACGGGCACGCCGGGGGTGGTGAACTCGACGTTGACGCCCTCGGGAAAGAGGGCGGTGTCGTGGCCCGGCGCCCTGGTCAGGTCCAGGGATGAGAGATCCACGCCGTCGTGCAGGGCGCTGACCAGGTGCGGGTTGCCGCAGTCCACGGCCAGCCCGGGCACGGTCAGCGGACCCACGGTCGCGGTGCTGGCGGCGTACACCCGGGGGGTGCCCATGTGGACGGAGATGAGTGGGTCGCCGACGACCGCGTGCACGACGCCGGCTCGCGTCGCGACCGGCAGGCCCTCGGGGCCGGCCGTCGCGAGGTCCTGGCTGATCAGATAGCGGGTGAAGACCCGCACCCCGTTGCCGCACATCTCGGCGGACGAGCCGTCGGCGTTCCAGTAATCCATGAACCATTCGGCCTCGGCCGCGTGTGCGGCGCCGTGCGGGTGCTTGGCGCTGCGCACGACCCGCAGGACGCCGTCGGCGCCGAGGCCGCGGTGGCGGTCGCAGAGCGCCGCGACGAGCGACGCCGTCAGGTCGAGCCCCCCGTCGGGGTCGGGGAGGATGACGAAGTCGTTGCCGGTGCCATGGCCCTTGGTGAACAACACGCGGTCCATCATCGCGCAGCCGCTGAGCAGGCCGCCAACGCGTCCACCGTCAGGGACTGCGACGCGCCGTCGAACCAGGTGATCCGCGGGTCCCGGCGGAACCAGGAGCGCTGGCGGCGGACGAAACGGCGGGTTCCCCGCACCGTGTCGGCCTTGGCCTCCTCCTCGGTCAGCTCGCCGTCGAGCTGCGCGAGGGCCTGCTGGTATCCGAGGGCGCGGCTCGCCGTGCGTCCCTCGCGGAGGCCTTGGCCGTCCAGCCGGCGTACCTCGTCCAGCAGGCCGGAGGCCCACATGAGGTCGACCCGCTCGGCGATCCGCCGGTCGAGCTCCTCGGTGTCGCGGTCGACGCCGATCTGCACGCTGTCGTAGTAGGGCGTCGGTTCCGGCAGGGCCGCGGTGAAGGGAGCGCCCGTCATCTCGATGACCTCTAGGGCCCGCACGACGCGCCGCCCGTTGGACTCCAGGATCCTCGCGGCGGCGGCCGGGTCGGCCGCGCGCAGCCGCTCGTGCAGCCGCGCGGAGCCGTCCCGCGCGAGCTCAGCCTCGAGCCGTTCCCGAATATCGGGATCCGTGCCGGGAAAAGCGAAGTCCTCCAGCACCGCCCGGATGTACAACCCCGAACCCCCCACCACGATGGGTACGCGGCCCCGCGCGGCGATCTCCTCGACGGCCGTCCGGGCGGCCCGCTGGTACTCCGCGACGCTCGCCGGGAAGGTGACGTCCCAGAGGTCGAGGACGTGGTGCGGGACGCCTTCCCGGTCCCCGGCAGGGAGTTTGGCCGTACCGACGTCCATGCCGCGATAGAGCTGCATCGAATCGGCGTTCACCACCTCGCCGCCGAGGGCGTGGGCGAGGGCGAGGCTGAGGGCTGTCTTACCGGCCGCGGTCGGCCCGACGACGGCGACAACTCCGGGGGGCGGGAGCAATGGCACGGAGCCACCGTAACGGGCTGGTCACGGTCATCGGTGGGCGCTTCCCCGGAACCGGGTTGGACCTGTGACAATGCGCGAGAAAGAATGCCGATGGAAAGATGGCATTCGGCTGCGC
Source organism: Actinoplanes sp. NPDC051346 (assembly GCF_040682215.1). Lineage (NCBI taxonomy): Bacteria > Bacillati > Actinomycetota > Actinomycetes > Micromonosporales > Micromonosporaceae > Actinoplanes > Actinoplanes sp. NPDC051346. Next base: position 162,356 of record NZ_JBFBAJ010000001.1, on the reverse strand, counting down.
TATGGCGGCGGTCACGGGCAGCGAGGCTCGCGACGCCGGGAGAACGAGGATGGGCTCATGATTGACTGGACGACCTTCGGGCGCGTGGATGCCGACGGCACCGTGTATGTGAAGACGGCCGAGGGCGACCGGGTGGTCGGCTCATGGCAGGCGGGCACGCCCGAGGAGGGCCTGGCCCACTTCGCCCGCCGGTTCGCGGACCTGGTCACCGAGGTCGAGCTCGTGGAGGCCCGGTTGAAGTCCGGCGCGGCCGACGCGTCGCACTCGCTGACCAGCATCAAGCGCCTGCGGGCCACCCTCGACGAGGCACACGTCGTCGGCGACATCGACGGGCTGGCCGCCCGCCTGGACCGGCTGACCGCGATCGCCGACGAGAAGGCCGGCGAGGCCAAGGCCGCCCGCGAGGTGGCCCGGACCGAGGCGCTCGCGCGCAAGACCGCCCTGGTCGAGGAGGCCGAGACGATCGCCGCGGAGGCGACCGGCTGGAAGAGCGCGGGCGACCGGCTCAAGGAGATCCTCGACGAGTGGAAGACGATCCGCGGCGTCGACAAGAAGACCGACGGCGAGCTGTGGAAGCGCTTCGCCGCCGCCCGGGACGGCTTCACCCGCCGCCGCGGCGCGCACTTCGCCACCCTCGACGGCCAGCGCAAGCAGGCGCAGACCGCCAAGGAGGAGCTGGTCACGGAGGCGGAGACGCTCGCCGAGTCCACCGAGTGGGGCCCGACCGCGGCCCGGCTCAAGGAGCTGATGAGCGAGTGGAAGGCCGCGCCGCGCGCCGCCAAGGAGGCCGAGCAGCGCCTCTGGGAACGCTTCCGCGCCGCTCAGGACGCGTTCTTCAGCCGCCGCAGCGAGGTGTTCTCGGCCCGCGACGCGGAGTACAAGGGCAACCTCGAGAAGAAGCAGGCCATCCTCGCCGAGCTCGAGGCGATCGACGTCGACGCGGACCCGCGCGCCGCGCAGAACAAGCTGCGCGACGCCCAGGCCGGCTGGCACGACGCGGGCCGCGTGCCCCGCGAGTCGACCGCCTCCCTCGACCGGCGTTGGCGCGCGGCCGAGGAGCGCATCCGGGTCGCGATGGACTCGGCGTGGCGCAAGACCACCCCGCAGGACAACCCGCTGCTGCGGCAGATGCGTGAGCAGGTGGCGGAGGCGGAGCAGCGGCTGGCCCGGGCCCAGGCGGCCGGTGACAGCCGTCGCATCAAGGAGGCCGAGCAGGCCCTCGCGTCGAAGAAGCAGTTCCTGGCCCTGGCCGAGCAGGCCAACTGAGCGACCGCTCCCAGGCCCGGCCCCGCGCTTCGGCGCGGGGCCGGCCGCGTTTGGGCGCGGGGCCGGCCGCGTTTGGGCGCGGGGCCGGCCGCGTTTGGGCGCGGTCAGCGGTTCTCAGGCGTGGGCGAGGCTGAGCTCGCCCAGCGCCTTCGACTGCTTGGCCTGATACATCGCCAGGTCGGCGCGGTTGATCAGGTCGTCGGTCGTGGCGCCCGGGCCGGCGAAGGCGACGCCCACGCTGAGCCCGACCCGCACCTGGTCGCCGGCGATCCCGATGGGTTCGCGGACCGCCGCGCGGATCCGCTCGCAGACCGCCTCGACGGCGGCGCGGGGGTCGTCGCCGTGACAGATGACCACGAACTCGTCGCCGCCGAAGCGGCTCACCAGGTCGGTCTCGCGGACCGCGCCCCGCAGCCGTGCGCCGACCGCGACCAGCAACGCGTCCCCGGCGGCGTGGCCCAGGCGGTCGTTGACCGGCTTGAAGCCGTCCAGGTCGCAGAAGAGCACCGCCTGCCGGCCGGGGTCGGTGGCGAGCTCGGTGGCGAGCCGCTCCAGGCAGGCCGCCCGGTTCGGCAGCCCGGTCAGCAGGTCCACGGTGGCGAGGCGCACCAGCGCCTGCTCGGCCCGGCGGCGCTGTGCCGCCAGGCGTCCGACGCGCAGCATGACAAGGGGCACCAGCACCGCGGACCCGACGGCGATCAGGACTCCGTCGACCGCGAGACCCAGCATGGCCCGGCCGCCGCCGACCACCGGGATCAGGGCCATCATCAGGCCGAGGAACATCAGCCGACCCGCCGTCAGGTCGTCCGCGGGCGCGGGACCCGGCTCGGTGATCAGCACCGCGGAGGGGTGGAGGGCGGCGGCGCCGAGGCACACGTACCCGAGCAGGAAGGGCACGTTCGTCCAGTCGGGCAGCGCGCCGGTGACCGGGTCCGCCGTGACCACCGAGACGACGTTCGCGAGCACGCAGGTGGCGAGGCCGGCGGCGAGCAGCCAGACGGCGACGAGATGCCGGTCGACCAGGGCGACCCGCAGCAGGGCGCCGAGGATGCCCATCATGACGAAGACGTCGGTGAACAGGAAGCCCTGCTCGACCGCCGGCACGTTCGCGGCCTGGTGGAACGGCAGGAAGACGACGTCCCACAGCACGCCGCCGAGGGCGAGCGACGTGATCGCCGCGTCGATGACCCCGCCCAGGTCCCGGCGGCCGCGGCGCAGCACGATCATGACCGCGTCGCCGAGCAGGAAGAGATATCCGAGGGCGTAGAGCGCCGCCGAGGCCAGGTGGCCGCGGATCGGCTCCGGCGGGACATAGACGAACCAGGCCCAGTTCAGGTTGCCCGCGTTGAGGAAGCCGACCGCGATGAGCAGCAGCCACCACGGTAGCCGCGTGCCCGCCGGGCTGCGGCGCAGTCCGATCGCCACCGCCGGGACGGCCGCGAAGGTCGCCAGCAGGTACGGCAGCCACCGCAGATCCGCCGGGAACGCGCAGTACGCCGCGATGAGGCCGAAGGACGCCACGGCATACCCACGAGAGGACACAGGGGGTCCATCGGCCGCGCGGGAACCGAGTTGAGGGTCTCCTACCGCGAGCAGCCGCCGGTGGCCGCGGGAAGGGGCGCCGGGACGCCGACGGTCGGCAGGCCCAACGCCACGCCGGGCAGGCGCGGGGTGCGGCCGGCCTCGTACGCGTCGCCCGCCCGGGTGCGCCGATGGCTCTGCGGGTCGCCGTCGGCGTTGAGGTGATGCGGCGCCGCGTAGGTGACCACGGTCTCGACCACGTCGCCGGGGCGCGGAGTGATGCCTCCGGTGGCGAAGTGCACCAGGCGGCCGTCGCGGGCCCGGCCGCTCATCCGGCCCGTACGCTCGTCCTTGCGGCCCTCGCCGACCGCGACCAGGACCTCGACCTTCTCCCCCACCAGGCGCTTGTTCTCGGCCCAGGTGATGTCCTCCAGCGTCGCGATCAGCCGCTCGTAGCGCTCCTGGACGACCTGCTTCGGCAGTTGCTCGTCCATCGTCGCGGCGGGCGTGCCCGGACGCTTCGAGTACTGGAAGGTGAAGGCGCTGGAGAAGCGGGCCCGCCGGACCACCTCGAGGGTCTGCGCGAAGTCCTCCTCGGTCTCGCCCGGGAAGCCGACGATGATGTCCGTCGTGATCGCGGCGTCCGGCATCGCGGCCCGGACCTTGTCGATGATGCCGAGGAACTTCTCCGAGCGGTAGCTGCGGCGCATCGCCTTGAGCACCCGGTCGGAGCCGGACTGCAGGGGCATGTGCAGCGAGTGGCAGACGTTCGGGGTCTCGGCCATCGCCGCGATCACGTCGTCGGTGAAGTCCTTCGGGTGCGGGCTGGTGAAGCGGACCCGCTCCAGGCCGTCGATCTCGCCGCAGGCGCGCAGCAGCTTGCCGAAGGCGAGCCGGTCGCCGAACTCGGCGCCGTAGGAGTTGACGTTCTGACCGAGCAGGGTGACCTCGAGGACGCCCTCGCGGGCCAGCGCCTCCACCTCGGCCAGGATCTCGCCCGGCCGGCGGTCCTTCTCCTTGCCGCGCAGCGACGGCACGATGCAGAAGGTGCACGTGTTGTTGCAGCCGACCGAGATCGAGACCCAGCCGGCGTAGGTCGACTCGCGCTTGGTGGGCAGGGTCGAGGGGAAGACCTCGAGCGACTCGAGGATCTCGACCTCGGCCTCCTGGTTGTGCCGGGCGCGCTCGAGCAGCGCGGGCAGGGAACCGATGTTGTGCGTGCCGAAGACGACGTCGACCCAGGGCGCGCGCTTGACGATGTCGCCGCGGTCCTTCTGGGCCAGGCAGCCGCCGACGGCGATCTGCATGCCGGGATGCTTGAGCTTCGTCGGACGCAGGTGGCCGAGGTTGCCGTAGAGGCGGTTGTCGGCGTTCTCGCGGACCGCGCAGGTGTTGAAGACCACGACGTCCGCCGCGTCGGCGTCGGCGGCACGGACGTAACCCGCGTCCTCCATCAGCCCGGAGATGCGCTCACTGTCGTGCACGTTCATCTGGCAGCCGTACGTGCGCACGTCGTAGGTGCGGGGCCCGGCGCTCTGCGAAGTCTCAGTCATGGCAATGGACCAGGGTAGTCCCCCGCGGCGCCGGCGCCTACGCGGCTGCGGGTCGCCCCGGTGACGGCTGCGGCTTCCAGTGCGAGCGGGAGCAGCCGGGGCCGGCCGCGCACGCCGGGTCGGCGCCGGTGCAGGGGCGCAGATGGCGTCGCTCCGTACCGTCGTCGGTCTCGGTCTCGTCGACGTGCACGGCCCGCAGCGTCCCGTCGGGCTCGGCCAGGACGTACCTGGTCGGGTTGAGGGTGTCGTCCGGCAGCAGGAGGTCGGCGCCGAGCCGGACCGCCGCGGCGCTGGCGATCGTCGCCTCGGGGAGCCCGCCGGGCACGAGGTAGCAGTCGATCATCGTGGGGAAATCGCCGCCGACGTGCCAGACGTCACACAGCACCGCACCCTCGGCCGGGGCATCCAGGGTCGTCACCGGCCGCTGGAGGGCACCCGATATGGCATGTCGGACATGCTGGGCCTCCAGGGTTGCCCGAGCGCACCAATTCCAGAGGCCATCTGTCCCATCGGCGTCTGCCATACCCTTCATCCTGGACACCCTTTCGACGCATATGCCGCCGGTGTTACTGCTCCGTGACCATTCTCGGCGCGATCCGATACCCCCGCCCCCCTAGAGTGGCCCCATCCGAGTGAACCCAACGACGGGACGGTGGTCAGACGGTGACGACGAGTGAGCCTCTCATCGTCCTCGAGCACGTCAACAAATACTTCGGCCCGTTGCACGTCCTGCAGGATGTCAGCCTCTCCGTGGATCGCGGTGAGGTCGTCGTCGTGATCGGACCCTCGGGATCGGGGAAGTCGACGCTGTGCCGTGCGATCAATCGCCTCGAGCCGATCAACTCCGGCACGATCACCTTCGACGGCCAGGAGTTGCCCGCCGAGGGCAAGGCCCTCGCCAAGCTGCGCAGCGAGGTGGGGATGGTCTTCCAGTCCTTCAACCTCTTCGCGCACAAGACGATCCTGCAGAACGTCATGCTGGGCCCGATCAAGGTGCGGCGCGAAAACAGCGCGATCGTCCGCGAGCGCGCGATGAAGCTGCTGGACCGGGTCGGCATCGCCAGCCAGGCGGAGAAGTTTCCGGCCCAGCTGTCGGGCGGCCAGCAGCAGCGGGTCGCGATCGCACGCGCCCTGGCCATGCAGCCCAAGGCCCTGCTCTTCGACGAGCCGACGAGCGCCCTCGACCCCGAGATGGTCGGCGAGGTCCTCGACGTCATGACGTCGCTCGCCAAGGAGGGCATGACCATGGTCGTGGTGACCCACGAGATGGGCTTCGCCCGCCACGCGGCGGACCGGGTCGTCTTCATGGCCGACGGACAGCTCGTCGAGCAGTCCACCCCGGCCGACTTCTTCGAGAATCCGAAGACTGAGCGCGCCAAAGACTTCCTCTCGAAGATCCTGACACACTGATACGTCCTTGACGGACACCCATTCTGAGGTACTCCCAGTAGGAGGAACGTGACGATGCGCATCACCCGATTGACGGCCGTGGCCGGGGTCTTCGCCCTGGCAATGGCCGCGGCAGCGTGCGGCGGTGGCGACGACAGCGGTTCGGGTAAGGCCAGCGGCATCGTGGGTAAGGCGAGCAGCGACAAGAAGCTCGTCGTCGGCACCAAGGCGGACCAGCCCGGTCTCGGCCTGCAGACCGGTGGCGCCTACACCGGTTTCGACGTCGAGATCGCGAAGATCATCGCCAAGGGCCTGGGCGTGCCGGAGACCGGCATCGAATTCAAGACCACGGTGTCGTCCAACCGCGAGCCGTTCATCCAGCAGGGTCAGGTCGACATCGTCGTAGCGACGTACACGATCAACGAAGACCGCAAGAAGGTCGTCAACTTCGGCGGTCCGTACTTCGTGGCCGGTCAGGACCTGCTGGTGCCCACCGCGTCGACGATCACCGGCCCCGAGGCGCTGGCCGGCAAGAAGGTCTGCTCGGTGTCCGGCTCCACGCCGGCCAAGCGGATCCAGACCGAGTACAAGGACGCCAAGCTCCAGCAGTTCGACTCGTACTCGAAGTGCGTGCAGGCGCTCTCCGACGGCTCCGTGGACGCGGTCACCACCGACGACATCATCCTGGCCGGCTACGCCTCCCAGGAGCAGTACGTCGGCAAGTTCAAGGTGGTCGGCAAGAAGTTCAGCGAGGAGCCGTACGGCATCGGTCTGAAGAAGACCGACTCCGAGGGCTGCAAGAAGATCAACGAGATCCTGAAGGCCTCGGTGACCGACGGCTCGTACAAGGCCGCCTGGGACAAGACGCTCGGCAAGAGCGGCCAGGCCGCACCGACGCTGGACGTCGCCAAGCTGACGAACTGCGCCTGAGTAACCGCGACGCGGGCGGGGCCGGTGTGACTGCCGGCCCCGCCCGCTGTTGCCCGCTGTACCTCGGCATCGCTTCCCCGCGTTGCCCGCTGTTCTACGGCATCGCGCCCCCGCGGTGCCGGTTCTGTTCCTTCGGCGTCGCGAGGAAGCGAGGGTGATGGACGTCTTCTCCGATCCCACCAACATCGACACGTACGTCACCGGGTTCCTCTGGATCCTGAAACTCACCGCGTCGGCCACCGTCGGCTCCGTGGTGCTCGGCGTCGTGCTGGCCGCGATGCGCGTGTCGCCGATCCCGGTGCTGCGTGGCTTCGGCACCGCGTGGGTCAACATCTTCCGGAACACGCCGCTGACGCTGATCGTCTTCTTCTGCTTCTTCGGCCTGCACTCGGCGCTCGGACTGGAATTCTCCGACGACATCGACCCCAACATCTTCTGGCTCGGTGTGGTCGGCTTGTCCGTCTACACCGCGGCCTTCGTGTGCGAGGCGATCCGCTCCGGCATCAACACGGTGTCGGCCGGGCAGGCCGAGGCAGCCCGCGCCATCGGCATGTCGTTCTTCCAGACCCTGCGAATGATCGTCCTGCCGCAGGCCGGGCGGGCCGTGATCGCCCCGCTGGGCAGCGTCTTCATCGCGCTGGCGAAGAACTCCACGATCGTCGGCACGATCGGCCTGATGGAGTCGTCGAACGCGATGAAGCAACTGATCAACGAAAACGAGGGTGCGGTCATTCAGATCTTCCTCGTGTTCGCCGGCACCTTCGCCGCCGTCCTGATCCCCACCGGCTACCTCTTCGGCTGGCTGGCCAACCGACTGGCGGTGAAGCGGTGAGCAGCAACACCGACGCTGTCCTCTACGACCACCCCGGCCCGCGGGCGAGAGCCCGCAACACGGCGCTCACCGTCCTCTTCGGCATCGCCCTCGTCGGGCTGCTGTGGTGGATCTACCGCAAGTTCGACGACAAGGGCCTGTGGGCCGGACCGCTCTGGAAGCCCTTTCTCGAGAGCTCCACCTGGACCGACTACATTCTGCCGGGCCTGTGGGGAACGGTCAGTGCCGCCGCGGTCGCCATGGTGCTGTCGCTGGTCTTCGGCCTGATCTTCTCCGTGGGGCGGCTCTCGGACCACTGGTGGATCAGCATTCCGGCCGGCGCGGTGGTGGAGTTCTTCCGCTCCGTACCGCTGCTGCTCATGATCTTCTTCATCTTCTACGGCATCCCGTTCATCACCGAGGAACCGATGCCGCCGTTCTGGGCGGTCGTCGCGGGTCTCACCCTCTACAACGGCTCCGTGCTGGCAGAGGCGTTCCGGGCGGGCATCCACTCGGTGCCCCGCGGTCAGAGCGAGGCCGGATACGCGATCGGCCTGCGCAAGAGCCAGGTGATGTCCGCGATCCTCATGCCGCAGGCGGCGCGCGCGATGCTGCCGGTGATCGTGAGCCAGCTCGTCGTCCTGGTGAAGGACACGGCGCTGGGTTACATCATCGGCTACACCGAACTGCTCCAGCTCGGCGTCAACACCCTCAGCGCCAACAAGGGCAACATCGTGGCCGCGGCCATCGTCGCGGCGATCATCTACATCCTGCTGAACGCGTCGCTGACGTTCTTCGCGGGCGTGCTGGAGCGTCGGACCCGGCGCAGCGGCAAAGCCCCGCGGATCGTCGCCGTCGTCGACGGCACGGACAACGCCGCCGCCATCTCCACCATCGACGGCGGCGCCGGAATGGGCGAACCGCAGGGCTGAGTGGCCGGGGCCTCTCCACGCCGCTGCCGGTTATCCGGTGGCGGCGTGGGCGCGTCGCGGGGTTTGAGGGTTTGAGCTCAGCCACTTACGCACGTCGCCGGGGTGGTCCGAGCGTTCTGGGCGCCCCGCGCCCTGCTCGGAGCGCCCCGGCCCTCGGCGTGAGCAGCGGTCTGTACCCACCACCCCGCTACGACATCCAGATCTTGAACTTGATCCTCAGCGGGCCAACTCGGTGACCCGCGACTCGCGAACGACCGTGACCCGGATCTGGCCGGGATAGGTCAGTTCCTCCTCGATCTGCTTGGCGACGTCGCGCGCCAGGACGGCGGCGGCGATGTCGTCCACGTCCTCGGGGCGGACCATGACGCGGATCTCGCGGCCCGCCTGCATGGCGAAGACCTTGTCGACGCCCGCCTTGCCGCCGGCGATCTCCTCGATGCGCTCCAGCCGCTTGACGTACGCCTCCAGGCTCTCCCGACGCGCGCCCGGGCGACCGCCGGAACAGGCGTCCGCGGCCTGGGTGAGTACGGCCTCGACGGTCTGCGGCGGCACCTCGTTGTGGTGGGCCTCGATCGCGTGGACGACGTCCTCGGACTCGCCGTACTTGCGGGCCAGGTCCGCGCCGATCAGCGCGTGGCTGCCCTCGACCTCGTGCGTGAGCGCCTTGCCGATGTCGTGCAGGAACGCGGAACGTTTCATCGTCGGCACGTCCAGGCCCAGTTCGGCGGCCATGATGCCGGCGATGTGGGCGGTCTCCACCAGGTGCTTGAGCACGTTCTGCCCGTAGCTGGTGCGGTAGCGCAGCCGGCCCAGGAGCGTCGCCAACTCGGGGTGGATGTCGGTGATGCCGACGTCCACCAGGGCTTCCTCGGCGGCGCGCTCGCAGAGGCGGTCCACCTCGTTCTTCGCGCTTTCGAAGACTTCCTCGATGCGGTGCGGATGGATGCGGCCGTCGAGCACCAGCTTTTCCAGCGTCAGGCGGCCGACCTCGCGGCGGACCGGGTCGAAGCAGGAGAGCAGCACCGCCTCGGGAGTGTCGTCGATGATCAGGTTGACGCCGGTGGTCGACTCGAACGCCCGGATGTTGCGGCCCTCGCGGCCGATGATGCGGCCCTTCATCTCGTCGCTCGGCAGGTGCAGCACGCTGACGACGCTCTCCGCGGTCTGCTCGCTGGCGATGCGCTGGATCGCGTCCACGACGATGTGCCTGGCGCGGGTGTCGGCGGTGCGCTTCGCGTCCGTCTCGATGTCGCGGACGAGGATCGCGGCCTCCCGCTTGGCCTGACTCTCGATGTTCTCGATCAGTTCGGCCCGGGCCTGCTCGGCGCTCAGGCTCGCGATCCGCTCCAGCTCCTGGCGGTGCTGCTCCTCGGCGTCGGCGATGGCGGCCTCGCGCTCGCCGAGGGCGGCCTCCCGGCCGGACAGGTCGGTGTCGATGGCGGCCAGTCGCCGCTCCCGCTCCACCAGCCGCTCGACCTCCTCGGCGTGCAGGCGTTCGCGCTCGTCGATCCGGGCGGCCCGCCGCTCCACCTCGGCGGCGTGCTCCTTGGCCGTGGTGTTGAGCAGCGCCACCTCCCGCTCGCCGCTGCGGCGGGCGGCCGTGCGGACCTGCTCGGCGTCGGACTCGGCCTGGCGGTGCGCGTGCTCGAGAATCGTGTCGGCTTCCTCGTGCGCGGACTCGAGAACCCGCCGCGCCTCGGCCCGGGCGGCGGTCGCCTCGGCCTTGGCGGCGGCGACTTCCGCGCGTACGGATGCGGCCTTCGCGTTCGCGTCGTCGACCTTGGCCTTGGCGTGCTGCAGGGTGCGCTCGCGGTTCTCACTCTCGGCGGACCGGACCTCCTGGAGGCGGCGCAGGGCACGCGCGCCGAAGATCAGGCCGGCTATGACCGCGGTGGCGAGGATGATGACCGCCACCATGAGCACCCATACCAGGGCCGTCATCTCGCCGTTTCTCCCTTCGCCGCCGCAGGGGTCTGCGGGCCGGTTTCCATCCTGCGCCACCACAGGATGCACCCCGCGCTCACGGGGTGCGTGCGCGCTTCGTGCGTATAGGGATGCCGACCACAGGCACGTGCGATCGCCGGCGTGCCGCCCGCAGCGTTCGGTGCCGGCCGCCGCTTGCCCCTCCGTCGCCCGGGCGGCCAGGATCGCCGGGGGTACGCGGCGCGGAGTGCACCCCGGCGCCCGGCGGTGTTCGCCGATGACCGTCGTGCCGGCGTTGCCGATGTCGTCGCCGTCTTACCGGGTTGCGGCGAGGTCTCGCCGCGATGCCGGTTCGCCGTCAGCTGGTGGTGGCCGTAAGGCTCACCTCGGCCGGCGGGTGGGCACGCCGACGACGATGACGCCGCCTGCCGAGCCGTCCGCCGATGGGTGTGGTCCGCTGCGGCGACGGTGCCGCCAAGCGACCGGTCCCCCGAGATGGTCCGCGACGGCGATGGCGTCGCCGGGCGTCGTCCTCGGAGAGCGGTCCGAGCGTTCCCTCCCCGGCGGAGGCGCGCACCCGACGATGGTCTCGCCGGGAACGGCAACCGCCGGGACAGTGGTGCGCTGGCGGCGATGGTGTCGCCGGGCGCCCCGTCCCAACCGGAAGTGATGCCGAAAAGTAATGCGATCTATGTTGTGCGCTTAGCCTGCGATGGTCGTGCAAACCTTATGTAACGCGAGGCTAGGTCGCGGGAGCCGGTTCGGTCAAGGACTCATGATTCGGCCACGGATGGGACGTTCGGCACAGACCCACACCCGCCCTGCTCACGTACGGTCGCGGCGGGCCGAGGGACGATTCAGGCGTAGCGGGCCCACACATCGCGCATCGGCTCCCATTTCTCGCCCACGCCATCCTTCCAGAACGCGAGCAGGTACGCCGCCACGGGAGTGGACGAGTCGTCCCACCAAATTCCGGATACGGTACGGCCGGAGACCTTGTACGCGTACTCGACGTAGTTGCCGTTGGTCCGCCCCGACGGCGTAGCCCGCTCGACGACCGCGCCGACCCCGGGAGTGAGCGTACGGGCGTCGACGTTCTGCCCAAGGGTCGCGACGCGGGCCTTGTCCCGGTCGGCGGTGGTGGCGTACTCGACGAAGATCACACTCATCGCGTCCATCTCACACCGGACGCGCGCCTTCTCACCCTTGTTCAGGGCGGGGCCTTTGTCCTCACCGCTGCGGGAGCAACCGGACAGATGCGGGAGCCAGCCCTGCGCGACCGTACCCAGCGGACCGGCGAACTTCGGCTGATTGACCGCCACCTGGTTCTGCTCGTAGATCCCCTGGGTGCTCGGGGACGGGGTCGGACCGGCGGTCACGGGCGCGGTGGGCTTCGCGGCGGGAGCGGTGGTGCGGCCGAGGTACCAGCCGCCCGTGCCGAAGATCAGGAGGCCCGTGACGAGGCCGGCGAGGGCCGGGATGACGAAGCGGCTGCGGGGCGGTTTGGGGGTGGGCACGATGCGGGGGCCGCTGCCGTAGCCGGGATTGGCTTCGAAACCGAAGCGGTCCGGGGCCGGTCGTTCCTCGATCGGGTTGCCTGCGATCGGGCTTCCGGCGGTCGGGCTTCCGGCGGTCGGGCTTCCGGCGGTCGGGCTTCCGGCGGTCGGAATGCTCGCAGCGGGGATGCCCGCTGTCGGGCTTCCGGTGAAGGGGGAGGTCGCCGCATGGCCCTGGGTCGGGTCGAGACCGAACTGGCCCTGAGCGGCGCCCGGCCCGAAATGGCCGGGCCCACCCACGTCGAGACCGTACTGGTCGACGCCGGCTCCCGACGTCGGAGTCGTCGCGGGGCCGGACCATCCTGTCGGGCCCGCGTCAGAGGTCGGAGGAACCCAAGCGGCACCGCCGGAGGTGGGATACGCCTCCTGAGGGCTGCCGTGAAACGGTCCGTAAGCAACGCCGCCGGGGCCATAACCGGCGTCCTGCGGATACCCGGGGACGTCCGCCGGAGGGACGCTGGCGGGGCCCGCACTCGCCGGGCCCGCTACCGGTCCTGATGCTGGCATGGTGGTGCCCGCCGCTTGATCCGGGCCGTACTGCCGCGGAACGGCCACTTCGGGATGATCGACGTCTCCTCCTGGTGGCGTGGTCGCGCCGGCTTCCCCTCGAGGGGAGGCGGCCTCGGGTCGAGCACCGCGGGAGTCGTCTGTCACGACGAGGCAGGCTACCAGGCCAGCCGGAGCGACAAACGTCCGCGAAGACCCGCGGAAAAGAATGGACCCGCAGCCCAGGAGGGTCGCGGGTCCATCTTCGGACAACCATCCCACCGTACGGCCAAAGCACAGCCAACCGGCACAAGGTGGGAAAGGTGGGTCAGGCGTCCGCTTCCCCGGAGCGGCGACGCCGCGTCAGGAAAACGAGGCCGACACCACCGGCGGCAATCGCGGCACCAACGCCCGCGACGCTGACAACGTTCACCCCGGTGACCGGGAGACCGCCGACGCCGCCCGCATAGGCACCGCCCCCGCCACTGCCGGAATTGCCAGAGACACCGCCATTGTTGCCGGAGCCGCCGCCGTTGTTGCCGGAGCCGCCGCCGTTGCCGGTGCTGGACCCCGCGCCCCCACCGAAGGTGGGAGGAGTGAACGGGTCGGTGGGGACATTCGGGATGCCGCCGCCACCGGGCGTCTCACCCGGCGTCTCGCCCCCAGGAGTTCCGCCGCCCGGGTTTTCCCCATCGGGAGTACCCGAGTCACCGCCACCGCCACCAGGGGTGCCGGAGTCGCCGCCACCAGGGGTGCCGGAGTCGCCGCCACCGGGCGTGCCCGAGTCGCCGCCACCGGGGGTCCCGGAGTCGCCGCCACCGGGCGTGCCCGAGTCACCGTCACCGGGATTGTCCGGTTCGGTGCCGCCCCCTCCCCCGCCCGGGGTGTCGTCACCGGGTTCTTCGGCGTCCCCGACGGCCTTGGAGGTAACCGAGTCGTCGGCCACCTTGGGGGCGGGATCGGTGAGCATCACCACGCCACGAGCATTGAGCTCGGTGGTGGCGGCGGCAGCAGAGGCGGCGCCCGAAACACCGGCTACGCCGATGGCCCCGACGATGACGCCGAGCCGTACCGCCGAACGCACGCCACGGTGGCGTGCGAGCTGATTGGTTCGCATGTTCCTCCCCGTACTTCAGACCGGTTAGTCTTCAGTGGACAATGAAGTGCGCAAAGTCCGGAGGGGTAGGTTACCGGCAGCGGTCGGTTCACCTCTATGCACGGCCGATAATAGGGTCGAGCCGAATACGGAATTGAATCGCTTGTTGACGCTCCGTGCAGAATTAGCGCCCTTGGCCGCGGAAACCACGGTGCTGAAGCGGAAGTCAGCGCCGCAGCGGAGGCGCAAGTCACAACGGAAGCGAGAACCGCCAGCGAACGTCGGGCGCGATCAGCGAGAGCTGGCAGCTACAGCGGGAGTTGGGCGACCGGCAGCGGGAGGTGGACGACCGGCAGCGGGAGGTGGACGACCGGCAGCGGGAGCCAGGCGACCGTCAGCGGGAGACGGCCGCAGCGAGAAGTCGGGCACACCGTCAGCGAAGCCGGCAGTTACAGCGGAAGCCGGGCACCTCAGCGAGTCTGGCCCCCCCTTCGACTCATCGGCCGGGATGCCCAATCCGGTCCGGAATGGCGGGCCGTCCAGGGACTGGGACCAGCCCCCGCATAGCCGAAAGGGCGCCGGCACCATGGGGCCAGGCCGCGCGAGACCGGAGCAAAAGGCGGCCAGAGCGGAAAGCGGAAGACTCGGCCCTTATCGACGCTCACATTCGCGAGACCACCATGCCTCCAACTTGCGGACCCCACGTCGCCGAATGGGCTTGACGTCAGTGCCAGCGGACCAATTGGGCTCTTCACAATGCAAAGTGTCTTCGGTGACGCTGATGCGCCGATCGTCGTCTTACAAGAGCGACAGCTCACGACACGCTAATTTGGAGGCACCCCCGAAGCAGAGGAGAGCCCTGTGGGCAAGGTGGTCATGTACAGCTCGGTGTCGGTGGACGGCTTCATCGCGGACGAGAATGACCAGCCCGGGCCGCTGTTCGACTGGTTGACCAGCGGTGACGTCCCGTTGGACGAGAGCGGCTACGTGAAGGTGTCGCAGACGTCCTACGACTACACCCGGCCGTACTGGGACCAGATCGGGGTGACAATCGCCGGCCGCCACGTCTTCGACATGACGGACGGCTGGGACGGGAAGCCGCCGAGCGGGATCGACCACGTGGTCGTCGTGACGCACCGGCCGGAACCCGAGGGCTGGGACCCCGAGGCGCCGTTTCACTTCGTCGACGGCGTCGAGGCAGCCGTGGCCAAGGCGCAGGAGCTCGCGGGTGACCGCATAGTCGAGGTTGCCGCTGGCGACGTCGGGGGCCAGGTGCTCGCCGCGGGCCTGGTCGACGAGGTGCGCATGGACGTCGTACCCGTCGTGTTCGGGTCCGGCAAGCGCTACTTCGGGTCGGTCGACGCGCAGCACATGTTGGAGGATCCTGACGTGGTGATTCAGGGCAACCGGGTGCTTCACCTGCGCTACCGGGTGCGCCGTTGACCGATCTGAGCGGGTACGCGAAGAAGTCCCCCGGCGAACGGTGACACAAAGATCGGGCCTCCGGCTGCGTTTGCGCATCGCTGTCCCTCGTCCGGCAGCCGAAGGCGGAGCGGCGCAGGAAGACCTCGGCACCGACCCGGGGACCAGCGACTACACCCTCAACTGTGAAGAGCCACTAATTAAGGGTGTCGCCCTCCTGCTCAGCCAACGCGTCCGCGTCGATCTGATCGGCGAATTCCGCGGCCTCGGCGTCCCTGGCCGCAAGCGCGTCCTTGACGGCACGGATGGCCACGCCGGCGGGGTAACCCTTGCGGGCCAGCATTCCGACCAGGCGACGAAAGATTTGGTCCGGTGTTCCCGTCGCGGTGCGAAGCTTGCGGTCGACCAGCACGCGAGCGGTCGCTGCTTCCTCATCCTCATCGAGGACCTCCAGCGCCTCGGTCGCCACGTCGGCGTCAACACCACGCCGCCGGAGCTCGTTGGCCAACGCCCGCCGGGCAAGGCCACGCCCGTGGTGGCGGCTGGAAACCCAGGCCCGGGCGAATGCGGCGTCGTCGATGATGCCGACCTCGTCGTAACGGTCGAGAACCTCGGCGATGACCT
The DNA here is from genome assembly GCF_040682215.1 of Actinoplanes sp. NPDC051346. Lineage (NCBI taxonomy): Bacteria > Bacillati > Actinomycetota > Actinomycetes > Micromonosporales > Micromonosporaceae > Actinoplanes > Actinoplanes sp. NPDC051346. The sequence continues at coordinate 146,847 of NZ_JBFBAJ010000001.1, read as the reverse complement.
CTTCGGAGATCTCCTTCCGAACCAGCACCTTGGCTAGTTCGGCACGGGTACGCGGACGTACAGAAAGCTGCCGAAGACAGATCTCGCGAGCCACCTCGGACTCCGACTTCGGCGGCGTGGGCGGTTGATCCACACCCTCGCCTCGAGACCCACGGCCGCCGCCCCAAGCTGTCCCCCCGGACGCACGCGCCGCAGCCGCGCGCCCCCCGGCTGAGCTCCCGCGATCAGAGGACTCCTCATCGGCAGAGCGGGGAGGGATCGCATCCCAGCCTCGCCCGGACCGCGCCCCACGTCGTCCCACCATCGGTCGGCGCCTCCTCACTCCTACGCTCGCTCACGGTCATCGTCTCAGCCCGGTGTGACAACACCGCCGACGAGGCATGCGGCCAGCGCCCAATCAGCAGCCAGCCACGCCGAGCTAGCCCAGTCGCCCAGCCAGCCAGCGACTACCCAACCGCCCAGCCAGCCACCGCCGAGCTAGCCCAGTCGGCCAGCCAGCCACCACCGAACTACCCAACCGCCCAGCCAGCCACCGCGCTCACCCTGGCCGCCATTCTGCTTTTGGACCGATCATGATCCGACAGACGCTCCAGAGGCGTGTGGAGTTAGGCCCCAGATGGAGCAGGTGTTCTGCTCAGCCAGGCGCTGTACCCGCCGATTCGATGGCCTACGGATGCCGTCAGTGCAGCCTCGAGATCGGGCGACGGACGTGAACCTTCGGTGGCACATGACGCGGGTAGGCATGGCCCTGCGGGCGGGGCGCGCGGACCCGGAGCCCGGCCGGCGTTTCAACCGCGCGATGCTCGGCGGCGTGGCTCCGCATCTGGGCATCGCGGCGCTCGTCCTCCTTACCTCCGCGGCCGCCGGGAACGGTGAAGAACGCGCGTTTGCCATCATGCCCGTTTTCTTGGAGGTGCTCCTTGCTCCGGCCATGGTCGTCGCCGTGGTGGTCCTGGCCCTCGCGAAGGACACCCTCCCGCTGGCGAAAGGCCTGATCACCGGCACCGGCCCGGGCCTCGCCATGGTCGGATTGCTGGCGGCGGGACACACCACCGTCATGGGATAGACAAGACCCGGTCGCAGGCCCGTTGCCACCTCCTCGTCGGCGGCGTTGCCGGCCAAGCCAGCCCCAATGCCCAGCCGTCTCACCACCCAGCGAGGCACCATTCAGCGCCCAACGCTCGGCGGCATGCCGCCCTGGTGCACACCCGAGGCGCGGAGTGCGTCCTATGCACGGCACGGAGAGCGTTCAACGCTGAACCAACCTGCCGGTCACGGCGTGACGCCACCTCGAGTCACGGGTGGTTCCTGAGTCCCTCACCCTTGCGGAAGTTCGCCCCGCCCTCCCCGGCCGCCTGGCCAGGGAGGGAGAGCGAGTGCCGCCGGCGGGTGAGACCGGGTGAGACCGGGTGCGACATGAGGGATGCGGCGTGACGGAAGTCCGCGCGACGGGGTGCGGCGAGCAACTCCCCGGCAGGTGCGCGCGGGCACCAAGCCCAAGCGACGGAGACGCCGCAGGTGCGCGGGCGATCGGTCAGAAGTCGACCGGCGGAAGCTCCGGGCCGCCCGCCGCGTCGCCGGTGGTCTGGCCGACGCCGAGCTTTTCGAGGATCTTCTTCTCGATCTCGGCGGCGACGTCCGGGTTCTCCTTCAGGAACTCGCGCGCCTTCTCCTTGCCCTGGCCGAGCTGGTCACCGTCGTACGTGTACCAGGCGCCGGACTTGCGAATGATGCTCTGCTCGACGCCCACGTCGATCAGGGAGCCCTCGCGGGAGATGCCCTTGCCGTACATGATGTCGAACTCGGCCTGCTTGAACGGCGCAGCGACCTTGTTCTTGACGACCTTGACGCGGGTGCGGTTGCCGACCACGTCCGTGCCGTCCTTGAGGCTCTCGATGCGGCGCACGTCGAGACGCACCGACGAGTAGAACTTCAGCGCGCGGCCACCGGTCGTCGTTTCGGGAGAGCCGAACATGACGCCGATCTTCTCGCGAAGCTGGTTGATGAAGATGGCGGTCGTGCCGGAGTTGTTGAGGATACCGGTGATCTTCCGCAGCGCCTGGCTCATCAGGCGAGCCTGGAGGCCGACGTGACTGTCGCCCATCTCGCCCTCGATCTCGGCACGGGGCACGAGGGCGGCCACCGAGTCGATGACGATGATGTCGAGCGCGCCGGAGCGGATCAGCATGTCCGCGATCTCGAGTGCCTGCTCACCCGTGTCGGGCTGCGAGACGAGCAGGGCGTCCGTGTCCACACCGAGGGCACGGGCGTATTCCGGGTCGAGCGCGTGCTCGGCGTCGATGAAGGCCGCGATGCCGCCGCCTCGTTGGGCGTTGGCCACCGCGTGCAGGGCCACTGTCGTCTTACCGCTGGACTCGGGCCCGTAGACCTCGATGACGCGGCCGCGCGGCAGGCCACCGACGCCGAGCGCCACATCCAGGGCGATGGAGCCGGTCGGGATGACGGCGGTCTGCACGACCGGCCGCTCTCCCAGCCGCATCACCGAGCCCTTGCCGAATTGCTTGTCGATCTGTGCCAACGCCAGATCGAGAGCTTTGTCCCGGTCGGGTCCTGCCACCATGTCCGCCACCCCTGTACTCGACTTCGCAGGCGTCTTCGCCGATGAGCTTCTGTTCACCACGCGGGTCACGCTAGACGTTGGGTCTGACAGAAATCGACCGCCCGGCCCTGAGCTGTGGATGACCACGCCGCTGAGGACAATAGCCGAACACTTGTACGACGATCGAGCGACACGCCAGAACAAACGTACGAAAGGTGCTCAGTGCAGTCGCGCAGGCACCCGATCGGAGTACGTGGCCACCACAGCGCGCCAGATCGTAGCCGTCTCAACACCCCGCGCTATGGCCTCGTCGATGGTCCGTCCACCGAGGTCCGAGAAGGCGTGATCGGCGGCGAGACTTCGCGCATAGGCGGGCCCGAAAGCCTGCTCGAGGCGCTGCCAAAAGTCCGTCAATCGCACAGAACGAGCCTACTCGCGATGCCGCGACGACCGAAGAAGCGACCTGGGACAACCGTGGAAGCAAACCTGGCACGACCGAGGAAGCGACCTGGTCGGGCGGCGTCGGCCGACGCTCACGGCGGAGTCACCGATGAAGGCGAAGACAACCCCAGAGCGGAGAATGAGGCCCAGCCCGAGAACGTCGGCGAGCTGGGCCTGGCGCAACACCCTGAGCGCCGGAGAGGTCACCCAGCGCCCTCCTGAGAGATAAGTCACTATCCCCGCGCGGCCGCGAAAGGCAGGCAGGCCCAGCCGACCTCGCAGTCAGGCCAGGGCCGTCGCGGCGACCTTGAGATCGTCGACCAGGCTCTGGTACGCGGCATCCCGATCGTCGGCCCGAAGCACAGCCGAGGGATGGATGGTGGCGAGCGCCTGGATCTCCGCGATCGGGAAGTCCTCGGGGTGCTGCGCGGACGCCGGCCACGGCATGAGCTGCCCACGGGACCGGGTGACCCGGAACGCCGGGCCGAGCAGGGCCTTGGCCGCCGTGGCGCCCAGCACGACCACAAGCTCGGGCTTGAGCAGGGCGAATTCCGCCACGAGCCAGGGACGACAGGCCGTGATGTGTGCGGGACCCGGACTCTGGTGGATGCGCCGCTTGCCGCGCAGTTCGAAGCGGAAGTGCTTGACCGCGTTGGTGATGTAGACGTTGGTCGGATCGATGCCCGCGTCGTCGACCGCCTCGCGCAGCAGCCGTCCGGCCGGGCCGACGAACGGTAGGCCCTTCTGGTCTTCGACGTCGCCGGGCTGCTCGCCGACGAACACGACGCGGGCGTGGGCGTCGCCGCGGCCGAACACCGTCTGTGTGGCGTCCTGGTAGAGCTCGCAGCCCTCGCAGCGGGTGGCGGCGGCCTTGAGCTCATCGAGCTCGTGTGCGTTCGGCGGGACGAAATGCTGCGCCCCGATCGGAGCCTCGGTCCTCGACATGCCACCGTTTTACCCGCTCCCCTACTGTCCACGCTCGGCGGTATCACCTGAACGGGGTTGAGCACGGCGGACGCCGACGCACGAGCTGGTCATCGACCGACGATGCTTACGCCGGGCGGATACGCGGCGGCCGCCACGGCCTCGGCGAGCGGCTCGATGACCTCGTCGTCGAGTGGGCTGACAGTGATCCGTACGCCGGGAGGCGCGTCCAGGCGGAACAGCGATCCCGGCGCCACCGCATATCCAGCGTCGCGGAGTGCGGTGACCAGCCGGGTCTCGTCAGGGGTGCGTACCCAAAGATTGATGCCCGTGGCGCCGTAGGCCTTGACTCCTCGGGCGGTCATCGCGTCACGCAGTGCGTCACGCCGACGGTCGTAACTGTCGCCGGCCGCCGTGGTCTTGGCCGCGACTTCCTCGTCCCGCCAGAGCCGAAGCAGCAGGCGCTGCAGCACCGTGGAAACCCAACCGGTGCCGATCCGCATGCGACCGGCCACGCGCGCGATGGTCGCCTCGTCTCCTGCCATCACGGCTATCCGAAGATCGGGTCCGAAGGGTTTGGAGGCCGACCGGACGAACGCCCAGGAACCGGTGGCATTGCCCACGCAGTGCAACGGCACGCCGGACAGCTCGGCGGCATGGTCGTCCTCGATGAGCAGGACCCCCGAGCTGAGAGACAACGCCTCACGCAGGTCGGCCGCACGCTCAGCGGTGACCGCCGCGCCGGTCGGATTTTGAGCACGGGTGGTGATGACGACGGCGCGCGCCCCAGCGGCGATCGCACCCAGCAGGTGTTCGGGAAGCGGCCCTTCGTCGTCCATCGCGACCGGCACGGGCGTCAGGCCGAGCGCGGCGATCAGATCGAGCAGATTCGCCCAGCCGGGGTCCTCGACCGCCACCGCGTCGCCGGGGCGCAGGTGGATCGTGAGCAGGCGTTCAATGGCGTCGAGCGTGCCGTTGGTGACGGTCATCGCCGCCTGCGCCATCGGAACGCCATCGGCCTCCAGGCGGAGACGCGCCGCCTCGACGAGCTCCGGCATCGCGCCGGCGGCCGCGTAGCCCCACGGGCCTCCGACCTCATCGGACACCGCTCGTAGGTGCACACCGAGAGCGGGCAGCAGCCGAACGTCCGGCTCCCCCGACGACAGATCCAGAGCACCGGCCGGCACGGGCAGCCGCAACGCCGCCCGCGAACCGGCGACCGGAGGCCGGTGCCGGATGCGCGTGCCCCGCCGGCCGGAGGTCTCCACGATGCCGCGTTGGCGCAGGTCCGCATACGCCTTCGAGACCGTGGCGGGACTGACGTGCAGCTCGTCGGCGAGGATCCGGATCGGCGGCAGCGCGTCGCCCCAGACCCAGTCGCCCCGGCGAACCCCGGCCTCGATGCTCCCGGAAATCGCTGCGGCGGTCGAGCCCGACACCTGATATTGTGCTGTCACAGCGCTGATTCTGTACTAGTACAGAATATTTGGCAAGGAGGACACGGTGACCGATCTCTACCCGCTCACCGCCCGCACGACGGCGACCCGCTCTCGCAGCCGCATGCACTACGAGCGCGACTCGGCACACGCGGTCCTGGATGAGGCGTATGACTGCGCGGTGGCGTTCGTGGTCGACGGCGAGCCCCGGGTGCTGCCCACCATGCATGTCCGCGTCAGCGACACCCTCTACCTGCACGCCTCGACGGGAGGCCGGCTGGGGCTGACGGCGCGCGCCGACGGCGTCAAGGTCTGCGTCTCCGTGACTCTCCTGGACGGGTTGGTCTACGCGCGCTCGCAGTTCCACCACAGCGCCAACTACCGGTCCCTGGTCGCGCACGGCGTCGCCACACCGGTCAGCGACGAGAGCGAGAAGAGCGCCGCGATGTCGGCCCTGGTGGAGAAGCTGGGAGCGGGCCGAACGGCCGAAAGCCGCCCACCGACAACCCCCGAATTGGCGGCCACCGTCGTTCTCTCACTGCCGTTGACCGAGGTTTCCGTACGGCTACGGAAAGGCGGAGTGGTCGACGATCCCGAGGACGTCCCGCTGCCCCACTGGGCGGGAGTGATTCCCTTACAACGCGTGGCGGGTCCACCACAGCCGGCCGCCGGCGTGGAATCGGCGATCCCGTCCTACCTCCCGGGCAGGAGGACCTCACCGTGGACCACAGCGGTGCCGATGCGAGGCACACACGTTTCGCTGGAGCCGCTGGATCCATCCCACACGGACGGCCTGATGGCGGCGCTCGCGGACGACGAGGTATGGCAGTTCCTGCCGACGCCGAGGCCGAGCACCCGCGAAGAGATGGTCGAGCACGTCGCCCTCGCCACACGCGAACAGTGGACGGGAGAGCGCGTGACCTGGACGCAATGCGACCCGGTCACCGGCGAAGTGATCGGCATGACGAGCTACCACGACGTGGACGAAGAGAGAGGCTCCCTCGGCATCGGACACACGATGGTCGGCCGCCGCTGGTGGCGCACCGGGGTGAACACCGAGGCCAAACTTCTACTGCTCGAGCGGGCCTTCGAAACCCTCGAGGCCGAGCGGGTGTTCTGGTACACCGACATCCGCAACCAACGCTCCCAACAAGCCATCGCACGCCTCGGAGCGAGCCGCGACGGACTGATCCGCCGGCACCGGCTCAGACCAGACGGCACCTGGCGAGACTCGGTGCTGTTCGCAATGACGATCGACGAATGGCCGACGGCCAAGAAGCGGCTACAGACGCGCCTGGCGGCCGGTTGACCAGGACGGCACCCTGGCGGCCGGGTTGACCAGGACGCCGCCCTGGCGGCCGGGTTGACCAGGACGCCGCCCTGGCGGACCCGGTCGACATCAAATTCCACAAGGAGGACCAGAAACGCGGCCTGACGGTACAAGCATCCCCGAGCAACTCGACGCCGCACTCCAGCCGACTGACTAGGTGACGCCCGGGAACGGTCGGCAGCGGCGGCGGGCGGGTGCCACGGCACACCGTTGTCGCGGGCGGGCGCCACGACACAACGTTCTCGCGGGCGGGCGCCACGACACACCGTTCTCGCGGGTGGGCCGTCATCGCGCGCGGGCCCTCATGGCGCGCGGGCAGCAGGCGGGCAACGCAGGCGAGTAACGCGATCACGCGGACAGGCGGGCAACGCGGCCAGCAGGCCGGCAACGCAGGCGGGTAGCGCGATCACGCGGACAGGCGGGCAACGCGGGCAGGCAGGCGACGGGGTGTGGGCGGGCAGTCATCGTTGGCGGACGCGCGGTCGACACGGGCGGGCGCGCGGTCGACACGGGCGGGCGCGCGGTCGACACGGGCGGGCGCGCGGTCGACACGGGCGGGCGCGCGGTCGACGTTGGCGGGCGCCGTGGACTCGCGGCGCCGGTCGTGGGCCGGCGGTCGACCGCGAGCGGGCAGTCACGTAGGCGAGCGAACGCGCGGTCGCCGTCGGCGCACGCCGTGGACTCGCTGGCGCAGGCGATGGCCGGCCAGTCGCCCGGATGGGCGGTCGACGCGGTCGCGCCGGCGGACTGGGCTGTCTCGCGCGGAGCGCGGAGCGGGTGTGGGCGGCCAGTCACCATAGGCGGGCGGGCGCGCGGTCAACGTCGGCAAACCCCGTGGACTGGCGGGCGCTGGCCATGACTTGCCAGTCGCTCGGATGGACGGTCGACGCAGACAAGTGCCATGAACGGACGCACAGTCGCATGAACGGACGGACGCACGGACGCACGGACGCACGGACGCACGGACGGACGCACGGACGGACGGCGGGCTGGGCATTCGCCATAGGCCGGCGCATCAGGCCAAGACGGTGAAGCGCCTCAGGACGCGTGCAGCCCCCCACCCTCCGGCATCCCCGGCACCGGCCCCTCTTCAAGCGCCTCCCGCACAACCTCCTCCACCACAGCTGCCCAGTCCCGCCCCTCAACTTCCGAGTGCGACACCCGCAGCCGCGCATACCTGTCCTTAGGGCGGCGAAGCAGTCCTCCGTGCTTCTCCATCTCCAGGATCACCTCCACCCCCTCGGCGTCCGTCACGAAGGTCAGCTCCAGTTCGTCCATCTCCCGCGCGTACACCACGGGCGGCGTGAATTGGATTTCCTGGTAGAAGGGCAGGTCCTGGCACACCCCGTAGATCGCTCCTCGTTCGACGTCGGCGTGCCGGAACTGGAAGCCGAGCCGCTCGACCGCCTCCAGCACCGCTTCCTGCGCCGGGAGCGGATGCACGGCGACGATGTCCACGTCGCCGTCGTCGACCGCTTCTTCCAGGGTCACCTCGGTGCGCAGGCCGAAGGACATTCCGCTGAGCTTTCGCCCGTACGCGTGGGTCAGGGGCGTTTCCCAGGGCATGGTGATGGCGAACGGCAGGTCCTGGTGTTCCCCAGCCGCCAGCGTGAAGCCCGCCGCGACCCATGCCCGGTGGAACTCGATGAGCGCGTCGCCGTCCTCGGCCTCCACCCGGGTCACCAGCCCCACCGCGATGGTCTCCACGGTCACGTCGTAGTCGCCGCCGGTGAGGCGGACGGCGCCGATGAGCTCGTCGCCGGGGTGGGTGTCGGGGCTGGCCAGGACGGTGTCCACGGCCGGGCCTCCCACGCCGAACGCTCGAAGAACCTTTTCGAAGACCATCCCCCGTACCCCCTGAAGAGCCCTCAGCGCATGCGCCGACCCACCGGTATGGGATCAGTCTCGTCGTCAAATTCCCCGATGACCTGCTCCAGCAGGTCTTCCAACGCGACGAAGCCCACTCTTTCCCCAGCGCGGGTGACCATCGCCAGCTGTGCCCGGGCCGCGCGCATCTCCGTCACCGCGTCGGTCACGGTCACCGCGGACTCCAGGGTGAACGGGTGGTCCATCAGATCCTCGGCCGTCGCCGACGTTCCCGATGTCGTTGCTCGCACGGCCTCGCGCACGTGGACGACCCCGACGACCGCGTCCGACGCGGAAGCCGCTACCACCGCGAGTCGGGAGCGGCCGCTTCGCAGTGACGCCTCCTCGACCTCGCGGGCCGACGAGCCCGCGGTCACCGTGACCAGCTGAGCGTCCGGGATCAGCAGGTCGCCCACCTTCATCTCCTGGAGTTTCAGCATGCTGGTCAGCAGCTCGGTCTGCTCCGCACCGATCAGTCCTTCCGCCCGGGACCGTTCCAGGAGGATGTGCATCTCCTCGGGGCCGTGCGCCTGGGCGAGCTGATCCTGCGGGTGCACGCCGAACGGTTTGAGCGCGACGTTCGCCAGGGCGTTCAGGGCGAGCAGGGCGGGCCGTACGAGTCGGACGAAGGCTCGGAAGGGCAGCGCCAGGAGGGTTGCCGAGCGTTCGGGGTCGGTGATCGCCCAGGATTTCGGCATCATCTCGCCGATCACCAGGTGGAGGAACGTCACGACGATCAGTGCCACCAGGAGGGCGATGATCGAGCTGGGGACGTCCGGGAGGCCGACCGCGTGCAGCAGCGGGTGGAGCAGGTGTTCGATGGCCGGTTCGGCGAGAGCGCCGAGGCCGAGCGAGCACAGGGTGATGCCCAGTTGGGCTCCGGCGAGCATCAGGGACAGCTCGCGACTGCCGTCCAGCGCGGCGCGGGCGGCGCGGCTGCCCTCGGCGGCGGCGTGTTCGAGGCGGTAGCGCTTGCTCGCCACCAGCGCGAACTCCGCGGCGACGAAGAAGCCGTTGCCGGTCAGCAGCAGGACCGACACGATGCCGGCCCAGGTGGGGCTCATCGGGGTTCCTCCCCTGGAAAGGCCGGGGAGGAGACCCCTGGAAAGGCCCGGGAGGAGACCCCTGGAAAGGCCGGGGAGGAGACGCGCACCGATTCGGGCACGTGGCGGTCCACGGAGAGGACGGACAGTTCGGCCCCGGATTCCAGGGACACCTCGTCGCCCACTTCCGGCACCCGGCCGAGGTGGGCCATCACCAGCCCGGACACGGTGTCGTAGTCCTCGCCCTCGGGCAGCGGGACCCCGGTCGCGTCGGTCACCTCGTCGATGCGCCAGCGGGCCGGCACGATCCAGGAGCCGTCGGTCTGGCGGGCCGGGGCCGGCTCCGGCAGGTCGTCCTCGTCGCGGATGGGGCCGACCAGTTCCTCGGCGATGTCCTCGAGGGTGATGATGCCGGCGAAGCCGCCGTACTCGTCGGCGACGCAGGCCAGCTGGCGGTGCCCGGAGCGGAGCCGGTCCAGCACGGCCGGCAGGCGCAGCGAGGCGGGCACGAACAGCGGGGCCACGGCGATCTGCGAGATCGGTACGGTGTCCCGCGAAGCCGGCGGCACGGCGAGCAGGTCCGCGATGCCGACGACGCCGACGATCTCGTCCACCCCCGTACCCGATTGGACGGGGAAGCGGGACCGTCCCGTGTCGAGCAGCGCGACCACCTGCGAGGCCGGGTCGGACGCCCGCACGGTGTGCACGTCCACCCGGGGCACCATGACCTCGGAGGCCGTCCGGCGGCGGAAGTCGAGGCCGCGGTCGAGCAGGGCGGAGAGCTCCGGGCCGAGGTGGCCCTCGGCGCGTGACTCCGCGATGATCTGCTCGAGGTCCTCCTCGGTGGCGCCCTCGGGCAGTTCCTCGATGGGCTCGATGCCGACCCGGCGCAGCAGCCGGGCCGCGGCCACGTCGAAGAGCTTGATGATCGGGCCGAAGACGGCCAGGTAGATCAGCGTGGAGCGGCTCAGCGCCTTGGCGACCGACTCGGCGCGGGCGATCGCGAGGTTCTTGGGGGCGAGCTCGCCGAGGACCATCTGCACGACGGTCGCGATGAGCAGGGCCAGCACGAGCGAGACCGGCAGGCTGACGGCGACGGGGACGCCGGCGACGCCGAGCAGGTCCGCCAGCCCGGCACCGAGGAACGGCTCCGCGACATATCCGACGATCAGGGCGGTGACGGTGATGCCGAGCTGCGCGCCGGACAGCACGAACGAGAGGCGTTCGGTGACGGCGAGGGCGCGTTCGGCGGACTTGTCGCCGCTCTCCGCCTCCTGGCGGAGGCGCTTGCGGTCGACCGCGACGTAGCCGAACTCCACCGCGACGAAGTATCCGGTCATGGCCGTCACGACGATGACGAGCAGTAGGCCTAACAAGATCAACATGGCCGGGCCGAGCCCGGCCTGATACTGCCACTCATCTCAGGAAGACTATCAGCGGGAGAGAGCCCGGGCGGAACGGATCATCCCGCCCGGGCCGGGGGTTCAGGACTTGGTGATGACGACGTCGTCCACGGCGGCCTCGACGAGGCTGGCAGTGCTCGCGTCGGCGGCCTCGATCTGCAGCCGCACGGTCTGGCCGGCGTACGCGGAAAGGTTGACCGTGGCCTTCTGCCAGGAGGCTGCCCGGTTGGCGGCGGAACCTGCCTGGTTGAACACCGTGGTGGCGGTGGTGCCGGAGGTCACACGGACCCGGAAGTAGTCCGCGCTGCTGGCGTTGTTCAGGTGCGCGAGATACCACGAGAACGACAGCGAGAGGGTGCCGCTGGGCAGCGTGATCGCCGGCGACTGGATCGTCGTGGTGCCGCCGTCGACGTCATAGGTGCCGGCGCTGGTGCCCGCCGCGGCGCCGGTGACCAGGTCGTTGCTGCCGCTGACCGTGTTGCCGAGCTGGGTCGCGACGCCCGACGAGGTCGCGGCCGGGTCGCCGCGCTGCCAGGTGCCGGTGGTCGCCGTGTCGGTGCCCGCCGCGTTCGTGGTCCAGCCCTTGGCGGTCTCGAAGTCGTCGGTGAAGACCGTCTCGCCCGGCGTGCCGGTCTCGTCGGCCAGCGTCCAGACCGCGTACGCGATCGCGTCGGAGTCACGGTCCAGCGCGGTGTCGCTGATGTTCGTGGTGGTGTCACAGGCGCGGTGGTAGCAGGGGTCGAACGCGCCCGTCGTGCCGCCCCAGAGTTCCACCTGGGCGGCCGTCTTGCGGCCCTCGGCGCCGGTGAAGATGCCGCCGGCGGGGATGCCGTTGGCGATGAACGGGCCGTAGTCGCTGCGGCCGTCGAAGTCCGTGCCGCGGGTCGGTACGCCGATCGACGTGAAGTAGTCCTCGAGGGTGTCCTCGATCTCGGCGGAGCCGGCGGGCCCGGGGCCCGAGCCGGTGCCGTCGGAGTTGTCACCGTCGTAGAGGAAGTAGCCGGGGTTGGGCGAGGCGACCATGTCGAAGTTGAGGTAGCCGCCGATCGCCGCCTTCTGGGCCGCGCTCAGCGAGTTCACATAGAAGGTCGAGCCGCGCAGGCCCAGTTCCTCGGCACCCCACCAGGCGAACCGCAGGTGCCGCGTGGGGTGGAAGCCGGTGCGGGCGACGGCCAGCGCGACCTCCAGGTTGGCCGCCGAGCCACTGCCGTTGTCGTTGATGCCGGGCCCGGCCGTGACGCTGTCGAGGTGCGCGCCGACCATCAGGGTGTCGTTCGTGTCGCCGCCCGGCCAGTCGGCGATGAGGTTCCAGCCGGTCGCCCCGCTGGTCGTGAACTGCTGCTGCTGGGTCTGGAAGCCGGCGGCGTCGAGCAGGCCCTTCACATAGGTGACCGAGGCGAGGTAGCCCGGCCGGCCGTGCGCGCGGTTACCGCCGTTGGCGTTGGCGATCGACTGGAACTGGGTGAGGTGGTTCTTCACGTTGGCGAGCGGGATGTCGGGCGGCGCCACGGCGACAGCAGCCTGCGCCGGGGCCGCGGCGGCGATGCTGAGCAGCAGCGCCGTCGCACCGATCAGGGGCATTGCTCTCACGGGATTCCTCCGCGGGGCTCGGGTTCGCCGCCGCCGGGGGTATAGCAGCGGCCACGCCGAGCATTACAGAGGTAGACTGCGATCTATCCATACCGCTTGGCCCATACCGCTAACCGTCGGTATAGAAGGTGCTCACGATCATTCCCCAGGTCGCGAAATTCGCCGGCCAGTCCAGTTCCCGGGTCATCAGTCCGAACGCGTAGCCCTTGCCGCCGGAGGCGATCCAGCGGGTCATCGCGTGCATGCGGACCCCGGAGGGGTTGTCGTAGGCATACTCCCAGTCCGCGGCCCGGGTGAGCGCGACGACCCGGTTGATCGAGTACTGCTGGTAGCCGGGCAGGTCGCCGGCGGCCCGCAGCCGGGTCGCCTCGTCCCGGCAGGCCTTCACCGGGTCGCCCTTGGCGTTGCGCGCCGGGTCGATGCTGAGCACCCGCAGGTTGCTGGGGTCGCGGAAGCAGAGCGTCGTGCCGATCCGTTCGTATGTCCAACCGTCGGGCACCGCAATGTGGAAGCCGTTCTCGGTGAAGTAGGACCAGCCCTCGTAGAGCGCCCAGCCCTTGTGCAGCTTCTTCGCCCCCTGCTGTGGCGTCCGCCGCTGAGCCGTCGAGGAGCCGCCGAGGCAGTCGACCGGGCTGAAGCCACCCGTGCCGCCGCCGGTCCCGGACGAGGACGTGGGCTGCGGGGTCGGGGCGACCGAGCTCGGCGCGCCGGACGGTGCCGCGCCGTTGGTGTCCCGCAGCACCTGGCCGGCGGCGACGCCTCCCACGCCGAGCAGGGCCACCGCGGTGGCCCCGGCGACGAGCAGCCGCGAGCGTGACCGCACCGGCGTGCCCCGTTGGGCCGGGATCAGCCGCGACCGTGACCGCGGGGACGCGGAGGTCATGCCCGGTGAGGCGGAAACGGCGCCACGGCCCTTCGCGGCCGGCGTGGGGTCACGCATGTGCCGCGGCACATGCTGGTCGTCGGACGACCTTCGCTGGGACGGTACGACCGGACGCGCGCCACCGTCTCCCCCGGCTAGGACGGCGCGAAGCCGCCGAGCCGCCTCCGCGCCGGTGAGGCGCTTCGACGGCTCGCGCCGCAGCAGCCCCAGCAGCACGGGGGTCAGCGGCCCGGCCCGGGTGGGTGGATCGGGCTCCTGAGTCGCGAGCGCCATCAGGGTCGCCATCGCGCTCTCCCGCGCGAACGGCGAGCGTCCCTCGACGGCGGCGTACAGGGTCGCGCCGAACGACCACAGATCGGACTCCACCGTGGACGCGCCGTCGCGGGCGCGTTCCGGCGACACATACTGCGGGGAGCCGACGACCATGCCCGGCCCGGTCACCGAGCCGTCGTCCACGAACGTGGCGAGGCCGAAGTCGGTGAGCACCACCCGGCCGTCGGTGCCGATGAGGACGTTGTGCGGCTTGACGTCGCGGTGCAGCACGCCCGCGCGGTGGGCGGCGGTGATGGCCTCCAGCACGTCGAGGCCGATGCGGGCGGCGCCTCGCGGCGAATAGGGCCCGTCCTCGGCGATCACCTGGTGCAAGGAACGCGACGGCACGTACTCCATCACGATCCACGGCTCGTCGATGGCGTGCACGACGTCGTAGATCTTGACCACGTGCGGATGGTTGAGGCGGGCTGCGCTGCGCGCCTCGCGCAGCGTCCGGTTGCGGAAGCGTGCCTTCTCGCCGTCGGTCATCCAGTCGGGCGGGACGAATTCCTTGATCGCGACATCGCGGTCGAGCATCTCGTCGCGGGCCAGCCAGACACGCCCCATACCGCCGACGCCGACCGGCATGCGCAGGCGATACCGACCGGCGATGAGCATCCGCCTGACCGCCATCGGCCCCCACCCGTCTCTTCCTATGAAGAATAGTCGTGCTAGGCCTAACCGGACACCGCGTCACCCGGCTACCGCGTAAACCACCAGGTTGTCCCGGTAGGACCGCAGCCTGGTGTCGAAGACGCCGCCACAGGTGATCAGCCGGAGCTGACGGTCCGGTGTGGGCCCGTACACCCGCTCGGTGGGGAACGCGGTCTTCGGATACCAGGCCGTCGCGGTGACGGTGAAGCGGATCGTCGCGCCGGCGCGGATCACCTCGATCCGGTCGCCGACGCGGACCTCGCGCAGCCGGTAGAAGACCGCCGGACCGCTCCGGGAGTCGACATGGCCGGCGAGCACGGCCGGGCCGACGTCGCCGGGCGCGGTGCCGTCCGCGTACCAGCCGGCGTGGTCGTCGCGCTCGGGCGGCACGAGCTCGCCGTCCGCGCCGAGACGCAGGGTCTCCAGCGCGGTGTCGATGCCCGCGGCCTTGACCCGCAGGCGGGTCGGCGGCCCGCTCGCCGCCGGCTTCGCGGTCCGGAACGGGTCCGGCAGGCCGTCCGGCTCCGGCCAATTCGACGGTACGGGCACAGCGGGCCCGACGGCATCAGGAGTGGCTCCGGGGCCCCCGCCGGCGGAGGGCTCGCGGAGCGTCAGGTAGCCGGTGGCGACCACCACCGCGGTCAGCGCCGAGACCACGACGGGCAGTAACGCGCGCCGCGCGGTGTCGCGTACGGTCATCCGGCGGTCGGTGAACGCCGCCTGAGGGCGACGACGAGGCCTCCGCTGACCGCGGCCGCGAGCCCCGCCAGCAGCAACGCCGCCGGCAGCGGACGCTCCGGCGCGGTGCCGCCCCGGCCGGTGGCCGCCCCACCCTGGGGCATGCCGCCCTGGCGGGCCGCGTCGATGTGCAGCTCCGGCTTGAGGCCACCGCTGGTGTCGTCGATCACGAGCAGCGAGTAGACGTTGCCGGCGCCGAGGGTGCACGGCAGGTCACTGCTCCTGCCGCCACCGGCCGGCCGCACCCTGACCGTCCACTTGCCCGGGTCGACCTCGCGGTAGTCGGTGGTGGTGGCGAACGCGACCCCGTCGGCGATGGTCTGGCCGTTGGCGCCGCCGACGTCGAGCACGGGTGCGCGTACGGAAGCCTGAATGATCCTGATCTTCGACTCGTCCCGGCCGGGCAGCCGCAGATCGTCCTCGAGCACCCGCAGGCCCAGGTCGGCGTAGCGGCCCACGCCCGCGACCGTGTACGCCGCGCCGTCGTCGACGGTGACCTGCGTGGTCAGCACCGGCGGGGTGCTGGCGGCGGCTCCCGCCTTGCGCATGGCCACCGAGTAGGTGCCGGTGGGCAGTCGCAGGTAGTCGGACATGGCGCCGTACGCGACGCCGTCGAATTTCCGGTCGTCGACCGCGCCGCTGGTGGATTTCAGATAGACGTCGACGGCCGGGGTGTCGGGTGAGAGGTGGGCGAGGCGGACATAGCCCGCGCCGGCGGCCTGGGCCGGGGACGCGGTCAGCGTCAGGGCGGCCAGCGTGGCGAGTACCGCGGCGATGCGAGTCAACACGGTGCCTCCTGTTCGGCGAACCTACGGTGGCAGGCATCAATGTGCCCTACGTCACTACAGATGCGCCATGGTCCGTCCGGTTCGGCTCCTCCGCTGTCTCGGTGCCCGGCCTGTGGTCCATCGTCCGATTGGCGGCTGACCTGGTCCCGCGTTTCTGTCACACCCCCGGGGCACCATGGTGAACGTGCCCGACGTCCTGGAGCAGTTCGGCCTCGCCACCCGTGAGTGGTTCAAGGCCGCCTTCGCCGCGCCCACGGCCGCCCAGTCCGGCGCCTGGCGTGCCATCGGCGCCGGCCGCAACGCGCTCGTGGTGGCTCCCACCGGCTCCGGCAAGACGCTGGCGGCGTTCCTGTGGTCGCTCGACCGGCTCGCGCACGAGAGTGCCCCCGAGGATCCGAAGCACCGGTGCCGAGTCCTCTACATCAGCCCGCTCAAAGCGCTGGCGGTCGACGTCGAGCGCAACCTGCGCGCCCCGCTGACCGGCATCCGGCAGGCCTCCGGCCGCCTCGGCGTGCCCCCGCCGGACATCACGGTCGGCATGCGCACCGGCGACACACCAGCCGACGAGCGCCGCGCCTTCGCACGGACCCCGCCGGACATCCTCATCACCACGCCCGAGTCGCTGTTCCTGCTGCTGACCTCCGCCGCCCGCGAGTCCCTGCGCGGCGTGGAGACGGTCATCATCGACGAGGTCCACGCCGTGGCGGCCACCAAGCGCGGCGCCCACCTGGCCCTCTCGCTGGAGCGCCTCGACGCCCTCCTCGGCCGTCCCGCCCAGCGGGTCGGGTTGTCCGCGACCGTGCGACCGATCGAGGACACCGCCCGCTTCCTGGGTGGCGCGCAGGACGTCGAGATCGTCCAACCGCGCAGCGCCAAGACGATCGACGTCACCGTCCAGGTCCCGGTCGAGGACATGACCCGGCTCGACGAGGTCCCCGACAGCGACGCCGACGATCCGGGCGCGGGCCGCCACTCCCCCTCCATCTGGCCCGCGGTCGAGGAGCGGGTGCTCGACCTCATCCAGGCGCACCGCTCGACGATCGTCTTCACCAACTCCCGGCGCGGCGCCGAGCGCCTCTGCGCGCGCATCAACGAGCTGGCCCTCGAGCGCGCCGGCGGCGAGCTCACGCCGGCCCCACGCCCCCCGGCTCAGATCATGGCCCAGTCCGGGGAGGCGGGCGGCGCGCCGCCGGTGGTCGCCCGGGCCCACCACGGCAGCGTGTCGCGCGAGGAGCGCAAACAGATCGAGGAGGCGCTCAAGTCCGGGCAGCTGCCCGCCGTGGTCGCCACCTCCAGCCTCGAGCTGGGCATCGACATGGGCGCCGTCGACCTCGTCGTGCAGATCGAGGCGCCGCCGTCGGTCTCCGCCGGCCTGCAGCGCATCGGTCGCGCCGGTCACCAGGTCGGCGCGATCTCCCGGGGCGTCGTCTTTCCGAAGCACCGCGGCGACCTCGTCTCCTGCGCCGTCGTCGCCGAGCGCATGGGCGAGGGCGCCATCGAGGAGCTGCGCTACCTGCGCAACCCGCTCGACGTCCTCGCCCAGCAGATCGTGGCCATGGTCTCCCTCGACCCCTGGCACGTCGACGAGCTCGCCGCCCTCGTGCGCCGGTCCGCGCCCTACGCGGAGCTGCCCGACTCGGCCCTGCACGCGGTGCTGGACATGCTCTCCGGCCGTTATCCGTCCACGGCGTTCGCCGAGCTGCGACCGCGGCTGGTCTGGGACCGCACGACCGACCAGCTCACCGGCCGTCCCGGCGCCCAGCGGCTCGCCGTCACCAGCGGCGGCACCATTCCCGACCGGGGCATGTTCGGCGTGTTCCTGGCCGGTTCGGAGCGCGCCTCCCGGGTCGGCGAACTCGACGAGGAGATGGTCTACGAGTCGCGGGTCGGCGACGTGTTCCTGCTCGGTTCCACCTCGTGGCGCATCGAGGACATCACCCCCGACCGCGTCCTCGTCTCGCCGGCGCCCGGCGCCGCCGCGCGCATGCCGTTCTGGAAGGGCGACGCGCTGGGCCGTCCGATCGAGCTGGGCCGCGCGATCGGCGCCCGCCTGCGCGGGCTGTCCCGGGCCGGCGACGAGACGGCCACCGCGTCGCTGCGCGACTCCGGCCTGGACGAGTGGGCGGCGAACAACCTCGTCGCCTACCTGCGGGAGCAGCGGGAATCCACCCGCAACCTGCCCGACGACCGGACGATCGTGGTCGAGCGCTTCCGCGACGAGCTCGGCGACTGGCGGATGACCGTCCACTGCGTCCTCGGCGCCCGGGTCAACGCGCCGTGGGCGCTGGCCATCGCGCGCCGGCTCAGCGAGCGATACGGCGTCGACGGCCAGGTCATGCCCTCCGACGACGGCATCGTCGTGCGCCTGCCCGACACCGCGGAGGAGCCGCCCGGCGCCGACTTCGTCGCCTTCGACCCCGAGGAGATCGCCCAGATCGTCGAGGAGTCGGTGGGCACGTCGGCGCTGTTCGCCTCGCGCTTCCGCGAGTGCGCCGCCCGGTCGTTGCTGCTTCCGCGCCGCGACCCGCGCCGGCGTCAGCCGCTCTGGCAGCAGCGGCAACGCTCGGCCCAGCTCCTCGACGTGGCACGCGAGTTCGCCGATTTCCCGGTGACGCTGGAGGCGGCCCGCGAGTGCCTGCAGGACGTCTTCGACGTGCCCGGCCTGGTCGGCCTCATGCGCGAGATCGCCGGCCGCAAGGTCCGCCTCGTCGAGGCGGAGACGCAGCGCCCGTCGCCGTTCGCCCGCTCACTGCTGTTCGGCTATGTCGGCGCGTTCCTCTACGAGGGCGACGCGCCCCTGGCCGAGCGCCGCGCGGCCGCCCTCGCGCTGGATTCCACCCTGCTCGGCGAGTTGCTCGGCCGCGTCGACCTGCGCGAGCTGCTCGACCCGGCGGTCGTCACCGAGAGCGAGGCCCAGCTCCAGTGGCTGACCTCGCAGCGTTCCCCGCGCGACGCCGAGGACGCCGCGGAGCTGCTGCGCCTGCTGGGTGACCTGTCGCCGCAGGAGCTCACCGCGCGCTCGGTCGACCCGGCCTGGGCAGAGCAACTCGCCGCCTCCCGCAGGGCCATCCGGGTGCGCGTCGCGGGCGAGGAGCGCTGGATCGGCGTCGAGGACGCCGGCCGCTACCGCGACGCGCTCGGCGTCGCCCTGCCGGTCGGCGTGGCCGAGGCCTACCTCGAACCGGTCACCGACCCGCTCGGCGACCTCGTCGCCCGCTACGCCCGCACCCACGGCCCGTTCGCGGCGGCGACCTGCGCCGCCCGCTTCGGCCTCGGCGTCTTCGTCGTCGAACAGGCCCTCAAGCGGCTCAGCGCCACCGGCCGCGTGGTCGCGGGCGAGTTCTCCCCCGGCGGCGCCGGCAGCGAATGGTGCGACGCCGAGGTGCTGCGCCTGCTGCGTCGCCGGTCACTGGCCGCCCTGCGCCGCGAGATCGAGCCCGTGCCACCCCGGGTGCTGGCCGCCTTCCTGCCCCGCTGGCACCAGATCGGCGGCAACGCCCGTGGCGTCGACGCGCTCGCGGCCGCCATCGAGCAGCTCCAGGGGGTGGCCGCCCCGGCCTCGGCCTGGGAGCGCCTGATTCTGCCGGCCCGGGTCGCCGACTATGCGGCGCCGCAGCTCGACGAGCTCTGCGCCGGCGGTGAGGTGCTCTGGGCCGGCTCGGGCAGCATCACCGGCGGCGACGGCTGGGTCACCCTCGCCTATGCCGACAGCGCTCCGCTGCTGCTGCCACCACCGGCCGACGAGCTGGCACCCACGCCGCTGCACCAGTCGATCCTCGACGCCCTCGCGGACGGCCAGGCGCTGTTCTTCCGCAACCTGTCCGACCGGGTGGGATCCACCGACGACACCGGGCTGGCCGCCGCGGTCTGGGACCTCGTCTGGGCGGGCCACCTGACCAACGACACCCTGGCGCCCCTGCGGGCCCTGCTCGGCGGCAGCGGCGCCCATCGCGCCAAGGCCGCCCCGGCACGCACCCGCTACCGGCGCCCCGGCCGCCCGACCATGCCGGCGCGCGGCGGCCCACCGTCGATGGCGGGCCGCTGGTCGCGCCTGCCCGACCGCGACCTGGACCCCACCCGCCGCGCCGCGGCCTGCGCGGATCTCCTGCTCGAACGGCACGGCGTCGTCACCCGGGGCGCGGTGATGGCCGAGGGCGTCACCGGAGGATTCGCGGCGGTCTACCCGGTGCTCGGCGCCCTGGAGGAACGCGGCGCGGCCCGGCGCGGCTACTTCGTCGAGGGCCTCGGCGCGGCCCAGTTCGCGGTGCCGGGCGCGGTCGACCGCCTCCGCGCCCTCACCGAACCCGCCGAACTCACCAGACGCGCCGGCGCCACCGCCGTCGTCCTGGCCGCCACCGACCCGGCCAACCCGTACGGCGCGGCCCTCCCCTGGCCGGAAAGGGTCGTCGACAGCGGCAACGGCGAAACGGTCCCCGCCACCGGCCACCGCGCGGGCCGCAAGGCGGGCGCCCTCGTTGTCCTCGTCGGCGGCGACCTCATCCTCTACGTGGAACGCGGCGGCCGCACCCTACTGTCGTTCGTGGACGATCCCGAAGCCCTGGTGGCGGCGGGCCAAGCCCTGGCAGCCGCGGTGAGATCCGGGGCGCTGGGAGCCATGTCGGTCGAACGAGCCGACGGGGAGTCGGTGCACTCCTCGCCGCTGCGGGACGCGCTGACGGCGGCGGGATTCCGCGCAACACCGCGAGGGCTGCGGCTCCGCGGCTGAGCTCTCGGCTCTCATCCTCGCGTTCAGGTCACCACGCCAGGCGAGCCACTCGTCGTGAGCTGAACTCCGACACGGCCCTCCACCGATTCCTCCCGGCTCGACGGAGAGAGCTCATGTGTGCGACTGACGGCCGTCGGCATGCAGCCATGTGCCCACGTGCGAAAGATCCGGTAGGTACCGGAACTGAGGCATCTCGTCGTCCCGGGGCCACCAGTCGCGGTGCGGCAGGTAGGCCACACGCCACGAGATGATCAGGAAGAGGTAGACACCGCCGATGCCGGTGAGCCACCATGCGGTCACCCCCATCACCGCCGCCGAGCTGCCCACCAGGCGGCCCCCGCGGTCGGCCCAGCATGCAGGGGCCGTCGGCGATCGCTGTCAGGCGGCGCCGTGTCGTCGGGTGCCGGCGTCACTCGGTTGTCCGACGCCGCCAGTCGGATGATCACTTCGTGGCTCGGCGGCCGGCCAGCGAGTGGTGTACATCCAGTCGAGGCCGTCCTCGCCCGGCTCGTCGAGCGCTTCCGCGCGGGTTAGTCCCGCCCGTTGCGCCACCTTCTGCGAGGCGATGTTGTCAGGGCGCACCCGGGCGAGGATCGGCCAGTCCGGCAGGTGTTCATCCGCCCACCGCACGACGGCCGTCGCGGCCTCGGTGGCGACGCCGGCGCCCCATGCCGTTGGGGCGAAACGGTAGAAGAGATTGAGCACCTCGCGGTCGCGGAACCTTACGAACTTGAGGCCGCAGAAACCCAGGATCGTCCGTTCCTCCCCGGCGGTCACCACCCAGTAGCCGAAGCTGTGCCGGCGCCAATGGTCGTCCCAGCGGGCGTACAGGTTCTCCGCGTCCGTACGCGTGGCGAGCAGGTCCGACGGATTGTGATGACACGCCTCGCGATCGTGGTGGATCTCGTAGATCGCGTCGAGGTCGGAGACGACCGGCCGGCGCAAAGCCAGCCGTGCGGTGACAATCTCCACGATGCCGACTATACGATCTAGCTTCGCAGGGTCGCCAACCGACACCTACCACTCGCCCGAGCCGGCTACCCGGCCGCTCCGTGACCGCGCACTCAGGACAGTTGCGGCGCGACCTCCGTCGCGACGAGTTCGAGGTGGTGGAGGTCGCTGAGGTCCAGCGTCTGGAGGTACATCCGGGAGGCGCCGGCTTCGGCGTAGCGGCCGAGGATGTCCACCGCTTGAGCGGGCGTGCCGACGATGCCGCCGTTGCCGCGCATCTCGTCGACGTCGCGGCCGATCGCCGCCGCCCGGCGGGCGACCTCCGCGTCGTCGCGGCCGACGCAGAGGACCGCGGTCGACGAGAACGCCGGTGGGGTGGCGCGGCCGAGCTCGCGCGACGCGACCCGGACGCGGTCGAACATGGTGGGCAGGTCCTCGATCAGGGCGAACGGGGTATTGAACTCGTCCGCGTACCGGGCCGCCAGCGCCGGCGTGCGCTTCTTGCCCGTGCCGCCGACGATGACCGGCGGACGCGGGGACTGGACCGGCTTCGGCAACGCCGGCGAGTCCAGCACCTGGTAGTGCTTGCCGTCGAAGCTGTACCTCTGCCCCGGCGGCGTCGTCCACAGGCCGGTGACGATTTCGAGCTGCTCCTCGAGGCGGTCGAAGCGTTGACCGAGCGGCGGGAACGGGATGCCGTAACCGGTGTGTTCCGCCTCGAACCAGCCGCCGCCGAGCCCGAGCTCCACCCGCCCGCCGCTCATCGCGTCGACCTGGGCGACGCTGATCGCCAGCGGTCCGGGCAGCCGGAACGTCGCCGAGGTGACCAGCGTGCCGAGCCGGATGCGGGAGGTCTGCACGGCGAGCCCGGCGAGCGTCACCCACGCGTCGGTGGGACCGGGCAGGCCGTCGCCGCCCATAGCGAGGTAGTGGTCGGAACGGAAGAAGCCGTCGTATCCGGCTTCCTCGGCGAGCTGGGCCACCCGGCGCAGGTCGTCGTAGGAGGCACCCTGCTGGGGTTCGGTGAAGATGACGAGACGCATGGACCAACCCTGCCAGACTCTGCGACGCGCCCGCCGGACCTATCACACACAGAGCGTGCCGGGGCAGTAACGTAACTCCCCATGGGCACCTATGGATGGATCAGCCTCACCACCGACTACGGCACCTTCGACGGTTTCGCCGCAGCCTGCCACGGGGTGATCGCGCGCTACGCTCCCGCCGTACGTGTCATCGACGTCACACACCACGTGCCGCCGGCCGACGTCGCACGCGGCGCCGCGGTGCTGGCGCAGACGGCGCCGCACCTGCCGCTGTCCGTCCATGTCGGCGTGGTCGACCCGGGGGTCGGCACCGAGCGTCGCGGCATCGCCATCGGCACCCCGAACGGCCTGCTCGTCGGCCCGGACAACGGCCTGCTGGTCTGGGCGGCGGAGGCCCTGGGCGGGCTGGACACCGTGGTGGAGCTGACCAACTCGGAGTGGTTCCTCGGCGACGTCTCCCGCACCTTCCACGGCCGCGACATCTTCTCCCCGGTGGCCGCGCAACTCGCGCTCGGCGCCTCGCTGACCGACGCGGGGACGCCGGTCGACCCGAAGTCCGTCATTCGCCTGCCCGACCCGATCGTGGCCCTCGGCGACGGCTGGATCGAGGCC
This sequence comes from Actinoplanes sp. NPDC051346, assembly GCF_040682215.1. NCBI lineage: Bacteria > Bacillati > Actinomycetota > Actinomycetes > Micromonosporales > Micromonosporaceae > Actinoplanes > Actinoplanes sp. NPDC051346. The sequence continues at coordinate 123,547 of NZ_JBFBAJ010000001.1, read as the reverse complement.
GAGGTCGTCACCGTCGACCGGTTCGGCAACGTGCAGCTCGCGGCCGGCGGCGCGATGCTCACCGGTCTCGGGCCGGACCTGGTGGTCTGCGGGGTCAAGGCCCGGCGCGCCCAGACATTCGGCGACGCGGACAAGGGCGAACTCATCGTGTACGAGGACTCGGCCGGCCGGGTCGCCATCGCGGTCAACGGCGGCCGCGCGGTCGTCGTCCTCTCGGTCCGCCCCGGCGACGTGGTCCGCATAGCGGAGCGCTGATCGCGGCCGCGATGATTGCCGGGCCCGCCTCGGGGCAGGATGGTGGGCATGCCCGAGGGTGACACCGTCTGGAACACCGCCCGCGTGCTGGAGCGCGCGCTGACCGGCGACGTCCTCACCGGATCGGACTTCCGGGTGCCCCGGCTGGCGACCACCGACCTGACCGGCTGGACCGTCGCCGAGTCGGCCAGCCGAGGCAAGCACCTACTCCTCCGGCTGACCCGCGAAGACCTGACCCGCGAAGGCCTCGCCCGCGAAGGCCTCGCCCGAGGCGACCGTGCGATGACCCTGCACTCGCACCTGCGCATGGACGGCGCCTGGCGGGCGTACGCTCCGGGCGAACGCTGGACCGGCCGACCGACCCACCTGATCCGCGTGGTGTTGAGAACGAAACGTTCCGCCGCGGTCGGCTACCACCTCCACGACGTCACGCTCGTCGCGACCGACCAGGAGGACACCCTCGTGGGTCACCTCGGTCCGGACCTGCTGGGCGCGGACTGGGATCCGGCGGAGGCCGTGCGCCGCATCGCCGCGAAACCTCAGGCCAGCATCGCGGAAGCGCTTCTCGACCAGCGCAACCTCGCCGGGGTGGGCAACCTCTACAAGGCGGAGACCCTGTTCCTGCGCGGCCTCTGGCCGTGGACCCCGGTCGCCGACGTCCCGGACCTGACCGCGACGGTCACCCTCGCGCAGAAACTCCTGGCCTCGAACCGCGGCCGCTGGACGCAGACGACGACGGGCTCACTGCGCAAGGGCCAGACCAGCTATGTGTACGGCCGCAGAGCCCAACCCTGCCGCCGCTGCGGTACGGCGATCCGGAAGGCGGACCAGGACGACCGCGTGACCTACTGGTGTCCCCGCTGCCAACCAGAGCCCTGACCGGTCCTCAGACGGCGGGCGTGGAGGGGCGCTTCAGCTCGGACAGGCCCTCGGCGAGGCCGCGCAGCCGGTCGGTCGCGTCGATGAGGCTGGCCAGGGCCGGGTGCTGCCCGGTGACCGGGTGGCCGTCCTCGGCGACGTAGCTCGCCGCCGCCGCGACCAGCCGTTCGTAGGCGGTCACGCCCTCGGTGAACTGCTTCGCCAGGCTCTCGTGCGACTGTTCCAGGGCTGTGCGGCCATCCGTCGCCGCCAACGGGAACGCTCGTTCGACGCTCGCCACGCGCTGCCCGAGGTCGCGAAGCCACTGCTCGGCCACGGCCGCCTCGAGCGCCGCGCTCTCGCCGGGCCCGGTCAGGCGGCCGGTCAGGCCGGTGAGCGTGGTGGACGCGCGATCCAGGCGGTCCCAGGCCTGTGCCACCGCGGAGCCGCGGACGGCGTACCGGTTGCGCTGGCGGCGTACCTCCTGGATCACCTGCCGGCCGGCCGGGAAGCGTTCCACGGCGGCGACCAGACGCTGGCCCGGCAGGGCCGGCGGAGGGGCCGGCGGCGCCGGGATCGCCGCGAGCTGCCGGTGGTCGCTCCACCGCCACCAGGCGAGGGCCACGGAGGCCCCGGCGGACGCGGCCCAGGCGGCATCCGCGATCCCGATTCCGGCATATGGCGTGAGCACGGCGGTGGCGGCGGTCAGACCACCTCCGATGACGCTCCACCGCCGCGCCGCACCGCGCAGGCGCCTGAGCCGCCGGAAGTATCTGGTCCTGTCGTCCACCGTCCGCTCCCCTTTTCCGCTTCTTAGCTCGAGCTTCCGGTCGACCGCGACGGTCAGCCCGCGGCCGACGTGTCTCCCCGCTTGTTCATGCTGGCCCGGATCTCGTCCAGGCGGGCGACTCCGGCCGGGTCCGCCGCCGGGGCCTGTTCGACCGCCGGCTGGGCCGGGGTGCCGCCGAGCTTCTCGCCCGCCATGCTGGCCCGGATCTGCTCGAGGCGCGAGGAGCCGGCCAGGTCGAGGCTCGACTTCTGCACTTCGAGCATGCGGCCCTCGACCGAGTTGGAGGCGAGCTCGGCCCGGCCCATGGCGTTGGCGTAGCGCTGCTCGATCTTGTCGCGGACCTCGTCCAGGGACGGGGTGTTGCCCGGCGCCGCCAGCGACGACATCGACTCGAGCGACTTGGCGACGGTTTCCTGCATCTTCGCCTGTTCCAGCTGGCTCAGCAGGCGGGAGCGCTCGGCGATGCGCTGCTGGAGCACCATCGCGTTGTTCTCGACCGCCTTGCGGGCCTGGCCGGCGGCGCCGAGCGCCTGGTCGTGCAGGGTCTTCAGGTCTTCCATCGACTGCTCGCCGGAGACGAGCTGGGTGGCGAGCGTCTGCGCCGTCGACTCGTACTTCTGGGCCTCGGCTTCATCGCCGCCGGCGCGGGCGCGGTCGGCCAGGACCAGCGCCTGGCGGGCCATGCCCTGCAGCTTCTCGACCTCGGACATCTGCCGTGACAGCTTCATCTCGAGCTGGCGCTGGTTGCCGATCACGGCCGCGGCCTGCTGCACGAGCGCCTGGTGCTGGCGCTGGGCGTCCTCGATGGCCTGCTGGATCTGCACCTTGGGATCGGCATACTCGTCGATCTTCGCGCCGAAGAGCGCCATCATGTACCGAAAGCCCTTGACGAACGGGTTCGCCATATCCGCGGTATCCCCTCAATGTCGCTGCATCTGACGCGCCACCGACGCGAGCCCGAGGGGTCTTCACGATGGCGCGGGCTCCATCGTGTCAGCTCTTCGCTACCGGCGTCACGTGACCTCGGGGAGATCTCAGGGTGTTCCAGGGGGATCCCCCACGGTCGAGGCTACGCGCCCGACGGCGTTCCGGCGACGGCCCTGCGACCTTGACGATCACGAGCGCGGCCGACTCCACGGATGCCGCCGGGGCATCCGTGGCGCGGGACCGAAGGGACGGGCGGCGATCAGGCCGCGCACACCACGTCACGCTCGCGCTTGCGACGGGTGCGCAGCGTGGCCTTGAGCGGGTTCTCCTGGCGGACGGAGACCGAGACGGCACCGTCGGTCGTCACCTGACGCACCGGCGACGCTTCCTTGACCTGCTGCTTGACCCTCGTGCCGGCCGAGGCTGCCTGGGCGCCGGCCGCGGCGGCCTGCGCCGCGGCGGCGGCACGGGTGCCGGCTGAGGCGGTCTTGGTGTCCGATACCGATCCGACGGCGGAGCCGGTCGTCTGTGCCGGTGCGTGTTCCACGGGCACGAGCACGCCCGTCATGCCCTCCGCGAGCGCGAGCGTGCCGCTCACCTCGCCGAGCACCTCGGAAAGGCGGGCGCCGAGCGCCTCGCAGATCGCGGCCAGCAGCTCGCTCGAGGCTTCCTTCTGGCCGCGTTCGATCTCGGAGAGATATCCGAGACTCACGTTGGCGGCGGTCGACACCTCACGCAGCGTGCGGTGCTGTCCCTGCCTGCGCGCCCGAAGTGCGTCACCGATTACCCGGCGTAGCAGGACCATGGCACCTCCTCCTGCGGCGGGGCCGCCGGCAGCCGCCGGAGGCTTCCCGCAACCGTACCCGGTGCGGGCGACGCCGACATCCCGCCCCGCCGAATTCCGGGATGGGCGGGCCTCCAGGGGTGCCCACGGGACTGTTGAGACGATCCCGACGAATATGTGACGTCACGGTCAGGCCGGTCACGCCGGTCCGGATTCCCGGAGCTCATCGACGAGGAGCGCGAGGGCGGACGTCATCGTCTCGTGCCGGATGTCGGCCCTCGAGCCGTCGAGCTTGAGCTGGCGGACCTGGGTGCGGTCGGGGCCGGCGACCGCGACGAACACCATGCCGACGGGCTTGTCGTCCTGCGGTTCGGGTCCGGCCACGCCGGTCGTCGCCAGTCCCCAATCGGCGTCGCAGCGGCTCCGGACGCCTTCGGCCATGGCTCGCGCCACGTCCGCATCCACCGGGCCGCGCTCGTCCAGAAGATCCTCGGGTACGCCCGCGAGCACATGCTTGAGATCTGTCGCATACACGACGACCCCGCCCCGGAACACCGAACTGACCCCGGGGATCTCCACAACGGTGGCCGCCAGTAATCCCCCGGTGAGCGACTCCGCCACCGCCAGCGTCTGACCACGGTCCACGAGCGCGTGTACGGCCGCCGCCGCGGCTACTCCGGTATCCATGTTCCCCCTCGTTCTCACGGACCCGTCGTATTGCCCCCAAAAGCCCCGGTTAGTCGGGCGAATCAGGACCGAGGGACGGCCCGCCGGCGGATGCGCAGCGCCTGCAGGACGTAGTCCGCGCCGGTGATCATGGTGATCAGCAGGGCCGCCACCATCAGCCAGGTGCCCACCACGTCGAACGGCGCCGGCACCGGCCAGAGCAGCCACGCGATCGCCAGGATCTGCAGCGCCGTCTTGAGCTTGCCCCCGCGGCTGGCCGGGATGATGCCGTAGCGGATCACCCAGAACCGCAGCGCGGTGACGCCCCACTCGCGAAGCAGGATCAACCCCGTCACCCACCAGGAAAGCCTGTCGTACGCCGACAGCAGGACCAACGCGCTGCCGGTGAGGGCCTTGTCGGCGATCGGGTCCGCCACCTTGCCGAACGAGGTGACGAGCTCGTAGCGACGGGCGATCCAGCCGTCCGCGAAGTCCGTCGCCGACGCCACGCAGAACGTCAGGCAGGCGGCGATGCGCCAGCCGGTGCTGCCGGCCGTCTCCGAGATCGCGGTGAAGACCACGAACACCGGGACGAGCACGATCCGGACGGCCGTCAGCATGTTCGCCGGGTTGTTGAGCGGGACGCGCCTTCCGGCGGCGACCGGCACCGGCTCGTCGGTCATGGCGCGGTCGCCACCGTCGGCACGGAGGAAACCGGCCGCGCCGCCGAGATCATCTCGACGGGGACGGCGATCAGGTCGACGCCCTCGGTGGCCGTCACCCGGGCCCGCACGAAGTCGCCGGGGCGCAGCGCGGCGAGGTCGACCTGGGCGTCGCCCGCGACCAGCGTGGTCGAGCCGTCCACCTCGGGCGCCTGGTGTTCGGCACGGCCCTCGATCTCGCCCGCTTCCACGGTGTCGACCATGACCTCGATCAGCGAGCCGAGGCGGTCCTCCGCACGCTGGGCGCACAGCTCGTCGGCGAGGTCGCTGATCCGGGCGTACCGACGCTTGATGGTGTCCTCGCGCACCTTGCCGGAGAGTCCGACAGCCTCCGTGCCGTCCTCGTCGCTGTAGTCGAAGACGCCGATGGCGTCGAGGCGCGCCTCGGTGAGGAAGCGCACCAGCTCGTCGACGTCCTGCCGGGTCTCGCCCGGGAAGCCGACGATGAAGTTGCTGCGGGCGCCGGCCTCGGGAGCGAGGGCCCGCGCCGAGGCGAGCAGGTCCAGGAAGCGCTCGGTCGAGCCGAACCGCCGCATCCGGCGCAGGACCGGCTCGCTCGAGTGCTGGAACGACAGGTCGTAGTAGGCGGCGACCCCGGGCGTCGTGGCGATGACCTCGACCAGGCCCGGCCGGGTCTCGGCGGGCTGCAGGTAGCTCGCCCGCACCCGCACGATGCCGTCGACGGCGGCGAGCTGCGGCAACAGCTTCTCCAGCGCCCGCGGGTCGCCGAGGTCCTTGCCGTAGGAGGTGCTGTTCTCGCTGACCAGCACCAGCTCGCGCACGCCCGTGCCGGCCAGCCACTCCGCCTCGGCGAGCAGCTCCTGCGGATCGCGGGAGACGAACGCCCCGCGGAAGGCCGGGATCGCGCAGAACGAGCACCGGCGATCGCACCCGCTGGCGAGTTTCAGGCTGGCGACCGGCCCGCTGTCGAGCCGGCGGCGCAGCACCTTGCGCAGGTGGGCGGGGGTGTGGTCGTCGACGGTGGCGTGACCGGGCACGACCACCTTCGCGGCCTGGCGGTGGACCGGGGTCAGCGGCAGCAGCTCGCGCCTGTCCCGGGGGGTGTGCGCGTCGAACTTCTCGCCCGCCAGCACGCCGTCGAGCCGGGCGGCGATGTCGGTGTAGTCGTCGAAGCCCAGTACGGCCTGCGCCTCGGGGAGGCTGTCGGCCAGCTCCCGGCCGTACCGTTCGGCCATGCAGCCGGCGGCGACGACCTTGGCCCCGGTGTCGGCGGCCGCGAGCAGCGTCTCGATGGAATCCTGCTTGGCCTTCTCGACGAAGCCGCAGGTGTTGACGACCACCACGTCGGCGCCCTCGGCGTCCGTGCTGACCTCCCACCCCCCGGCGTCGAGGCGCGCGGCGAGCTCCTCGGAGTCGACCTCGTTACGGGCACAGCCGAGGGTGAGCAGAGCAACGCGGCGGGGAGGAGGAGTCACGGACACCCGCCAAGGTTACCGGCTGTCCCAGCTCAGTCGTCTACGCGGAGGGTGGCGAGAGTTTCTTCCAGTTCGTCCGGTTTGATCAGCACGTCGCGCGCCTTGGAGCCCTCGGAGGGTCCGACGATGCCGCGGGTCTCCATCAGGTCCATCAGGCGGCCCGCCTTGGCAAACCCCACACGCAACTTGCGTTGCAGCATCGAGGTCGAGCCGAACTGCGAGGTGACGACGAGCTCGATCGCCTGGATCAGTACGTCGAGGTCATCGCCGATCTCCTCGTCGATCTCCTTCTTCTTGTTCGCCGCCGGGGTGGTGACGTCCTCGCGGAACTCCGGCTCGCGCTGGTCCTTGCAGAACTTGACGACCTGGGCGATCTCCTTCTCCTCCACCCAGGCGCCCTGGATGCGGATCGGCTTGGAGGCGCCCATCGGCAGGAAGAGGCCGTCGCCGCGGCCGAGGAGCTTCTCCGCGCCGGGCTGGTCGAGGATGACCCGGGAGTCGGCGAGCGAGCTGGTGGCGAACGCCAGCCGGGACGGGACGTTGGCCTTGATCAGGCCGGTCACCACGTCGACCGAGGGCCGCTGGGTGGCCAGCACCAGGTGGATGCCGGCCGCGCGGGCGAGCTGGGTGATGCGGACGACCGAGTCCTCGACGTCGCGCGGCGCGACCATCATCAGGTCAGCCAGCTCGTCGACGATCACCAGCAGGTACGGGTACGGCTTCATGACCCGCTCGCTGCCCGGCGGCGCCGTGATCTCGCCGCTGCGGACCTTGCGGTTGAAGTCGTCGACGTGGCGTACCCCGTTGGCGGCGAGGTCGTCGTAGCGCATGTCCATCTCGCGGACGACCCACTCGAGGGCGTCGGCCGCCTTCTTGGGGTTGGTGACGATCGGCGTGACGAGGTGCGGAATGCCCTCGTAGGCGGTCATCTCCACCCGCTTGGGGTCGACGAGCAGCAGCCGCACCTCGTCCGGGGTGGCCCGGGTCAGCAGCGAGACCAGCAGCGTGTTCAGACAGGAGGACTTGCCGGCGCCGGTGGCGCCCGCGATGAGGATGTGCGGCATCTTCGCCAGGTTGGCGACGACGAAACCGCCCTCGATGTCCTTGCCGAGCGCGACCAGCATCGGGTGGTGGTCGGCCGTCGCGGCGCGCGAGCGCAGCACGTCGCCGAGCGAGACGTTCTCCGGGTCGGTGTTCGGGATCTCGACGCCGACGGCGCTCTTGCCCGGGATCGGCGACAGGATCCGCACGTCGGGCGACTTCACGGCGTACGCGATGTTGCGCGAGAGCTGGGTGATCCGCTCGACCTTCACCCCCGAGCCGACCTCGACCTCGTAGCGGGTGACCGTCGGACCCCGGGTGAAGCCGGTGACCTGCGCGTCGACGTTGAACTGGTCGAAGACGCCGGTGAGCGCCGCCATGATCTCGTCGTTCGCGCGACTGCGGGTCTTCGGGGCGCTGCCCTTGCCGAGCAGGTTCGGCGGCGGCAGCCGGTAGTCGCCCGGCACCGACGAGATCTCCAGCTGCTCGGCCCGGGTCGGCAGCGGCGAGTGCTCCGGCGGCTCGGGCGCGCGGCTGGCCGGAAGCTTGGCGCCACGCGGCACGGCGACCGTGTCGTGCAGGATCTCGTCGCCGCCGTCCCCGTCCTCCGACGGCCCCAGGCCGAGGTCGGCGAGCGACCCCTGGCGACGGCGGGCGGGACGGCGGGGCTTGGGGCCCTCCGGCGTCTCCTCGGGCGACTCCGCGCCGAGGTCGAGGTCGGACAGCTCGGGCTCGGGCAGCGGCGCCCGGGCGGTCGACCGGCCCAGCAGCACGTCGGTCAGCAGCAACAGCCGCTCGGGGATCCGGTTGATCGGCGTCGCGGTGATGACGAGCAGACCGAAGACGAAGAGCAGGATCAGCAACGGTACGGCGACCCAACCGGTCACCGCGCGCTCGAGCAGCGCGCCCACGCCGTAGCCGAGGAGGCCGCCGGAGCTGGTGAGCTCGACGTCGTCGGCGGGGCGCTGGGCGATGTGCAGCAGACTCGCCATGGCGACCACGAGGGCGCTCCAGCCGACCACCGACCGGCCCCGGTGCTCCGGGTCGGCGGGTTTGCGCATGAAGCGGACGGCGCCGTACACCAGAAGAAGCGGAAGCAGGACGCCGATGCCGCCGAAGAAGAGCCGCACCGCGTCGGCGAGCCAGGTGCCCACCGGCCCGGCCGAGCCGAACCAGACCGCGACGCCGACGAGGATGGCCAGGCCGAGCATGAGGAGGCCGGCGCCGTCGCGACGGTGCTCCGGATCGATCTCCTTGGCGCTGGCCGCCTGCCGACCGACGCCACGGGCGACCCAGCCGACGCTGTGCGCCAGGCCCATCCAGACGGCGCCGACACCGCGGCCGATGCCCCCGGCGACGGCCGCGCCGACGCTGGGACGCGCCCGGGTGGCGCTGCGGGCCCGGCTTCGCGCCGGAGTGGACTTCCGCGCCGGAGTGGACTTGCGGGCGGGTGCCGCCGCGGCCTTGCGGACGGGCTGCCGACCCGGCTGACGGGCACGCGCCGACGCGGAGCCGCCCTTGGACGCGGCACGGCCCCGGCTCGCCGGAGGAGTACGGCCCGCCATGTCCCCACCGTAACCTCGCCGCGCCCACGGGCCCGCGCGCCGCACCGTGACCAGTTTTCGCTTTTTCCGCGGATTAAGATCAGGACATGCCCGCGCCCCTGCAGCCGCTGACCAATGAGTTGATCATCTCGGCGTTGACCGCCCGCGAGTTCGCCCATTTCGTCGACGAGGACGGCGACGTGGGCGGCAACTGGCAGGACTGTCTGATCTACTTCTTCCGGCTCGGCAAGAACGCCGAGATCTTCCAGGTCAGAGCGCTGGCCCAGGCCGAGTTCAGCACCGACGACGTGCCCCAGCTCTATGCGTTCTGCAACGCCTGGAACCACGACCGGCTCTGGCCGAAGGCCTACGTGCACACCGGCGACGACGGCGTCGTGCGGGTGGTGGGCGAGGTGGGCGCCGACTTCGAGCACGGCGTCACGCCGGAGCAGCTAGACCAGGTGATGATCTGCGGCATCGCCACGGGCATCGAGCTGGCGGAGGCGGTTGTAGCGCTGAAGTAGCGCGAAGCCGATCCACGAGGTCAGCACCAGCGCCACCACCACGATCTGGGCGAGCCACTCGAAGCCGTGCGGATAGAAGATCCCGGCGACGTGGTTGTCGAGGAAGCCGCTCGCGAGCGGCGCCTGGCCCCGCCCCTCCCGGGCACGGTCCTCGATCCACGTGAGCGGGCATTCCAGCCCCACCACGACGACGGCCAGGAGCCAGAGCGCGGCGGCGGCCTGCACCCAGATCAGCCGGGGCCAGCGCCACGCCACAAAGCCGCCGAAGACGCCGAACGCCAGGAACGCGTAGTGCGCGCTCACGGCGGCCACGATCAGCAGCGTGTATCCCACGGCGTGAACGCTATAAGACACAGCGCTGCCCGCGTAGGACGGAGGATGACCTACGCGGGCAGCACGTCTGTGTGAGGACTCAGCCGTGGCTGTTCAGCAGCCCCCGGCCCCGGTTCTGACCGTTGCCCTTGCCCTTGCCGTTTCCGTTGTTGCCCTGTTGTTCGCCGGCCTGCTCGTCGTCGTCCTGCTGGCCGCCGCCCTGCTGGCCGCCACCCTGCTGGCCGCCACCCTGCTCGTCGCCGCCCTGCTGGCCGCCGCCGGCGCCGCCACCGGTGGTGAGCAGCGTCAGGTTGTTACGCTCCAGGATCTCGTTGACCGGCTGGAAGAACGTCTCGCCGCCGACCGTGCAGTCGCCGGAGCCACCCGAGGTGACGCCCTGCGCCTGGTCGCCCGAAAGCCACGGGCCGCCGGAGTCGCCGCCCTCGGCGCAGACGTCCGTACGGGTGAGGCCGGTGACCGCACCCTCCGGGTAGTTCACCGTCTGGTTCTTCGCCAGGATCGTCCCGCAGAAGGTGCCGGTGGTGGAGCCGGAGCGGCAGATCGCCGCGCCTACGGGCGCCTCGGCGGAACCGCCCACCGGCAGCGCGTTGCCGTTGAAGTCATCCACGAACGGCTGCAACTGCACGTTGTCACCGGTCTGCACGAAGCCGAGGTCGGAGTTGCCCGGGAAGACCGAGTCCACGACCTCTCCCTGCGGCAGACCCTCGAGGTCGGTGGTCGCCGTGCCCTCGGCGCCGCAGTGCCCGGCGGTGACGAAGCCGCCCTGTACCGCGAAACCGATCGAGCAGCGCGCCTGGCCGATGAAGTACGCCTGGGCGCCGATCACGTCGGCCAGCGGCTTCGGCTGCGCCTTCACCGTGGTGACCCGCACCGCGGAAGCCGGGAGGCCCGCTTCCTCGGCGAGCGCCCAGGCCCGGTCGCCGTCGCCGCGCAGCGCCTGCAGCACGACCTGGTTCGACGCCACGTCGACGTACCAGCCGGGCAGGGCGCGATCGGACTTCGTCGCGGTCGCGTCCAGCGCCCGCTTGGCGGCGTCGAGCTGCGCCACGCTGCGCTTGACCAGCTTGGGCTCGGCGCCGGCGGCGCGGACCTTGCCGGCCAGGCTGGGGTCGGTGATCGCGATGTTCAGCGTGGTGCCGTCCTTGCCGAGCCAGGCCCCGCCGTACGAGTCACCGGAGGCGCCCCGCAGCTGGGCGCTCACGCCGCTGGCCCACTTCGCCCGCTGCACCCGGGCGGTGGCCTCGTCGGCGCTGAGGCCGAGATCGCGCTTCATCGCGGCGAGCAATTGCGGCGCCACCGTGTCCGCGGACTGCGCGGTGGCGCGCCGCGTCGGTTGCGTACCGGCCATCGACGGCAGGGTGAATGCCACCGCCGCTCCCGCCGCCGTCACCGTCGCCGCGATTGCCACGACCGTTCTGCGCTGCATTCGGTACTCCCCTCGCATCGCGGTGCCGTGGGGGCGGCACCGCCGTGCCCATCGATACGAAGGGGAGCCCGAAAGGGTTCAAAAAAGGTTTCAGACCTCCACGACGGTGGGGACGATCATCGGGCGGCGACGGTATGCGTCGTTGACCCAGCGGCCCACCGTGCGGCGCACGACCTGCTGCAACTGGTGGGTGTCGGTGATTCCCTCTTCCGCCGAGCGGTCCAGCGCGGCGATGAGCAACGGCAGCACCGGACTGAACGCCTCGGGGTCCTCCGAGAAGCCCTTGGCCATGATGGTGGGCTCGCCGACCACCTTGCCGGTGACCGAGTCGATCACCACGGTGGCGGAGATGAAGCCGCCGTCGCCGAGGATGCGGCGCTCGGTCAGCAGGGAGTCGCTCACGTCGCCGACGGCCAGCCCGTCCACGTACACGTAGCGGCTCTTGACCCGGCCGACGTGCCGGGCGTGCCCCTCGACCAGGTCGACGACGTCTCCGTCCTCACAGAGCACCACCCGATCGGGTGCCACCCCGGACTCGATGCCGAGCTGCGCGTGGGCGCGCAGGTGGCGCCACTCGCCGTGCACCGGCATCAGGTTGCTCGGGCGTACGACGTTGAGCAGGTAGAGCAGCTCCCCGGCCGGCGCGTGGCCGGAGACGTGCACCTTGGCGGTGTCCTTGTGCACCACCGTCGCGCCGGCCCGGGCGAGCTGGTTGATGACCCGGTAGACGGAGGTCTCGTTGCCGGGGACCAGCGAGCTGGCCAGCACGACGGTGTCGCCCGGCGCGATTGTGATGTGCCGGTGGTCGCCGGTCGACATGCGACCCAGCGCGCTCATCGGCTCGCCCTGCGAACCCGTCGACATGAAGACGATCTCGTCCGGCGGCAGGTTCGTCGCCTCGTCCAGGCCGACCATCAGCCCGTCCGGGATGCGCAGCAGGCCCAGGTCGCGGGCGATGCCCATGTTGCGGACCATCGAGCGGCCGATCAGGGCCACCTTGCGCTCGTACTCGTAGGCGGCGTCCATGACCTGCTGCACGCGGTGCACGTGCGACGCGAAGCTCGCCACGATGACGCGGCCGCTGGCCTTGCCGAAGATCGCGTTGAGCACCGGGCCGATGTCGCGCTCGGGGGTGACGAAGCCGGGGATCTCCGCGTTGGTGGAGTCCGACAGCAGCAGGTCCACGCCCTCGGCGCCGAGCCGCGCGAACCCGGCCAGGTCGGTGATCCGGCCGTCGAGCGGGACCTGGTCCATCTTGAAGTCGCCGGTGTGCAGCACCAGGCCCGCCGGGGTGCGCACGGCGACGGCGAGCGCGTCCGGGATGGAGTGGTTGACCGCGAAGAACTCGCACTCGAACGGTCCGAGCCGCTCCCGCCCGCCCTCCTTGACGGTCAGCGTGTACGGGTCCAGCCGCCGCTCGGCCAGCTTCGCCTCGACGAGCGCGAGCGTGAACTCGGACCCGACCAGCGGGATGTCCGGCTTGTGCGCCAGCAGGTAGGGCACCGCGCCGATGTGGTCCTCGTGCCCGTGGGTGAGCACGATCGCCTGCACGTCCTCGAGCCGGTCCAGGATCGGCGCGAAGTCGGGCAGGATCAGGTCGACGCCCGGCTGCTCGACGTCGGGGAACAGCACGCCGCAGTCGATGACCAGCAGTTTGCCGTCGTACTCGAAGACCGTCATGTTGCGGCCGATGGCGCCGAGACCACCGAGCGGCATGACGCGCAGGGCGCCCTCCGGAAGCGGCGGGGGCGGATCCAGCTCAGCGTGCGCTTGGCTCATGGGTGACTTTCCGTTTGTCAGAGGTCCACGCCAGCCGCCGAGGCGTCCTGGCGTAGCTGGTTCAGTTCCGCGTCGGTGGCCTCGACCAGCGGCGGCCGCACCGGGCCGGCGGGAAGGCCCCGGGCCCGCAGGCCGGCCTTCACGAGGATCGTGCCCTGGGTGCGGAAGATTCCGGTGAACATCGGCAGCAGCCGCTGGTGCAGGGCGAGGGCTCCGGCGACGTCGCCGCGCTCGTACGCCTCGATCATGTCCTTGGTCCGCGCCCCGACGAAGTGGGTGGAGGTGCCCACGACACCGACCGCACCGACCGCGAGCCAGGGAAGAAGCGCCGCGTCCTCGCCGGCGTAGTACGCGAGATCGGTCCGCCGCAGCACGTCCGAGCTGGCGGCGACGTCACCCTTGGCGTCCTTGACCGCCACGACGCGCGGGTGCTCGGCGAGCCGGATCATCGTCTCGGTCTCGATCGCCACGCCGCACCGGTGCGGGACGTCGTAGGCCATGATCGGCAGCCCGGTCGCGTCGGCGACGCTGGTGAAATGCCGCACCAGCCCGGCCTGCGGCGGCTTGTTGTAATACGGCGTGACGACCAGCAGGCCGTGGGCACCGGCCTTCTCGGCGGCCCGGGCGAGCTCGACGGTGTGCACGGTGTTGTTGGTGCCGACGCCCGCGATGATCCGCACCCGGTCACCGACCGCCTCGGCGACGACCCGGATGAGCGTCTCCTTCTCGGCGTCGGTGGTCGTCGGAGACTCGCCGCCGGTGCCGCTGAGGATGAGGGAGTCGTGACGCTGCTCGTCGACCAGGTAGGTGGCGAGGGCGGCGGCCCCTTCCGCGTCGAGCGAGCCGTCGGCGGAGAAGGGCGTCACCATGGCCGTGATCAACCGGCCGAAGGGCCGCGCGGGGTCAGGCGTCATACCGAACAACTTATCGGACGTCACTTCGCGGCGCCCTTGGGCTTCGGTTCGCCGGAGCACCCGGGGAGCGCGTCTCGGAGGCGCCGGTCAGACGTAGAAGTCGGCGAACGGCGCCCAGGGCAGGTTGCGCAGGACGCTGAAGACCCCCCATGCCGCGACGAAGACCCCGATCACGACCGGCGACAGCGTGAGCTGAGGAAGCCGCCAGTCGAAGAGGCGCTTGCCGGCCCAGGCGACGTACATGTAGAGCAGGAAGGGGACGGCGAAGACGAAGAGCAGGTGGTGTCGGGCCGCCGCCGGAAGGTCGCCGTTCAGCAGGAACCAGGCCGCGCGGGTGCCGCCGCAGCCGGGGCAGTCGAATCCGGTCGTGTACTTCAGCAGGCAGCTCGGCGGCGCGCCGGCGTTCGCCTCCGTGGGATGGGTGGCGAAGGTGTAGCCGACGGCTCCGGCCATGCAGACGAGCGTGGCGACGGGGGCGACCCACAGCGGCGACGTGTGCCACTTGCGCACGAGGAAACGGGTGAACCGATCCTGCCGCGGCTCCTGGTAGGGCGGGTAGCCCGCCCACGGCTGGGCGTTGCCCTGCGTCGGAAGCTGGGTGCCCTGCTCAGAGGCCAGATGCGGCGCGTCCGGCTGCCAGGGAGCCGCCGGCTCGGTCGCACTGCTCATGGCCGCCACGGTACACCGGAGGTGGCACCGGCTGCCGCCCCGGCGAGGGCCGCGCTGTCGATGCCCTCGCGGCGGCGCGACGAGTCGTCGGCGGTGTCATGGAAGGTCCGTTTTCAGGGCGTCCTTCAGCGCCGCCGCGAAGTCTCCGCGCTCCGGCGCCGCGATGGTGTCGAGCCCCAGCCAGGCCGCGAGCCGACGCAGCTCGACCGCCAGGGCCTGCGCCGTCTCCTCCGGCTCGGCGTCCGGCTCGAGCCAGGCCGCCGGCACCCGCAGGACCCCGGCCTTGCGGTCCGCCTTGAGATCGACGCGGGCCGCGAGTTGGTCACCGAGCAGGAACGGCAGCACGTAGTAGCCATACAGCCGCTGGGCGGCGGGGACGTAGATCTCGATGCGGTAGTTCATGGCGAACAGGCGCTCGGTGCGGCCGCGTTCCCAGATCAGCGGGTCGAAGGGGCTCACCAGCGTCGCCGCGCGCACCCGCCGGGGAAGTTTCGCCTCGTGGTGCAGGTAGGCGGGGTGCTTCCAGCCCTTGACCGTCACCGGGAGCAGGACCTTGTCCTCCACCAGCTCGGCCAGCGCCTGCTTGAAGCCGGCGAGCGGCAGACGGAAGTAGTCGCGCAGCTCCGGCTCGGCGGCCACGCCGAGCGCCCGCGCCGAGAGCCGCACGAGGGCCCGGAACGCGTCCTGCGGCGCCGGGGTGGCGACGTCGAGCACCCGGCGGGGCAGGACCCGCTCGGGAACGTCGTAGCGGCGGGCGAACGAGGTCGTGCGCTCGGCGGCGGTCACCTGGCCGGTGTAGAAGAGCCACTCGAGGGCCTGCTTGACCGCCGACCAGTTCCAACCCCAGTGCTCCTTGGTGCGGGGCACGTCGTGCTCGATCTGCGCGGCGGTGATCGGGCCCCGCTCGCGGACCTCGCGCAGGACCCGGTCGATCAACTCCGGCTGCTGCGTGGCGATGCGGACCATGCCACCCCACGCATACTCTTTCGCCCGCTCCATGCGCCACCGGAACAGCGGCTGGAGGTCGACGCTGATCAGCGACGCCTCATGGCCCCAGAACTCGAAGAGCTCCCGGGGGTTGCGATAGGCGGCCCGCTCCAGCAGACCCGGATCATACGGTCCCAGCCGACTGTAGAGCGGCATGAAGTGGGCCCGCTGCAACACGTTGACCGAATCCATCTGGATCAGGTGCAGCCGCCGCAGCACCCGCCGCAGGTGGCGCAGATCGGTGGCGCCGCCGGGTGCGGGGTCGGTGAAACCCTGCGCGGCCAGCGCGATGCGGCGGGCCTGCGCGACGGAGAGACTCTCGGGAATGGCCACGTCGGCGACGCTAACCCAGGGGTACGACAGAAATCGCCGCGCCGCCGAGCCGCGTGGAACTGCCCGAGCCGCGCTACTCCCGCCCTCTGTAGGCTGCCGGGCATGGCACTCGGCTTCGTCCGTCCGGCCCGTCCCTCGGACGCCGGCGAGATCGCCCGCATTCAGCTCTCCACCTGGCGTACCGCGTACCGGAGGATGTTTCCGGCGCACGTGCTGGCGAACCTCGACGAGGTCTACCTGGCGCGGGGTTGGACCGAGGCGATCGAGGCGGCGCCGTCGCCGCGGCACCGGGTGATGATCGCCGTGGAGCAGAACGACACGGCGCAGACCGTGGTCGGTTTCGCAGCCGCCGGACCCGCCGACGAGCAGGCGCTGGCTCCCGAGGAGCCGCCGCTGGCGGAGGATGTCGCGGCGGTCACCGATCTGCTCATCGAGCCGCGCTGGGGCCGGCGCGGGCACGGCAGCCGGCTGCTGGCGGCCACCGTGGACCTGTGGCGCGAGGACGGGTTCGCGTCCGCGGTCGCCTGGGCCTATGACGCCGATCCGGCGATGCAGAAGTTCCTGATCTCGACCGGCTGGGAACCCGACGGCGCGACCCGCGCCCTGGATGTCGACGACATGCTGGTCAATCAGCTTCGTCTGCACGTCTCGCTCCAGCCCTGAGCCGTGCAGCCGCTGCTGCACGACCTCGTCGTCAACCTCGCGGCACCGCTGTCCGCGCTGAGCGGGACCGACGGGCAGATCCGTGCCACGGGTGTGCAGGGTGTCTTCCACGCCGACGCGCGAATGCTCTCCGAGGCCGTCCTCCGGCTCGACGGTCGGGAGCCGGAGCCGATCGGCTACGCCTCGGCGGACGCGAGCACCACCCACTTCGTCGGGATCGCCCGCCGGCTCGACGCGGCCGCGATCCGGATTCGGCGGACCCGCACCGTCTCCCCCGCCTCGGTGACGGAGCTGATCACGCTCTCCGGCGGCGCGGACCCGGCACGCTGCACGGTCACGCTGGAGCTGGCGGTCGACCTCGCGCCGCTCGAGGTGGTGCGGTCGGGCGGCACCGGCACACCACTGCCACCCCAGGTCGCCGACTCGCTGGTCTGGGTGCGTGACGGCATCACCGTGACGGCCACCCACGACGGCACCGCGCGGGGTGGGCGGCTGAGCTGGGCGGTGACGCTCGAGCCCGGCGAGACCCGGGAATTGACCGTCACCGTACGGATAGACGACCCGTCCGCCGCCGTACACCCGAGCGTCCGCGAGCACGACTGGAGTCCGGCCCGGGTGACGACGGGCGATCCGCGGCTGGGCCGGCTCATCGCCCGCTCCCTGGACGACCTGCGGGCACTGCGACTGAGCGACGGCGAGGACACGTACCTCGGCGCCGGGGCGCCCTGGTATCTGACGCTCTTCGGCCGCGACAGCATCTGGGCCGCCCGGATGCTGCTGCCGCTCGGCACCGGCCCGGCCCTGGGAACGCTGCGGGTGTTGGCCCGGCGCCAGGGCGTCCGGGTGGACGCGGTCTCCGGCGAGGCGCCCGGCAAGATCATGCACGAGTTGCGGCGGCGGGGGCTTCGGCTGCCGGACCTCAGCCTGCCGGCCGCGTACTACGGGACGATCGACGCGACGCCGCTGTGGATCAGCCTGCTGCACGACGCCTGGCGCTGGGGCCTGCCCGCCGCGTCGGTCGCGGAACTGCTGCCCGCCCTCGATGCGGCACTCGGCTGGCTCGCCGACCACGCCGACCCTGACGACGACGGCTTCGTCGAGTATCTCGACGCCAGCGGCCGCGGCCTGGCGAACCAGGGCTGGAAAGACTCCGGAGACGCGGTGCGCTTCCGCGACGGGCGCCTGGCCGAGCCTGCGATCGCGCTGGCCGAGGTGCAGGGGTACGCCCACCGCGCGGCCCTGGACGGCGCGGACCTGCTCGACGCGTTCGGCCGGCCCGGTGGCGACCGGTGGCGCGGCTACGCGGCGGCGCTGGCCGACCGCTTCCGGGCCCGGTTCTGGGTCGACTGCGGCTACCCGGCCCTGGCCCTGGACCGTGACAAGCGCCCGGTCGACTCCCTGACCAGCAACATCGGCCATCTGCTCGGCACCGGGATGCTCAACGCGGGCGAGGAACAAGCCGTGGTCGCCGCCCTGTCCGCCGAGTCGATGTCCGGCGGGTACGGCCTGCGCACGATGTCCGCGCGGGACCGGGGTTTCGACCCGCAGTCGTACCACTGCGGGTCGGTGTGGGCACACGACACCGCCATCGTGGCGGCGGGCATGGCGCGGGCGGGCTTCCCGACGGCGGCGGCGACGCTCATCGACGGGCTGCTCGCCGCGGCCGAGGCGTTCGACTCTTCCCTGCCCGAGTTGCACTCCGGGGACGCCCGCCGGGATCTCGGCAAGCCGCTGCCGTACCCGACGGCATGCCGCCCGCAGGCGTGGTCGGCGGCGGCCTCGATCCTCATGCTGCGGACCGCCGTGGGACTGACGCCCGACGTGCCGGGCGGACGGGTACGGCTGGAGCCACTCCCCGGGCTGCCGTTCGGCCCGCTGGAGATCACCGGGCTGATGATCGCCGGAGCGCCGGTCGACGTCGCGGTGGACGCGGCCGGCGCGACGATCGACGGCCTGCCCCCGGGGCTGTCAGTCCAGTAGCGCGTCGAGGCCCAGCGTCAGGCCGGGACGGTTCAGGATCGTGCGCACGGCCAGCAGCACGCCGGGCATGAAGGAGACGCGGTCCAGGCTGTCGTGCCGCAGGGTGAGCGTCTCGCCCTTCGCGCCGAACAACACCTCCTGGTGGGCCACCAGGCCCGCCGCCCGCACCGAGTGGATGCGGACGCCGTCGACCTCCGTGCCGCGGGCGCCGGACATCTCCTCCTTGGTCGCGTCGGGCATCGCCGCGAGGCCCGCCTCGGCGCGGGCCGCGCCGATCAGCCTGGCGGTGTGCACGGCCGTGCCGCTCGGTGCGTCGATCTTGCGCGGGTGATGCTGCTCGATGATCTCGACCGACTCGAAGTAGCGGGCCGCCCGCGCCGCGAACTGCATCATCAGCACCGCGCCGAGGCCGAAGTTGGGGGCGATCAGCACGCCGACGCCGGGCTTGTGTGACAGCCACGAGCGGACCCGGTCGAGGCGCTGGTTGGTGAAGCCGCTGGTGCCGACGACCATGCTGATGCCCTGATCGACGGCCCAGTGCAGATTGTCCATCACCACGTCGGGCGTGGTGAAGTCGACGAGCACCTGGGCGCCCGCGTCGGAGGCGTTGAACAACCAGTCACCCTGGTCGACCATGGCCACGAGTTCGAGGTCGTCGGCGGCGTCGACCGCCTTGCACACCTCGAGGCCCATGCGGCCGCGGGCACCGAGGACGCCGACCCGGATCGGTTCACGCTCGTCTGTCACGCGGACAATTTAACCCACCGGTCCTGGGCGATCAGCGGTCGGCACCCGGTGGCACCACCGCGCCGTCGCTGCCCACGACCACGTCCTGGCCGGGTTCGTCCAGGCTTCCCCGCTCCGCGGGCACCTCACGCCGGTCGCGCCACCACCGCTCGGCCGCGCCGACCGCCAGGAACACCCCGCCCACGTACGCCCAGCCGACCAGCACGTCGATCACGTAATGCTCACCGGAGTAGACCAGGGTGAACGTCATCGCCAACGGGTACGCGAGCAGCGGCGGCCACCACCGCTTCGCCACCATCGGCAGGAAGAAGACGACGGCCATCAGCGCGTACGCGGTGTGCAGCGACGGCATGGCCGCGACCGGGTTCGACGCCTCGACCTGCAGCGCGTTGAGGGAGTTGCCCGCGCTGTGCAGACCGATCGCGTTCCACCCGTTCGTGGAGATCCGCGCGACGTGCTCGTCGAGCTGCCCGTGCACCGACGCCCACCACGGCGGCGCGGCCGGGTACAGGAAGTAGGTGATCAGCCCGGCGATGCTCAGGGTGAACCAGCGGCGCATGAAGCGCCCCCACTGCTGCCGCTGCCGCAACCAGAGGATCACGCCGATGGTCGGCACCGCGAGGAAGTGCGAGACGTACACCAGGGAGACCGCGACCTCCCACCACTGGACCGCGCCGGGGTCGTAGAGGTGCTGTTGCAGCCAGATGGTGGGCACCTCGCCGCCGGTGGCCCAGCCGAACATCACCTCGTCGGCGTCGATCAGCTCGGTGACGTGGGTGTCGAGCACCCCGTCGGCGTACCCGCGAGAGATGTTGTAGACGAACAGCAGCAGGACGATCGGCAGCCAGTCGCGCAGGAACAGCAGGTGCTGGCGCCAGGGCAGCTCGCTGCGCCAGGCGATGGTGGCCAGCCAGAGCCAGCCGAACGCGATCAGCGGGTCGCTGGTCGGCACGCCGATGAAGTAGGTGCCGACCGCGAACAGCGCGGCCCACACGAGCATGCCGATGATCCGGCGCTTGCGGCGGCCGGCGGAGATCGACTCGGCGACGGGGGGTGGTGGGCTCAGGGTGGTCACGGCGTCCCAGGTTAGCGGTCGAACGGAAACGGGCTAGGGCGGTCCTGCCGTCATGATCGGCAGGACCGGGCCTAACGGGCCGAGAACGCTCCGTCGTCGAACGGGCCGACGACGGCCAGCGACATGGGGCGGGAGAGCAGCTCGGCGGCCAGCGCGTTGACCTCGTCGAGCTGGACGGCGTCGACCCGGGCCAGCAGTTCGTCGACGCCCAGCATGTCGCCGTAGAGCAGTTCGGACTTGGCCAGGCGGCTCATCCGCGAACCGGTGTCCTCGAGACCCAGGACGTACGTGCCCTTGGCCATGCCCTTGCCCCGGGCCAACTCGGCGGCGCTGATGCCCTCCGCGGCCACGACGGCCAACTCGGCGCGGATCAGCGCGAGCACTTCCTCGGCCTTGCCCGGGGCACAGCCCGCGTAGACCGCGAAGACGCCGGCGTCGGCGTACTGGCTGCCGTACGAATAGACGGAGTACGCCAGTCCGCGCTTCTCGCGGATCTCCTGGAACAGGCGGCTCGACATGCCGCCGCCCAGCACGTTGTTGAGCACGCCGAGGGCGAAGCGGCGGTCGTCGTCGCGGGCGAGTCCCTCGCAGCCGAGCACCAGGTGGGCCTGCTCGGTGTCCCGGTGACGCACGACCGTCGTCGGCGGCTTGACCTTCTGCTTCCGCGCCGCGTCGCGGGGCCCGGCCGGGGTGCCCGGGGTGTCGAGCGCGGTGCCGGCCAGCGCGGCGCGGACCAGGCGCACGACCTTGCCGTGGTCGAGGTTCCCGGCCGCGGTGATCACGATCTGCGGCGCCCGGTAGCGGGCCCGGTAGAAGCGGTTGATCTGGGCGCGGGTCATCGGCGCGATGGTCGTCTCGGTGCCCGAGATCAGCCGGCCGAGCGGCGTGCCCGCGCCGAAGATCGCCTCGGAGAAGACGTCGTGCACCTCGTCGCCGGGCTCGTCGTCGTGCATGGCGATCTCCTCGAGGATCACGCCACGCTCGGTCTCCACGTCGGCCGGTTCGAGCACCGAGTTGGCGACGGCGTCACAGAGCACGTCCACGGCCAGCGGCAGATCGGCGTCGAGCACCCGCGCGTAGTAGCAGGTGTACTCCTTCGTGGTGAAGGCGTTGGTCTCGCCGCCCACGGCCTCGATCTGCGAGGAGATGTCCAGGGCCGTGCGCTTCTCGGTGCCCTTGAAGAGCAGGTGCTCGAGGAAGTGGGAGGCGCCCGACAGGGTGGGCGTCTCGTCGCGGGAGCCGACCCCGACCCACACGCCGAGGGCGGCGCTGCGGGTGGTCGGGATCGACTCGGTGATGATGCGCAGGCCGCTCGGGAGGGTGGTGTGGCGGATGCCGTCCTGGAGGGTCCTGGTTATGGCGCGGGCCGGCCTTTCGGCCGGCCCGCGGTTATTCGCTGTCATGTGGTGACTTAGCCGCGGTCGCCACCGCGGTCGCCGCCACGGTCGCCACTCGGGCGCGACCGGCGACGACGGGGCTGGTCGCCGCCGCCCTCGCCACGGTCGCCGCGGGGAGCACGCTCCTCGCGGGGCTTGTCCGACGCCGCGGGCGCGTCGCCCTCGGGAGCCGCCTCGCCCTCGGGGCGGACCTTGTCGAGGTAGATCTTGCCGCGGTTGTCGATGTCCGCGATCGAGACCTCGACCTTGTCGCCGACGTTGAGGAAGTCCTCGACCTTGTCCACGCGCTTGCCGTCGCCCACCTTGGAGATGTGCAGCAGGCCGTCGCGGCCGGGCAGCAGCGAGATGAACGCGCCGAACGCGGCCGTCTTCACCACCGTGCCGAGGAACTTGTCGCCGACCTTCGGCAGGGTCGGGTTGGCGATGGCGTTGATCCGCTCCACCGCGGCGTCGGCCGACGGGCCGTTGGTCGCGCCGACGTAGATCGTGCCGTCGTCCTCGATCGAGATGTCGGCGCCGGTCTCGTCCTGGATAGCGTTGATCGTCTGGCCCTTGGGGCCGATGACCATGCCGATCTTGTCGACCGGGATCTTGACGCTGGTGACGCGCGGGGCGTACTCGCTCATCTCGGCCGGGCTGTTGATGGCCTCGTCCATGACCGCGAGGATCGTGGCGCGGGCCTCGTGCGCCTGCTGCAGGGCGGCGGCCAGCACGTCCGACGGGATGCCGTCGAGCTTGGTGTCGAGCTGCAGCGCGGTGACGAACTCCGGCGTGCCGGCGACCTTGAAGTCCATGTCGCCGAACGCGTCCTCGGCGCCGAGGATGTCGGTCAGCGTGACGTACTGGGTCTTGCCGTCGACCTCGTCGGAGATGAGGCCCATGGCGATGCCGGCGACGTTCGCCTTCAGCGGCACACCGGCGCTGAGCAGAGCCAGCGTCGAGGCGCAGACCGAGCCCATCGAGGTCGAGCCGTTGGAGCTCAGGGCCTCGGAGACCTGGCGGATCGCGTACGGGAACTCCTCGCGCGTCGGCAGCACCGGCACGAGGGCCCGCTCGGCGAGCGCGCCGTGCCCGATCTCGCGGCGCTTCGGCGAGCCCACCCGGCCGGTCTCACCGGTCGAGTACGGCGGGAAGTTGTAGTTGTGCATGTAGCGCTTGGACTTCTCGGGAGCGAGGGTGTCCAGCGACTGCTCGAGGCGCAGCATGTTCAGCGTGGTGACGCCCATGATCTGGGTCTCGCCGCGCTCGAACAGCGCCGAGCCGTGCACGCGGGGCAGGATGCCGACCTCGGCGGACAGCGGCCGGATGTCGCGCGGGCCACGGCCGTCCATGCGGACCTGGTCGCGGAGCACCCGCTGGCGCACCTCGGACTTGGTGACCGAGCGGAACGCCGCGCTGATCTCCTTCTCGCGACCCTCGAACTGCGGGCCGACGGCCTCGACGACCTTGGCCTTGACGCGGTCCAGCGCCTCCTCGCGGTCGGCCTTCTGGACGATCTTCAGCGCGTCGGCGAGCTCACCCTTGGCGGCCTCGGCGACGGCGGCGTAGACGTCGTCCTGGTAGTCGAGGAAGACCGGGAACTCCTGGACCGGCTTCGCGGCGACCTCGGCCAGCTCGCTCTGCGCGCGGCAGAGCTCGCGGATGGCCGGCTTGGCGGCCTCGAGCCCGCTGGCGACGACCTCCTCGGTCGGCGCGGTGGCGCCGGCCTGGATCAGCTTGATCGCGTGCGGGGTGGCCTCGGCCTCGACCATCATGATCGCGACGTCGCCGTCGGCGAGCACGCGGCCCGCGACGACCATGTCGAAGGTGGCCCGCTCGAGCTCCTCCAGGGTCGGGAACGCGACCCACTGGCCCTCGACGTGCGCCACGCGCGTCGAGCCGACCGGGCCGCTGAACGGCAGGCCGGAGAGCTTGGTGGACATCGAGGCGCCGTTCATGGCGACGACGTCGTAGGGGTGCTGCGGGTCGAGCGCGAGGATAGTCTCGACGACCTGGACCTCGTTGCGCAGGCCCTTGGTGAACGACGGGCGCAGCGGCCGGTCGATCAGGCGGCAGGTGAGGATGGCGTCCTCGCTCGGCCGGCCCTCGCGGCGGAAGAACGAGCCGGGGATGCGGCCGACGGCGTACATCCGCTCCTCGACGTCCACCGTGAGCGGGAAGAAGTCGAAGTGTTCCTTCGGGGTCTTGCCGGCCGTGGTGGCCGACAGGACGGTGGTCTCGCCCAGCTGGACGATGACCGAGCCGGCGGCCTGCTTGGCCAGGCGGCCGGTGGAGAAGACGACCTCGCGGGTGCCGAACGATCCGTTGTCGATGACGGCGGTGCGAGATTCGGTGCCGAGAGCGTTGTGCTCTGTCATGTGGTGCGGTACTCCTTCGTCGAGGACCCGGCGGTCTCTACAGCGCGGTTACAGCGTGGCCGGTCTTCGATCGAAGTGCCCGGGATTCTGGCCCGGGAACCACTACCGAGGACCGGTGCCGTGTGTCTGCGGCCGCGCGGGTCCGTGGGGTAAAGCTCGGGGGAGCGGCCACCTCGGCCACTCCCCCGTCAGATCAGCGGCGCAGGCCGAGACGCTCGATCAGCGTCCGGTAGCGCGCGATGTCCTTCTTCTGTACGTAGTTGAGCAGACGGCGGCGACGGCCCACCAGCAGCAGCAGACCACGACGGCTGTGGTGGTCGTGCTTGTGCACCTTCAGGTGCTCGGTGAGGTCGGCGATCCGCTTGGTGAGCATCGCGACCTGAACCTCGGGAGAGCCGGTGTCGCCCTCCAGGGTCGCGTACTCGGTCATGATCTTGGTCTTGGTCTCTTGATCGAGCGCCATGTTCTCCGTGATTCTGTGTTGCCGGTGAGATCGGTATCCCCGCGGCCCGCGGCGTCGGGCAGGCAGGCGGGACCGTGGACCGAATAAGCCGGTCCGGTGTCAACCCTACCAGCCCCATCCGACCGCCCCGCCCACCGCCCGAAACCGGACTGAAGGCCTTTCAGCTCAGCAACTCGCGGGTCTGTGCGACGTCCTGCCGGATCTGCGCGACCAGCGGGTCGATGCCGGTATATACGCGCTGCTCACGCAGGTGGGCGACGAAGTCCAGGCTGACCCGCTCACCGTAGAGGTCGCCGTCGAAATCGAGCACGAAGGCCTCGACCCGACGCTCCCGGCCGGAAAACGTGGGGTTGGTGCCGACCGACACCGCGGCGTTCAGCGGACCGCCCTGGTCACCGCCGCGGACCAGCCGGGCGGCGTAGACCCCGTCGGCCGGAATGGCGGCGTACCGGTGGCACATCAGGTTGGCGGTGGGGAAACCGATCTCGCGACCGCGCTGGTCGCCACGCACCACCACGCCACCGAGCCGGTGCGGGCGGCCGAGCGCCTCCGCCGCGGCCCGGACGTCCCCGGCGTCGACACAACTGCGGATGTACGTGGAGGAGAACACCAGCCCGTCCTCGGTGACCAGCGGCGCCTCCTCGACCGTGAAGCCGAAGGTGCGCCCGAGCCGAGCCAGCAGGGCCATGTCGCCGGCGGCGCGGTGCCCGAACCGAAAGTTGTCGCCCTCGACGACGACCGCGGCGTGCAGCGCGTCCACGAGCACGTCGTGCACGAACTCCTCGGGGCCCAGGTGCGAGAACGCCGGGGTGAAGGGCACCACGCAGAGCGCGTCCACGCCCAGCCGCTCGATCAGCTCCGCCTTGCGGACCGCCTCGGTCAGCACGGCCGGATGCGAGCCGGGGCGGACGACCTCGGCCGGGTGCGGATCGAAGGTCACCACGACGGACTGCAGGCCGAGGTCGCGGGCGCGTTTCACGGCGTACCCGATGATCGCCTGATGGCCGCGGTGCACCCCGTCGAAGACGCCGATGGTCACCACCGAACGGCCCAATCCGCCGGGCACCGACTCGTACCCGCGCCACCGCTGCATCTTCCGTGCCTCCCCTGTGCGTTCCCGGGCGTAAGCGTATCGGTCTCCGCGAGTGCCTGAAACGGTAGAGTTGGTCCTGATATGCACATCAATTGGAGTGCCTTGATCACGCTGGCGACCGAGTTCACCTTTGTCGTCCTGTTCGTCCGCGCGCTCCGCGGTTACCTCCGACGTCGGGATCCGCTGCAACGCGACGTCACGCTCGTCTTCGCTCCCTGCACGCTGTTGTTCTGCATCGATGTGATCCGCAGGATCAGCGACAGCGCGCTGCCGCTGTGGGTGGGCTCGGTCTCGTCGGCCTTTCTGCTGGCCCAGCCCTACCTGACGGTCCGCCTCGCCGGCCGGCTGCGCCCGGTGCCGCGCTGGCTGCGGATCGCTGTGCCGGTGACCTACGTCGCAACCACCGCGCCGCTGTTCATCCTCCCCCGCCCGCTGCCGCCGGGCTGGGTGCTCACCGCGGTGAGCACCTTCCTGGTCACCGAGCTGGTCGCGGCGGGTCTGCTCTACGGCAAGGCCCGGATCCGGACCGGGGCCAACCGCGCCCGACTCACCATCGCCGCCGGCGCGACACTCGCCTTCGGCGTCATGATCGTGCTCATCGGGATCGGGTCGCTGCCCGGTGCGGATCCCGCGTTCAGCGTCATCAGCCGGATGCTCGCCCTGGCCTCCGGCATCTGCTACCTCATCGCGTTCGTCCCGCCGCGCTGGCTGCGCCGCGCCTTCTCCGCCATGGCCGCCCAGTCGGTCACCGAACGCCTGCTGCGGGCCCAGGTCAGCGGCCGGGCCGAGGTCTGGCAGACATACGCCGACATCATGCGGGTGCAGACCGGCGCCGACGCCGTAGCCGTCCTCATGCCGCGCAGCGACGGGCTCCTCACGCCCACGGCCTACGCCGGGCCGCCGATCACGCCGCCCGACGACCTCAGCTTCACCGACCTGACCGCGCTGATCCGTTCCGGGCACCCCGCCCGGCTCCGCGAGGGCGACCCGGCGCTGGTCCAGCACTTCGGCGACCTCGGCGACGACTTCGTGACTGTGCTCAGCATGCCGGTGCCCCCCGAGTCGGAGGGCGCGGTGCTGCTCTTCAACCGGCACCGCGGCCTGTTCAGCGACGACGACCTGCGGCTGCTGGCCCTGCTGGGCGGGCAGGCTGGCATCCTCGCCGAACGGCAGGCGGTCCTCGACGCGCAACGCCGGATGGCCGACGAGCTCAGCGCGTCGGTGGACGCCCTGACCCAGGCCAGCCAGGCGAAGAGCGCCTTCCTGGCGAACATGAGCCACGAGCTGCGTACCCCGCTCAACGCGATCATCGGCTTCAGCGACCTCATGCGGATGGAGGAACCCGACGGCGACCGCCGCCGGGTCCCGGCGGACTGGGTGGACCACATCCACACCAGCGGCCGACACCTGCTCGGCCTGATCAACGACATCCTCGACCTGGCCAAGGTCGAGGCCGGGCGGCTGGAGCTGCGGCTCGCCCCGCTGCGGGTCGACGCCGCCGTGGAGGAGCTGCTGACCGGCCTCTCGCCGCTGATCACGAACAAGGACCTGACCATCGAGACGGCGCTGGCCCCGGCCACCGCCAGCGCCGACCGGGTGCGCTTTCGACAGATCGTGGAGAACCTGCTCTCCAACGCGATCAAGTTCACCCAGGAGGGCGGCCGGATCACCGTCACGACGGCGGACACCGGCGACACCGTGACGGTGACCGTCACGGACACGGGAGTCGGCATCGCGGCCGACGACCAGGCGAAGGTGTTCGAGGAATTCCAACAGGTCGGCGACCCGGACCGGCAACGCGCCGGCACCGGCCTCGGGCTCGCGCTGACCAAGCGGCTGGTCGAAGCCCACGACGGAGAGATCTCACTGATCTCGGCGCCGGGCAAGGGCAGTTCCTTCACCGTGCGGCTGCCCGCCGCGCCCGTGGTCAGCTCACAGACCCCGGTACGCCCCGGCGAGGGCCCACGGGTCCTGCTGGTCGAGGACGACCCGCAGGCCGCCGAGTTGCTGAAGACCCAGCTCGAGCACGCGGGCTACCACGTCGACGTGGCCGGCACGGGCGAAGCGGCCCTCACCGCCGCCGGAGCGCGGCCGCCCGACGCCGTCGTCCTCGACGTCGGGCTGCCCGGCATGGACGGCTTCGAGGTGCTCCGGCGGCTCAAGGCGGACGTGAGGCTCTCCGACATCCCGGTCTTCTTCGCCACCATCCTCGACGAGCGGCAGGCCGGGCTCGCCCTCGGCGCCAACGACTACTTCGTCAAGCCGGTCGACCAGCCCGCGCTCCTGGGGGCGCTGGCCCGGGCGGTCGCCAGCCGCCCCGCTCCGCGCGTGCTCGTGGTCGACCACGACGACACCATCCGCCAGGCGATCGAGGACGGCCTGCGCGCCGGCGGCGCCGACGTGGTCGCCGTGGCGAACGGCCACGACGGGCTGGCGAGAAGCCGCGAAGGCCACTTCGACCTGATCGTCTGCGACATGCAGGGGCAGGAGGTCGACGGCTTCAGCATGCTGGCCGCGATCGAACAGGACCCGGCGACCCGCAACACGCCGGTGCTGGGCCTGACCCCGGCCGCGGGAGACGCCTCCCTGGTGGCAACGGCGATGGCGGGCGGCGTCGTGGCCGCCGCGATGGCCGGTGGCGCCGGCTCGGAGAAGCTCGCGCCGCTGCTGGGCGTGCGTAACGACCTGGACAAGGAGAAGCCGTGACGGCCGAGAATCCGCGCATCCTGCTGGTCGAGGACGAGGAGCTGAACCGCACCCTGGTCAAGGCAGTCCTCGCCCGCGCCGACGTGGAGGCCGTGCGCGCCGCCGAGGTCCTGGACGCGCCGAGCCTGGCGACCGCACGCACCCAACTCGGCCGCGAAGACGTCGACCTGGTGCTGCTCGACATGAACCTGCCCGACGGCAACGGACTAGCACTCGCCGGCGAACTGGCCGCCGGCACCGCCACCGCGGGTCGCCCGCGCCCGGCGGTGGTGGCGGTGACGGCGAGCGTGCTGCCGCAGGACCGGGCGGCGGCGTTGGAGGCGGGCTGCGACGGCTTCCTCGACAAGCCGTACGCGGCGGCGGAGCTGGTCGCCGTCGTCGCCAAATATCTGGCCCGGAGCGATTAGCCGGGCTTGCTCCGCCCCGCTCAGGCGGGTGCCAGCACGATCTCCGCGCGTGCCTTTCCGTCGCGCTCGGAGACCACGGCCAGCAGCTCACCGGCCGGGCCGAACACCGCGTAGGGGCCCTCGATGCCCACCGGCGCGAGCGGTCCGCCGTGGCTGAGCACCCGCGCCTCCTCCTCGGACGCCTCACGCGGCGGGAACGCCCGGCGTGCCGCCTCGGCCATCGGCAGCGAGACCACATCCGGGGCGCGCTCCTCCAACTGCTCGAGCGTGGCCGCCTCAGCCAGCGACATGCCGCCGACGGCCGTACGCCGCAGTGCGGTGAGGTGACCACCGACCCCGAGCGTGCGACCCAGATCGCGGGCGATGGCCCGAATATAGGTGCCGCTGGAGCACTCCACCTCGACGTCGACGTCGACGACCTCGTCGTGGCGGCGGATCTCCCCCACATCGAGGCGGTGAACGGTGACCCTGCGGGCCGCCAACTCGACTTCCTCGCCGTCCCGGACCCGCTTGTACGCCCGCTGCCCGTTCACCTTGATCGCGCTGACCGCGCTCGGCACCTGATCGATTTC
This sequence comes from Actinoplanes sp. NPDC051346, assembly GCF_040682215.1. NCBI lineage: Bacteria > Bacillati > Actinomycetota > Actinomycetes > Micromonosporales > Micromonosporaceae > Actinoplanes > Actinoplanes sp. NPDC051346. The sequence continues at coordinate 94,099 of NZ_JBFBAJ010000001.1, read as the reverse complement.
GCCGGTCTGCGCGGCCAACCCGGCCCGGATGCCCTCATCGGCGACGTCCGCGGCGGAGGCGGTGCCGGTCACGTCGCCCTCGGCGTCGTCGGTGACGGTCGTCTGTCCCAGCCGGATCGTGGCTTGATAGGTCTTACGCGCGCCGATCACGTACGTGAGCAGCCGCGTCGCCCGGTTGACCCCGATCACCAGCACGCCGGTGGCCATCGGATCAAGGGTGCCGCCATGCCCGACCCGCCGGGTCCGGGCAAGCCGCCGGATCCGGGCGACGACGTCATGGGAGGTCATCCCGCCCGGCTTGTCCACCACGATGAGACCGTCCGCATTCACGGCCTCCACCCAACCAGACCGCCGTCGAGCACTCGCGCCCAGGACCACCCCGGTCGCCGGGCCGCGGGCAGGACCGCTTTGTCGCGCCCGGCCTCGGCTGGCAGCGGGTCGCGGTTCATTGCCGTCGGTCGCCACCGGCCGACCGCTGTCAGCGGGTGGCGCCGAGAACCACCCAACGGGGGCCGCGCCAGCGGATCAGGAGGGCCACGAGGCGGACCAGCGTGAACATGGCGAGGCCCGCCCAGATGCCGGGCAGACCCCACTGGAACGCGTACGCGAGCCAGATCAGCGGGAGAAAGCCGCCCAGCGCGCCCACCAGGGTCATGGTGCGCAGGTAGCCGACGTCACCGGCACCGATCAGCACCCCGTCGAGGGCGTAGACGACGCCGGCGAACGGGAGCATGCCCACGAACCAGGGCCACACCACCGCCGCCTGATCGTGCACCGAGGGATCGCCGGTGAAGAGCGCGGGGATCACGCCGGCGCCGACCGCGGCGAGCACCGCGAAGGCCACCCCGGCGACCCCGCCGACGAGCGTGACCCGGCGGGCCACGTCGCGGGCGACGCGCTCGTCGCCGGCGCCGAGCGCCGCGCCCACCAACGACTGGGCGGCGATCGCCACCGCGTCGAGGGCCAGCGCGGCGAAGAACCACAGCTGCAATGCGATCTGGTGAGCGCCGATCGCGGCCACCCCGAAGCGGGCCGCTACCGCGGTCGCCGACAACCAGCAGGCCTGGAACGCGGCACCGCGCAGCAGCAGGTCGCGGCCGAGGAGCAACTGGTTGCCGATGACGGCCGGCACCGGCCGCAGCGGCGCGCGTTCCCGAACGATCGCCCACAGGAAGAGGCCGCCGGTGACGGACTGGGCGACGACGTTGGCGATCGCGGAACCGGTGAGTCCCCAGCCCACCGGATAGACCAGCAGCGGGCAGAGCACGGCGGACAGCACGTTGGCGCCGAGGACGAACCAGAGGGGGCGACGGGTGTCCTGCACGCCGCGCATCCAGCCGTTGCCGGCCGCGGCGAGCAACAGCCCCGGGGCGCCGAGCACGGCGATGCGCAGCCACCCCGCGGCGGCGTCGGCGGCCTGCGGGTCACCGGCGAGGGCGCGGCACAGGGGGTCGGCGAAGATCTGGGCGAAGGCGATCAGCAGGACGCCGGTCGTCAGCGCCAGCCAGGACGCCTGGACCCCCTCGGCGACGGCGGCGGTCCGGTCACCGGCGCCGAACCGGCGGGCGGCGCGGCCCGTCGTCCCGTACGCCATGAGCGTGCCGAACCAGACGGCCAACGACATGACCGTGCCGCCGACGGCCACCGCGGCCAGGGGAACCCGGCCGAGGTGGCCCACCACAGCGGTGTCCACCAGGACGTAGAGCGGCTCGGCGGCGAGGACCACCAGGGCCGGCAGAGCCAACGCGGCAATGCGCGTGAGGGTGGTGTGGTCGGCGACCACGGCGGACGGGCCCATGGACACAGATGATGCCCGCCACGTCGTAAGGAGCGCAAGGCAGAACGCTAGTTACCGACCTCGCGCTTTCAGGACCACGACGCGGGTACGCCGACAGCCTGCCGGCGTGCCGCACCGCGGGACGTCAGTTACTGACGCGTGTCCATGGATGTCTGCAGCGCCCGACGGGCCTGCTCGCGGGTGTCTTCGGACGACTGGGGCTTCGGCTTGGCGGCCATGAGCGTGGACCTCCCACAGAATCGGTTCGAGCGGGGCGCCGCTGAAGCCGGCCCGGGATCACCGGACGGGTGGCGTGCGACGCGACCCGGATGGGTGCATCCGGGTGGCTCGAGGTCATCGCGGCGGGCCATGATCGGGACCTCGCGAAAACCAAATCACCGTTAACCCAAGCTATCGTTCAGTCTCGCTCTGTGCCCCATGCTTCCCGCACAGCGGGACACCCATCACGCAAAGATCGCCGAAGTCGTGCTGATAGACGCTCCACCGCAGGCGCGTCCCATGGGCCGCGCCTGCGTCCGCGCGGCTGCTAGACGAGCAGGTGAGCGTCGAGCTGCTCGCGAACGGCGACCACGACGTCGCCCGGCGTGCCGTAGCCCGTGAATCCGGCGGCGAGGCGGTGGCCGCCGCCGCCCAGCGCTACCGCCACGGCGCTGACATCGACCGCGCCCTTGCTGCGCAGCGACACCGCCCACTCGCCCTCGGCGATCTCCTTGACCACGACGGACACGTCCACCTCGGCCACGCACCGGACCGGGTCGATGAGGGCATCCAGCACATACGGGCGCTGCCCGTGACGGGCCAGGTCGTCCAGCGTCGCGTACGTCCAGACCATGCCGTGCCCGGCCGCCGCGGTGGGATCGAGCTGAGCGCGGCCGAGCACGTCGGCGAAGAGCTTCATCGCCCCGAACGGCCGGCTGTCGAAGATGCGCCGGCTGATCTCCCCCGGCCGCAGCCCGGTCGCGATCAACCGAGCCGCCATCTCGTGCACCCGCGGCGTGGTCATGTCGAAGCGGAACGACCCGGTGTCGGTCGCCAGGGCGACATACAGGCATTCCGCGATCTCCGCGTCGAGCGGCACGTCGAGCCGATCGAGCAGCTCCTCGACCACCACAGCGGTCGCCGCCGCGGTGGCATCGACCAGGTGAACGCCGCCGAAGCGGGTGTTGGAGGCGTGATGGTCGAGCACGACGGTGGCCCGGGCCGTCGCCAACCGGTCCGCGAGGCCGCCGAGCCGGGACTCGGAGGCCACGTCGAAGATCAGGAGCAGATCGGGATCCGGGTACGCCTGAGCCTGCGGCACGAGCAGGTCCAGGCCGGGCAGGCCGGTAAACGGCTCCGGGATCTCGAAGTCACCCGGGAAGGTGGCCTGCAGGTCACGGACGCCGAGCCGGCGCAGGCCCAGCGCGAAGCCGAGCATGCTGCCGAGCGCGTCCCCGTCCGGGTTCAGGTGGCAGATCAGCAGCACCCGGCCGGCCGGGGCCAGCTCCCGCACCGTCCGTGCGGCGTCGGCCCAGTCCGCCTCGGAAACGCTCACGGGCACGGTCCTGGCGACCGTCTCCGTCACCGTTTCTCCTCGGCGCCCACCCGATCGTCGGCCGCCTCGTCGTCATCGTCCTCGTCGTCGGACTTGTACGGGTCAGGATCCCCCGCATACTGCTTGCCGGCGGCCAGCCGCTGCACCTCAGCGTCCTGGTGCCGCGCCGCGGCGAGCAGGTCGTCGATCTCCTTGGCGTGGTCCAGCACGTTGTCCAGCACGAACGTGAGACTGGGCGAGTGCCGCAGCCCGAGCGCGTGCCCGACCCTGCTGCGCAGCATCCCCTTGGCACTCTCCAGCGCCGCGGCGGTCGAGGCCTGCTCGGTCTGGTCACCCAGCACGGTGTAGTACACGTGGGCGTCCCGCAGGTCACCCGTGATCCGGGCGTCGGTGACCGTCACCATGCCGAGCCGGGGATCCTTGATCTCGCGCACCAACGAAGCCACCAGCTCCCGCACCCGCTCCGCGTGCCGTCGCGTCTTGGCCGGGTCCGACATATCGCCCACCTCCGACAACCGTGCCTCCGGGGTAAGTCCAACCCCCGCCCAACGCAGAGAGCCTACCCATGACCGCCCAGGCCCGAACGTCCCGCCGGTGCGTCACCACCATCCCACCGGCCCGCCCATCAGACACGCAGGTCCGCAAGGCAGCAAACACCCAGGCGCGCGACGCCTATGCCAGGCGCCCAAGCGGCACATCGGCCCCGCCAGAGAAAGACGCAATGCGCCGCCAAAAGCCAGCGTGCACCGAACGCGACCGGCGCGGCACCACACGCGGGCGGCATGACACCACACGCGACCGGCATGGCAGCCGCTCGACGCCAGCATCAGCCCACGCGGGCCAGAACGCCCCGCCACGCACCGACCAGGCCGCGAGCGAACCCACGCGCCGCCCAAGCCGCGGGCGAACTCAGTCGTCGGCGCCGTAGAGGCGACGGCGGACCGACAGCAGCTCGATCTCGGGCCGTCCCGCCACCTGGTTCTCACACGTGTCGATCACGGCCCGGGCCTGGCTGGGCTCGGCCGCCACCACGGCGACCCCGATCTGGGCCCGCGCGTGCAGATCGTGCATGCCGACCTCGGCGACGCTGACCTCGAACTTGCGCAGCATCGCGATGATCGGCCGGACATAGGAGCGCTTCTGCTTCAGCGATCGGGAGTCGCCGGGCAGGAGCAGGTCAAAGAGCGCGGTCTCCGTGTACATCAGCGAGCAGACTACGCCAACCCTCCGACAAGATCATCCGAATTAGCCGGCGGCTCAGGCCGGGTTGCGGGCCACCAGGACGTCGCGTTCGATGCCCTGGTCGACGCGGTGGCTCAGTTCCTGGTGGGCGACGATCTCCAGGCCGTTGGCGATCAGGATGTCCTCGGCCAGCTCGCGCTTGGCGACCTTGAGGTTCCAGGAGAGGCCGATCGCGCCGCCCGGGCGTAGCAGGCTCCGCCAGGCCGGTACGCCTCGTTCGAGCAGGTCGAGCGGGCGCCGGGACATGCCGCCCTCGTCGTCGTAGCTGCCGTGGGCGACGCCGTACGGCAGGTCGGCGACGACCACGTCGGCGCAGTGGGGGCGCAGCAGGCCGTCGATCTGGGTGGTGTCGGTGTGCAGCACCGTCACCTTCTGCACGTCTCCCGCCTTGTGGTCCTCCTTGCTCGCCGCCAGCGTGATCTCGAGGCGGCGGGCGGCGCGGCGGCCCTGGCGCCGTACGGGAACGAGCTCGGCGGTGTGCTTGAGCCGTTTGCGCTTGAGCCAGGTCTGCAGGAAGAGCTTGTACGCCTCCACGTCCTTACCGTCGATCTCGATGCCGAGCGCGTCGTAGCCGTACATGAGGGCCTGGTTGAGCGTGGTGCCGCGGCCGGCGAGCGGGTCGCAGACCGTGAGCCGGCCGTCGAGCATTTTCGGCGCGAAGGCGGAGGCGAGCAGCGTCAGGTTGAGCAGCAGCTTGGTGAACTGCTCGTTGGTCTTGCCGGCGTACTTCGGGATGGTGATGAGGTCGCTGTCGTAGCGGGCCAGCGGGCTGAGGGTGAGCGGGCGCAGCAGGTCGTCCTCGACCCGCGTGAAGAGGGCGTAGCCGGCCGACAGGTTGGACAGGTAGGCGATGTCCCGCGGGTCGAGTTCGCCGGAGAAGGTGAGGTAGCCGACGCCACCGATGGTGGTCTCCGCGAGATCCGTGAGCGGGCCGGAGAGCACCGGGGAGAACGCCGCCAGTTCCGCTAGGGAGAGGCGGCCGGCCTGGTCGGCGTAGACGCGGTTGGCGGAGGGGGCGAGCAGCAGGGCGTAGCGGGACATCCCAGTAGTAAAGACAACGGCCCCCGGTGCCTCAGCACCGGGGGCCGTGATCATGCCGGGGTTGTTACGACCGCGGCTTCTCGCGCATCTCGAAGGTCTCGATCACGTCGCCGACCTGCGGCGTGCCGAAGCCCTGGAGCGTCAGACCACACTCGAAGCCCTCGCGGACCTCGGTGGCGTCGTCCTTGAACCGCTTGAGCGAGCTGATCGTGACGCTGTCCGCCACCACGACACCGTCGCGCAGGATGCGCGCCTTGGCGTTGCGACGGAGCAGGCCCGAGCGGACCATACAACCCGCGATGAGACCGATCTTGGACGAGCGGAAGACCTCGCGGATCTCCGCCGTGCCCAGCTCGACCTCTTCGTACTCGGGCTTGAGCAGGCCCTTGAGCGCCGCCTCGATCTCCTCGATGGCCTGGTAGATCACGCTGTAGTAGCGGATCTCCACGCCGGCGCGGTCGGCCATCTCCTTGACCTTGTTGCTGGCCCGGACATTGAAGCCGATGATCGTGGCGATGGCCTCGGAGGAGGCCGACGCCAGGTTGACGTCGCTCTCGGTGATCGCACCGACGCCGCGGTGGATGACCTTGAGCTGGATCTCGTCCGGGATCTCGATCTTGAACAGCGCGTCCTCGAGGGCCTCGACCGAACCCGAGCCGTCGCCCTTGAGCACCAGGGTGAGCGAGGTCTTCTCGCCCTCCTTGAGCTGCTCCATGAGCGTCTCGAGCGTGGCCTTGCCCTTCGAGTTGGCGAAGCTCGCCGCGCGGCGGCGTGCCTGCCGCTGCTCGGCGATCTGCCGGACCGTGCGGTCATCCTCGGCGGCCAGGAACGTGTCGCCGGCACCCGGCACCGAGGTCAGACCGAGCACGAGGACCGGACGCGCCGGACCCGCCTCGGGGACCTGGTTGCCGTTCTCGTCGAGCATGGCGCGGACGCGACCGTGCGCGCCACCCGCCACGATCGAGTCGCCGGCCCGCAGCGTGCCCTTCTGGACCAGGACCGTGGCAACCGCGCCGCGGCCCTTGTCGAGGTGGGCCTCGACCGCGACACCCTGCGCCGGCCCGTCGATCGGAGCGGTGAGCTCCAGCGACGCGTCAGCGGTCAGCAGCACGGCCTCGAGCAGGTCGTCGATGCCGATGCCCGGCTTGGCGGCCACGTCGACGAACATCGTGTCGCCGCCGTACTCCTCGACGAGCAGGCCGTAGTCGGCGAGCTGCTGCCGGACCTTCTCCGGGTTGGCGTCCGGCTTGTCGACCTTGTTGACCGCGACCACGATCGGCACCTCGGCGGCCTTGGCGTGGTTCAACGCCTCGACCGTCTGGGGCATGACGCCGTCGTCGGCCGCGACCACGAGGATCACGATGTCGGTCACCTGGGCACCGCGGGCACGCATGGCGGTGAACGCCTCGTGGCCCGGGGTGTCGATGAAGGTGATCGCGCGGTCCTCGCCGTTGTGCGGGACGACGACCTGGTAGGCGCCGATGTGCTGGGTGATGCCACCCGCCTCGCCGGCGACCACGTTGGTCTTGCGGATCGCGTCGAGCAGCTTCGTCTTACCGTGGTCGACGTGACCCATGACGGTCACGACCGGCGGCCGGGTGACGAGGCGGTCCTCGGCGATCTCGGCGTCGAGGTCGATGTTGAACTGCGCGAGCAGCTCGCGGTCCTCGTCCTCGGGGCTGACGATCTGCACGTCGAAGCCCAGGTGCTCGCCGAGCAGCAGCAACGTGTCGTCGGAGCACGACTGCGTCGCCGTCACCATCTCGCCCAGGTTGAACATCTCCTGGACCAGCGAACCCGGATTGGCGTTGATCTTGTCGGCGAAGTCGGAGAGCGACGCGCCGCGCGACAGCCTGATCTCCTGGCCGTTGCCGCGGGGCGCGCCCGACGACATGGCCGGAGCCGACAGGTTGTCGAACTCTTGACGCCGCTGCTTCTTCGACTTGCGGCCGCGGGTCGGCCGGCCACCCGGACGCCCGAAGGCACCCGCGGCACCGCCGCCACGGCCACGGCCGCCGCCACCGGGACGACCCGGAGCGCCACCGACCGGTCCGCCGCCGGCGCCACCGGGACGGAAACCGCCACCGGCACCGCCGCCGCCACCGGGACGGAAACCGCCACCGGCACCGCCGCCACCGCCACCGGGACCGCCGCGGTAGCCACCGCCACCGCCGCCGCCCCCACCGGGACCGCCACGGTAACCGCCGCCACCACCGGCGCCGCCGGGACCGCCACGGCCGCCGCCGGGACCACCGGGACGACCGGCGCCGCCGGGACCCGCCGGACGACCGGGACGCTGCGCGGGCATGGACGCCGGGCTGGGCCGCGGCGGCATCGAGGCAGGGCTCGGCCGCGGCGGCATGCCCGGCTGGTTGGGACGCGGCATCGCCGACGGGGTCGGACGGGCACCGCCACCGGAGACACCGAACGGGTTGTTACCGGGACCGCGCGCCGGCGGACGCGGTGCGCCGCCCGGACCGGGACGACCCGGGGCGGGTGCGCCCGGCGTGCCGGGACGTGCGGCCGCGGGCGAGCCGGGACGCGGCGGAACCGTGCCCGGGCCCGGCGGACGCGGGCGCGAGGTGCCGTCGGCCGGGGGCTGCTGCGCCCGACGCTCGGCGTCACGGGTACGGGCGGCCTGAGCCGCCTTCACCGCGGCTTCCTGCTCGGCCTTGAGCGCCGAGGCGCGTGCCTCGGCGGCCGCCACCTCGATGTCGTGGGCACTCGCCGGCTTGGCGACCGGGCCGGGCGTGGGACCCGGGCGGCCGGGGACCGGCGCCTTGGGCCGGACCGTCGGGCCGGGGCTCGGCGCCGGGGACACGGGCGCACTGGGTGCACCCGCGGCAGGGGCGGCGGGCCGGCGCGGCGGCTGCGGCCGTGCGCTGGTAGGGGTGGGACGGGGCGCGCTGGGCGCGGGCGCACTCGGGGCCGCCGCGGCGGGGGCCGCCGGAGCGCCACCACCCTGGGCGTCGAGGGCACCACGCAACCGCCGGGCCACCGGGGCCTCGACCGTGCTCGATGCGGATTTGACGAACTCGCCCATCTCCTTGAGCTTGGCGAGAACGGTCTTGCTGTCGACCCCGAGCTCCTTCGCGAGCTCGTGTACGCGGGCCTTACCTGGCACTGCACTCCTCACTTCGAGGTCGTGCGAGCCAAACCCGCAGCGACCTCACTCCTGCACTTGAAGCCTGGTCATTTCAGGGACTTCATCGTGTGCTCATGTCGGTCGTCCTACCTTGCTGGGTCGTGACGGGGCTCTGACGCCTCGTCATCGGTCGTTCCGGGCGGCATGACCGCGCGGATGTGCTCGGCAAGCAAGCCGGTGTCAGCAACACCGGTGAGACGCAACGCCCGCCCGAAGGCGCGACGCCGCTCCGCCTGCGCGAAGCAGGCCGGATCAGGATGCAGGTGCGCTCCCCGACCCGGCAGCCGACGGCTCGGATCGGGCTCAAGCCGGAAACCATCTCCGACCATCACCGCGACGAACCGCAGCAAATGGGAGGTCAGCGCGCGTGAGCGACAGCCGATGCACGTTCGCATCGGGCCGACCTCCGAAAAGTCTACCCCTCGGACCCGGGATCCGCGTATCCGGTCAGCTTCCGGTCTCGGCGGCATCGCGCTCCGCGGCCGACGCCGGCTCGTTGTCGGGACGGATGTCGATGCGCCACCCGGTCAGCCGGGCCGCGAGGCGGGCGTTCTGCCCCTCCCGGCCGATCGCCAGCGAGAGCTGGAAGTCGGGCACGATCACCCGGGCGGTCCGCGCCCCGGCGTCCACGACCTCCACACGCAGGGCCTTCGCCGGCGAGAGCGCGTTGCCGACGAACTGCGCGGGATCCTCCGACCAGTCGATGATGTCGATCTTCTCGCCGTGCAGTTCGCTCATGACGGCACGGACCCGCTGACCCATCGGACCGATGCAGGCGCCCTTGGCGTTGACCCCGGGGACCGTCGAGCGGACCGCGATCTTCGTACGGTGACCTGCCTCACGCGCGATGGCGGCGATCTCCACCGTGCCGTCGGCGATCTCCGGCACCTCGAGCGCGAACATCTTCTTCACCAGGGCCGGATGCGACCGCGACAGGGTGATCTGCGGTCCGCGGAAGCCCTTGGCCACGTGCACGACGATCGCGCGGATCCGCGAACCGTGGTCGTACGTCTCCCCCGGCACCTGCTCGGCCTGGGGCAGCACCGCCTCGAGCTTGCCGAGGTCGACGATGACGATGCCCTTCTCGGCGCGGGCCGCGTCGGCCTGCACGATGCCGGTGACCAGGTCACCGTCGCGCCCGGCGTACTCGCCGAAGTGCACCTCGTCGGTGGCCTCGCGCAGGCGCTGCAGAATGACCTGCTTCGCCGTCATGGCCGCGATGCGGCCGAAGTCGTGCGGGGTGTCGTCCCATTCCCGGACGATCGTCCCCTCGGAGTCGAGCTCCTGGGCGTAGACCAGCGCCGCGCCGTTCTTGCGGTCGATCTCCACCCGGGCGTGGCTCTCCGCCCCGTCCGTGTGCCGGTACGCCGTCAGCAGCGCCGTCTCGATCGCTGCGAGGATCGTGTCGAACGGGATCTCCCGCTCGCGCTCCAGGGCGCGCAGCGCCGCGAGGTCGATGTTCACTTGTCCTCGCCCTCCCCATCCTCGTCGTCTACGTCGTCAGATTCGTCATCGTCATCGTCGGCGTCTTCGTCGTTGTCGTCCTCGTCGGCGAAGACCGCCTCGTCGAGCCGCTTGAACTCGATCTGCACCCGGCCCGGGCCCAGGTCGGCGTAGGCCACCTCGCTCGTCGTGCCGTCAACGTCCAGCACGATCCCGGCATCGTCGGCCGCGGTGACGCGACCGGTCGACGACCGGCCCGCGACGGCGACCGTCACCAGCCGACCCACGTTGCGCCGCCAGTGCCGCGGCAGGGTCAGCGGCCGGTCCACACCGGGCGAGCCGACCTCGAGTTGGTACTCGCCCGCGAGCAGCTCGCCCTCGGACTCCTCGACCGCGTCGAGCGCCGCCGAGATCTCCCGGGAGACCACGGCCACATCGTCCAGGCTGATCCCGCCGTCGGCGTCCACAAGCACCCGAAGCAGGTGCCGCCGGCCCGCACGGGACAGGTTCACCTCTTCGAGGTCGAACCCGGCCGCGACGACCACGGGCTCGATCACCGCGCGGACCCGGGCGCGGGCCGCTACGAGGTCGATCCGGGGCGCGGCCGGAGGGCGATTGTCATCGGAGGCGTCCCGGCCCCGGTTCCCGGAGCGGCGGTTCGCCGGCCGGGCGCCGGCGCGACCACGCTGCGTCATCGGGCCCAACCCTTCTGCTCGAGTACGGCGGGTGGCAGGCCGCCCGCCGTCCGATCGCCGGAAACACCGGCACGCCACCGGGGCCATGTCCCCGGAGGCTGACGCAGAGCGTAACGTGCCCGGCCCGTGACCCGGCCGCCGCCGCACCGATTCGGCGCCATGCGCAGGTCAGCGGTGTACCCGGCCGGGGAGCGCTCCCCGGGCGGGTCTCGGACGTGCGGCCATGGTGTTGACTGGCGGCGTGAAAAGACGTCAGCTCCTGGGCGCGGCCGCGGGAACGGCCGTGGGCGTGTCCGCGGTCGCGGGATGCGGGCTCTTCGACGAAGATTCCGACCCGGCGCCACAGCCGGACGCGCTGCAACCCGTGCTGGACCAGGCGCTGCGTCTGGCCTCCGCCTACGACCGCGCCATCGTCGCGGAGCCGGACCTGCGCGACAGGCTGAGCCCGCTCGCCGACGACCACCGCGCCCACGCCGCCGAGCTGGCCGGCGTCATCGGCGTCGCTCTGCCGTCGGCCGCCCCCTCCGAGCCTCCCGGCGACGCCCAGTCCGTGGCGTCGCTCCGCAAGGCCGAGCAGGCGGCGCAGAAGACCGCGACCGCCGCGTGCCGTACGGCGCCGGCCGACCGCGCGGCCCTGACCGGGTCGATCGCCGCCGCACGGGCCGCCCACGCCGAGGCGCTGCGGTGAACGCCCAGCTGGCGGCCGCCCTCGCGGCGGAGGAAGCGGCGATCTACGCGTACGGGGTGCTGGGCGTCAAGCTCACCCGCGACAGTGACCTGACCGAGGCGCGCGCGTCGGAGGCCACGCACCGCGACCGGCGGGACGTGCTGGTCAGCAAGCTCGCGGCGGTGCAGGCGAGCGCGGCACCGGCGCCGGCCGGCTACGAGCTGCCCTTCGCGGTGACCGACCGCAAGAGCGCGCTCAAGCTGGCGATCCAGGTCGAGGACCGCGTGGCCCAGGCGTGGCGGGCGGTGCTGCCGGTCACCGAGGGCGGCGACCGGTCGACCGCGCTGAGCGCCCTGACCGACGCCGCGGTCCGCGCGGCCCGGTGGCGGCGGCGCGGTTCGGTCACCCCGGCGACACTGGCGTGGCCCGGACGCCCCTGAGGCGGACGGCAAGCATCGAGGATCTTCCACTCGCGGGTCCCGTACCCGAGAATCAAGCGGTGTCGCTGGACGAGATCGACCTGGCCAACCCGCGGTGGTATCTGGCCACCCGACTGCGCGACGTGATCCTGCGGCGGTGGTCGGCGGAGGTGCGGGCCATCGCCGTGCACGGCTCGATGGCGCACGGCGACGACGCCGACGGCAGCGACGTCAACCTGTTCGTCGTCACCTACCGTCCGGCGGCCGGTCCCCGCGCGGCTCTGCGCCGCGTCGACGGCATCCTGGTCGACCTGAGCGTGGCGACCGGCGACGAGGGGCTGCGCCGGTCGCGGGAGCTGACGCACCGGTGGCCGCTGGAGGCCGACCGCTACCTCACCACCCGGGACCTGTTCGACCCGGGCGGATGGTTCGCCGCTCAGCGCGACGGGCATCTCGCGCGGCTGGCCGAGACCCGGCCGGCGGAGTTCAGCGGGCTCGCCCGGCGCAACTGGTGCATCGCCTCGGCCGCGCACGCCCGCGCTGTCCGGCTCGCCGAGTGGTACGAGACCGACGGCGCCCTCGTGCTGATGGCCGAGGCCCGCCTCCACGCCGCGCTGGTCACCGGGCTGCTCACCCGCACGTACTACCGCAGTCGGGCCGACGCGGTGAAGCGCGCCGGACTGGCCGGCGCCGACATGACCGAGCTGGGCGCGGTTCTGAAGTCGCAGGCGGAGGAGCTCACCGCCCGCGGCCGCCCGGTCGACGGCCCGTTGGGTGCCCTCTTCGACGGCTAGGGCAGCGTCAGGATCTCGAAGCCGTCCTCCGTGACCACCAGCGTGTGCTCGAACTGCGCCGTCCACTTGCGGTCCTTGGTGACGACCGTCCAGCCGTCGCCCCACATCTCGTACTCGTGGGTGCCGAGGGTGATCATCGGCTCGATGGTGAAGGTCATGCCCGGTTCCATCACGGTGTCGAGCCGGGGGTTGTCGTAGTGCGGGATGTAGAGCCCGCTGTGGAAGGTCTCGCCGATGCCGTGGCCGGTGAAGTCGCGCACCACGCCGTAGCCGAACCGGCGGGCGTACGCCTCGATGACCCGGCCGATGGCGTTGATCCGCCGTCCCGGCGCCACCGCGCGGATGCCGCGCATCATCGCCTCGTGGGTGCGCTCGACCAGCAGCCGGGCCTCTTCGCTGACCTCGCCCACGCAGAACGTCGCGTCCGTATCGCCGTGCACGCCCCCGATGTACGCGGTGACGTCGACGTTGACGATGTCGCCGTCCTCGAGCACCGTGCTGTCCGGGATGCCGTGGCAGATCACCTCGTTGAGCGAGGTGCAGCACGACTTGGGGAAGCCCTTGTAGCCCAGCGTCGACGGGTACGCCCCGTGGTCGGTGAGGAACTCGTGCACCACGCGGTCGATCTCGTCGGTGGTGACGCCCGGCTTGCAGTGCTCACCGGCTAGCTGCGTCGCCTGCGCGGCGAGCCGCCCCGCGATCCGCATCTTCTCGATCGTCTCCGGCGTCTGCACGTGCGAACCGCGCCACTCTTTCGGGCGCTTCTTGCCGACGTACTCGGGACGGACGATCTGCGGCGGCACCGCCCGCCAAGGCGCGAGCTTTCCCGGGGTGAGCGGGGCACGAACGGTCATGGCACCAGCCTATCGCCGCCGCCGGGACCGTTCCGCGGGCGTGCACGGGTTGTTGCCGCTCCTGGGCCCCTGTGTAATCGTGTCAGCGTGGATCAAGACGACCCCGAGAGCATCTTCTCGGCCACCACGTCGGTGGCCGGCGACCGCCTCACCGTGGTGGTGACCGGGGAGGTCGACATGTTGACCGCGGACGGGATGTTCCAGGCGGCGACCGACGAGGACGCCCGCGCCGTCACGCTCGACCTGCGCGGTGTCACCTTCTTCGACTCGGCGGCGATCCACACGCTGATCCGACTCGCCGAGCGCTTCCCCACCGCCCTCGAGGTCATCGCCTCCGCGCAGGTCCGGCGGGTGCTCGACATCTCCGGCCTCAGCGGGCAGCCCTGGCTGGTCAGGCGCGACTGACCGGCCGGCGCAGAGTCACCGAGGTGCCCGTCTCCGAGCGGGTCACCGTCAGCTCCGACAGGGCGCCGATCAGCGCCAGCCCCCGGCCGCGGAAGCTCGGCCCGGTCGCGGGACGCCACCTGCCGGTGTCGCGGACGGTCGCGGTCACCGCCTCCTCGTCGACCGAGACCCGCACCGTGATCATCGGCTCGACCGGGTCGATCGGGTGCTCGATCGCGTTCGCCGCCGCCTCCGAGATCGCCACCATCAGGTCGAAGATGTCGTTCTCCGGCACCTCGTTGCCGGTGAGGAAGTCCTCCAGCCGCCGGCGCAGCACGCTGAGCCGGGTCGGATCGGCCGGAAGCCGCAGCACGAACTCGCGCGGCTCGGTGGCCTGCAACGCGAGCAGCGCGATGTCGTCGCGACGGCTGTGCCGGGCCGCCTTCGTCAGCAGGTTGTCGAGCAGATCCTCGACGTGGTCGGCCGGCTTGGCCAGGTCGGCGCGGAGCTCGGCGAGACCGCTGTCGATGCCCTGCCGCCGGTCCTCCACCAGGCCGTCGGTGTAGAGCAGCAGCCGGTCGCCGGGTGCCAGCTCGGCCCGCAGCGTCGGATAGGTCGAGGCCGCCAGCGCCCCGATCGGTGGCCCCAACGCCGAGGTGTAGAGGAACTCGCCCTCCTGCCCGGACGCGGCACGCACCGGCGACGGGTGTCCCGCCGCGGAGTAGTGCAGCTCCCGCGTCCGCGGATCGAAACGCACGCACACCACGGTGGCGAACTGCCGCCGACCCAGGTTGTCCACCAGCCGGTTGAGGCGGGTCAAGGCCTCACCGCAGTCGAAACCCTCCAGAATGTACGCCCGGAGCGCGTTGCGCAGCTGTCCCATCCCCGCGGCGGCCTGCACCCCCTTGCCGACCACGTCACCGATGACGAGGAAGAGCTGGTCGCCGGGGACCTGGATGACGTCGTACCAGTCGCCGCCGACCTCGGCCTCGCTGCTGCCGGGCAGGTAGCGGCTCGCCACGATCGCACCCGGCACCCGCGGCAGCGACTGCGGCAGCAGGCTGTGCTGCAACGTGCTGGCGATCCGGTGCTCGGCCTCGTAGAGGCGGGCGTTCTCCAGGCGCAGGCCGATGAGGCGGGCCAGCTGGGTCAGCAGCACCGGCTCGAGCTCGCCGTCGGCACCGGACCAGACCATGAGCTCGCCGAGCGTCGCACCCGCGGTGTCCGGCAACGGCAGAACGGTGTCGGGGTCCGCCGACCCGGTGCCGCCGCCGACCACCTCGGCGCGGGCCCCGGGCGCGGTCATCACGACCCGGCCGGCCGAGGTCATCGCCGCGACATGCCGGGCGGCCACCTCGAGCACCTCGGCGGTGGTCCGCACGGTGTTGACCGCCGCCGCCGCGTCGACCAGGCCGCGCAGCCGGCTGATGATCTGTCGGCGCAGCTGTCCCAGCTCCAGATTGGCCCGTACGCGTGCGGTCAGGTCGCGGGCCGAGAAGGGCTTGATCAGATAGTCGTCGGCACCCGCGGACAGTCCCTCGACAGAGGACTCCTCGCCCGCCCGGGCGGAGAGCACGACGATCGGGACGTCCCGCGTACGTTCGTCGGCGCGCAACGCCTTGATCAGGCCGAACCCGTCCAGCCGCGGCATCATCACGTCGGTGAGCACCAGGTCGAACGGCTCGCATCGGGCCTGCTCGAGGGCTTCCTGGCCGTCGACGGCGGTCGTGACCTCCCAGTACGGCCTCAGCAG
Organism: Actinoplanes sp. NPDC051346; assembly: GCF_040682215.1. Classification (NCBI taxonomy): domain Bacteria; kingdom Bacillati; phylum Actinomycetota; class Actinomycetes; order Micromonosporales; family Micromonosporaceae; genus Actinoplanes; species Actinoplanes sp. NPDC051346. The sequence goes on along the minus strand of NZ_JBFBAJ010000001.1, from coordinate 78,330 downwards.
CCGCGCGACGTGGTCCCGCAGGTCGGCGTTGTCGTCGACGAGCAGCACCCGACCCCGGCGGCCGTCCTCCACCTCGCCGGGCGGCGCCGGAGGGCCCGGTTCCGATCCCGTGTCGCCGAGCCACCAGTGCGCCTCCTCGACATAGAGGCGGGCCTGCTCGTCGGGCAAGGCCGCGGTGCGCTCGTCGACGATCCGATCGGCGGGCAGGTGCGCCGTGCCGAGCGGAAGGGTCACCGTGAACGTGCTCCCGGCGCCGAGTTCGCTGCGCGCGGTCGCCGTGCCGCCGTGCATCTCGGCCAGCTCGCGGACCAGGGCCAGGCCGATGCCCGTACCCTCGTGGCTGCGCGACCAGGTCCCGGTGACCCGGTGGAAGCGATCGAACAGCAGCTGCTGATCCTCCTCGCTGACGCCGATGCCGGTGTCCTCGACCTCCAGCACCGCGGAGCCGAACCGTTCGCCGAGGCGGACGGTGATGCCGCCCGACCGGGTGAACTTGACGGCGTTGGAGAGCAGATTGAAGACGATCTTTTCCCACATCTCGCGGTCGACGTGGACCGGCCCGCTCAGCGGGGGACAGTCGACACGCAGGTCCAGACCGGCCCGCTCGGCGGCCGAGCGGAACGTGCTGGCCAATCGCGCCGTATAGTCGGCAAGGTCGGTGGGCAGGTACGCCGCGCGCAGCCGCCCCGACTCCAGCCGCGAGAAATCGAGCACGGTGTTGACCAGCTTCAGCAGACGCAGACCGTTGCGCTGCATCGGCAGCAGACGGTCCCGCAGCTCGTCGCCGAGGCCCCGGCTCGCCAGCAGGTCCTCGAGCGGGCCCAGGATCAGGGTCAGCGGGGTCCGGAACTCGTGGCTGACGTTCGAGAAGAAGTTCGTCTTCGCCGCGTCCAGCGCGGCCAGCTCGGCGGCCCTGCGGCGTTCCTGTTCGTACGTCCGCAGATTCGTCACGGCCCGGGAGATCTGCGCGGCGACGAGATCCAGGAAGTCCCGGTACCCGCCGTCCAGGGCCAGGTAGCGGCTGATCCCGACAACGAGGACGCCGACGTCGCTGCCGCCCATGCCGACCGGCAGCACCAGGGCCTGGTCCGCGGCCGACGGCGGCGGCGAGCCCGTGACCGCGACGACCGGCAGCTCGGCGGGCCGGTTCGTGCGTATGACTTCCTCGACGACCCGGCGCAGCGTCCCGTGGGGGACGCCATCGTCGGCGGTGTCGTCCAGATAGAGCGCCGCGAACGGCACGTCGCCTCGGTTCTCGCCGAGAACCCGCGCCGCCTGGGCGCCGAGCGCCGCCTGATCCGGCGAATCGGCCAGCAGGGAGCCGAGCCGGCTGAGCGTCCGGACCCGGCGGTCCGCGAGCACCCGCCGGGTGGTGTCACTGACGATGCAGAACACGCCGCCCACCGTGCCGTCCTCGCGGCGGATCGGGTCGTACGAGATGTCGAAGTACGTCTCCTCGAGGAAGCCGTACCGCTCGAGCATGAACGGATGGTCGGCGGCGTAGTACGCCTCGTCGGCCGCGGTCACCCCGTCGAAGAGGTCCTGCAGCAGCGACCACGTCTCGGCCCACATCTCCCGCCCGGGGCGGGCCAGGTGTCCGGGATGCTTGCTGCCCATCGTGGTGATGTACGCGTCGTTGTAGAGCGCGCAGTGGTCGGGCCCCCAGAAGAGCACGATCTGCGCCTTCGAGGCGAGCATCGTCGCCACGGCGTTGGCGAGCTCCTCGGGCCACCGCGCGGGTACGCCCAGCGGAGTGGCCGCCCAGTCCAGGGCGAGCATCCGGCGGCCCATCTCGCCGCCGCGCTCGAACGCCATCCGGAGCCGCTCCGGCAGGGCGCCGCCCATGCATCCTCCAGAACTGGTGCTGGACCGGTCGTGATCGGCACAGCGCTGGTGAAAATTGCACGGTAACGGTAACCAGCCGCGCCCGCCTGGCAACCCCGGCCCCTGCCGGTCGCGGGCGCGGGATCAGGCTCGCTCGGCGCGGTCTTTTGCTCGGCCCAGTTCCTCGCTCGGCCCAGTCTTTTGCTCGGCCCAGTCCCGAGCGCGGCGGGCGCGGGATCAGGCGGCGAGGCTTGACCGGCCCAGTCCCGAGCGGCGGGCGGCTGCCTCGGCCAGCGCGGCGAAGACCCGTAGGTCGCGGGTCCGCTCCGGGTGCCACTGCACGCCCAGGGCGAAGGTCAGGTCGCGGTCCTCGAGGATCTCCACGATCCGGTCGTCGGGGCACCAGCCGCTGACCGTGAAGGTGCCGGGATCATCGACCGCCTGGTGGTGGAAGGAATTCACGGTGAGGTGCGACCCGAGCAGAGCCATGGCCCGCGAGCCGCGCCGCACCTCGACGTCGTGCCGGCCGAACGACGAGGAGTCCGCTGCGAGCGGGTCAGTGCCGGGAGAGGCTCGGTGCCGGTCGTGGCCGACCAGGTCGGGAAGGTGCTGGTGCAGCGATCCGCCGGTCGCGACCGCCATCAGCTGCATGCCCCGGCACACCCCGAGGACGGGCAGGTCCGCGTCGAGCGCGGCCCGCATCAGCATCAGCTCGGAGAGGTCGCGGACGGGGTCGGTATCGGTCGCCGGATGCGGCTCGGCGCCCCAGTGCGAAGGGTCCACATCGCCGCCGCCCGCGAAGACGATGCCGTCGAGCGACTCGATCACGTCGGTGTCGGGATCGTCGGGGGTGATCAGAACCGCTCGCCCGCCGGTGGCGTGCACGGCCTTGACGTAGGACATGGGGAGCATCCCGGCCATGACGTCGTTGCCGTTGTACTTCACGTGTTCGGCATACGAGGTCAGTCCGATCAAAGGCCTGCGCATACGTGCGAACCTCCTCGGGTCTCCAGGTCTTCGCTATCGGCCGGCGAATGCGAGGCCTTAGGGGGAATTGGGCGGTCGGCTTTTCCATAACCCATCGCCGCCCGTCGCAATCTGTTGATCACCGACGTTTTCCTCGCGCCGTCACGGCGTTCCCATCCGGCCGATTCCGTCCGAATCACCCCACACCAGCCAGACCCCGGCCAGCGACATCGTCGTCGACGAGTGGGGAGCGGCGCTCATTTCCAACACGGTCGGCGGCCTACGAATTCCGGCGAATTCCGTCGTTCACCCCATCGGGTGCGCAAGTCCCCCGCGGCGGGACGCGGCTGCGATGAGCGCGCCGAACAACCGTTTGTCGCGCGTCACTTCCGGATGCCATTGGACGCCGACGACGAAGGACCGCGTCGGGTCCTCGACCGCTTCCACTCCGCCGTCGTCCGCGTGTCCGGTGACTGTCAGCGAGCCGGCGTCGGCGACACCCTGATGGTGGTAGCAGTGCACTTCGCGGTCTTCACCCATGAGGCCGGCGATCCGGCTGCCCTCGGTGAAGCGCACCTCCTGCCGCCCGTAGACGGCGGGAGCGGGCCGGTGCCGGTCGTGGCCCAGCACGTCGGGGAGATGCTGGTGCAGCGAGCCGCCGGCGGCCACGGCCAGGAGCTGCATTCCCCGGCAGATCCCCAACACCGGCAGGTCGAGGTCGAGTGCGGCCCGCGCCAGCAGCAACTCCGCCGAGTCGCGGTCGGGCCGCGTGACGGTCAGCGGCTGCGGGCGGGCGCCGTACAGCTCGGGGTCGAGGTCGGCGCCGCCGCTGAGCACCAGGCCGTCGAGAACCCGCAGCACGTCGGCGTCGAGGTCGTCGGGCGGCAGGAGCACCGCCCGGCCGCCGGCGGCGGTCACGGCGGCCACGTAGTCGTGGGGAATCAGCGCGGTGGGCAGGTCATGCCACACCGCCCAGCTGGCGGGCTCCACGTAGGTGGTGATGCCAATGACGGGACGCATCAGGCCAACCTAGGCCCTGACCCGGCGGTGATGCAGGCGCGGCGACTGGCCGGCTTAGGCCCTGACCCGGCGGTCGTGCAGGCGCGGCAACTGGCCGGCTTAGGCCCTGACCCGGCGGTCGTGCAGGCGCGGCAACTGGCCGGCTTAGGGCCTGACCTGGCGGTCGTGCAGGCGCGGCGGCTGGCCGGCGAGCTCGGCGGTGGTTGTGCCGCGTGGTCGGCGTGGTCTCCCGACAACACGAGCGCGCGACGCCGGTCCCTGAGGGCTGGCGCCGCGCCCGGGCCCGTGCCTCCCACCGGCGCAGCGATCGAAGCGTGCACCGGCGGGGATTCGACCCCTGCGCGCTGCCTGAGCAGCGCGTGAACGATCGGTGCCCCCGGACTGATCGTTTTAAACAAACCATCACGGATTGGCTGTGCCAGATCGTGACTCACAGCGGCGTCACGTAGGCCCCGGTGATGCCGCCGTCCACGACGAACTGGGCGGCCGTCATGAACGACGCGTCGTCGCTGGCCAGGAAGGCGACCGCCGCCGCGATCTCCTCCGGCTCGGCGAAGCGGCCCATCGGCACGTGCACGAGCCGCCGGGCCGCACGCTCGGGATCCTTGGCGAACAGATCCATGAGCAGCGGCGTCGCCACCGGCCCCGGGCACAGCGCGTTGATCCTGATGCCCTCGCGGGCGAACTGCACGCCGAGCTCGCGCGTCATGGCCAGCACGCCGCCCTTGCTCGCCGTGTACGCGATCTGCGACGTCGCCGCACCGAGCAGCGCGACGAACGACGCCGTGTTGATGATCGAGCCCTTCCCCTGACGCCGCATGTGCGGAATCGCGTACTTGCAGCAGAAGAAGACGCTGGTGGTGTTGACCTTGAGCACCCGCTCCCAGGCCTCGATCCCGGTGACCAGGATGGAATCGTCATCGGGCGGGGAGATGCCCGCGTTGTTGAAGGCGATGTCCACCCGGCCGTGCCGCTCGGCCACCCCGTCGAAGAGTGCCCGCACCGCCTCCTCGTCGCTGACGTCGCAGGCGACGAACTCGCCGCCCACCTCATCGGCGGCGGCCTTGCCCGCGTCCGGCGAAATGTCGACGCAGACCACCCTGGCACCCTCGGCGGCGAACCGCCGCACGGTCGCGAGCCCGATGCCGCTGCCGGCCCCGGTGACAACGGCGACCCGATCCTGCAAACGTTCCACGCCGACCCTCTCAGCTGTCCGTCGAGATAAACACGTTCTTGACATCGGTGAAGCTCAGTGGCGCGTCGGGGCCCAGCTCACGGCCGAGCCCGGACTGCTTCATCCCACCGAACGGCGTCCAGTAGCGCACCGACGAGTGCGAGTTGACGCTGAGGTTGCCGGTCTCCACGGCCCGCGCCATGCGCAACGCCCGGCCGAGGTCGCGGGTCCAGAGGGAGCCGGAGAGCCCGTACTCGGTGTCGTTGGCCAGCTCGATCGCCTCGGCCTCGTCGCGGAAGGGCATGACCGACAGCACCGGCCCGAAGACCTCCTCGCGCCAGTGCGGATCGCTGGACGAGCGGGCGAGCAGGACGGTCGGCGGGAACCACCATCCGTCGCCGCTCGGCGCCTCGCCGGTGAAGGCCACCTCTGCCGCGGCGGTGTAGGAGGCCACCTTGTCCCGGTGGGCGGCCGAGATCAGTGGACCCATCTCGGCGGTGTCGAGACTCGGGTCCTGCACCCGGAAGGCCTTGACGGCCGGCTCGAGGAGCGCGAGGAACCGCTCGTACACCGATTCCTGCACGAGCAGCCGCGACCGTGCGCAGCAATCCTGCCCGGCGTTGTCGAAGACCCCGCCCGGCGCGGCGGCCGCGGCACGTTCGAGATCGGCATCGGCGAAGACGATGTTGGCGCTCTTGCCGCCCAGCTCGAGGGTCACCCGCTTCACCTGATCGGCGCAGCCCGCCATGATCGACTTTCCGACCTCGGTGGACCCGGTGAAGCAGACCTTGCGCACGGCCGGATGCGCGACGAACCGCTGCCCGACGACGCTGCCCTTGCCCGGCACCACCGTGAACACGCCCTCGGGCAGCCCCGCTTCCAACGCCAGCTCTTCGAGGCGGATCGCGGTCAGCGGGGTCAGCTCGGCCGGCTTGAGCACGACGGTGTTACCCGCGGCCAGCGCCGGCGCGAACCCCCACCCGGCGATCGGCATCGGAAAATTCCACGGCACGATGATGCCCACCACGCCGAGCGGCTCATGAAAGGTCACGTCGATGCCGCCGGGCACCGGAATCTGCCGCCCGGACAGCCGCTCCGGCGCGGCCGCGTAATAGTCGAGAACGTCGCGAACGTTGCCCGCTTCCCAGCGCGCGTTGCCGATCGTGTGCCCGGCGTTGCTCACCTCGAGCCCGGCGAGCTCCTCGACATGCTCGTCCACGACCGCGGCGAACCGCCGCAGCAACCGGGCCCGATCCCCCGGCGCCACCTGCCGCCACGACAGAAAAGCCCGCTGTGCCCGCTCGATCGCGGCATCGGTCTCCGCCACCCCGAACGCCTGCACGGTCGCCAGCACCCCACCGCTCGCCGGATCGAGCACCTCACTGCTGTCCACCACTCACCCACTCACATTCTTTCGAAGCCTCGGCGGAGCTCCCAGTCGGTGACCGCGGCGTCGAAGGCGGTCAGCTCCACCCTGGCCATGTTCGCGTAGTGCGCGACCACCTCGCTCCCGAACGCCGCCGTAGCCACCGGTCCACGCTCCCACAACTCCAGGGCGTCGCGCAGCGTCGTCGGCACCCGGGGCGCGGCGCCGTCGTCGTAGGCGTTGCCCTGGAACTCGTCCTCGAGGGACAGGTCGTTCTCGATCCCATGCAGCGCGCCGGCGACGAGCGCCGCGATGGCGAGATAGGGGTTCACGTCGCCGCCCGGCACCCGGTTCTCCACCCGCATGCCCTGGCCGTGCCCGGCGATCCGCAGGGCGCAGGTCCGGTTGTCGACCCCCCACCGCAGCGCCGTCGGCGCGAAGGAGCCCGGCTGGTATCGCTTGTAGGAGTTGATGTTCGGCGCGAAGAGCAGGCTGAGCTCCCGCATCGTGGCGAGCAGTCCGGCGAGCACCCGCTGCCCGGTGACCGACAGGTGGGCGGGACCGTCGCCGAGCATCGCCGAACGGCCGTCGCGCCCCCGCAGCGAGAAGTGGATGTGGCAGGAGTTGCCCTCGCGGGCGTTGGGTTTGGCCATGAAGGTCAGCGCCATGCCCTCCTGGGCGGCGATCTCCTTGGCCCCGTTCTTGTAGATCACATGGTTGTCGGCGCAGGCGAGCGCATCCGCATAGCGGAAGGCGATCTCGTGCTGCCCGAAGTTGCACTCACCCTTGGCGCTCTCGGGGACCAGCCCGGCGCCGGCCATGTCGTTGCGGATGCGGCGCAGCAGCGGCTCCACCCGGGCGGTGCCGAGCAGCGAGTAGTCCACGTTGTACTGATTGGCGGGTTGAAGATCGCGGTAGTTCTTCGCGAACGCCTGCTCGTAGGTGTCGCGGAAGAGGACGAACTCGAGCTCCGTCCCGGCGAACGCGGTGAGATCGTGCGCGGCCAACCGGTCGAGCTGATGGCGCAGGATCTGTCGGGGCGAGGCGTAAACCGCCTGGCCGTCGGTGGTCTCCAGGTCGGCAAGGACCATGGCCGTGCCGGGCTGCCACGGCACCGGCCGCAGCGTGTCGAAGTCGGGGCGCATGACGAAGTCGCCATAGCCGCTGTCCCACGACGACATCGCGTAACCGCCGACGGTGTTCATGTCGACGTCGACCGCGAGCAGGTAGTTGCAGCCCTCGCTGCCTCCGGAGACCACCTCATCCATGAAGTAGCGGCCGTGTAGCCGTTTGCCCTGCAGGCGGCCCTGCATGTCGGTGAGTGCGAGCAGCACCGTGTCGATGCTGCCGTTGTCGACGGCGACGGCGAGGTCCTCGAGTTCCATGGGTGCAGTCCTATCGCATGGGGCTGACATTTCTCGTCGGGCCGGGCCGGGGACCCGGCCCGACGATGGATGATCACTCCGGTGGGGTCGGCATGGTCTGCTCGCCGTGCGCCGCCTTCTCGATGAGGTTCTGCTTGGGCCCGGTGAACCACTTCCGCGCACTCGCGAACCACCAGACGCCCGCGGCGCCGACGACGACCAGTACGGCGACGATCGTGTAGTTGAAGGTCTTGGCCGTGACCGGACTGGTCGTGGGCAGGACGAACAGCACACAGATGATCCCGACCCAGACGATGGCGATCCACCCGATCGGCGCACTCCACCGGCCAAGATGCCACGGACCCGGCTGGAAGTCCGGGCTGAGCCGCCGCAGGAGCACAGGGCCGACGTAAGCGATGTAGAGGCCGATGACGGCGATGGACGTCGCCGCCAGGTAGGCGGTCGTGTTCCACAACGACGGCAGCACCAGGAGGGTGCTCAGCGTCACGCAGAGCCAGATCGAGTTCGTCGGCGTACCCGTGCGGGGGTTGACCTGCTTCCACAACCGCGAGCCGGGCAGCGCGCCGTCACGGGCGAAGGCATACGCCATCCGCGAGTTCGCGGTGACCGATGCCATGCCGCAGAACCACTGCGCGACCATGCAGATGAACAGCAGGAAGGTCCCGAGGTCGTGTCCGACGGCGTCGATGAAGATCTGGGCCGGCGGCAGGCCGAGCAGGGTCGTACGCTCCGCCTCGTAGTCCTGGATGGACCACGTGATGGCGACCAGCAAGACGAAGCCGGCGATGACCGAGACCACCACCGACATCACGATGCCGCGCGGCGCTGCCCGCGCCGCGTCGTGGGTCTCTTCCGCCACGTGCGCCGAAGCGTCATATCCCGTGTACGTGTACTGCGCCATCAGCAGCCCCACGAGAACGGCATAGGCACCCGCACCGGCGAACGTGAAGCCGGTGGAGTTCTGCACCTCGAAGAAGACCTCCGAGATCGGCTTGTGGTTGTCAGGCACGACGGCGAGCACGACAACGATGACGGCGACCCCGACGAGATGCCACCAAGCACTCACATCGGACAGCAACCGGACCAGGTTCACGCCAAACGTGTTGAGCAGGCCGTGCACCACGATGATGACCAGGAAGATCAGGAAGATCCGCGGCGCGGTCACCTCCATGTCGAAGGTCAGACCCAGGAAGGCGGCGGTGGTCATCGCCGCACCGAAGTCGATCGCGGCGGTGACGGCGACCTCGCCGAGGAAGTTGAACCAGCCGACGAACCAGGCCCAGGCGGCCTTGTTGCGTTTGGCAAGGGCGGCGGCCCACCAGTAGAGGGCGCCCGCGGTCGGATAGGCGGAACAGACCTCCGCCATCGCCAACGCCACGAAGGTGACCATGATCCCGACGAAAAGCCACCCGAGGGTAATGGCGAGCGGCCCACCGGCGTTCATGGCGACGCCGTACGACGTGATCGCGCCGGCGAGAATCGAGATGATCGAGAAGGAGACCGCGAAGTTCGAGAAGCCGGACAGTCGGCGATGCAGTTCCTGCTGGTAGCCGAGCTGGGCGAGCCGTTCTTCGTCGGTGCTGGGGACAGGGTCAGCGCTCATACAGGCTCCCTAGACCGAGTGGCAGCTGTGACCTGGGCCACCGCCGTTGGGTGATGATCCACCCGTGGCGCGACAGCCGTCAATGAGTCCCCGTAATTGCGTTGCCCAGCGCGAAGCACAACACGCACACTCGTACGCATGTCAGGGTCAACCAATGCGCGACGCGGGCTCACCCGCGAGACACGCGCGGCCCTGCCGGTGTTCTGACGCCGCACCACGGCGCGCGAGCCCTCGGCAGGCATCGCGAACACCCGGGAGCCGCCGCACGGCGCTCCCACCCGCGGCGGCGCGGGGCGCGGTCACCTCTCTCTCGACACAGCGATGCGCTGTGCCATGCGCCCGCCCCGCGCTGCCGCTCCTCGGCTTTCGGGTCGCTCCGCTCCTGACTCCGTCAGCTTGCTCGGCTTGCTCAGCTTCTCGGCTTGCTCAGCTTCTCGGCTTGCTCAGCTTCTCGGCTTGCTCAGCTTCTCGGCCGAAAAATCTACAGCGGCGAGTCTAGAAATTGACACGTGGCGGGCCTAGTATCGGGTGGTCGGCCACGCACAGCCGGCACGCAACTGGCACAGACCCTGAGTTGGTTAAGGAGGACGAGATACCGCAGCAACGCGTAATCACCACGTCCCCAAATCGACAAGAGGTGATCGCAGCCGATGCCCATCACTCCGGCCGTCCGCTAGCGGCACGCAGGCGGAACGGCCGTGCCGACGACGGTCGGCACCAGAATTGAAGAACCAAGGCCCCGGTAACCCGCCGGGGCCTTGGACTATGTCTCGCTCTTGGTCGCGCCGCCTCGGTCTTCGCGTCCCCAGTTGCCTGCTTCCAGTCGCGTCCCTCTAGCCGCCTGCCTCCCAGGCTCGTCCTCCCAGCCGCCCCCAGCGCTCTCCCTCAGCCGCCTGCCTCCCAGGCTCGTCCTCCCAGCCGCCCCCAGCGCTCTCCCTCAGCCGCCTGCCTCCCAGGCTCGTCCTCCCAGCGACCTCCCCTCACCCGCGTCCTTGTGTATGCCCCTTGTGTCGCTCCCTTGCACGTCGCCCCCTATGTGTCGTCCCCCTTCGGAAGGCTCGATGAGTACTGCGTTCGACGACGCCGACTTCCCGGCGTATACGATGGGACGTGCCGCCGACATGCTCGGCGTGACGCCCGCATTCCTGCGCAGCCTGGGAACGGCCGGGTTGATCGAGCCTCAGCGCTCACTGGGCGGCCATCGGCGGTATTCGCGGCATCAGCTCTGGCTGGCCGGCCGGGTACGCCATCTCCTCGACGAGGGGATCCTCCTGACGGCCGCCTGCCGCATCGTCACCCTGGAAGACCGGCTCGCGGCGGCCCACCGCCGGATCATCGAGCTCGGCGGCACCCTCACCGCCGACCACGATGCCAACATCCCCACTCCGACACACCCCGACATCGCTACCACCAGCTACTACCCCACACCCCGCACCGACCACTCCCCCACCGCGCCATAGCCCCAGCACCGCGACCCCACAGCACCGCGGCCCGACCGGCACTGGACCCACCAGTACCGCGACCAACCGGCACTCCGCGGCCCGACCGGCACTGGACCCACCAGTACCGCGACCAACCGGCACTCCGCGGCCCGACCGGCACCGGACCCACCAGCACCGCGACCAACCGG
>NZ_JBFBAJ010000001.1:29522-67264 GCF_040682215.1 Actinoplanes sp. NPDC051346 | reverse complement strand
GGCACTCCGCAGCCCGACCGGCATCGGACCCACCAGCACCGCGAACCGATCGGCGCCGCGTGCCTGGTTACCTCCGCAAGCCCCGCCACTACCGCAGGCGGGTCAGCACCACGGCCCACCACCGCCGCAAGGGTTCATAGGGCGCACCCATCCCGCCTCACCGAGCCGATCGGCGTCATCCCGGCCATAGGCTGCCTCCGTCTGCCCACCAGGCACCCAACCCTCCCCGCTGAGCCCGGCAGACAGCGCAACCCTCCCGCTGAGCCCGGCAGGCAGCGCAACCCTCCCGCTGAGCCCGGCAGGCAGCGCAACCCTCCCGCTGAGCCCGGCAGACACCACGACTCGCCCGCGCTGAGCCCGGCAGCCCCGCAGACCTGCCACCGCCGCAAGCCGGTCACCGCAACCCAAGCACCACGGCCCAGTCACCGCCACAGACCGGTCGCTACCGCTACCACCAGACACCGTGAGCCAGTCACCGCCGCGAGTGGATTGGCACCCCCGGGAGTTGCGAGTGCTGTGAGTCAGGCCAGGCCAGGCCGGTCGCGGGGCGAGGCAGGCGCGGGGTCAGGCCAGGCCGGTCGCGGCGAGGCTCGACTCCCACAGCAGGTCCGCGCGGTCGGCATTCGTCGATCGGCCCGTGGCGGCGAAGGGTCGCTTCCACGCGAAGTAGCCGCCCGGCACCAGAGCCTCCGGCTCCTTCGCCAGCCAGACCAGCGTCTCCGCGCCCTGCGCAGGCGTCCGAAACAGCACCGGCACCAGTCCTGCCAGGGTGAAGAGCGGGCTGCGGCGCCCGAAACGGCTGCGTATCAGGCCCGGGAAGAAGCAGGTTGGCACTATCCCGTACCGGGACCAGCGCCGCGCCGCCGCCACCGTGAAGAGGAGGTTGGCCTGCTTGCTGGCTCCGTACGCAAGCCATCTGCTGAGCTGACGCCGACCGGGACGCCGCACGTCGAGCGTGCCCCACGACTCGGCCGCGGAGCCGGTCGTTATCACCCGGGCGGCGCCGTCGGTGCCGGCAGCCGCTCGGAGCCGGTCGAGTAGCAGGTGGGTCAGCAGGAAGCCGGCCAGGTGATTGGTCTGCATCGTCGGGTCAAACCCGTCGGCGGTGGGCCGGCGAACGGACGCAAGCTGTCCGGCGTTGTTGATCAGTACGTGCACGCGTTCATGCTCCGCCGCCAGCCGGGCGCCGGCCTCTCGCACCTCGTCCATCATGGCGAAGTCGGCCCTGTAGGCGACCGGCGTGCGATTGCTCACCTCCCTCACCGCTTCCACGGCATGCTGCAGCCTCCCCGCATCCCGCCCGAGCAGGACGACCTCGTCACCGCCGCGGGCGAGCTCGACCGCTGCGGCCAAGCCGATGCCTGAGCTCGCTCCTGTGATCACCACCGTCCGACGCACGCGGACATTGGATCACCTCATTAGCGTGGTCTCATGTTCCGGATCAAGGAGAGCCACGCCGTCCGCGTGGGCGGGGCGGCCGCCGGCCTGACGATCCTCACGGGTGCGTCGGTCATGCTGGGGGCTTTGGTCGCCGCGCCTGGATCTTGGCTGCTCGGATACGTGAGCGAGGCTGGCACCGCGGCGGCGCCGTGGGCTTCCGCGTACCGATGGGGCCTGATCGTTCTCAGCGTTGGGGTGCTCCTGCTCGCGCTGGCGCTGCGGCCCCAGTCTCGGCGCGTCGCCGCACTGCTGGGCGGCACCGCCCTTTTCGCCGTCACCTCGGGGGCCGTGCCGTGCACGAACCGGTGCCCCCTGCCGCCCTTCGAGCCGACCACCGCGAACGACGTGGTGCACTCTGCCGCCAGCATCGCCGGCATGGTGCTGCTCGCCGGGGCCATGCTCCTCGTCTCTATCTCCACCGCCTTTCGGCTAGCCGCACGACGGCTTGCGGGCGTGCACGCCGCACTGACCTTTCCGCTAGGTGGCGGGTTGGGTCTGATCATGCTCTTCGTCGGTCGCGGCACCGCCGGCGCGATTCTCGAACGAATCCTGCTCGCCGTCGCCGTCAGCTGGCTCATCGGGACCGCCTCCTTGACGATATTACGTAGTTCCGTAAGACTACCACCATGGATGCCTCAGCGGACCCTCTCGAACGTCGAGTCTCGGAGCTCGAACGCCGCCTCGCCGAGCTGACCAGCGCGGTCGAGAGCGCCCCGCACCGCACCGGCGACCGGCATCCCCCCGATGTCTTCTGGGCGCTGGAGGGCCTTCGCGAGCGAGTCGGCGACGACACCGCGGGCGCCGTGCTCTTCACCGGCACGGTCAATCTGCCCACCGGGGAGCATTACGACTGGCAGCTCGGCACGGCCGTGGCTGACATGCTTGGCGCCGACTGGTCCGACTGGGCCACCACGCTGGGGGCCCTGGGTCATCCGGTCCGGCTCCTGCTACTGCGCCGCGTGCTGGCTGGCACGCGGACGGCCACCGAGCTGGCCACCGACGACGCGCTAGGCACAACCGGTCAGATCTATCATCACCTGCGCCAGCTCGTCAGCGCCGGTTGGCTGCACTCGTCCGCCCGAGGGCAATACGCCGTGCCCGGTGAAAGGGTCGTACCCCTGCTCGTTGTCCTGTCTGGAGTGCAGCGATGAGCGCGCCTACTCTGAGCGCGAGGTTCGCGCTTCCCATCCTCCGTGGCCGCGGCGTGCCCGCGGCCGCGTCTGAGGACTGGCGCCGCCCCGCACCGAGCGGGGCCCAGCGACGAGCGGACCTGGCGATCGGCCTCGGCGTTGCGGCGCTCGCCCTTCTGAATGTCGTCCTGGCACGCAGTGCCGGCATCTTCGCCACCTCAAGCTCGCCGGCGCTGGCCGAACAGGTTTGCTGGGCCAGCGCCGTCACCATCCCGCTGATCTGGCGCCGCACCCGCCCTGAAATCGTCGCGGTGGTCGTCGCCGCGGCCTTCATCGCCGGTCAGTATCGCGGCGTCCAGGAGCAACAGGTGGCCTCGGGAGCGATCTTCGCCGCGATCTACGCGCTGGGTGCCTGGAGCGGCGACCGGGCACGGGCCCGCTGGCTGCGGCTGACCATCATCGCGGCGATGTTCGTGTGGCTCGCCGTCGCCTGGCTGATGGCACACGACAAGCTGCCCGCCGACGGCTTACCGGGTGCCTCCGGCGAGCTGCCGCCCTTGCTGGCCTCGATCATCAACGGCGTTCTTATCAATATGCTCTTCTTCGGATTCGCCTATCTGTTCGGCGAGACAGCCTGGCAAGCGGCACGGCGGCGACATCAGCTTGAGGAGCAGGCCGCCGAGCTGCGCGCGGCTCAAACGATGATCAGCGAGCAGGCGGTGCTCAGCGAGCGGGTGCGCATCGCCCGCGAGCTGCACGACGTCGTGGCCCACCACGTCTCGGTCATGGGCATCCAGGCATCGGCGAGCCGCCGGGCGATGGACCGGAACCCGGAGCTCGCCCGCACCGCCCTGACCGCCATCGAGCAATGCGCCCGCACCGCGGTGGACGAACTGCGCCGAATGCTCGGCGCGCTGCGCGCTGTGGATCACCCGGGCACTGATGGTGCCCTGCTTCCCCAGCAGCGGTCCGTCGACCGTCCAGTTGGGATAGAGCAAGTGGAGGAGATCATCAACCGGGCCCGGGCAGCGGGCCTGGAGGGACGATTCGGTGTGTTCGGTGCACCCCGTACGGTGCCGGAGTCCGTCTCGCAGGCGGCGTACCGCATCGTGCAGGAGGCGGTCACCAATACGCTCAAGCACGCGAACGCGACGATGATCGACGTCCGGATCCGCTACCTCGCCCAGGACCTCGAGCTCGACATCGCCGACGACGGCCTGGGCGAGACACCGGGCGCGGCGAGCGGCCTCGGCCTGATCGGCATGCGAGAGCGGGTCGCCGTGCACGACGGCACCCTCGAGACAGGCGCCCGCACCGGAGGTGGCTTCCGAGTGCGCGCCCGCCTGCCGATCGCGCCCGAAGCGGACACCTTGGCAGAACCGAACGGCAGATCCACAGGCGCCGACGAAGCCGGCCCGCGCCCCGACACGACAGGAGAGCCGTCATGACCGCCCCCAGCGCAACCTCTGCCCTTGCCGGCCCCGTTTGCGCCGAGCCGCCCGCCGGGCCCGCCCAACTCATTCACCCTGCCGGGTCCACACCAACCCCTCACGCACCCGCCGTTGCCCCCGTCGCGCCGACCAATCGCCCTGCCAGAGCAGAGCCGGCCGCTCACCCCGCTGGGACCGAGACATCCGCTCGTGCGGCGAGCGCCGCGCTGGACACTCACACAGCTATGACCGCGACAGACGCCTGCACAGCGAAGCCCGCCAGAGGCGCCCACCCAGCGAAGCCCGTGGTGGACGCCCACACAGCGAAGACCGTGCCCGACCCCCACCCAGCGAAGGCCACGCTGAACACCCACCCAACAAAGACCGTGCCGGCCCCCCACCCAGCGAAGCCCGTGCTGGATGCTCAGGCAGCGGGAACGGCTACGGCTGCTCGCCTGGCAGGCGCCGAGCCGATGACGAAGATTCGGCTGTTGCTCGCTGACGACCATGACCTGGTGCGGTCCGGACTGCGCGCCATCCTGGAATGCGAGGACGACCTGGAGGTCGTCGCTGAGGCCTCGGATGGTTTGCGAGCTGTGGAGCTCGCCGGCCTCACCGGTCCCGACGTCGTGCTCATGGACGTGGAGATGCCGGGAATGGACGGCCTGACTGCCACCCGGCGAATCACCGCGACGGACGGGCCCTCGGTGCTGATCCTCACCACGTTCGACCGCGATGACTACCTGTTCGCCGCACTCCAGGCCGGCGCCTGCGGGTTTCTGCTGAAGAACAGCACGCCCGAGACCCTCATCGACGCCGTTCGAGTGATCGCTCGCGGTGACGGGCTCCTCGCGCCTGCCGTCACTCGTCGGGTCATAGCTACCTTCGCCAACCCTGGAGCCGTGCGCTCGCGAGAAGCCGCCACCCGGTTGGCGGAGCTCACGCCCCGCGAACACGAGGTCTTCGTGCACCTCGCCAGTGGAGCGACGAACGCCGAGATCGCGAGCGTTCTGCACCTGGGCGAGACAACGGTGAAGACGCACGTCAGCCGGGTGTTGATGAAGATCGGTGCCCGGGATCGCACACAAGCCGTCGTGCTGGCATACGAGCTCGGCGTCGTCCGTCCCGGCGGCTGAGGAGCGGCGCGATGACCGGCCCCGGTCCGCTCACCACCCTTCTTGCCGACCGTCCCTGTTTGTGTCGCCTGTGGTCACTTAGGCCCACCGGCCTCGTGTCGTTCGTTCTCCACATACGCCGACCTTCCCTGTCCTTATCGTCCTCCCTACGCCACCGGCCTTGTCTCGATCGTTCTCCCTTCTCCAACGGCTCCCTGCCTCAATCCCGGTCCCCTTTCGACTATCAACCGTTGCCAAGGAACCCGGAACTGGTCGCTTTCCAGGGGTCTTCTCGGGACACGCATGCACGCCGTCCTTCGCTCAGCGGCTGCGCTCGTTGGTCATTCGAGGGGATCACCATTCGGAACCGCTGGCCGCTTATCCCCCCGCGCGCTGGACGGGTCACACGCCCGTCGGAGTGGAGTCGGGCGCTGGCGGGTCCTCCGCAAGGAGGACATCGGTGATCGTTCGCGGGCCGGACGCTTCCGGCCGCCGTCCCGCCTAGCGTGAAGGAATGACCAAGGTGCTGACCGTCGACGCCGTGAGCCGCAGTTTTGGGGATCGGCAGGTGCTCAAAGATGTTTCGTTCACCGTAGAGCCCGGCCGGATGACCGGATTCGTGGGCGCCAACGGGGCCGGTAAGACGACCACGATGCGGATCATGCTCGGGGTGCTCGCCGCCGACAGCGGCGAGGTGTCCTGGCATGGTGTGCCGCTTACTCGGCAAGCTCGCCAGCGCTTCGGCTATATGCCCGAGGAGCGTGGGCTCTACCCGAAGATGACCGTGACAGACCAGATCGTTTACCTGGGACGGCTGCACGGCATGTCCGCTGTGGACGCCCGGCGTAACACCGCCGCCCTGCTGGAGCGTCTTGGCCTTGGCGATCGCGCGGGCGACCAGGTCGAGAAACTCTCGCTCGGCAACCAGCAGCGGGTGCAGATCGCCGCCGCGCTCGTGCACGATCCGGAGGTGCTCGTGCTCGACGAGCCGTTCTCCGGCCTCGACCCGCTCGCCGTCGACGTGGTCGTCGGCGTTCTGCGGGAGCGGGCGTCGGCCGGTACGCCGGTGCTCTTTTCCAGCCACCAGTTGGATGTCGTCGAGCGCCTCTGCGATGACCTGGTGATCATTGCCGATGGGTCGATCCGTGCCGCCGGGTCTCGGCAGGAGCTGCGGGCCGCTCATGCGCTGCCCCGCTTCGCGATCGAGGTTGACGCGGACGCCGGATGGCTCCGTGACCATCCGGGGCTCAGCCTTGTCGACCTCGACGGCACACGGGCTGTTTTCGACCTCGCGCCCGGCGTCGACGAGCAGACGGTTTTGCACGCGGCCCTCGCGAGGGGGCCGGTCCGTTCCTTCGGCGCGGTCGCCCCGTCGCTCACCGAGATCTTCCGAGAGGTGACCCAGTGACCACCTTCCAGGCCGTCCAGCTGGTCGCGGCCCGCGAGCTGCGGGTCAAGCTGCGCGACAAGACCTTCATCTTCAGTACGGTGTTCTTCCTGTTCATCGCGGTCGCCAGCACGGTGCTGCCGGCCCTGTTCGACGGCGGTCCCACGAAAGTGGCGGTCGTCGGCAGCGCCGGCGGTGCCGCCCTGCAACGCCCGGACATCGAGGTGCGCGCGGTTCCCGACAACGCGGCGGCCGAGCGCGCTGTCCGCGACGGCGACGTCGAGGCCGCGGTGCTCGCCGGCCCGGTGGTTCTCGCCATGGACGAGGCACCGTCCGAAGTGATGAGCGCCCTCAGTGTGGCCCCGCCGGTTCGTTTCCTCGAGCCGAACGAGATCAACCCCTTCGTGAAGTTCATGGTGCCGTTCGCGCTCGCGTTCCTCTTCTTCATCACGTCCTTCACCTTTGGCATGCAGATCGCCCAGAGCGTCACCGAGGAGAAGCAGACCCGCATCGTGGAGATCCTCGTGGCCAGCGTGCCAGTGCGCGCGCTGCTCGCCGGCAAGGTGGCCGCGCTGACCCTGCTCGCCTTCGGCCAGATCGCCCTGATCGCGCTCGTGGCGACCGTCGGCATGCGGATCGCCGACGTGGAGGCCCAGGTGATCAATCTGGTCGGGCCGGCGATCGGCTGGTTCCTGCCGTTCTTCACACTCGGCTTCGTCATGCTGGCCACGCTGTGGGCCGGCGTCGGCGCCTTGGCCGCACGCCAGGAGGACATCGCGGGCGCCTCGAGCCCGCTTCAGATGCTGGTCATGCTGCCGTTCTTCGCGGTTCTCTTCCTGACGGACAACGATGCCGCGATGCGAGTCCTGTCCTACATCCCGTTCTCGTCGCCGATCGCGATGCCGATCCGCCTCTTCAACGAGGACGCGGCCTTGTGGGAACCGATCGTGTCCTTGGCGCTGCTCGCGGCCGCGGCGGTGGTGTTCCTCCGGGTGGGCGCCCGCATCTACGAGGGGTCGCTCCTACGAACGAACGGCCGCACCTCCCTGGCCATCGCCTGGCGCAACCGGTCGACGGCGGGCTGAACAACTCCGTGGGCGGGCGGTCCGGCCCCGAACAAGGGGCTGAACCGCCCGCCCGTTGACCGAGGCATCTGCCCGCGGCGGGCTCCAGGGCAATGGCGACCGCCAAGAGCAACCATGCCGGGCAGACGACGGGAAAGCTCGACAAACCCGCAGGCAGACGACCGAGAAGACTCAAACAACCCGGCGGACGATGGCGAGCAGGGATTGCTCCACGTCCTCGATGCTGCGGTCCGGCTGGAAGACCAGCCAGTCGACCGCCACCACCAACCCCACCCCGAAGAGCGCCGACGATGCCACGCGTACGTCCAGGTCGGCGGGCAGGTCGCCGGTTTTCACGCCCGCCTTCAGCGTCTCTGCGATGACAGAGATCGCCTCGTCGCGGAGGAGCACCAGCGTCTGCTGCCACTCGCGGTTGGTGCGCCACATTTCCGAGAGAAGGAGCTGCGCGAACGCCTTGTAGCGCCGGATGTATTCGAGTTGGGTGCGGACGAGGGCCGCCACCGCCTCGCGGGGTGGTAGGCCCTCGACCGCCGCGCGGAACTCGTCGGTGAGGAGGCCGATGCCGTGTCTGAGGAGCTCCTCGAACAGGGCTGTCTTCGAGGCGAAGTTGTAGTAGACCGTGCCTTTGGCGACCTTCGCCCGCAGCGCGATGTCGTCGACCGTTGTCGCCGAGAAGCCCTGTTCGGCGATCAGTTCCACCGCTGCCTCGTAGAGGCGTTGGCGGGTGACGCTCCGCCTGCGGGTTCTTCCGTCCACAGTTGTTAGATCACCAGTTCTGGGTGCAGGTCCGATGGAGTCAGGCGGCGCTTGCGGCGGGCGACCGCCACCGTCAGCGCGAGGGCGCCCAGGCCGTATCCGAGCAGCGCGAGGGCGCCGGTCACCACCGTACCTGTCGATCCGCCGTCGATCGCGTGGCGCAACGCCGCTACGACGTACGTCATGGGCAGCAGCGGGTGGACCCACTGGAAGAAGTCGGGGGTGGTCTGCACCGGGTAGGTGCCGCCGGACGAGGTGAGCTGGAGCATCAGCAGGGCCAGGGCCACGATGCGGCCCGCGGGGCCGAGTGCGGCTCCCACCAGTTGCATGATCGCCGCGAAGGCCATCGCCGTGAGCATCATGAGCCCCAGTGTCCGTGCCGGGTTCTGTGGGCCGAGGCCGAGGCCGAACACGACCACGACGAAGAGCAGCAGGGCCTGGGCGCAGCCGATCGCGATGGCTGGCAGCAGTCCGGCCAGCACCACGCGGTGGGGTGGGGCGCCGGAGACGACATAGCGCCTGTTCAGCGGCCGGAGGACCATGAAGGTGATCATCGCGCCTACCCAGAGGGCGAGGGCCAGGAAGTACGGAGCGAAGCCGACGCCGTAGGTGGCTGCCGGGTTGCGAACGGTTCGGTCGACGCGGACCGGGTTGGCGAGCAGGTCGGCGCGGGCCGACGTGTCCTCGCCGTAGCCGGGGACCTCGTCGGCGCCGTCGTTGAGGCCCGACGCGAGTTCGCTCGTTCCGTTCTGCAGGTCGCCGAGGCCCTTGGCGAGCTTGCGGCCGCCGTCGGACAGCGTCATCAGTCCGCTGTCGAGCTGGCGGGCTCCGGACGCGAGTTGGAAGACGCCACCGCGCAGAGCCTGCGCGCCCGCCGCGGCGTCCGAGGTGCCGTCGCTGATGCGCTGGGCGCCGGTGGCGATCTGGCTAAGGCCGGAGGCCAGCTCCCGCATCTTGGCCTGAGCGTTGGAGATGTCGTCGGCGAGGTGCGGCGCGGCCTTGGCGACCTTGCGCGCCTTGTACGCGACGTCCTTCAGCTGCTTGCTCCAGGCGTTCAGGTCGGCGTTGTCGATGGTCGACTTGATCCGCTCGGCGGTGGCGACGAGTTCCTTCGCGTACGCCCGCATCTCGTCGATGCCCGGCGTGGTCGGCGGCAGGCCATCGAGGTAGTTCTGGATCCGCTTCGCGGTGCGGACGGCGTCGTCGGCGGCCGTGCCCAGTTCGTTGACGTGCGCGGCCAGCAGGTCGGCGCCGTCGGCCACCAGGTTCGCCCCCACCTCGATGCGGTGGGCGTTGTCGCGCAGTAGCGGTTCGTACTTGCCGGCGGCTGAGTCGATGGCCTTCGCGAACTGTTGGGTGCCGTTCGCCGCCTGCTGCGTGCGCAGCGCCATCTCGGCGGTGCCCGCCTTCAGCGTCGCCAGCCCGGTGGCGAGGTCGTTCGTGCCCTTCGCGGCCTGTCCGAGCTTGCCGGCGAGCTTGCCGGCGCCCTTCTCGGCCTCGTTGATGCCGCCCTTGACCTTCTTCGCGCCGCCGTGCAGGTTGGTGGCACCGTCGTTGATCTCGTCCGCGCCGTCGGCGGCTTTCTGGGTCTCCTGCTTGAGGTCCGTGAAGCCGATCAGCATCTTGTCGAAGTAGCCGGCCTGGGCGGTTTGCGCCGCCCCGGTCCTGACCTCGTCGAACACGGTCCGGGAGAACACGCCGGACAGGTAGTTGGTCGCGTCGTCGTTGATCACCAGCAGCTGCGCGGGCTTGGGTGTGGTGTCGGCGTCGGGGCCGGAAACGAGGTTCGCGGAGAAATCCCGTGGGATCCGCAGCGACAGTTGGTAGCGGCCGTCGGCGAGTCCCTCCTGGGCCTCCCGCTCGTCGGTCTCGTGCCAGTCGAAGATCTCGCGTTTGATGAGCTTGTTGGCGAGGTCCCTGCCGGCGTTCACCTTGGTGCCGTCGGTCGCGGTGGCGGTGACGTCCTCGACGACGAGCGCGACGGGTACGTGGTTGAGGCGGCCGTAGGGATCCCAGAAGGCATAGAGGTACAGCGCGCCGTAGAGCAGCGGGATGACGCAGATGACGACGAGGGCGGCCATGGGAAGCCGGCCGCGGAGGAAGCGCCGCAGCTCGAAGCCGGCCAGGCGCAGGCTGGAGGTTCCGGTCACTTTTTCGCTCCGAAGTGGTCGGTGTGATGGTCGTCTTGGTCGGGTCGTGCCGGCTCAGCGTCGGCGATCGGCTCGGCATCAGCGGGCGACTCGTCAACGGCCGAATCAGAAGCGGCCGAATCGGCAACAGCCGGCGAAGAAGCAGCCGGCGAAGGAGCAGCCGGCGAAGGAGCAGCCGGCGTGGAAGCGACCGGCGAAGGAGCAGCCGGCGAGGAAGCGACCGGCGAGGAAGCCGGCAGGCCGGCAGCCACGGAGGCCGGCGGGGCGATGACCTCGGTCTTGGCATCCGAGACCGAGTCCCGACCCGCACCCGGCGCCGGCTCGATCGTGTTCGTCTCCCAGATGGGGTCCTCCGAGCCCGCCGGCTCCGTCGTGTGCGACACACCCGACAGGCCACCAACAGCCGTCACACCGGTCGCGCTCGGCACCTCGCGGGCCGGACCACCCAGGCTCACCACTGTGGATACCAGCGCCTCGTCGACCTCCCGGGCCGAGATCAGCACCGTGACCCCCTCGGCCGCCAGGTCCGCGATCAGGCGCCAGAGCGCCTCCCGCTCCGCCGCGTTGAGTCCGTCGTCCATCCCGTCGACGGCGACGACCTGCGGCTTTCCGATCCGGGCCAGGACCAGACCCAGGACCCTCTTTTCGTACGGACTGAGCGCGAACCCCCGCGCCGCCGGATCGAGGCCGTGCAGCGCCAAGCCGCTCGCCGGCTGTCCGATGAGGAGCGCCCGCTCGCGGATGTGCTCGGCCACGGTCAGCACGGACTCGGGCTCGGTGACGCCGGGCACATAGCCGAGGGCGGCCGTGCCGGCGATCTCGACCGTGCCCGCGGAGAGCTTGAAGCGCTGGGTCAGGGCCAGCAGGACCGTGGTCCGCCCGCTGCCGGGCGGACCGACGACCGCGACGACGTCGCCTGCGGAGGCCGAGACGTCGAGGTCACGGAAGAGCCACTGGCGGTTACGGCGTACGCCGGCACCGCGAGCGAGGAGGACGGACATGATGAGCACCCACTTTGCACTGACTGGTCAGTGCAAAAACATACCGGCGACGTGCGCCGATGGCCTCCTCCCGTGGCAGACCTCACTCATGCCTACCGATCCCTCAATATCACCCCCGCGCCACTCGGCAACCGGACAAAGCCCGCCAAATTCGGTGGATGCCGAGTGGACCCCGTCACGTCGGCAGGGCAGGATCACACCATGGCGAAGCGATGGGGCATGACGATTCCTCTGGGCGGGGTTCCGCTCGCCGATCACGCCGCGCTGTTCGCGGCCCTGACCGAGGCGGGGTTTACCGACCTGTGGTCGAGCGAGGTGAACGGCGCCGACGCCTTCACACCGCTGACCCTCGCGGCGGCCTGGCAGCCCCGGGCCCGCCTCGGCACCGCCATCACGCCCGTCTTCACCCGGGGTCCGGGGCTGCTCGCGATGACGGCGGCCGCCCTGGCGGAGGCCGCGCCCGGCCGCTTCCAACTGGGCATCGGCGCCTCGTCGCCGGTGGTCGTCGGCGACTGGAACGCCGCCGACTTCACCCGGCCGTACGCCCGGAGCCGCGACATGCTCCGCTTCCTGCGCTCCGCGCTGGCCGGCGAAACCGTCGACCACTCCTACGAGACGTTCGAGATCCGCCGCTTCCGCCTCGAGCGGCCGCCCGCGATCGCGCCGCGGGTCCTGCTGGCCGCCCTGCGTCCCGCCATGCTGCGCCTGGCCGCGAGCGAGGCCGACGGCGTGATCCTCAACTGGCTCGCGGCCACCGACGTCCCGCGGGTCCTGGCCGAGGCGAAGACCGACAACCCGGACTTCGACGTGGTCGCCCGCATCTTCGTGTGCCCCACCGCGGACGCCGCCTACGCCCGCACCATCGGCCGCCGCCTGATCGCCGCCTACCTGACCGTTCCGGCGTACCTGGAATTTCATCGCTGGCTGGGCCGCGAGCCGCAACTCGCTCCGATGTGGAAGGCGTGGGCCGCGGGCGACCGCAAGGCGGCCCTCGCCGCCATCCCCGACGAGGTGGTCGACGAGCTCGTCGTGCACGGCGCTCCCGAGGAGTGCCGCGCCAAGGTCGCCCGCTATGCCGAGGCGGGCGTGCGGGTGCCGGTCATGGCGCTCCTGCCCACCCCTGAGCTCGACGAGCAGGGTCTGGCCACGCTCATCAGGGCGCTTGGCCCCGCCTAGGGCCTCAGAACAGGACGGTCGCGAAGCTGCCCTGCTGCACGAACCCGCACCGCGCGTAGACCCGCCGCGCCGCGGTGTTGTAGTCGTTCACATACAGGCTCACCGTGGGCGCGACCCGTCGCAGGGCGTCATGCACCACCGTCGCCATCGCCGCGGCCGCTAGTCCGCGGCCGCGGTATTCCGGGTCCACCCAGACGCCCTGGACCTGGGTGGTCCGCCGGGTCACGATCGCCAGCTCCGCTTTGAAGATCACCCGGTCACCGACGAACCGGGCATACGCCCGCCTGCCCCGCACCAGCTCGGCGATGCGCCTCTTGTAGCCGCGGCCGCCGTCGTCGAGCAGCGGCGACACCCCGACCTCCTCGGTGTACATCGCCACCGCGGCCGGGAAGAGCTGGTCGACCTCCTTGAGGGTGACCAGCCGCACGGCGGGGTCGGGGGCGATCGGCGCGTCCCGATCGGCGATCAGCAGCGGCTGGTGCGGCCGCACCTCGCGCGCCGGCCCCCAGTGCCCGCCGAGGCGGTCCCACATCTCCAGCACGGCGTCGGTCCGGCCGATGATCGAGGAGCAGACGCGGGTGTCCGCGCCGAGCAGGTCCGCGAACGCGGCGACGGCCGACGGCGTCGCGCAGACCGGCACCAGATGGGCCCCGGACCAGCACAGGGATTCGACGCGGCGACCCGGGCCGTACCCGTAGATCCGCCCGTCGGAGCGCCACCAGTTGAGCCCGTACGCCGCTACACGCTCGGCGATCTGGGCGCCGGCGTACGGGTCTTGGTCGAGGATCCGTTCGACCGTCGCGCGCTCGGGCTCCCCGAGTTGGCGAATGGGCACCGTCAGCACAGGTATCAGATTGCCAGATGGCACGCCCCACGCACCCGACGCTACCCACGCGGATTCAGAAACCCTTGCAGCCGACACGTTGCCGATATATCGTCTAACTATCGCCAACAGATCGGAGATAGTTGTGAGGCACGAACACATGCGTCGGCTGCACGAGGCCCGGATGCGCGGTTTCGGCTTCCCGCCCGGATTCCCGTTCGGCCAGGGCGGCCCCGGCTTCGGCGGCCCCGGGTGGGGGCATGAGGGTCCCGGTGGGCGCGGGCATCGCCGCGGCGGCCGGGGAAGCCGGCCCAACGTCCGGCCCGCCCTGCTCGCGCTCCTGCTGGAGCGCCCGATGCACGGCTACGAGATGATCCAGGAGCTGGAGAGCCGCACCGGCGGCATCTGGCGTCCCAGCCCCGGCTCGGTCTACCCGACTTTGCAGCTCCTCGAGGACGAGGGCCTGATCGAGGCCGAGGCCGCCGGCGGCCGCAAGCGCTTCACACTCACCGAGGCCGGTCGCGCCGAGGCACAGACCGCGGCGGAAAACCCGCCGTGGGCCCAGTTCAGCGACGACACCATGTCGCAGGTGCAGGATTTCCGCGACGCGGCGGTCGGCATCATGAGCGCGCTCAGGCAGGTCGGCTTCAGCGGCACCCCGGAACAGCGCCAGCAGGCCCTCGAAGTGCTCAACGAGACCAAGCGCAAGCTCTACGCGATCCTGGCCGAGTAAGACCTTTTCATAGGTACGGCGCCACAAAACGCCAACCGCACCACCGGGCCGAGCCCGCACACGGCTCGCGACCTGCCGGAATCCGCCACCCACACATCAGCGACCCGCCGCACGGACATCGTGCGGCGGGTCCCTGGCGTTGCCGTGTGCGGGGCCAGCGCGGTGTTGCGGTTGCCGGGCCGTCGCGCCGTACTTAAGAAATCAGTGAACGGTCACCTGCGGACCCGGCAGCAGTTCGCGCAGTTCTTCCGGGAGCTCGGCGCCCATCTCGTCGGCGAGGCGCAGCGCCTCCTCGACCAACGTCTCCACGATGATCGATTCGGGGACCGTCTTGATGACCTTGCCCTTGACGAAGATCTGGCCCTTGCCGTTGCCGGAGGCGACACCGAGGTCGGCCTCGCGGGCCTCGCCCGGGCCGTTCACGACGCAGCCCATGACCGCGACGCGCAGCGGCACCGGGAAACCCTCGAGGGCGGCGGTGACCTGCTCGGCCAGGGTGTAGACGTCGACCTGGGCGCGGCCGCAGGACGGGCAGGAGACGATCTCGAGGCCGCGTTCGCGCAGGCCGAGGGACTCCAGGATGCCCTGGCCAACCTTGATCTCCTCGACCGGCGGGGCCGACAGCGAGACCCGGATGGTGTCGCCGATGCCCTCGGCGAGCAGGGCGCCGAAGGCCACCGCGCTCTTGATCGTGCCCTGGAAGGCCGGACCCGCCTCGGTCACGCCGAGGTGCAGCGGATAGTCGCACTGCTCGGCGAGCTGGCGGTAGGCGCGGATCATCACGACCGGATCGTTGTGCTTGACCGAGATCTTGATGTCGCGGAAGCCGTGCTCCTCGAACAGCGAGCATTCCCAGAGCGCCGACTCGACGAGCGCCTCGGCGGTGGCCTTGCCGTACTTCTCCAGCAGGCGCTTGTCGAGCGAGCCCGCGTTGACGCCGATCCGGATGGGCGTGCCCGCGGCGCCGGCCGCCTTGGCGATCTCCTTGACCTTGTCGTCGAACTGGCGGATGTTGCCCGGGTTGACCCGGACCGCCGCGCAGCCCGCGTCGATGGCCGCGAAGACGTACTTGGGCTGGAAGTGGATGTCGGCGATCACCGGGATCTGCGACTTCTTCGCGATCGCGGGCAGCGCCTCGACGTCGTCCTGCGACGGGACGGCGACCCGGACGATCTGGCAGCCCGAGGCGGTCAGCTCGGCGATCTGCTGCAGCGTCGCGTTGACGTCCGAGGTGAGGGTGGTGGTCATCGACTGGACGCTGACGGGCGCACCGCCGCCGACCAGGACGCCGCCGACGTTGATCTGGCGGCTCTGCCGGCGGGTGGCCAGCGGCGGCGGGGGTACGGCGGGCATACCGAGGCTGATCGCGGTCATTTCACACTCACCTGGAGAAGATCGAAATTGGGTTGACGACGTCGGCGGTGATCGTCAGCAGCGTGAAGGCGCCACCGATCACGATGACCGCGTACGTCAACGGCATGAGCTTGTAGTAGTCGACGCGGCCGGGATCGGGCTTCTTGAGGCGCGCGTAGATCCACGACCGGACGCGTTCGTACCAGGCGATCGCGATGTGGCCACCGTCGACCGGCAGCAGGGGCAGCAGGTTGAAGATGCCGATGAAGACGTTCAGCGAGATGAAGATCAGGAGGAAGAGCTCGGGGACGCCCTGTTCGATCGCCTCACCGCCGAGCCGGCTGGCGCCGACCACGCTGATCGGGGTGTCCGGGTCCCGCTCGTCACCGGTGATGGAGTTCCACAGCGCCGGGATCTTCTCCGGGATCCGCTTCATGGCGGCGACGGAGGCCTCCGCCATTCTCCACCCGTAGTCGAAGGTCACCCCGATGCTCTCGACCGGCCCGTACGTGACCAGGGGCGGAACGTTGTTCTGGACGCCGAGACCGGCGACGGCCACTTCCTTGACCGCACCGTCGGGGTCGTCGAGCGGCGGGCGCTGTGCCGCGATGAGCGTGACGGTGGCCGTGGCGCTCACCCCGTCGCGGGTGTAGCCGAAGGGGACTGCCCCGGCCTTCTGGGACCGGATCGCGTCGGTGAGCTGGCCGTAGTTTTGGATCGGCGTGCCGCCGACGCTGGTGATCAGGTCGCCGGACTTGAGGCCGGCGGCGGCCACGGGCCCCTTCGGGTCGGTCGGCGCGCAGCCCGGCCGATCGGTGAGGACGACCTGGACGCACTCGGCGACGGAGATCCGCGCCGGGAGCATGCGCTGCTCGGCAACGGTCTTCGGCACGTCGGGGTTGGGCAGGCCGACGAAGACGGCGGCGAACCAGGTGGCGACGATCGCCAGGGCGAAGTGGGTGATAGAGCCGGCGGACATCACGATCGTCCGCTTCCATACCGGGAAGCGCCACATGGCCCGGTGCTGGTCCTGCTCCTCGACGTCGTCGTCCTGCGGCGTCATGCCGACGATCTTGCAGAAGCCGCCGAGCGGGATGGCCTTGAGGCCGTACTCGGTCTCACCGCGGTGGAAGGAGAAGATCGTTGGCCCGAAGCCGACGAAATACTTGGTGACCTTCATGCCGAACCGCTTGGCCGTGATCATGTGGCCCAGTTCGTGCAGGCTCACCGAGATCAGGATGGCAAGCGCGAAGGCAGCCGTCCCCACCCAAAACAGCATCAGGCTCCTTCAGCCGCAGTCGCGATGTTCCGCTGTGCCTGGGCCCGCGCCCAGGTCTCCGCGGCAAGCACCTCCTCGACGGTACCCGGTTCGTCGAAATCGGGAGCCGCCGCGAGCACCGCCGCCAGGGTGTCGACGATGCCCAGAAAAGGTAGCCGACCAGCCGCGAATGCGGCCACACACTCCTCGTTCGCGGCGTTGTAGATCGCCGGCCGGCAGCGGCCCGCCCGACCCGCCTCCTTGGCGAGCTCCACGGCGGGAAACGCCTCGTTGTCCAGCGGACGCAGCTCCCAGTTGTGCGCCATCGTCCAGTCAACCGCGGCGGCGGCCTGCGGCACTCGGTCGGGCCAAGCCAGCGCCAGCGCGATCGGCAGGCGCATGTCCGGCGGGCTCGCCTGGGCGAGCGCCGAGCCGTCGGTGAACTCGACCAGCGAGTGCAGCACCGACTGCGGGTGCACCATCACCTCGATGTCGTCGTAGGGCACGTCGAACAGCTCGTGCGCCTCGATCACCTCGAGCCCCTTGTTCACCATCGTCGCCGAGTTGATCGTGACCACCGGCCCCATGTCCCAGGTGGGATGCTTGAGCGCCTCCTCGGGTGTGACGTTCGTCAACTCGCTGCGCCGGCGGTCGCGGAACGCTCCCCCGCTGGCGGTGAGCACCAGCCGCCGCACCTCCCGCTCGGCGCCGCCGCGCAGGCACTGGGCGAGCGCCGAATGCTCGGAGTCCACCGGCACGATCTGCCCCGGCCGCGTCACCGCGGCCTTGACCAGCGGGCCGCCGGCCACGAGCGACTCCTTGTTGGCGAGCGCGAGGGTACGCCCGCGGCGCAGCGCCGCCAGCGTCGGCGCGAGCCCCAGGCTGCCGACGACGCCGTTGAGCACCACGTCACAGGACCACTGAGCCAGCTCCGTCATGGCCTCCGGCCCGGCCACGATCTTGGGCAGCTTGAAGTCGCCGGTGGCCCACCCCCGCCGCTGCGCCTCGGCATAGAACGCCAGCTGGAGGTCCTGGACCACGCTCGACCGGGCCACCCCGACGGCGTCGACGCCCAGCTCGAGCGCCTGCGCGGCGAGCAGCTCGACGTTGCCGCCGCCGGCCCCGATCGCGACGACCCGGAAGGCGTCCGGGTGGCGCCGGACGATGTCGATGGCCTGGGTACCGATGGACCCGGTGGAACCGAGCAGCACGAGCTCACGCATGAGAGCCATCTTCCCGGACGCCCGCACGCCCCTTCCGCTCAGCCTTCCTCGTCGAGAAGATCCTCAGGATCGATCGAGAAGTCGAACGGCTGCTGCATCGCGAAGGTCCCGCCGGCCGCGGCGGCCACAACCGGCTGGTACTTCCCGTCGGACAGCTCGTGCAAAACGAGAGACGGAATACGGTTGCGGAAGTCGACGCGGAGGAAGAAGGGCACCCCTGCGGCGGCATACTCGCGGGGGCGTTCGATGACGTCCTTTCGACGATTGCCCCTCGAGACGATTTCACCAATCAGCACCGCGTCACCGATCGGCATGAAGGTCTTGCCGCCTCCGGAACGACGCAACACCACGAAGTCCGGGATGAATAGATCCTCCCCGGAGACGATGTTGACCTCCGGATAAGCCCACATGCCCGCTTTGCGCGCCGCCTGATGCAGCGGGAACGACAGCTGGCGCTCGGCCGCTTGATGGTCGAAACCGGCATGTGGTGTCACGATCACGCTCCCGCGGACAACTTCGACCTTGGGGCCGCTGTGGTCGGGCAGCAGGTCGAGGGCCAGTTGGGCGGTCCACGGCTGATTCAGCGTGCCGAGAATGTCGAACGACGGTTCACGGGCCGGCATGGCCATCGGACTCACCTCCTTGCGGGGCATCATCGCGGAGTCAGCGTACCGCCCGGGTGCCGCACTTCTCCCCTGTGGATAACTCGACGGCGGGGGTATGTGGGGTGGATGCGAGAGCTGCGTCGGATGGTGTCCGCCCCGTTCCGCCCGCTGCGGGGGCGGGATCTGGCGCTGCATGCCGCCGCCGTGACGTTCTACGCCGGGATCGCCGTGGTGCCGGTCGCGTTGCTGGCCGTGTGGATCACCGGGCTGGCCGCCGGGACGCAGCGGGTACGCGACCTCACCGGCCGCACGATCGACGCGCTGCCGGACGCGATCGGGGCGCCGCACGCGCTGGAACGACTGATCGACGCCGGGCTCCACCTGACGCCCCTGTTGGCGCTCGCGAGCCTGCTTCCCGCCACGCTCTACGGCGAGGGCCTGCGCCGCGCCTTCGCGAGTCTGGCCAAGCCCGGTGAGTCGCTGGCCGAGCCCGGTGAGTCGCTGGTCGGCTGGCGTGGGCGGCTGCTCTGGCTGCCACTGCTCGCCGCCTCACCGGCCCTCCTGCTCGCCCTCTTCCTGGCCCTCCCCGCGACCAGCGGCCTCTGGATCCGGGGTGGCTGGTACGCCGTCGCCGGCGTGGTCCTGTCGTTCCTCGCCGCCTGGCTGGTGCTGACCCCCGCGGTGGTCTGGGTCTATCGCGGCGTGGCACCCGGACGGCCGGAGTGGTCGGCGACGCTTCTGGTCGGCTCGTTCACCGCCGCCAACCTCTCCGGGTTCCTGCACGGGTTCGTGCTGTTCTGCGCGTTGCCGCTGGACCTCGGCGCCCCGTTCGGCGGGTTCACCGAGGTCGGCGGCGTGGTCGCCGTCGGGCTGTGGCTCTACCTTTTCCACGTCATCGTGCTGGCCGGGTTCGCCGCGACGCGGAGCCTGAGCACCTGTCGGCGGCTCAGACGGTCACCGAGTCCCGTTGCGGGTCCGGAGCCGTGGGAGCCGGCGCCTCGTGGATCCCGTACCGGGCGTAAAAGCGGCCCAGGAAGCCCGGGGCCCACCAGTTCCACCGGCCCAGCAGCCGCATCGTCGCCGGGACGAGCAGCGCTCTGACTAGCGTGGCGTCCACGACGATGGCCACGATCATGCCCACGCCGATGGTCTTGATGACGCTCATGCCACCGGTGGCGAACCCCGCGACCACGGTGATCAGCAGCACGGCGGCGGCCGTGATGATGCCGCCGGTGTGTTGCAGGCCGGTGGCCACCGCGGACGTGTTGTCGCCGCCCGCGTCCCATTCCTCGCGGACGCGGGACAGCAGGAACACCTCGTAGTCGGTGGCGAGGCCGAACAGCACGGCGAGGACCAGGATCATGTTGCTGGGCTCGATGAAGCCGGTCGACTCGAAGCGCAGCAGGTTCTCGAAGTGCCCGTCCTGGAAGATCCAGACGACCACGCCGAAGGACGCGCCGATCGAGACCAGGTTCATCAGGACGGCCTTGATCGGCAGCAGGATCGAGCCGAACGCCAGGAAGAGCAGGATCATCGTGGCGACCGCCATGATGAGCGCCATCCACGGGAGCCGGTCGGCGAGGCTCTCCAGCAGGTCGAGGTCGACCGCCGGGCGGCCACCCACCAGGACCTCGGCGCCGGACGGCGGGGTGAGGTCGCGGATGCCGGAGACGATCTCGCGGGAGTCGGCGTTGGAGAGCGTGGGCGGGTAGGTCACCGTGAGCAGCGTGGAGTCGCCCTGCTGGCCGGTGACCGTGGCGCCGGTGACGTCCGGCAGCGCGGAGATCCGCTCGGCGAGTCCGCCGGCCGGCCCCTTCACCAGCACGGTGATCGGGTCCTCGCCGCCGCCGGGGAACTCCGCGTCCAGCCGCTCGCCGACGACGCGCGGCTCCGAGCCGGGCGGCAGCACGCGCTCGTCGAAGCCGCCGAACTCCACCCGCAGGAACGGCGCGGCGAAGGCCACGAGGACGACGAGCACGCCGACGGCGTACAGGACGGGGCGCTTCATGACGCTGTGCGCGACCTTCGCCCATCCGCCGCCCGCACCGGGGAGCCGGCGCGACAGCAGCGGGATCTGCAGCTTGTCGATGCGGTGCCCGAGCAGGGACAGCACGGCGGGCAGCACGGTGAGCGAGGCGAGCATCGCGACCAGGACGGCGGCCATGCCGCCGATGGCGATGCCGCCGAGGAACGGCTGCGGGAAGATCAGCAGGCTGGAGAGCGCGAGGACGATGGTCAGGCCCGAGACCACGACGGTACGCCCGGCGGTGGCGACCGTGGTCCGGACGGCGGCCGGCACGTCGTGGCCGTGGGACAGCTCCTCGCGGAACCGGCTGACGACGAAGAGCGAGTAGTCGACCGCCATGCCCAGCCCGAGCAGCGTGATGACGTTGATCGCGAAGACCGAGATGTCGGTGACGTAGGTCAGCGCCCGCACGGCGAGGAACGCGCCCATGATGGCGATGCCGCCGATGAGCAGCGGCGACATCGCGGCGATCAGCCCGCGGAAGATCAGCACGAGCAGGACGAAGAGCACCGGCAGGGAGAAGATCTCCGCGCGGGTGATGTCCTCCTCGGTCTGGGTGCTGGCCCGGTCGGCGAAGGCGACGAGGCCGCCGACCTGCGTCTTCAGCCCGGGCACAGCGAAGTCGGACTCGATACGGTGGTACGCCGCCCGCTTGCCGTCCTCGTCGGCCGCCTTGAGGTAGACGGCGGCATAGGTGGCGCGCTTGTCGGTGCTGACCAGCGCCGGCGGGGCCTTCGGGTCGGTGTAGGCCGCCACCTGCCGCACGTCGGTCCGCGCGCGGATCCGGGTGACCGCGGCGGTGACCGCCTGCCGGACGGTGTCGTCCTCGACGGTCGCGGACCCGGTGGACCAGAGCACCACGAGGTCGGGGTCGCGGGAGCCGAGCTGCTGCGAGATGGCCGTCGCCGCGCGGTTGGACTCGCTGTCCGGATCGTCGTAGCCGCCGCCGGTCAGCGCGCCGAAGACCCCGGCGCCCCACGTCGCGCCGCCGACGATGAGCGCGCACCCGGCCGCGACGACCCACCAGCGCAGCTTTACGACCGCTCTGCCCCACCAGCCGAACATTCGTCCGCCTCCTGCCCGAGCCGATAAAGTCACCAGTGATCGTCGACTATTCCGTGAACACCGTTTACCGTTGCAAACACCGTTCGCTACGTCAATGGAGTCCCCACTATGACGGCCACCACACCCAGCCGGCGGGAACGGCTGCGCGCGGAAACCGTCACCGAGATCAAGGACGCGGCACGGCGTCTGCTCGTCGCCGGCGGCCCGACGGCGATCTCCCTGCGCGCTATCGCCCGCGAGGTCGGCATGACCGCGCCGGCGCTGTACCGCTACTTCGCCAGCCTCGACGCCCTGGTCACGACGCTCGTCAGCGACCTCTTCGAGGACCTGCGAGCCGCCGTGGCGGACGTCTCGGCGGTACACGCCGACGAGGATCCCCTTACCCGCATCGGGCACATGGCACGCGGTTTCCGGCGCTGGTCGCTGGACCACCCGGCCGAGTTCGCACTGATGTTCGGCAGCCCCCTGCCCGGCGTCACCCCGCTCCCGCAGCGCGGTCCGCCGCTGGACGAGGCCGGGGCCCGGTTCGGCGAGACGTTCTTCGCCGTCATGAGCGAGCACTACGCCCGGCGCTCCTTCGCGGGCGAGCCGCACGAGCTGCCCGATCCGGCCCTGCGCGAGATCTTCCGGCCGTACATCGAGAACTTCGGCGACCGCTTCCCACCGGCGGTCATCTATTTCTTCATCACCTCCTGGACCCGCCTCTACGGCATGGTCGCCATGGAGGTCTTCGGCCACCTGGCCTGGGCGGTGACGGACGTAGCGCCACTGTTCGAAGTCGAATTGGCCCGGGCTCTCGACCAGTTGGCACGCTAAGCTTCGCGCCCATGAGTGCACTGCCGGAACGCGCCGATGTCGTGATCATCGGGTCGGGCCACAACGGCCTGGTCTCCGCCGTCCTGCTGGCCCGCGCCGGCCTCGACGTCGTCGTCCTCGAGGCCGCGGACGTGCTCGGCGGCGCCACCCGCACCGAGCACCCGTTCGCCAAGGTGCCGGGTCTGGGCCAGTCCACCGGCTCCTACCTGCTCGGCCTCATGCCGCCGGAGCTGCTCGCCACGCTCGACGTCGACATTCCCGTGCTGCGCCGCGATCCGCACTACTTCCTGCCCACGCCGGGCGGGCCCGGCTCGCCGTACCTGCTCTTCGGCACCGACCGCGAGGCCACCCGCGCCCAGATGGCGCAGTTCTTCTCGCCGCGCGACATCGCCGCGGACGAGGCGATGCAGGTCGAGATCGCCGCGCTGCGCGCCGATCTCGCGCCCGCCTGGCTCGAGGAGCCCGGCTCCGTCGAGGAGATCGCCGACCGCCACATCCGGCCGCAGCTCCAGAGCACCTTCATCGAGCTGGTCCGCGGCTCCGTCGCCGACTACCTCGAACGCTTCGGGTTCTCCAGCGAACTGCTGATGAGCATGTACGCGGTAACCGACGGCCTCTCCGGACTGAACGCGGGCCCCGACGACCCCGGCACCGGCCACAACTTCCTCGTCCACAACATGTGCCGCCTGCCGGGCGCGGACGGCACCTGGATGATCGCAGCCGGCGGCATGGGCACCGTCTCCCGCACCTTCGCCGACGCGGCGCGCGCCGCCGGCGCCCAGATCTTCAAGGGTACGCCGGTGAGCGCGGTAACCGTCTCCCAGCGGACGGCAACGGGCGTGGCCCTCGCCGACGGCCGGACCATCGAGGCCCGGGTCGTGCTGGGCTCCTGCGACCCCTACCGGCTGATGTCACTGGTGCCCGAGGGCGCGCTGCCCGCCACGCTCACCGAGCGGATGGCGGCCGTACGCAAGACCGGCAGCACGATGAAGGTCAACCTGGCGTTGTCCGGGCTGCCACGCTTCTCCTGCCTGCCGGAGGGCACCGCGTCACCGTTCGGCTCGACGATCCACCTGCTGCCCGGCTCAGCCGGCCTGGCGGGCCTCGCCGAATCCGACTCCCCCATGGCCGCGCTGCGGGCCATGTGGGCGGACGTGCAGGCCGGCCGCCTGCCCGCCGAGCCGA
This sequence comes from Actinoplanes sp. NPDC051346, assembly GCF_040682215.1. Lineage (NCBI taxonomy): Bacteria > Bacillati > Actinomycetota > Actinomycetes > Micromonosporales > Micromonosporaceae > Actinoplanes > Actinoplanes sp. NPDC051346. Next base: position 43,507 of record NZ_JBFBAJ010000001.1, on the reverse strand, counting down.
CCATCGAGTGGTACCTGCACACCACGGTCGACCCGTCGCTGCGGGACGAGGCGGGACACCACTCGTCGGCCCTGTTCGTGCAGTCGGTGCCGTACGAGCTCGCCGGCACGGCCTGGGACGAGGCCCTGCCCGGTTACGTCGAGAAGCTGCTAGCGATCTGCGACCGCTACGCGCCGGGCACGTCGTCGCTGGTGGCGGACATGATGCCGCTGACGCCGGCGGGCATCGAGCAGCATTTCGGCATCACCGGCGGGCACATCCACCACGTCGACAACACGGTCGCCTTCGACGAGCGCATGCCGTACTTCACCGGCCTGGACGGCCTCTACGCCGGCTCGGCGGGCGCCCACCCGGCCGGCAGCGTCATCGGCGCCGCCGGCCACAACGCCGCCAAGCGCATCCTGTCCGACCTGGGCCGCTGACGCGACGTCGAGGCGGCCTAAGGGTTTGTCTTCTCGGCCCGGATCTTGTGCCCCACGCTGGTCAGGCACTTCCCGCTCGGGAGGTCGAACTTCCAGCCGTGCAGCTGGCAGGTCAGCACGTTGCCCTCGACGATGCCGAAGCGGCTGAGGTCCGCCTTCAGGTGCGGGCAGCGGCGCTGAACCGTCCAGTCGCCGAGATGGGTGTCCTCGGCGTCGACGGACTTCTCGTGCTCGTCGTACCAGCCCTCGGCGTACTGCAGGCGCTCCTCGCTGAGGCACTTGAAGAAGGCGTAGACGAACTCGTTGTACTGACCGATGCGGGCGGCGGAGAAGCGGCAGGACAGGAAGAGCGAGTTCACCCAGTCGCCCTCGTCGATGAAGATGAGGTGCTCGATCAGCTCGCGCTGGGTGCGGAAGCGGTAGCGGACCTTCTCGTCGGCGTACGCCCGGACCTGCTTGCCGGGGAAGTCCACGACGATCGACTCGATCGCGTCGCCGTCGTAGTTGACCAGGTCGAAGCGGACCGGGCCGCCGACGCCCTTGGCCAGGTAGATCGACTCCTCGAGCAGCGGCTCGATGCGCTTCTTCAGCTCACCCAGCACGTCGATCTCGGGGTGACGCCAGGATGCCTTCTCGGCGGCGATGATCGGCGCCTTGCGGTCGCGCATCTCCTCGAGGTGCGCCTTCTTGTTCGCGAAGAACTCGTCGACGTCGGTGGGGTGGGTCGTCTCGATGCTGCCGGCGGTGACGTCCGAGACGCTGCCCGGCAGCAGGACGACGCCGTTGGTGCCGCCCACCTTCGCGTACTCGGACATGAACACCGACTGGTCGGGGAAGATGTTCCCCTCGTCGCCGAAGATGTCGTTGAATTGCCACAGCTCGTCGTCGAGGAAGCACGGCGGGCCGGCGATCGGGAAGACGTGGTCGGCCTTCAGGTCGTCGATGTAGCGCCAGGTGCGGTCGAACTGGCGGTCGCGCTTCTGCTTGCCGAACGCGGTCTTGGCGGCGGTGGGCAGCTCGTAGACCATCGGGTACCAGATCGCGCCGGAGAACTGCAGCAGGTGCGCGTGCACGTGGCCGAGCTCGGCGAACCGGGACAGGTCGGAGGGCCGGGCGTCGTTCTGGTTGAGCAGGCGGACGCCGTCGTGTTCCACCCAGAGGGATGAGTCGCCGATGGGCCCGTCGGTGGGGCTGATCAGCGCCTGGATCATGACCTTGAGGCCGCCGTCGAGCTCGTGCACCTCGTCGCTCTTGGTCCGGAAGAAGCTGGTGAAGCCCAGGTCGCGCAGCTCGTCCTCGAGCTGGCTGGTCGGGTACTCCGGCAGGAGCACCGTGGCCTTCTTGCTGATGAACCGCAACAGATGCTCGGCGTCGAAGTGGTCCCGGTGCAGGTGGGAGACGTAGAGGTAGTCGACGTCACCCAGCGTCTCCCAGTCCAGCAGCGAGTTGTCCGGGAACGGGAACCACGACGCGAAGTACGCCGGGTTGACCCACGGGTCGCACAGAATGCTGCCCGCGTCCGTGTCGATCCGCATGCTGGCATGTCCAGTGCCCGTGATCCGCACTCTCACTCCTCGGCCTCGCACAATCCGACGGCATCGAAGGTACCGGGTACGGGTTGGTGAGCCGCGCGCGGAGGCGGCGTGCGACACTGTGTGCCACCACAAAAGCGTTCGTTCGGGAGGACCTCGTGGCAGAAGAGCCGGTTTACGCACCTGACCAGCTCAAGCCGGGCAACCGCAAGTCGGCCCGGATCGGCGCGCTGGGAACGGCGGTCATCCTGTTGTCGATGCTGTGGGGAAACCACGAGGGCAACACCGAGAACATCTGGCTCATCGGTACGGCGGCGATGCTGGTCCTGATCGTGCTGGGTGACGTGGTCCTGCGCCGCAACGGCCTCAAGCCGAACGACCAGTAGCCCCTCAACGCGCGAAGGCCCGCTCTCCCCGTTGATGGGAGGCGGGCCTTTTTCGCGGACTCAGCGTAGTCACCGCAGGTGTAGCAGGATGTCCTTCACCTCGCGCAGGGCGGCGTCGACCTCGGCCTCGAAGTAGCCACCCGGAACCAGCCCGAACTGCAGCGTGTCGAGCTCGTTCTCGGGCACCGGCATCGGGCCCCGGCCGGTCATGGCCTGCATGATGCTCTCGAAGAGGCGGTCGACCTGCGCGGGGTCGTACCCGCTGCCGAAGCGCCGCGGCTGGAAGGTGCGACGGAGCTGGTCCACCCGGTAGAGCTCGGGGCTGCCACCCTGTCCTCCCCCGGGCCCGCCGCCCATCGGCGGTCCGCTCATCGGCGGGCCGCCCATCGGGGGACCGCTCATCGGCGGGCCACTCATCGGGGCCGGGCCGCCGAAGCCGCCTCGGTCGCGCTCCGGCATGCGGATCTCGGCGGTCATGTCGGGCTTTCCGTGCCGGCCCGGCTCGAACTGCTCGTAGCCGCCCGTGTCGTAGCCCTGCGGCCCCGCCGGCCGCTGCGGCATCTGCTGCTGGCCGTAGCCCGTCGGCTCGTCGTAGCGCCCGTACGGATCCGGCGCCGGCATCTGCTGCCGCTGCGGCATCTGCTGCGGCTGCATGCGGTCGTCCTGCGCGTACGGGTCGCGGGCGTACTGGTCGTCGCGCGGGTACTGATCACCGCGGGCGAACTGGTCGTCTCGCGCGTACTGATCGTCGCGGGCGAACTGGTGGTCGTCGCGGACCGGGGCGGCGAGCCGCTCGGTCGGCGGAGCGGACCGGCCCATCGTCTGGCTCATCCGGTCGGCGGGCATGGCGCCGCCGCGCATCGGCTCGGGCTGCATGCGGGCCTCCGGGGCCCGGCCGCCACGGTCCTCGAACTCGGCGAGCTGCCGCTCCACCCGGTCGAGGTGCAGGTCGACCTGCCACTCGTCGTAACCGCCGAACCGCACGCGGAAGACGACGTCGTGCACCTCTTGGGCGCCGACGGGCGCGCCGGACTGCTCGCCGGCGAGGGTGGCCTCGACCCGGTCGAGGAAGGCGTCCACCTCGTCAACCTTGTAGCCGCGGCGCAGTGCGCGACGGCGGAAACGCTGCCCCTGACTCGTCACAACGTCTCCCAAATTCGCGTCCGCTGGGAACCGGCCCCAGTCATCGTGCCACCTCCGCGTCGGCGGCGGCGCCCCCAGCGTCCACCACCGTCAGCTCGCTTGCGGCCAGCTGGCCGCACGCACCGTCGATCTCCCGCCCCCGCGTGTCGCGGACCGTGGTCGAGATGCCCGCCTCGCGCAGCCGGCGGACGAACTCGCGCTCCACCGGCTTGGGGCTGGCGTCCCACCGGCTGCCCGGCGTCGGGTTGAGCGGGATCAGGTTCACATGCGCCAGCTTGCCGTGCAGGAGCCTGCCGAGCAGGTCGGCACGCCAGGACTGATCGTTTACGTCCCTGATCAGGGCGTACTCGATGGAGATCCGACGACCGGTCTGCGCCGCGTAGTCGAACGCGGCATCGAGCACCTCGGCCACCTTCCAACGCTGGTTGACGGGCACAAGCTCATCGCGCAGATCATCATCGGGGGCGTGCAGGGACAACGCAAGGGTCACAGAAAGCTCTTCGGCGATCAACCGTCGCATTGCGGGCACCAGGCCCACGGTCGAAACGGTGATGTGCCGTTGTGAGAGACCGAGACCCTCCGGCGCGGGGGTGGTGAGGCGGCGCACGGCCTCGATCACCCGCGGGTAGTTGGCGAGCGGCTCACCCATGCCCATGAAGACGACCCGGGACAGCCGTGGCGGCGAGCCGGTGACCGCGCCCGAGGCGGACACACCCGCGAGATAGACGACCTGGTCGACGATCTCGGCCACGGACAGGTTGCGGGTGAGCCCGGCCTGGCCGGTGGCGCAGAACGGGCACGCCATGCCGCAGCCCGCCTGGCTGGACACGCAGGCCGTGATGCGGTCGGGGTAGCCCATGAGCACGCTCTCGACCATCGCGCCGTCGTGCAGCTTCCACAGCGTCTTGCGGGTGGCGCCGTCATCACAGGCCATCTCGCGCTGCGGGGTCAGCAGGGTGGGCAGCAGGACCTCGGTGAGGCGGGCCCGGGTGGCGGCCGGAAGATCGGTCATGGCGGCGGGATCGCGCACCAGCCGGCCGAAGTAGTGGGTGGAGAGCTGCTTGGCCCGGAAGGCGGGTTCGCCGAGGTCGGTGACGGCGGCCTGGCGCCCGGCCAGGTCGAGGTCGGCGAGGTGGCGCGGGGGCATGGCGGGACGACGGCGCGTGGACACCGCGTCCGGGTCGTCAGGGCTGGTCGGGATGACCGGAAGAATCGTCATGGCAGGTCCAGTCTCCCACGTCGGGTACACATGCCTACCCCGGCGGCGCGATGAGGGAGAGCAGCAGGTATGCCGCGGGGACCGCGAACAGGATGGAGTCGAGCCGGTCCATGAGCCCGCCGTGGCCGGGCAACAGGTTGCTCATGTCCTTGACTCCGATGTCGCGCTTGAGCATCGACTCGGCGAGATCACCCGTGACGGCGGCGACGGAGATCACCGCACCGAAGAGCAGACCCCAGCCGAACGAGACGTCGAGCAGGAAGTAGAGCAGGAGGGCGCTGCCGACGGCCGAGGCGGTCACCGAGCCGGCGAAGCCCTCCCAGGACTTCTTGGGGCTGATCGTCGGCGCCATCGGGTGCTTGCCGAAGAACACGCCGGCCGCATACCCGCCGGTGTCGGAAAGAATCACGGCGATGAGCGCGCACAGCACGCGAGAGGGGCCGTCCTTCTCCGGCTCGGCGAGCAGGACGCCGAAGCCCAGCAGGAACGGCACGTAGACGGCGACCAGGGCGGCCGCGGCCAGATCCCGCCGGAAGCCGGTCTTCTCCTCACTGAAGCGCCAGACGAAGGTGGCCAGCAGCGTGGCCACCAGCCCGAGTTGCAGCGCGTCAGGCCCGTAGCGCCAGGCCAGGACGATCATCAGCACGCCGCCGGCGAGGAGCGGTACCAGCGGCGGTCTCGCCCCGGCGACCTTGAGCGCCCGGACCGTCTCCCAGATGCCCACCCCCGCGACGATCACGAGCACGCCGAGGAAGGCGGGCTTCCAGATCACCAGGGAGAGCAGGATGGTCACGCCCAGGCCGACGCCGACGCCGATCGCCGCGGGCAGATTGCGACCCGCCCTGCCCTTCTGCTTCGCCGGCACCGGCTTCCCGTCTCGTCCCGCGCGGCGCCTACCCGGGCCGCGACGGTCGGCTTCCGCGGTGGTCAACTCCCACTCCGCCTGAGAGGTGGAGGTGGCGGCCGTTGGCGCCGCCCAGTCCGGCTCGGCGCCGGTGGGTGCCGCCCACATCGCGGTGGGCGGCCGGGCCTCCTGCCCGAGCCTCTCGGCGGGTGCCTGCCCGTACGGAATCGGGGCGTCTGAGGGTCCTGACGCCCAGCTTCCGGAGGGGTGCCCGCCGCGGGGCTCGGGGTACGTCATCAGACCTCGAGGAGCTCGGCTTCCTTGTGCTTGACCAGCTCGTCGACCACACCGACATAGCGGTGCGTGACGTCGTCCAGCTCCTTCTCGGCGCGCCGGCCGTCGTCCTCGCCGGCCTCGCCGTCCTTGACCAGGCGGTCGAGCTGCTCCTTGGCCTTGCGGCGCACGTTGCGGATCGCCACGCGCCCCTCCTCGGCCTTGTGCCGCGCGACCTTGATCATTTCGCGGCGCCGCTCCTCGGTCATCTGCGGCAGGTGAATGCGCAGCTGAGTGCCCTCGTTGTTGGGGTTCACCCCGAGGTCGGAGTCGCGGATCGCGCGCTCGATCGCCCCGAGCTGGGACGCGTCATAGGGCTTCACGATCACCATGCGCGGCTCGGGCACCCCGACGGACGCCATCTGGGTCACCGGAGTGGGCGCGCCGTAGTAGTCGACAACGATCTTGGAGAACATCGCCGGCGTGGCACGACCCGTACGGATCGCGGCGAACTCCTCCTTGGCGTGCTCGACCGCGCTCTCCATCTTTTCTTCGGCCTCGAAGAGGATCTCGTCGATCACCGCTCCGTCGCCTCCTTGCTTCTGCTGAAATCCGATGGTGGGGGTGGCGCGGAATCACGTGGTGATCAAGGTACCGATCTTCTCGCCGCTGACCGCGCGGACGATGGTCTCTTCGCCCTGGGCTCCGAAGACGAGCATGGGCAGGCCGTTTTCCTCACAGAGGCTGAAAGCGGCCTGGTCCGCCACCCGCAGGCCCTGCTGAAGAACGCCGGCGAAGGTGATGTGATCGATCTTGCGAGCCGCGGGATCGGTACGGGGATCAGCGGTGTACACGCCGTCGACGCCGTTCTTGCTCATCAGCACCAGATCGGCATGGATCTCCAGGGCGCGCTGCGCCGTGACCGTGTCCGTGGAGAAATACGGCATGCCGGCGCCGGCTCCGAAGATGACGACCCGGCCCTTCTCGAGGTGGCGGATGGCACGAAGCGGAATGTACGGCTCCGCGACCTGGGCCATCGTGATCGCGGTCTGCACCCGCGTCTCGATGCCCTCCTTCTCGAGGAAGTCCTGCAGGGCGAGGCAGTTCATGACCGTGCCGAGCATGCCCATGTAGTCGGCGCGGTTGCGGTCCATGCCGCGCTTCTGCAGCTCGGCACCGCGGAAGAAGTTGCCGCCGCCGACGACGACGGCGATCTGCACGCCACGGCGGGTCACCGTGGCGATCTGGCGGGCGATGCCCTGCACGACGTCGGGGTCGACGCCGACCGCACCACCGCCGAAGACCTCGCCGGAGAGCTTGAGGACGACCCGCCGGGGCCGTTCGGGCCGCGGCGCCGGGATCTCGCCCGCCGCGACAGTCTGCTCGGTCACCATCGTCATGCTCGACCCCGCCCTTCCTTCACTGACACCGAGACCTTATGTGACGGGGAGGCCGGGCGCTTGACTCGCGTCCCGACCTCCCGCGCAACGCGCTGTTGGCTGGATTACTCCTGGCCGACCTCGTACCGGACGAAGCGCGTGACCTCGATGCCGGCGTCGGTCGCGACCTGCTTGACCGTCTTCTTGTTGTCGGTGACCGACGGCTGCTCGAGCAGGACGAAGTCCTTGAAGAAGGAGTTCACCCGACCCTCCACGATCTTGGGCAGCGCCTGCTCGGGCTTGCCCTCCTCGCGCGCGGTCTCCTCGGCGATGCGACGCTCGTTCTCGACCGTCTCGGCCGGAACCTCGTCACGGGTGAGGAACTTCGGCCGCATCGCGGCGATCTGCATGCCCACGGCGCGGGCGTCGTCGGCACCGGCCTCGTCGTCCTTGCCGGTGAACTGCACCAGGACGCCGACCTGCGGCGGCAGGTCCTGGGCCTTGCGGTGCAGGTAGACCGCGACGTTGCCGTCGAGCTGCGCGAAGCGGTTGACCACGATCTTCTCGCCGATCTTGGCGGAGAAGTCCTGGACCAGGTCGGCGACGGCACGCCCGTCCTCGAGCGAGGAGCCGAGCAGCGCGGCGGCGTCCGCAGCGTTGATCTTGGCGCCGTGCTCGACCAGCTGCTGACCCAGCGCGACGAAGTCGGTGGTCTTGGCGACGAAGTCCGTCTCGCAGTTCAGCTCGAGCAGCGCGGTGCCGGAGTGGCTGACAATGCCGTTGGCGGCGGTGCGGCTGGCGCGCTTGCCGACGTCCTTGGCACCCTTGATGCGCAGGAACTCGACGGCCTTGTCGAAGTCACCGTCCGACTCCTCGAGCGCCTTCTTGCAGTCCATCATGCCGGCGCCGGTGAGGTCGCGGAGCTTCTTGACGTCCGCGGCGGTGTAGTTGGCCATGGCTCTCTCTTCGATCCTCGGAAATCTCGGGGTCTACGGGCGCCGGCCGCCGTGCGGCGGCCGGCACCGTGAGGAATTACTCCGCGGCGGTCGCGACCGGCTCGGCGGCGGCCGGCTGCTCGGCAGCGGCCGGCTGCTCAGCGGCGGCGGCCGGCTCGGCGTCGTCGGCCTTCTTCTCGGCACCCTCGTAGAGGTCGCGCTCCCACTCGGGCAGCGGCTCGCCGGCGGCGACGGTGGTGGCCTCGGGCTTCGCGTCGGCGTCGCCGCCCCGGCCCCGGCCGGAACGCGCGATCAGACCGTCGGCGACCGCGGTCGCCACGACGCGGGTCAGCAGCTCGGCGGAGCGGATCGCGTCGTCGTTACCCGGGATCGGGAAGTCGACCTCGTCCGGGTCACAGTTGGTGTCGAGCACCGCGATGACCGGAATGCCCAGCTTGCGGGCCTCGTCGACGGCGATGTGCTCCTTCTTGGTGTCGACGACCCAGATCGCCGACGGCACCTTCGTCATGTCCCGCAGACCACCGAGGGTCTTGGTGAGCTTGGTCTTCTCACGGAAGAGCTGAAGGGTCTCCTTCTTGGTGTAACCCGCGGCGGTGCCGGTCAGGTCACCCAGAGCCTCAAGCTCCTTCATGCGCTGCAGACGCTTGTACACCGTCTGGAAGTTGGTGAGCATGCCACCCAGCCAGCGGTGGTTGACGTACGGCTGGCCGACGCGGGTCGCCTGCTCGGCGATCGCCTCCTGAGCCTGCTTCTTGGTGCCGACGAAGAGGATGTGGCCACCCTCGGCGACGGTGTCCCGCACGAAGCTGTACGCCTTCTCGATGTAGTCGAGGGTCTGGCGCAGGTCGATGATGTAGATACCGTTGCGCTCGGTGAAGATGAAGCGCTTCATCTTCGGGTTCCAGCGCCGGGTCTGGTGCCCGAAGTGGACACCGCTCTCAAGCAGCTGGCGCATGGTCACGACGGCCATGGTGAATTGCTCCCTGTAATCCCTGGTTGTCACGCTCACCGGCGGTGGGCGTCCTGGCGCCCGGTCGCCGGCCCGGAGTGGGCCCGAAGCTATTCGGGACCAGGGAGGGCCGTCGCTGACGGCTCATGATCGAACATGGCACTGATCGAACACAGCAGCGGCAGAGGGCGCGCGAGGTCGACCGCGCAGGGCGGTCGCCGTCGACAAGCATACGCCGTGCGCCGCGGTGCTCGCCTCCGGGCTGCTCCGGGGCCGGTTTTGCCGACCGATCGGGCCGATCTGGGGCGGCGCTCAAGCGGGCGCTCGCCGCGTACGCCGTGCGGCACGGAGCGCGCCGGACCGCTGTGAGCCGAATCTCCGCCCACCCGTCAGGGCCGGACTCTCAGGCGCGCGCTCGGCGCCTCCGCCATGCGCCAGCGAAGCCCGCCGGGCCGCTGTGAGCCGAATCTCCGCCGGACTCAGGCGCGCTCGGCGCCTACGCCATGCGCGACCGAGCCCGCCGGGCCGCTGTCAGCCGAATCTCCGCCGGACTCAGGCGGCGCCGAGGCCGGCGGCGAGGAGCAGGATCACACCCACCGGGAGGTAGGCGACGGGCGGGCGCAGCCACGCCTCGAGGCCGGTCGCCCGCCCACCCGCGGCGAGCGAGAACAGGCCGAAACCGGTCAGCGGGAGACCCAGGGTCAGCAGAACACCCGGCACGACACTCCGGGCCGCCGGATCCGCGTCAAAAGCCGTACGGAACAGCAACAGGACGGCGGGGACGAGAAGGATGGCGGTGATGACCGCGAAGATCACGGCGGAGACCGGGCGGCGGGAGCTGTAGACCTTCTCGGGCACACCCCCGAAACGAGAGCCGGCGGCGGCCGTCGGCACCAGGCTCGTCGGCTCGTCACTCGTCGACTCGCCGTAGGAGCCGGCGATCGAAGCCTCGCGCGCGGCGGCGGGGAACTGGGGCGCGGCGGCGGGGAACGGGGGCGCGGCGGGGAACGGGGGCGCGGCGGGAACCGGGGGCGCGGCGGGAGCTTGCGCCGCGGAGGTCCGGGGCGCGGGCGTGAAGCTGGTGGTGGGTGGCGCCTCGGGAACGACCGGGTTGGCACCATATGTGGTGGGCCTCGCGTCGCTGCTCGGTCGGATCGTGGGATATTCGGGACCGCGCACAGGGACCCGGACCACACCGGAATCCGCCGGCGGCAAGGAGTGACTGCCCGAGGCGTACGGATCGGCGGGGCGCTGCTCAGGGAGCCTGAAGCTCCCGCTCGGGCGCTCGTGCACCCCCGAGTCCCACGAACCAGCACTCCGGCTCGGAGCGGTGTAGGAGTCCGTCCCTTCGGCGGGACGCTGTCCCGCGTACCAGCTCGGCTCCGGATCTTCTTCGGCATACCGGCGATGTCCGTCCACGATCTCGCACCGTAGGTCACGCGAACCCGCGGTGCCACCGCTGGACGCCTATCACAACCCCGCCATGACCGTACGGTCATCCACAGTTGCACTCCGTCCACAACCCGGCGCGCGCCGCCACCCGTCCCGGGCCAGGGTGACGGCCATGACGATGCAGAGACGGGCGGTCGGCGCGTACGGCGAACGCCTCGCGGAACGCCACCTCAGCGACCAGGGCCTCACCGTCCTGGCCCGCAACTGGCGCTGCGACCACGGCGAGATCGACCTGATCCTCCGCGACGGCGAGGACGTCGTGTTCTGCGAGGTGAAAACCCGACGCGGCGACGCGTACGGCAGCCCGGCGGAGGCGGTCAACCGCACGAAGGTCCAACGGTTGAGGAAACTCGCGGCCCGCTGGCTGGCGCAGAGCACCCTACGACCGCGCGAGGTCCGCTTCGACGTGGTGTCGGTGACAGCCCAGCCCAAGGGCGCCAGCCGGATCGAGCACCTACGCGCGGCGTTCTGAATGAGCTACGCGAAGGTGCTGTGCGTGGGCCTCGTCGGCCTGGTCGGCCATGTCGTGGAGGTGGAGGCCGATCTCGCTGTCGGCCTGCCGGCCGTCGTCCTCACCGGGCTTCCGGACGCCGCACTCAATGAGGCGAGGGATCGCGTGCGGGCAGCCGTGGTGAACTCCGGCCAACGCTGGCCCAATCGCCGGATCACCGTCAATCTGCGACCAGCGACGCTGCCCAAGCAGGGCAGCGCGTTCGACGTCGCCATTGCCTGCGCTCTACTCGCCGGCGCCGGCGAGCTTCCGTTGGCCCCGATGGAAGGCACGGTGGTCCTAGGCGAACTCGGCCTGGACGGGACCGTCCGTCCGGTCCGTGGCGTGCTGCCGATGGTCGCCGCCGTTTCCAAGGCCGGCCTCTCAAGGGTGATCGTGCCTCTCGAGAACGCGCGCGAGGCGACCATGGTGCCCCGGATCGCCGTCGAAGCGGTGGATTCGCTGCACCGTCTCATTGCTTTTGTTCGCGGCGAGGGGGAACTCCTTCGTCCACCCCCGAAGCCCGTCGAACCCATCGCTGTCGGCCCGGACCTCACCGACGTCGCGGGACAGGAATTCGGCCGATACGCGATCGAGGTGGCAGCAGCCGGGGGTCATCACCTCTCGATGGTGGGACCGCCCGGCGCGGGCAAAACGATGCTCGCCGAAAGGCTGCCTTCGATACTCCCGGAATTGGACGACACCTCAGCCCTCGAAGTCACCGCACTCCAGTCGATAGCCGGAGTTCTCCCTCCAGACGGCAGGCTGGTCAGACGTCCCCCGTTCCAAGCCCCCCACCACAGCGCGAGCCTGGCCGCGCTGGTCGGTGGCGGCTCCGGCATTGCCCGACCGGGCGCGATCTCGCTCGCCCATCGCGGCGTCCTATTCCTCGACGAAACGCCGGAGTTTGCCAACGCCACGCTGCAGGCCCTGCGTCAACCACTGGAGAACGGAAAGGTCGTGCTTGCGAGAGCCCGGGGCACCACCGAGTATCCGGCCCGTGTCCAAGTCGTCCTGGCAGCAAATCCATGTCCGTGCGCCGCTCCCGCGGGCGAGCAGTTCTGCCAGTGCACCGCGGTGGTCAGGCGTCGCTACTTGAACAAGCTCTCCGGCCCACTTCTCGATCGCATCGACATCCAGATCAAACTTCAGCCGATCCGTGCGGCCCAGCTGATGACGCCAACGGCTCCCGCCGAGCCCTCCGCAATAGTCGCGGAACGCGTCGCCACGGCCAGAGCCGCCGCCGCGTCTCGCTGGGCGGCGGACGGGTGGCGAGTCAACGCGGAGGTTCCCGGGCCGCATCTGCGAAGGCCGCCCTGGCGTCTGCCGTCCAGGACCACCAGCGCGCTTAGGGCAGGCCTGGATCGCGGATCGCTCTCGGCCCGAGGTTTCGACCGCATTATCCGGCTCGCCTGGACCATCGCCGACCTCGACGGACGCAACAGCCCGAACGGCTCCGACGTGGACGAAGCCGCCCAATTGAGAATGGGGGAAGCGCATGACCGTCACGCCACGACTTGAGCGCGATGGGCACGGCGACCGGCCGAGCGATGAGGCCGACCGGCTGGCGCGGATCGCGCTCACCTGGTTGGCCGAACCCGGCAACCGGATCATCTGGCACCTCGTGCGGGCCCACGGCGCCGAGGCAACGCTTCAGCGGGTGATCAGCGGCGACATAGCCGAGGTCCCATTGCGTACGGCCGTAGCCTCGCGCTCGAGATCAGGGGATCCGCGGCGGGTCGCCGAGTTCGCCCTGGACCGCGCGCGACGGCTCGGCGCCCGCGTGGTCGTGCCCTCCGACGACGATTGGCCTACCGGCGTTCAGTCGCTGGAGACGCTCGAACTGGACCTCGGCGGCCGGATCAACCGGGACGTCCGCCCGCCGCTGTGTCTCTGGGTGCGGGGTTCACGGCCGCTGAGCGACGCTTTCGAACGATCTGTGGCGGTCGTCGGGGCGCGGGCTGCCACGCCGTACGGCCTGCGTGTCACCGCTGATCTCGCGTACGGGCTCTCCGAGCAGGAGTGGACGGTCGTCTCCGGCGGGGCGTTCGGGATCGACGCCGCCGCTCACCGGGCGACGCTGGCGGCGGGCGGGTTCACGGTCGCGGTGCTGGCGTGCGGCGTCGACCGGCCGTACCCGATGGGAAACGCCGCCCTGTTCGAGCAGATCGCGGAAAGCGGGCTGTTGATGAGCGAGTGGCCGCCGGGTGCGGAGCCGCTCAGGCACCGCTTCTTGATCCGCAACCGCGTCATCGCCGCGGCCACGGCCGGCACGGTCGTCGTCGAGGCCGCCGCCCGCAGCGGTGCCGTGCAGACGATGAGCCGGGTGGTGGCGCTGAACCGGCGGGCCATGGTCGTACCCGGTCCGGTCACCTCGGCGATGTCCGTCGGCTGCCACGAGCTGCTGCGCAGATATCCGCAGACGCGCCTGGTGACGGGCGTGGCGCACGTACTCGACGAGGTCGGCCGGATCGGCGAATATCTGGCGGAACCGGCTCGGGGCGGTGACCACGTCCGCGACAGCCTCGACGAGGAGGCGGCCCTGGTCCTGGAGGCGGTGCCGCGCCGGGGAACGACCGGGCCCGAGCAACTGGCGGCGAGGGCGGGCCTGGGACTACGCACGGTGCTGCGGCGACTGTCGCTCTTGGAGCTCAAAGGCCTGGTGGTACGCCGGGAGGGCGGGATCGCCCTGGCGGCGTTGGCCAGGACGCCGGTCACCCGCACCCATGCTCCACCACCAACGCGGTCGCCGAACTGACCTGGTCGGGCCGCACCGCCCTGCGAGACGTGCGTGAGCACGGCCGCAGGCAGTGCGTTGCACAGCCGCAGGCAGTGCGTTGCACAGCCGCAGGCAGTGCGTTGCACAGCCGCAGGCAGTGCGTTGCACAGCCGCAGGCAGTGCGTTGCACAGCCGCAGGCAGTGCGTTGCACAGCCGCAGG
>NZ_JBFBAJ010000001.1:0-29424 GCF_040682215.1 Actinoplanes sp. NPDC051346 | reverse complement strand
GGCAGTGCGTTGCACGGCCGCAGGCCAGGCTTCATGGCGCGAGGCCGTGGAGTCCACGTTGCCTAGCGAGGAGGTTGGTCCGGCCTAGCCTTCGGTGTCGTCGAGGTCGCGGCGATGGACCTTCATCCACGCCTCCACGTCCTCGGTCAGCCAGACCTTGCCTTGCGCGAGGTCCGCGATCGGCGCGGGGAAGTCGGCCCTGCTGGTGATCTGATACGCCCGCTGCCGGCTCACCCCGCCCAAGCGGACGCGGATCTCGTGCGCACCCATGAGTCGGATCGCCTTAGCCACATGATCGACCGTAGGCGCATGACTATTAGTCATGGGTCAACTTGTTCAAAGACAGCTAGTTATGGGTCAACTACAGTGGCTGCATGACTACCCCACGCGGGCGGAGCCCAGATCCGGCTCCGCACCTGAGGACCCACAGACGCCATTGGCGCAGCCTGTGGCGCCGTTGCGCATGCGGTCACGATGTCCCATGTCCCTTCGACAAGGCGCCGATTCCGGGCGTCTCGGCGGCTCGCCGCGAGCAGGAAATGCGGGCCTCGAACGCCCATGACTGCCCGCCGGCCACGCCCCTACGGCGCACGCCGGACTTTCCCCGACCAACTCCAGCGGCTATGCCGCTCACCGTCGAAGCATCCGTCGTTCCCCGATCGCCAAGGGCTGCCCACACGGCGGACCGGCATACCGGATGGAATGCGGCATCGGGCCCAGAACCACCGCGGACAATCGGCACCCGGCGCCACGGGCCGCCACCAGTCCCAGTCATTCATCCACCATCAACAAGTGGGATCCATCCGCCGCCCACCCCTGAAATTCATCTGTCGACGGCCAGAGGAATTTCGCCACCCCCAACCCGAAGATCCGGCGGGCGGCCGCATGACACTCCTTCACACGGGGCAGCCGGCGCGTTTCCACCGACGGATCACCGATCCAATGACGAACATTCCAACTCCATGAGCAGAGCCTCGCCTCACGGCAACGAGCTCCACCGAAACCCCCTCCCCCAGGCACGAGAACCGACGCAGACACACGCACCGCCCGCGTGCGACATCCCGCACGAAGCCGCACCGCCAGCGCGCTATCTCCCACCCGGGAACACACACCGGGCACTCAACAACCCGGCCGAGCACCCACCGCCAGCACCCAACATGCCGCATGAGCACCCACCGCCAGCACCCAACATGCCGCACGAGCACCCACCGCCCGCGTCCCACATCCCGCACGAAGCCGCACCGCCAGCGCGCTTCCTCCCGCCCGCGAATACAAACGCGGCAGGCGACGCCTCACGCGAGAACGCGGGACCGGCTCACCGCTTCTTGGACGAGGAGGCGCGTCCAAGAAGCCGGATCTGGCGGACAGACGTTCCCGACGCTGATAGAGCACCCGGCGGCGCCTCGGCGAGGGACCTCGGATGGTGGAACACCGCAGCATCGCCTTCGGCGGACGCAACGACGCGTCCGCTGAACTCTGTTCAGCCCCCCTCCGCCGACGGCACTCCGCCCGACGGCGGAGGCTTCTTGCCGCCTGTTCACTGGGCAGTGCCGAGTCCCCGCACGCCGAACCATGACGCGGCAGCGACGGCGAACGCCCGATCATCCAGTCAACATCGATGTCGGCATGGCCCCAGAGACGGCCCCGCAGCCAGCGGCGCCGCCCACAACTACATGCCTGGTCGTCCCACGGAGCACACCGCACCTAGCGGACCGATGGACAACCACACACGTGGCAGACCCGCGGTGTACACCGCAGCTCGCAGCCCAGCGGACAACCCCACACCCGGCAGACCCGCTGTACACACCGCAGCTCGCAGCCCAACGGACAACCCCACACCCGGCAGACCCGCGGCACACACCGCAGCTCGCGACCCAGCGGACAACTACTCACCTGGCAGACCGGTGAACCACACCGCACCTGGCGGACCGGTGGACGTCGGCGGGCAGGAGGACAACGCCACATCCAGCGGGTCTGAGGACAACGTCGCGCTCTGCGCCTCTGCAGACCGCGCCGCGCCCAGATGGGCCGGACCCACGGTGGCCTTTGATCAGATCGGGAGAGCGGGCGCGCTCACTCCGGCGCAGGCCTTCCGTGCGAATCAGGGCCGCACATGACAACCAACGGCACGCGCTGTGCCGCAGCTTCGGAGAGCGATCAAAGTGACCAATTCTCGTTTCTGCTCAGGCGCGACGTCGCGACGTCGTCCGAACACCACTGCCTGCGGGGGACGCATCGGGGCCGCCCATGGTGATTATTCCGTACCCAGCCTGGCCGCCCATCGAGCATCAGGGCTTCCCACCTCGGTGGAACTGCGTGGCCTGTGCACGCCCATGGCCCTGCCCTCAGGCGAAAGCGGAACTCATCGTCGAGTTCCGGCGATATCCCTCGTGCCTGGCGCTGTACATGACGTCCTACATGGCCATGGCCGCCCACGACCTGACGGCGCGGGGCGAGCTGCCACCAGCCGATCTCTGGCAGCGATTTCTGGGATGGGTTCATCCTCGAAGGACCGGCAGAGAGGGCGAAGTTGGCTTACCTGCGGAAGCTGCGCCGATCGGCAACGAAACCACTACGCAGGCTCCCAGCGAAACAACTACGCCGCCTCCCAGCGAAACCACAACGCCGCCTCCCGGCGAAACCACAACGCCGCCGCCCGGCAAAACCACTGCGCCACGCCCCAGCGAAACCACAACGCCGCCTCCCAGCGAAACCACTGTCTCGGGTCTCGACGAAACCACTGCTTCCAATGGCGAGGAAGCCATCGATCAGTAGTGGGTGCCAGCGTTCCTCTCGTGACGCTTGATCCGCCGCGTATGCGCATGCAAACCCTTCACGGGAACCCCACGCCGGAGTGCCGCGGCCAGGCCTTGGCGGGCCAAACTGTGCGAGTCGCAGGGCCAGAAGCCACGGCAGGTAGTGCAGAAGCCGTCCTTGCGGGGCCGGTGATCCCGGTGCAGGCCGTGAGCCAGGCGCCAGATCAGCGGGTCTGCGCCGGTGGGCGGATCGGCCGGCGGTTGTTCCGGATCCCGGTCGAAGGTCGACAAAGCCACCCCCGGATGACGCAACAGTGAAGGGTAGACGGCGGCCGGGACCTTGGGGGACCGCCGACCGCCGCTCGCCACGCGATCAAGCTCGGCCTTCTCAGCGTGGCGGGACGATCATACCGATGTTCCTTCGTACGTACAATATTATGGAGCATCGTGACCACGTACGGTGTCTGCCATGATCGATCCCTCGGCCGACCGTGCGGTGTTCCGCCAACTCGCCGATCTGCTGCGCAGCCAGATCGACTCCGGCGAACTCTCGCCGGGCGAGCCGTTGCCGAGCGAACTGCGCCTGGCACAGGAGTACGGCATCAGCCGCACGACGGTCCGGCAGGCGATCGGCCAGCTCCGCACCGAGGGCCTGGTCACGGTCGACCGTCCTCGAGGGACGTTCGTGCGCGTGCCTGAGCCGATGGAAATCGTCACCCTTGGCCGCGGCGAAAAAGCCGGAGCGCGCATGCCCACCGACGCGGAACGTCGCACCTACCGCCTCAGCGAGGGCGTGCCCGTCCTGGTCGTCACCGCCACGGACGGCACGATCACGGTCCACCCCGCCGACCGCGTCCAACTGACGCGCCCCTGACGGCAGCGTCCCCCTGACGGCAACGTCCCCCTGACGGCAACGTCCGCCGCCGACGCCCCCGCCCTGACCGCGACGCCCGCCGCTGACGCCCCCACCTCTGATGCCCGTCACTAACGGCCAGACTCTGTCCGCGACGCCGTCGCTGAACTCCCGCCCCTCGCTGGACCCGACGGCCCGTCGCTAACCCCGACGCCTGTCTCTAGCGACACCCGCGAGGCCAGCCTCTACCGGCAGCCCACGCGCCAGCCTCGAAGCGTTCGTCCCCCCAGCTCGCAGCGCTACCGACCGGTCGCAGCCCGACGTCCCGAAGCCCTCCACCCCCGCCACTGCTCTCATGACGGCTGCCTCACTATCGCCGATAGCACTCCGGCAAGCTGCTTGGACACACGAATCCGCACCGGTGACCGGCGATCGACCGGCGTATGCCGGCTACCCACCGAGCGGCATCAAAGCGTCGGTCCAGAAACCCACCAGCGGCACCGAAGCGTCGGCCCAGAAACCCACCAGCGGCACCGAAGCGTCGGCCCAGAAACGCCGGGCCGCGATGATCCGCCGGCCTTACGCGCGGGTGCGGCGCCGGTAGCCGTGCGCTGAATCCCAGGATTCGATCACCAAATGGTCCGCCGGGTCGCCGACGTAGGTGAGCGACACCTCCCGCACGTCCACCCGGAAGTAGCCCGAATCCGGAAAGGGGCTGTCCGCCGGCACCGGCATCTCCACCGCCGTGCCGGTGAGCTTGGCGTCGCCCGGCCATCGCTCCGGATGGTCGGGCGGCGGATCCACGGAGGGGCTGTGAATCGCGATGCGGGGGTCGCGGCGGACGTCGAGGAGCTTCATCGAGCCACTCATCGAGCCGAATACGATCTCGCCGGCGTCGAAGCTGAGCTCCGTGCCGCTGATGCGGGGAGATCCGTCGCGACGGAGGGTCGCGATCGTCTTGTTGGTGCCCGCGTCGAAGCGAGACTTCACCTTGGCGGCGAACGCCGGGCTGTCCTTCTCTATCTCGTGCCAACTCGCCATGGTCCGACCCTAGAGCGAGGGTCCGACAAGAACGCCAACGTCAACGCCGCTGGAACGAGAATTGCGGCGGCACGCCGGGCGAATCGTCGGCGGGTGCCGGCACACCTGCCGAGGCGGAATGATGGACCGATGAACACCCGCGATGCTCATGAGGCGCTGCCGCCCGCCTTTCGCCAGGCCGTGGACGACTTCGGCCTGCATCTGGCTCGGGTCGACAACCGCTCCGCCCACACCGTACGGGCATATGTCGGTGATGTCGTTTCTCTCCTCGGTCATGCCGCCCAGGCCGGGCACTCCTCCCCCAGCGATCTTGACATCACCGTCCTCCGTGGGTGGCTCGCGCAGCGGATGTCCGACGGCGCCGCGCGCACCTCGCAGGCCCGCCGCGCGGCCGCGGCCCGCACGTTCACCGCGTGGGCGCATCGCTGCGGGCTGTGCGCGGCCGACGTCGGCGCGCAGCTCGCCAGCCCCCGAGCCCATCGCGATCTTCCGTCGGTGTTGCGCGCCGATCAGGCCGCGGACCTGGTCGTGACCACGACCGACCCCCATGGGGTACGCGACAGAGCGGTGCTCGAGCTCCTCTACGCGACCGGAGTACGGGTGAGCGAGCTCTGCGGCCTGGACCGCACCGACGTGGACGAGGCGCGTCGGGTGATCCGCGTCCTCGGCAAGGGCGCCAAGGAACGGGCGGTTCCCTATGGTCTGCCGGCGCAACACGCCCTGGACGACTGGCTGCGGCACGGACGCCCGAAGCTGGCCAACGCTGGCAGCCGCGACGCCCTGTTCCTCGGCGCCCGAGGCGGCCGGTTGCAGCCGACGGTAGTACGCCGGATCGTGGACGCGGCGGCCCGCGCGGCCGGCCTGCCCCACACCAGCCCGCACGACCTGCGCCACTCGGCGGCGACCCACCTGCTGGACGGGGGCGCCGACCTCCGGGCGGTCCAGGACCTGCTGGGTCACGCGTCGCTGTCGAGCACCCAGATCTACACCCACGTGTCGACAGAACGGCTCCGCGCGGCCTTCGAACAGGCCCACCCCCGCGCCTGAGACGATCCCGACACCAGACAAGCACCACAAGGTTCATCGAGCGGCGCCGACGTGCGCGGGGTTGCGCCGCCAGGCAGAGCGTCACCGCCACGCGGTACGACAGAGCCACACCACACCACACCACACCACCCCGGCACCCCGGCACCCCGGCACCCCGGCACCCCGGCACCCCGGCACCCCGGCACCCCGGCAGAGCCTCGGAACCCCATGGCGGCGCGGCAACCCCGCAACAGCACGGCAGCCCGGAACGGCGTTGCACCCCAGTGATGACCTGCTGATCGTCACGCGGCGCCCTCCACACCCCCGGCATCCGTCAATCACGCGACGCCTTCCACCGCGCGGCGCTCTTCAATGACGCGGCGCCTTCGAGAGCGCGGCACCCTTCGGCGACACGGCGTCCTCACGGCAACACCGCGTCCTGAGCGACATCGGCATCCCATGGCTGCGCCGGCGTCAAGTGGCGAGACCGGCATCCCAAGGCTCCGCCGGCATCCCCGAGGCGAAACCGGGATCCCCAAGCCGCCGCCGGCATCCCCGGGGCGAGGCGGCGACGATGGGCGGCGCGGGTGGCCGTTCTTGATCGTCGTACCCGGCATCGTGCGGTGACGTACGATCGCAGCGTGAGCGCCGGAGATCCGCCCCCGCCCATTCCGGGAGCGCGGCTCCTCTTCTCCCTCGATGCTGGCACCGCCTATCTCAACCATGGCTCGTTCGGCGCGGTGCCGATCAGTGTGCAACGCGCTCAGCAGCGGCTGCGGGACGAGACCGAGCGCAACCCGATGTCCTTCTTCGGGCCGCCCGGGCTTACCGATCGCATCGTCCATACCCGACGTCATGTGGCTCAGTTCCTCGGCGCCGATCCTGAGGGCAGCGCTCTCGTGCCGAACACCACCTCCGGTGTCTCGCTGGTGCTGCAGTCGGTGCGGTTGCAGCCCGGGGACGAGGTGCTGCTTACCGATCATGGGTACGGCTCGAACGCCCTGGCCACGCGGCGGCAGTGCCGGCGTGACGGGGCTACCGCGCGGACCGTGGCGCTGCCTGTCGATGCCGGGGACGCGGAGGTCGTGTCGCGGATCCGGAGTGCGCTGCGGCCGGGGCGGACGAAGCTGCTGATCGTCGACCAGCTCACGTCTCCTACGGCCAAGGTGCTGCCCGTCCGGGAGGTCGTGGCCGCCGCTCGCGAGCACGAGATCCCGGTGTTGGTCGACGCCGCGCATGTGCCGGGCATGCTGCCGGTCGAGGTCGACCGGATCGGCGCCGACTTCTGGGTGGGCAACCTGCACAAGTGGGCGTACGCGCCCCGGGGCACCGCCCTGCTCGTCGTGGCGCAGCCGTGGCGTCGCCGGATGGAGCCGCTCGTTGTCTCGTGGGAGCAGGATGCCGGCTTCCCCCTGTCAGTGGAGTTCCACGGCACGGTGGACTACACCTCGTGGCTCTCCGCACCGGCCGGGCTCTTCACGTTGCGTACTCTCGGCGTGGACACCGTCCGGAGTCACAATTCGGCGCTGGCGGCGTACGGTCAGCGGGTGGTGGGTGATGCCCTCGGCCTTGCGCCCACCGATCTGCCCGACCCGGGCGCTGCGGAGGCCTCGATGCGGGTGCTTCCGCTGCCGTCGGGCGTGGCGACGACGTATCCCGAGGCGCACGCCCTGCGGCAACACATCGCGGAGAAGCTGGCGACCGAGGTAGCGGTGAACGCGTGGGGTGGGCGCGGGTGGCTGCGGCTGAGCGCCCAGGTGTACAACCGCGCGGAGGAATACGACCGCCTTGCTCAACACCTGCCGGAGCTCCTCGCCAACCTGCGGTGAAGCGGTGGATAACCCGTGCGGACGCGAAACGCGGAACAGCCGCACCCTGACGCGAAGCGCAGGACACCCCGCCCGGACGCGAAGCGCCGAACACCCACACCCACACCCGGACGCGAAGCGCCGAACACCCCGCCCGGACGCGAAGCGCCGAACACCCACACCCACACCCGGACGCGAAGCGCCGAACACCCACGCCCGGACGCGAAGCGCGGAACACCACGCCCGGACGCGAAGCGCGGAACACCACGCCCGGACGCGAAGCGCCGAACACCTGCCCCGGAGGCGAAGCGCAGGACGCCACGACCGGAGGCGATGCGCGGGACACCCGCGACCGGAGGCGAAGCGCGGGATGCCCACACCCGGACGCGAAAGGCGGAACACCGGCACTCAGACTCAGGACTGGTCGGTCCGGACGCAGGCCATAACCCCGTTGGGGCGGACCGGTGCGGAAGTGCCGCAGCCGGGCGCCGGCATCACAGTGGCAGCAGGCGGACTTGGCCGAGGCCCAGCAGCGTCAGCGGGTCCAGATAGTCGGCGCCGCGGCGCAATCCCCAGTGCAGGCATGCCGGGGCCGGGCAGCCAGGGTGGCCTGGCGACAGCGTCCCGATCGCCTGCCCCGCTTGGACTGTGTCACCCGCTCGCAGCGAGATCATCGTGAGCGGTTCGTAGGTCGTGCGCAGGCCGCCGGGATGGGCGATGCTCACGACGCCCCGCTGGGCGACCGTGCCGGTGAAGATCACCGTGCCGGCGCCGGCCGAACGGACGGGTGTGGACGGGGTGGCGGCGAGATCCACGCCGCGGTGGCCGGCCAGCCAGGGCTCTGGTGGCGGGTCGAAGTGGCGGGTGATCGCGGTGCCGGGTATCGGCCATTGGAAGGGCGGCCACGGGATCGGCAGGGAGAGCAGGAGCGCTATCAGCGGAGTCATGCCCGGCATCGTGCCGGGTTCGGCCGCCCGGCGCGGGACGGCCTGTGGACAAACACCTAGCCGCCGGAATGCGCGGTACCCGGCATGCGACGACCTGTGGACAACGAACGCTGTGGACTGCGGTCAGCCGCCGAAGTTGGCGTCGTCAGGCAGGGAGATGTCCGGCTTCTCGAGCTCCTCGACGTTGACGTCCTTGAAGGTCATCACCCGCACGTTCTTCACGAAGCGGGCCGGCCGGTACATGTCCCAGACCCAGGCGTCGTGCATCTCGACCTCGAAGTACACCTCGCCGTCGGAGTTGCGCACGTGCAGGTCCACCTGGTTCGCCAGGTAGAAGCGACGCTCCGTCTCCACCACGTATGAGAACTGGCGGACGATGTCGCGGTACTCCCGGTAGAGCTGCAGCTCCATCTCGGTCTCGTACTTCTCGAGATCCTCTGCGCTCATCGCTTCTCGCCCTCCATGGCCTCATCTTCCCCCACCGACACCGGCGGTCGAGGCCGCTCGCCCGACGCCACGCCGACGGTACCCTCAAGCTCCGGCCAGAGCATCAGCGGCTCGGCGGAAGCCGCCGCCGAAAGCGAACCGGCACCCGAACCCGAGGACGAACCAGCACCCAAACGCGAACCGGCACCCGAACGCGAACCAGCACCCGAACGCGAACGCGAACCAGCGCCAGAAGGCGCGGACGAACCAGCGCCCGAAAGCGAACGCGAACCAGCGCCAGAAGGCGCGGACGAACCAGCGCCCGAAAGCGAGCGCGGATCAGCCTCAGAAAACGAACCCGAACCGCCATCGGCCGCCGGGGCAGCACCAGCATCCGAGGACGACGGTGAGGCGAAACCCGCCCCCCGCGCCTCCGCCGGACGCCGAGCCCGCGGCGGATGATCCCCACGCCCGGACGCCGCGGCCACATTCACATATGAGAACCGGTGCTCCACGCAAGGCCCGTGCGCTGTGAGCGCCGCGCTGTGTTCGTCGGTGATGTAGCCCTTGTGCACAGCGAATCCGTAGCCCGGGAATTTGCCGTCGAGCTCCACCATGAGCCGGTCCCGGGTGACCTTGGCGAGCACGCTGGCCGCGGCCACGCAGGCCGCTACCCGGTCGCCTTTCCACACCGCCAGCCCGGGTGCGCCGAGGCCGTCCACTCCGAAGCCGTCGGTGAGGACGTAGTCCGGGGCCGTGGTGAGCGAGGCCAGCGCCCGGCGCATCGCCGCGAGGTTGCAGACGTGCAGGCCCCGGGCGTCGACCTCCGCCGGTGGGATGATCACGACCGACCAGGCGAGGGCGCGCTTGACCACCTCGGCGTAG
Source organism: Actinoplanes sp. NPDC051346 (assembly GCF_040682215.1). Taxonomy (NCBI): domain Bacteria; kingdom Bacillati; phylum Actinomycetota; class Actinomycetes; order Micromonosporales; family Micromonosporaceae; genus Actinoplanes; species Actinoplanes sp. NPDC051346. Next base: position 19,682 of record NZ_JBFBAJ010000001.1, on the reverse strand, counting down.
ACGCGTTCGCGGGCGGCGGCGGTGAGCAGTTTGGAGTCGGCGAGCTCGTCGATCTCGCCGCGTTTGCCCTCGGGCAGGATGGCCGCGCCCGCGACGAGCGGACCGGCGCATGCTCCCCGGCCGGCCTCGTCGGCGCCGGCGACGTGGCGGAAGCCGCGGCGCTGCAGGGCACGTTCCAGCGCGTAGAGCCCGCCCTCGCGGCGGACGACGGTGCGGGGTGGGGCGAGCATCAGTGGCTCCGCAGCGATTCGCTCTCGGCCAGGCACCGCCGCAGCAGGCTGGTGAGGTCCAGCGGGTAGATCTCCTCGTCCGAGGCGTCGATCTCGGCGATGGTCCACCAGCGGTGCTCGGTGATGGTCCGCCGCTCGTGGGCGTCGAATCCGGCGAAGTCGACCTCCCAGGCGGGCACGCGGTGGAGGAAGAAATGCTGGTCCTGCCGGTACTGCCGGTGGTCGTAGCTGAACTCCGTCACCTCATGGTGCACGGGCTCTCCGAGCTCGGCGGGGTGGAGACGCAGACCGGTTTCCTCGAACAGCTCCCGGGCGGCGCCCTGCGCGTGGGTCTCGCCCTCGTCCAGGCCGCCGCCAGGGGTGAACCACCACCGCTGGCCGGGCCGAGCCGGGTCGCCGCCGTGCAGCAGCAGGACCCGCTGCGTCGCGTCGACGAGGAGGACCCGCGCGGCCCGCCGGTCGATGTGCGTCATACCCCCAGCCTATTGCGCCAGACATCGATCTTGAGCCCGGGTCCGCCCCGACGCCGAGAGCGGCATCCGGCCCAGCGCCGGGAGCGGCCTATTTGGCGGGCGCCGGCTCCGGGATGCCGTCGAACTGCTCGGGGACCGACAGCCAGGTCGCCCGGCCGACCGGCCAGAAGATCGTGAAGGCGCGTCCCACGATCGAATCCGTCTCGATCGTGGCCTCCTGGAGGTCCTGCTTGAGCTGGTAGTGCTCCAGCGAGTCGCCCGAGGCGGAGCGGTGGTCGCCCATCACCCAGAGCCGGCCCTTCGGCACGGTGATGTCGAACGGCTCGTCCGCGGGCGGATCGGGGTTGCCTTTGTCGTCCTTGTAGATGTACGGCTCGACCAGCGTGTGACCGTTGATCATCAGGCGTTGCTCTGCGTCGCAGCACACCACGTGATCACCGGCGACGCCGATGATGCGCTTGATGAAGTCTTCGCCCTCGGTGCCGCGCTGCCACTCGGTGGGTGCCTTGAAGACGACGATCTCGCCGCGCCGGGGCTCTCGGAAGTCGTAGACGAGCTTGTTGACCAACACCCTGTCCCACACGTTGAGCGTGTGTTCCATCGACGGCGACGGGATGTAGAAGGTCTGTAAAACGAAGGCACGCACGAGCACCGCGACCAGGATCGCCACGCCCAGCAGGATGGGGAGCTCACGCCAGAAGGAACCGCGGCGTTGCTCGCCGGTCTGCTCGTCAATCACGAACGGAGCCTACGTCCCCGAAGCCTGAACCACAGTCCGGAACGCGCGGATACGCCGACACTCAATAGCAATGGGAGCACTGCTGCCGCGGTGCCCGGATCGGGCTCACGGGCCGGGGACGATCCCAGTGGGGCGGCGCCGACGGGTTGGGCGGCGGCGTACGCCTTCCAGCTCTCGGGCACGGAAAGGCTGGTGAACCGATTCGTGGGCCAGACCACGACGAAGGCGCGGCCGATGACGTTGTCGATCGGGACGGTGCCCTGACACCGGGCGTCCTGGGACACCAGTCGGTGGTCGCCCATGACGAACATCTCATCCTGGGGAACGGTCACCTCGGCGAAGCGGCGGCTGCTGCACTGCCGCGGGTTGGGCGGCGCGTCGAGGGGTGAGTCCTCATACAGGTACGGCTCATCGATCGGCTCGCCGTTGACGGTGATCCGGCCCTTGTCGTCGCAGCATGCCACCTTGTCGCCGGGCAGCCCGATCACCCGTTTGATGAAGTCCTTCTCACCCGGGCGGCTGACGCCGACGAGGTCGCCGATGGTGCGCCCCAGCTTGGCGCCGAAGGTGTTGCTGATCGGCTCGGAAGGCTGTTCGGGTGCCCAGCTGTCGGTGCCGCGGAAGACGACGACCTCGCCGCGGACCGGGTCGCGCATGTCGTAGACGACCTTGTTGACGAGCACGCGGTCGCCGACGAGCAGGGTGTTCTCCATGGAGCCGGAAGGGATGAAGAACGCCTGGACGAGGAAGGTGCGGATGAGCACGGCGAGGCAGAAGGCCACGACCAGCAGCAGCGGAAGCTCCTGCCAGAGGGGCATCTCCTTGCGCCGGATCACCCGGCCGCGGCGGCGCCGGGAAGAGGATCCCCGGTACCCCTGCATCGGTTCCACGCTACGCATCTCCCGCCGCCGATCCGGTCGACCGCCCCGGATACAGCACTACCGCCCGCATTCCCTGTCGGGAACAGATCGGGCGGTAGTGCGAATGGCCGCCAGCGCGGCGAACGCCGCAATGGCACTGATTCCCATCCGTCACCGGCGCAAGCGTAGTTCGCCCGCGCAGTAAACGTTCAGTCCGAGTGAATACGGCCCGGACCGTTAGGGGGTTCAGCTGACGGTCTGCTTCTCGCGCAGCTCCTTGATCTTGGCCTTCTTGCCCCGGAGCTCGCGCAGGTAGTACAGCTTGGCGCGGCGAACGTCACCGCGGGTCACGACCTCGATGCGGTCGATGGCCGGGCTGTTGATCGGGTACGTGCGCTCGACACCGACGCCGAAGCTGATCTTGCGGATCTTGAAGGTCTCGCGGAGGCCACCGCCCTGGCGGCTGATCACGACGCCCTGGAAGACCTGGACCCGGGAACGGTTACCCTCGACGACCCGGGCGTGGACCTTGAGCGTGTCCCCGGCGCGGAAGGAGGGAATGTCGGTGCGCTGCGACTGGGCGTCAAGATCGTCCAGCGTGTTCATCGCTGCATCCTCGTGTTACTCAAAGCGCACCGGGAGTTCGATGCGCGAATGGGTGATTCTGATCTTCGGCGAGTTGCGGAAGATCCTCGTCCGGCCACCACGGCGTGGGGACGAACGGCAACCTCCCTACTTTGCCACATCCGACCCCGGGATCCGAAATCCGGCGTCCTCGATCGCCGCCCGATCTCGTCTGTCGAGGTTTTCGGCCGGGTACGCCTCGAACAGGTCCGGCCGGCGCGCGGCCGTTCGGAGCAGCGACTGCTCCCGCCGCCACCGGGCGATCCGGCCGTGGTCACCGGAGCGGAGGATCTCCGGTACGTCCATTCCCCGCCACGACGCCGGCTTGGTGTAGACGGGAGCCTCCAGCAGGCCGGCCGCGTGCGACTCCTCCGTCAGCGAGTCGGCGTTACCCAGCACGCCGGGCAGCAGCCGGGTGACCGCCTCCATGATCACGATGACCGCGACCTCGCCGCCGAAGAGGACGTAGTCCCCCAGAGACACCTCACGGACCGGCATCCGGGTCGCGGCGTCGTCGATGACCCGCTGGTCGATGCCCTCGTAGCGGCCGCACGCGAAGATCAGATGAGGCAACGCGGCGAAGGAGACAGCGTCCGCCTGGGTGAACGGCCGACCGACCGGGGACGGCACCACGAGCGTGGCCGAGGGCGACGTCACGGCGGAAAGGGCCGCGGCCCAGGGCTCCGGGCGCATGACCATGCCGGGACCGCCGCCGTACGGGCTGTCGTCGACGGTCCGATGCACGTCGGAGGTCCACGTACGCAGGTCGTGCACAGAGAGGTCGAGAATGCCGGCGGCACGGGCCTTGCCGATCAACGACAGGTCCAGCGGCGAGAAGTAGTCCGGAAAGATCGAGATGACGTCGACGCGCACGAGAAACCTTCTAGAGGTCGAGCAGGCCCTCGGGCGGGTCGACGACGACACGGCCGCCGGCCAGGTCGACCGTCGGCACGATCGAGCTGACGAACGGGATGAGCGCGGTGCCGCCCGCGGCCTTGCGAAGCACGATGAGGTCGGAGGCGGGCGCGTGGTCGATGCGGTCGACCGTGCCCAGCTCGGTGCCGTCGAGCCCGACCACCGACAGCCCGATGAGCTGATGGTCGTGGAACTCGTCCGGGTCGTTCGGCGGCGTCACGTCCGCGCTGTCGATCTGCAGCAGCACGCCGCGCAGCGCCTCGGCCACGTTGCGGTCGTGCACGCCCTCGAACTGGGCGATGATCCGGCCCTGGTGCCAGCGCAGCGATTCCAGGGTCAGCTTCCCGGGGACCTGGTAGGCCACGCCCGGGGTGGCGGCGGTTGCCGGACCGGCGTTCACCCTGCGGTCCCGGGGGACCTCGGTGGCGAACACCGATCCGGCGACGAATCTCGCCTCTGGCTCATCGGTCCTAACGGTCACCAGAACCTCCCCACGGATGCCGTGGGGCTTACCGATCTGACCGATTACCAGCAGCATCGCGCGACGGTCGATCAGTACGCGTCGACGATGTCGACGCGGATGCCGCGCCCACCGATCGACCCGATGACCTGACGCAGCGCCTTGGCCGTGCGCCCGCCGCGCCCGATGACCGTTCCCAGGTCCTCGGGGTGCACGCGCACCTCGAGCCGCTTGCCGCGGCGCGAGTCGACCAGCCGCACCCGGACGTCGTCCGGGTTGTCGACGATGCCTTTGACGAGGTGCTCCAGCGCGGGCCGGAGCGCCCCGTCAGCTCGCGTCGGCGCCGGCACCGGCCGGGTCCTCTGCGGTCTCGGCGACGGCCTCGCGGTTCGGCTCCGCCGGGTCGGCGGCCTTGGTCTGCGCCGGCTTGGCCGCGGCGGCCTCCGGTGCGGCGGCGACCTTGGTGGCCTTCTTGGCGGGCTTGGCCGGGGTCTCGGCGATGCCGGCGGCGGCCTTGGCCTCGGCCTCGTAGGCGGCCTGGCGGTTGGCCTTCTCCGGCGCGACGAGCAGCGGCGGCGGGGCCGGCAGGCCCTTGAACTGCTGCCAGTCGCCGGTCTTCTCGAGGATGCGCTGCACGGCCTCGCTCGGCTGCGCGCCGACCGAGAGCCAGTACTGCACGCGCTCGCTCTTGACCTCGATCACCGACGGGTCGTGCTTCGGCTGGTAGATGCCGACGTACTCGATGGCGCGACCGTCGCGCTTGGTGCGCGAGTCGGCGACGACGATGCGGTACTGCGGGTTGCGGATCTTGCCCATCCGCAGGAGCCGGATCTTAACGGCCACGGTTGTTTCGCTCCTGATGATCACGAGGGTGAGCCGACGGAACCCACGTGGGGATGCGGGACCGATGTCTCGGTGGACTGGCAACGCGATCAGGGTTAGAGGGCGCCTCACGCGTGCCGGATACCAGCCGTTCATTCTGCCAGATGGAGGGCGCTAGGTCCCAATCGGGCCGGGAAGAGGGTCGGTCAAGATCAAGATAAAGATCAAGATCTGGATGTCGTGCCTGGTTGCATGGTCCTGACCGTTGCTCATTGCTGGACCCTTGATGTCGTCCGGCCCGTCAGGGCCGGGTGCGAGCGGTCTCTGTCAGCACGGCCCGGACATGCGACAGATGCTCCTGCCGCACGGCGGCACCGGGCTCGCTTTCGAACCGCAGGAGCCCGAGGGCCCTGGCGAGCGGGGCGAGGTCGAGTGCCGGGCAGGCCTGGGCACGGACCGGGTGCGGGGCGCCGAAGATGCCGTTGAGGGTGCGGTACCCGTAGGTCGCCCCCGCGATCAGCAGGACGCGCCGAGGACCGCGGCCGTCCAGCGGGGCTTGCGGGGGCCGGGGTCCCAGGTGGGCACAGTTGGGGCAGGAGGGGTTGGTGGTGCGAGAGCCACGCCGGGCAGGCTACGGGTCCGGACGCGGGAGCGGCGCCCTGTGTGATCAAGGGCGCGGGACCGGTGGACGGTCCCAGCCGGGCGGGAGCGAGGTCGGGACCGGCCAGGTGGGGTCCGGGCGGAAGTCGGTCCAGGTGCCGTCGAAGGGGAAGTCGCCCGCCTCGATCTGCTTGATCACGCGCCAGCCCTCGGCGCGGACGGCGGCCTCGTCGCGGACCCAGTAGTGCTCTCCGAAGGCGAGGCGCTCGGTGAACTCGTCCTCGTCCTTCCACTCCCACGAGCGGTCCGGCCGGACCAGGACGTCGAGGTCCTGGTCGATCACGTCGACGCCGGCCAGGTCGCCGTCGTCCCAGCGCAGGGCGCGCTCCTCCAGGTTGACGTACCAGCCGGTGAAGCGGCCCTCGTCGTCGCGGAAGAACCAGACCGAGTGGTCGGCGTCGGGCGGGATGAACTTGAGCAGGCCCGGCCCGTGCCACCTGGCCGGGATCACCCGGTGGCTCAGAGCGATCCACTCCGCGAACGGCATGTCGCGCACGCCGCGACCGTCGACGGCTTCCTCGACGAGCATGGCGGAGCCGCGGGCCAGCCAGAGCAGGAGCCCACGCTCGTCGTCGGAGACCACCCGGCACGGGCGTGCGCAGGCCAGCCGCGGCCCGTCGATGTTGCGGTAGAGGACCTGGCGGCCCGCGGCGAACATCAGTACGCGCGCGCCAGGATCGCCATGACGTCGGGCTCGTCGTCCGACTCCGGCACGGAGCCGTCGGGGCGGATCAGGCAGCGGACGGTAACCGCCTTGCCGTTCGCCTCGGCCTCGCCCTCGGTGCCGACCGCCGACCAGGGCACCCGCGCCCAGCCGGTCTGGGACGCCTCGATCGCGTCGCCCAGGGTCTTGACGTCCACGGTGCGCTCCTGGCGCAGCGCCAGCGCGTCGTCGAACAGCCGCTGCTGATCGGTCTTGAGGGCGCCGACCACCTCGGCGACGACCTCGCCGAGCGCGACCGGGGACTTCGTGCCGTCGATGCGCCGGGCCACCACCGCGTTGCCGGCGGCCAGGTCGCGCGGGCCCACCTCGATGCGGACCGGGATGCCCTGCAACTCGGCGTCGACCGCGCGGCGCCCGAAGGGGATGTCGGCGCGGTCGTCGAGCTTCACCCGTACGCCGGCGGCTTTGAGCTCGTCACGGAGCTTGACCGCCGCCTCGGTGACGCCCTCGCCGGCCTTGACCACCATGATCTGGGCCTGGATCGGGGCGAGCAGCGGCGGCAACCGCAGGCCGCTGTCGTCGCCGTGCACCATGATCAGGCCGCCGATCATGCGGGTGGTGCTGCCCCACGAGGTGGTCCAGGCGTGCTCGACCGCGCCCGCCTGCGAGGTGTAGGTGATGTCAAACGCCTTGGCGAAGTTCTGGCCCAGCTCGTGCGAGGTGCCCATCTGCAGGGCCTTGCCGTCGCCCATCATGGCCTCGAGGGTCATGGTGTTGGTGGCGCCGGCGAACCGCTCACCCTTGGTCTTGCGGCCCGGGACGACCGGGATCGCCAGCAGGTTGGTCATGAAGTCCTCGTAGACCGAGTGCAGGATGCGGCGCGCGTAGTCGCGGGCGTCGGCCTCGGTGGCGTGCGCGGTGTGGCCCTCCTGCCAGAGGAACTCGGTGGTCCGCAGGAACGTGCGCGGCCGCAGCTCCCAGCGCACCACGTTGGCCCACTGGTTGAGCAGCAGCGGCAGGTCCCGGTAGGAGTCGATCCACTTCGCCATGAACTCGCCGAAGATCGTCTCGCTGGTCGGACGGACCACGATCGGCTCGGCCAGCTCCTTGCCGCCGGCGTGGGTGACCACCGCGAGCTCCGGGGAGAAGCCCTCGACGTGCTGCGCCTCGCGGCTGAGGTAGCTCTCCGGGATGAACAGCGGGAAGTAGGCGTTCTGCGCCTCGGCCTCCTTGATCCGCGCGTCCATCTCGGCCTGCATGCGCTCCCAGATCGCGTACGCGGCCGGTCGGATCACCATCGTGCCGCGCACCGGGCCGTTGTCGGCCATCCGCGCCTTGGCGATGAGGTCCTGGTACCAGCGGGGGAAGTCCTCCGCACGGGGAGTGAGCACGCGAGCCATGAGGCAGCATCCTAGCCGCGCCCCGGGGGCCGCCGGGGCGCGGGCGGTCCGTGTCAGCGGACGACGCGCCCCTTGAGGACGATCCGGCGGGGCTCACGCACGACCCGCAGGTTGGCGCGGGGGTCCTCGGGATAGACGACGAGGTCGGCGAGGCCACCCTCGACCAGCCCCGGGAATCCCAGCCATTCCCGGGCGCGCCACGACGCGGCGGCCAGGACGTCCACGGCGGGGATGCCGGCCTCGTGCAGCAGCAGCATCTCCTCCGCCGCGAGCCCGTGGCGGATGCTGCCGCCGGCGTCCGTGCCGACGTATACCGGAACGCCGGCCTCGTGAGCGGCGACGACGACCTGCGGGAAGCGGTCGCGCAGGCGCACCATGTGGTCGGCGTACCCGGGGAACTTGGGTCGTGCCTGATCGGCGATCTTCCCGAAGGTCCGGATGTTGATCATCGTGGGCACCAGCGCGGTCCCCCGGCGCGCCATCTCGTCGACGAGGTCGAGGGACAGCCCGGTGCCGTGCTCGACGGAGTCGACGCCAGCGCGCACCATCTGCGCCACCGCCTCCTCGGAGAAGGTGTGCACGGCGGCCCGGGCCCCGGCGGCGTGCGCGGCCTCCACGGCGGCGGCCATGGTCGCGGCATCCCACGAGGGCGCGAGGTCTCCGACGGACCGGTCGATCCAGTCCCCCACGATCTTGACCCAGCCGCTCCCGGCCTTCGCCTGCGCGGTGACGGTGTCCACCACGTCGGCGGCGTCGACCTCGACCCCGATGTCCCGCAGATAGCGCCGGGTCGGCGCGACATGCCGCCCCGCGCGCACCAGCCGTGGGATCTCCGGCTCGTCGTCCAGTTCGGGATACGGGTACGGCGACCCGGCGTCGCGCAGCGCCAGCACCCCGGCGTCCCGGTCCATCGCGGCGAGCCCGCGCGCCTCGTCGAGGCTCTCGATCGGCGACGCGCCGTAGCGGATGCCGAGGTGGCAGTGGGCGTCGACCAGCCCGGGCACGATCCAGCCGCCGTCGCTGACGGTTTCCGCGTCGCGGACGGGCTCGAAGGTCACCCGGTCACCGACCAGCCAGAGATCGCGGACCTCGCCCTCGGGCAGAACGACCCCACGCACATGCAAAGCCATGCGTCAGTCCTACCCGATGCCTGCCTCAGCCCTCGCCCTGGGTCCGCCCGAGCAGCGCTGCCTCCTGACGGGTCAGCGCTTGTCGTCGTCCTTTTTGCCCTTGGTGAGCTTGTTGAAGTCGAGGTTGGGGAGCTTGAAGCCCGGCGGCAGACCCTGGCCGCCACCGCCGCCGAGGGCGCCCGGGTCCATGCCCGGGGGAAGCTGCGGCATGCCGCCCGGGAAGCCCGCCGGCATGCCGCCGCCCATCCGGGGGCGGTTGCCGCCCTTGGTGCCCTTGCGCTTGTTCTTCGGGCTCTTGGTCGCCTTGCGGCGGCCGGCGCCGGGCAGGCCCATCATGCCGCCCATCTGCTTCATCATCTTCTGCGCGTCGGCGAAGCGGTTGAGCAGCTGGTTGACGTCCATGACCGTCACGCCCGAGCCGTTGGCGATGCGGGCACGGCGGGAGCCGTTGATGATCTTCGGGTTGGTGCGTTCGCCCGGGGTCATCGAGCGAATGATGGCCGTCACGCGGTCGAAGTGGCTGTCGTCGAGCTCGGCCAGCTGGTCCTTCATCTGGCCCATGCCCGGCATCATGCCGAGGATGTTGGCGATCGGGCCCATCCGGCGCACCGCGATGAGCTGGTCGAGGAAGTCCTCCAGGGTGAACTGCTCGCCACCGAGCAGCTTGGAGGTCATCTTTTCCTTCTGATCCTCGTCGAAGGCCTGCTCGGCCTGCTCGATGAGGGTCAGCATGTCGCCCATGCCGAGGATGCGGCTGGCCATCCGGTCGGGGTGGAAGACGTCGAAGTCCTCGAGCTTCTCGCCCGTGGACGCGAAGAGGATGGGTTCGCCGGTGACGTGGCGCACCGAGAGCGCGGCGCCGCCGCGGGCGTCGCCGTCGAGCTTCGACAGGACCACGCCGGTGATGCCGACGCCGTCGCGGAAGGCCTCGGCCGTGGTGACCGCGTCCTGGCCGACCATGGCGTCGATGACGAAGATGACCTCGTCGGGGTCGACCGCCGCGCGGATGTCGGCGGCCTGCTGCATCATCTCGGCGTCGATGCCGAGGCGGCCGGCGGTGTCGACGATGACGATGTCCTTCGCCGTCCGCCGGGCGTGCTCGATCGAGTCGCGGGCGACCTCGACCGGGTTGCCGACGCCGTTGCCGGGCTGGGGCGCGTACACGTCGACGCCGGCGCGGCCGGCCAGCACCTGGAGCTGGTTGACCGCGTTGGGCCGCTGGAGGTCGCAGGCCACCAGCAGCGGCTGGTGGCCCTGGCCCTTGAGCCAGCGGGCGAGCTTGCCGGCGAGCGTGGTCTTACCGGAGCCCTGGAGGCCGGCCAGCATGATCACGGTGGGGGGCTGCTTGGCGAACGTGAGCCGCCGCCCCTCGCCACCGAGGATGTTGATCAGCTCTTCGTGGACGATCTTGATGATCTGCTGGGCCGGGTTGAGCGCCTGGGACACCTCGGCGCCGCGGGCGCGTTCCTTGAGGTTGGCGATGAACGCCTTGACCACCGGCAGCGCGACGTCCGCCTCCAGCAGCGCGAGGCGGATCTCCCGCGCGGTGGCGTCGATGTCGGCGTCGGTGAGCCGGCCCTTGCCCCGGAGCTTGGTGAAGATCCCGGAGAGGCGGTCGCTCAAGGTGTCAAACACGGCACAACTTCCCGTTGGTCAGTAGGGAGGAGATGCCCGCAAGCCTAGCGGCCCGCCGGAACGCTCACCGGTTGCGCATCCGGTAGGTCTTCGCGGCCGCCTCGATCCGGCGCTGGTTGCGGGTGCCCGGCGCCAGCCCCTTCTTGGCCTTTCCGTAGAGGTAGACGCCGCCGCCGATCACGATCGCGCCCCCGATCAGGTAGACCAGCGCGCCCACCAGGGCGTCGAGCACCGCGAAGGCGATCCAGCCGACCACGATCACGCCGACGATCATCGCCACCAGGTACGCCACTGCCTTGCCCATGTCTTTCTCCCTTCGAAAGCCCGCTGTCCACGATGCCCCCTCGGCGCAAGGCAGCGCATCGGGGACGCACCCGTAGGGGTGGGCGGCGGCCGTTCTCCCGCGCCACAGGGACAAATCGCGTATACCGCAGATATCAGGCGTAACTATGGAATAGCACAGATGTCCGTTAAGGCGACATCGACCGCAACCATCCGGCAGATCTCGCCGTTGAGGCACAGGAACCGGGCGGCCGACCGATCGGCCCCGACGACATCCGGCGGAAGGACGAGTTCGTGCCCCTACGGCGGATTCTGCGACTGGCGCCCTGGGAGATCCGGTCACGCATCCTCAAGTCCGTGCAGCGCCGCGTGCTGCCGCACGTCGACGAGACCCAGCGGCTCGGCGTCGCCCGCCGTCTGGTGTCGCTCGCCCCGCCACCCCGACTGCCGCTCACGCGCGGCGGCCGGGACGCACCGACCATGCGGGTCCGCAGCGCCCGCGGGTGGGTCACGGCCCGCCGGGAGCCGGCGGCCAGCCCCGCGGGCGTACGCCGGCAGAACCTCGACCGCGTCGTCGCCGCCCTCGACGAGGCGGGCGTCGACTGGTTCCGGATCCCCACCAAGGCCCTGCGCACGACGGCGGTGGCCGTACGCATGGCCGACCGTCCCACCGTGGTCCGCGTCCTGCGCCAGACGACCGAGGGACAGGGCGGCCTGCTCGACGTCGTCCGGCCCCGCCGCGCCAAGCCGGGCGCCGCGTCGATTCTGAAGGCCTGCTGGCCGGTCACCGACCCGCACGGCAGGCTCCTGCTCGGCCCGGACGTGGGCTGCGAGATCGAGTTCTGGACCGAGCGCGACGGCGTCCTGACCGGCCCGCGCGGCAACCCCATCGCCGACGTGATCCCGCTCGACGAGCCGGTGCTGCCGGCGCCCGAACCCTGCTTCGGAGCGTTCAGCTCGCCGCACGACCGCACCGCGTACCGGACCAGGGAGATCTTCACCCTGCCGAGCCCGGACCGGATCAGCTTCCCCATCGACGTCGTCTACACCTGGGTCGACGGCGGCGACCCGCAGTGGCAGGCCCGCAAGGCGGCCGCGCTGGCCGAGAACACCTGGCTGGGCGCGGCGAGCCGGCTCGCCACCAACGAATCGCGTTACGCCTGCCGCGACGAGCTGCGCTACTCGCTGCGCTCCCTGCACTGCTTCGCGCCGTGGGTGAACCACGTCTACCTGGTCACCGACGACCAGGTGCCGCCGTGGCTGGACACCTCGCACCCGGGCCTGACCCTGGTCGGTCATCGGGAGATCTTCGGCGACACCGGCCGGCTGCCGACCTTCAACTCGCAGGCGATCGAGTCCCGGCTGCACCGCATCCCCGGCCTCAGCGAGCACTTCCTCTATCTCAACGACGACGTGTTCCTCGGCCGGCCGGTCTCCCCCGAGCTGTTCTTCACCCCGGGCGGACTGACCCGGTTCTTCTTCTCGAACGCCCTGGTGGACTCGGCGCCCCGGCGGCCAGACGACCCGCCCGCCGACTCGGCCGGCAAGAACAACCGGGAGTTGATCCGCGAGACGTTCGGCCGGGTGTTGACCCGCAAGATGATGCACACCCCGCACCCGTCAAGGCGCGGCGTCATCGCCGAGATCGAGCAACGCTTCGCCGAGCACGTCGACGCCACCGCCGGGCATCAGTTCCGGCACCCCGACGACATCTCCCTGCTGTCGTCGCTCCAGCAGTACTACGCGTACCTGACCGGGCGCGCCGCGCCGGGAACGATCGCCTACGCGTACGCCGACCTGGCCAATCCGGCGACGCCGTTGAAGCTGGCCGACCTGCTGCGGCACCGCCACCTCGACGCGTTCTGCCTCAACGACACCGACTCGGACGCTCGAGTCGCCGCCGAGCAGGTGGCGCTGCTCGGTGAGTTCCTGCCGGCGTATCTGCCGTTCGCGTCGCCGTACGAACTGACCGGCCCGCGGCCGGCAACCACCGTCCTGCCGCAGATCGACCGCGGCCCGGCGCTGGCACCCGGCAAGACGCCGGAGATCTCCGTGCCAGCGCAACCGAACGCCGGCCCGGCCGCTACCAAGCAGCCGCGCGGCGGTCCGGCCGCCACCAATTCGCCCGTCGTCTGACGGGTCCGCGCAAAGGAGACCTTTCTCGTGAGCTTCGACGTCGTCATTCTCGGCCTCGGGTACGTGGGGCTGCCGCTGGCCCAGCAGGCCACCCGCGCCGGTCTGTCCGTGCTCGGTTTCGACGTCAACCCGGCGGTGGTCGACGCGCTCGGCGCGGGCCGCTCGCACGTGGACGACCTGTCCGACGCCGACGTGGCGGAGATGATCGCCGGCGGATTCCGCACCACCGCCGACGAGACGCGCATCGCCGAGGCCGCCAGCGCGGTCATCTGCGTGCCGACGCCGCTGTCCGAGGGCGACGGCCCCGACCTGCGCGCGGTGATCGGCGCGACCGAGGCCATCGGGCGCAACCTGCGGCCCGGCATGCTGGTCGTGCTCGAGTCGACGACCTATCCGGGCACCACCGACGACGTGGTGCGCCCGCTGCTGGAGAAGCTGTCCGGCCTGACCGCGGGCGTCGACTTCTCCGTCGCGTTCTCGCCGGAGCGCATCGACCCGGGCAACGAGCGGTTCGGCGCGCACAACACCCCGAAGGTGGTCGGCGGGTTCACCCCCGGCTGCACCGACAGGGTCGAGGCGTTCTACGGACGGTTCGTCCAGACCGTGGTGCGCACCCGCGGCACCCGCGAGGCCGAGACCGCGAAGCTGCTGGAGAACACGTACCGGCATGTCAACATCGCGCTGGTCAACGAGATGGCCCGGTTCTGCCACGAGCTCGACATCGACCTGTGGGACGTCATCCACGCCGCGTCGACCAAGCCGTTCGGCTTCCAGGCGTTCTATCCCGGCCCGGGCGTCGGCGGGCACTGCATCCCGATCGACCCCAACTACCTGAGCCACAACGTCCGCAGCAAGCTCGGCTACCCGTTCCGCTTCGTCGAGCTCGCCCAGGAGATCAACGCGACCATGCCGGCGTACGTGGCCCGCCGGGCGCAGAACCTGCTGAACGCCGACGGCGTGGCCGTGCACGGCGCGAAGATCCTGCTGCTCGGCGTGACGTACAAGGCGAACATCGCCGACCAGCGCGAGTCGCCGGCCACTCCCCTGGCCCGCCAGCTCGGATCGCTGGGCGCCGTCCTGACCTTCCACGACCCGTACGTCACCGAGTGGAACGTGCCGCGCACCGACGACCTCGAGGGCGCCGCCGCCGCGGCCGACCTGGTCATCCTGGTGCAGCACCACCGCGAGTACGACGCCGACCACCTGGCGGGCGTCGCGAAGCGCTTCTTCGACACCCGGGGCGTCACCACCGGCCGGGAGGCGCACCGGCTGTGACTGAGATAAGCACCGCGCCCGTCGCCTCCCCGCCGAGACAGAACCCGCGACCGCCCGCGCCGGCCCGGCCCGGCACGGAAGCACCGGCCGCCGGCCCGCCCCGGCACCGCCGCGACATCGAGGGGCTGCGCGCGGTCGCGGTGCTCCTCGTGGTCGCGTACCACTGTGGTCTGCCCGTCCATGGCGGCTATGTCGGCGTCGACGTCTTCTTCGTGATCTCCGGCTTTCTCATCACCGGTCTGCTGCTGCGCGAGGCGCGGGGCACGGGCACGGTGTCGATCCCGCGCTTCTACGCCCGCCGCGCCCTGCGGCTGCTGCCCGCCTCGACCGTCGTGGTGGTGGCAACGGTCGCGGCCGCCGCGCTGTGGCTGCCACCGCTGCGGCTGAGCGCGATCCTGTCCGACGCGCTGCACACCGCGATCTACGCGATGAACTACCGGCTCGCGGCGGTCGGCACGGACTACCTGCAGGCGGATGCGGAACCTTCGCCGTTGCAGCACTTCTGGTCGCTGGCGGTCGAGGAGCAGTTCTACCTCGTCTGGCCGCTACTGATCATTGTCTTCATCCGGCGGCGCGGGCTCGGGGCGGTGCTGTCGCTGCTGACCGTGGGCTCGCTCGCCCTGGCTCTGTGGCAGACGCGCGAGAACGCCGGATGGGCCTACTTCGGGGCGCACACCCGCGCCTGGGAGCTGGGCATCGGCGCCCTGCTCGCGCTGACCGCGCTGCGACTGCCGCGCTGGTGCGTCCCGGCCGGCCTCGTCGCTGTCGCCGCGTCGGCGGTCGTCTACACCGCGCAGACTCCGTTCCCCGGCTATGCCGCTCTGCTGCCGGTCCTGGGCACCGCCGCGGTGATCGCCGGCGGCACCGGGCGTTCGGCCGGGGTGCTCGGACATCCGGGGTTGCAGGCCGTCGGGCGGCTCTCGTACTCGTGGTATCTCTGGCACTGGCCGGTGCTGCTGATCGCGCCGCACGCGATCGGCCGGCCCCTGGCCGTCTGGGAGAACGTGCTGGCGGCGCTGGGCGCGCTGGTGCTGGCCGCCCTCACCTACGCGCTCGTGGAGAACCCGGTGCGGCACCTCGGTGCCCTGCGGAACCGCCCGTGGCGCGGCATCGGGGTGGGCCTGGGCATCTCCCTTCTCAGCGCCGGGCTGTGTGTCGCCATCACCTTCGCCGCGACGCAGCTGGGCGGAACGACGACCTACCGGGCCGCGGTGCTGGACCCGGAGACCCTCGACCCGAAGAGTCTGTCCGCGCAGATCGCCGCGAGCGTGGACGCCCCCGCGGTGCCCGTCAACCTGACCCCGACGCTGCGCCACGCGATGAAGGACAAGCCGCGCTACTACACCGAGGGCTGCAACGGCACCTTCGACGACCCGGAGGTCAAGAAGCCGTGCGCGTACGGCGACCTGACGTCGGACACCACGGTCGTGCTGTTCGGCGACTCGCACGCCGGCCACTGGTTCCCCGCGCTCGAGGCCGCCGCGCTGCGGGAACGGTGGAAGGTCGTCGTGGTCTCCAAGAGCGCGTGCACCGCGGCGGAGAGTTTGATCTATCTGCCGCAGCTCAAGCGGGAGTTCACCGAGTGCGTGCGGTGGCGCGAGGACGCCTGGCGCTACATTCGCTCGCTGCGGCCCGCGAAGGTCCTGATGGCGTCGACCTATCCGAGCAGCGAACTGCTCGGCGTGCCAGGGACCCAGGACGAGGCGTGGGTGTCGGGCTGGGAGCGGTCCGTCCGGGCGGTGTCCACGCCCGGCACCGAGGTCTACTTCATGAACGACACCCCGTGGCAGACCGGGAGCGTGCCCGACTGCCTGTCGGAACACCTCGACGACGTCGGTGCGTGCGCCCGGTCCCGCGAGACGGCGATCGCCAAGCCCGAGCGCCGCAAGCTGATCATCGCGGCGGTGCGGCGGGCGGGCGCGACGGTCATCGACCCGACGCCGTGGTTCTGCACCGCGACGACCTGCCCGCCGGTGATCGGCAACCTGCTGGTCTACCGCGACCAGCACCACATCACGACCGCGTACAGCCGGCTGCTGGCTCCGGAGCTGGGGGCGTGGCTGCGGTGAAGGTCCAGCGCGAGTTCAGCGCGTAGTTCACGACCGGGATGATGACGATCGCGACGGCCTGCACGTACGGATAGGGCAGGCCCAGCACCGAGGTCCCGGTCCCGACGATGACGGTGTTGACGGTCCAGGCCACGGCGGTGACGGTGAGGAACCGGGCCGCACCCACCCCGTGGCCGACCGCCGACCGGAAGACCCAGTTGCGCTGCAACGTGTACGACACCACGATGCTCGCCACGAACCCGGCGGTGCTCGCCACGACCGGCCACAGCCCCGCGCCGTCGTGCAGCGCGAGAGCCACTCCGAGATGGGTGAAGGTGCTCGCGGCACCGCTGACGCCGTAGCGCAGCACACGACCGACGTCAAAGTTCCGCATGATCGGCCCGTTGCCCGACGATGACCGGCGGCTCGTCCAACGAGGAGGCCGAGGGACCGGTCCGCTCCTGGACGAGGTAGCGCGGGCGGCCGCGGACCTCCTCGTGGATGCGGGCCAGGTACTCACCGATCACCCCGAGCCCGAGCAGGATGAACGTCCCCATCACGAGCAGCACGAGGATCACGGTCGGGAAGCCCGCGAGGGATCCGCCGCGCAGCCACCGGACGAGCGTCTGCACCCCGAGCACGAGCGAGAACGCGGCGAAGCCGAAGCCGACGATCGTCACGAAGTGCAGCGGCGCGGAGGTGAAGGACGTCAACCCGTTGACGGCGAGCCGGCACAGAGACCGGAAGGTCCATCGGGTCGCCCCACCCTCGCGGTGGTCGATGTCGAATTCCACCGCCGTACGCCGGAAGCCGATCCAGCTGGACGTGCCCCGGAAGAACGACGAATGCTCGGGCAGCCGCAGCAGCGCGTCGCACGCCGGGCGGCTCAACAACCGGAAGTCGGTCGCGTTCACGAGGTCCACAGTGGTCAGCCGGGTGAATGTCGCGTTGAACAGCTTCGCGGCGAGCCGGGCGGTCGGCGGCTGGCCGGTCCGGTTGCGCTTGATCCCCTCGACGATCTCCGCACCGTCGCGCCAGCACCGCACCATCGCCGCGATGGCGGAGGGCGGGTGCTGCAGGTCCGCGTCGATGACCACGACGGCGTCCCCCGAGGCCTGCTCGAGCCCGGCGAGCACGGCGGCCTCCTTGCCGAAGTTGCGGGAGAGCTGAATGCCGCGCACGCGCTGGTCATGACCGCTCAGCGCGCAGATCCGCGGCCAGGAGTCGTCGGAGGAGCCGTCGTCGACGAGGACCAGTTCGTAGCGCAATCCGGCCGCTTCGAGCACGGCGCCGGTGCGCCGCACGAACCCGTCCACCCCGGCGCCCTCGTTGAAGACCGGCGCGACGATCGACACGAGCGGATCGGCGGGCCGGGTCACGGCTGGTCCGGGGCGCAGAACGGGCGGCCGTACAGCTGTCTGGTGGCCATGTCGATCGTCACCTCGAGGCGTTCGGTCGGTGTCGCGGTGCCGGGGACCTCGGCGCGGGCGAACCGGGAGTAGGGAAGGTCCGGGTAGAGCACTCGGAACTCCGCCCGCAAAGCGCACCGGCGGGTGTTGCCGGCGGGCGTCCGGTCGAAGACGGCGACCTCGTGCGCGATGGCGTTGTTCACGACCGAAGACTGACGTCCCGCGGAGTCCGCGGCGTACGTGCCGTTCGCGGCGGCCGACCCGGCACCGGCGAGAACCAGCAGCGCCAGCAGGGCGACGGGCGTGTGCCGCCATTTCGCGAGGGCCAGCACGAGGCCCAGCAGGGCCGGAACGCCGGCCGCCGCGGCCAGGCCGCTGTCGCGCCAACCGAGGCCCCACCGGCCGGCGACCGCCGCGGCCTGCGTGTCACCGTTTGCCGCCGCCATGACCGCACCGAGGACGAGGACCGCACCCGCGCTGACCGCCACCGCCAGCGCCGCCCGGCGATCGACCCGCCACCCGCGCAGGTCCGCCCATGTGCCCCGGGCGAGCAGGGCGAGCGTCACCAGGGCCAGCGCCGGCAGCAGGCCGATGGCCCAGGATCCGTCGGCGCCCCGCGCCGCCTCCTGCCACTGCACCGGGGGAAGCCAGGCGGCCATCCGGTGCACCCAGGCGAGCCCGAGATCCGGCCCGAGGGCGACGTCCGAGCCGCGATAGCAGTCGCCCGTGTCGCAGGCGCGCGCGATCAGCCACCGTACGGGCACGAAGACCGGAAGGAATCCGAGCCAGAGCAGGCCTACCAGGCGGGTGGCCCGGTCGCGGAGCAGGGACCGCCGATCGAGGCCGAGGACGAGCCGGCCCCGGGCCACGACGGCGACCGCCGCGAGCGGCAGCGCGAGGTAGGCGATCTCGTTGAACGCGGCCAGCGCCGCGCCGGACAGCACCGCGGCCACGGCCGGAACCGCGCGCAACGCGTGTCCGTCCGCGGAGACCGCCCGGCAGCACGCCGCCGCGACACCGAGAACCAGCGCGGCGGAGAGGAAGTAGAGACCGCCGAAGAGCACTGTCGTGCTCGTGGCACCGGCCGCCACGAGCGCGGCGCCGACGCCGTACGGGACCAGCACCGTCAGCGGCGACGGCGGTTCGCGGAACAGTCGTCCGCGCGCCGTGATGCTCTCCGACAACAGCATCGCCGCGGCGGTCAGCACCACCGCGGCCAGCAGAGACACCACGCGCAGGGCGATGTTCGCGGGGAGGTGCAGGATCTCCATCAGCAGATATGCCGCGACGTCTACGGCGCGCTCCACGAGCCGCCCGAGCGGTCGGAAGTTGCCGAAGTCGAGGTAAATCGGCACGGTCCGGAACGGCTCGGCGAGCTGACGCAGCGGGTGCGCCCGGAAGTCGCCGCCATGCCAGTAGAGATTGAAGCGGTGGTCCGCGGTCGGCGCGAGCGTCACCAGTGGCAGCAGCACGGTCAGCGGCACCAGCGCGGCGCGCGGCATCGCGCGCCACCATGGGCGGTCGGCCGGCAGGGCATTCTCGGCCGGCACGGCTACCCCGGGCGCCGCCGCCTGCGCGGGAATGTCCCTGATTTCGACGCTCACACCTGCCAAACGAGGCCCGGAATGCCGCAGTGACGCCGCTTTGCACCCGATTTGCACCGTGGCGTCGACCCGGGCCGCAACCGGGCTGGATCAAGCACCCGACCGGCAACTCAGCACTCACGGCAAGGCACCTGAACAGGCATCAGTGAATGCGGCGGGGCCACCGAAGGGATATGCGTAGCTGGCGAACAAGCGCCGGCGCGGATATCCCCGAAAGGTTGTGCCCGTGCAGAAGACCCTGGTCCGTCGCCTCGCCACCCTCGCGCTGATCCCCGCCGCCGCTTTCATCGGCCTGGCGTTCGCGACACCGGCCCAG